>JAHEIZ010000007.1 GCA_024639145.1 Actinomycetes bacterium | reverse complement strand
ACATCACGACCTACGCACAGGTGGCCTCGCACCCCATGCTGCATCGCGCACGCGCGACCGCAAAGCGCTCGCTCGTAATCCTCGACGAGATCCACCACGCCGGCGACAGCCTCTCGTGGGGGGATGCCGTGCAGAACGCGTTCAGCGAGGCGCAGCGTCGCCTCTGCCTGACCGGCACTCCCTTCCGCACCAAGCCTGAGGAGCGCATCCCGTTCGTGCAGTACGCCGCGCCGTCCTCCGACGAGATCATGTCGGTGGCCGACTACACATACGGGTACCGCGAGGCGCTCGCAGATGCAGTCGTGCGTCCCGTGGTCTTCGCGGCCTACTCAGGTACCAGCCGCTGGATGAATTCGGCCGGCGATGTCATCAGCGCTTCACTCTCCGACGCGGGTACCAAGCGACGCGAGGAGACGGCCTGGCGCACCGCGCTGAACCCCGAGGGCAAGTGGATTCCGCATGTGATCGCAGCTGCGGATCGTCGCCTCTCTGACGTGCGCGACTCCGGTATGCCCGACGCAGCAGCGCTGATGCTTGCCACCGACCAGGAGACTGCGCGCGAATACGCGAAGCTCGTCAAGAAGATCACCGGCCACACACCGGTGCTCGTTCTCTCGGATGATCCGAAGTCGAGCAAGAAGATCGAGGAGTTCAACCGCAGCCAGGATCGCTGGATGGTGGCGGTGCGCCAAGTGTCCGAGGGCGTTGACATCGTCCGTCTGAATGTCTGTGTCTGGACAACGAGCTACCGCACGCCGCTCTTCTTCGCGCAGGCTGTCGGTCGTGTCGTGCGTGCCCGTAACGCGCGTGAGACGGCAACGGTCTTCATTCCCGCAGTGCGTCCGCTCCTGGCCCTGGCGGCCGAGCTCGAGGAGCAGCGCAACCACGTCGTGAAAATTCCCTCAGGTGCGTCACTGGATGATTCGCAGATCGAACGAGTCGTATCCGAGCCGGGCCTCCCGGAGTTCACGGCCCTTGACTCAGAGGCCGAGTTCGCTCACGTGCTGCACGCGGGTCGTGCGCATACCGCCGAGCTCGCACCCGAGGACGCCGACTTCCTTGGCCTTCCCGGCTTGCTCACGCCGGAGCAGACGGCAACCTTGCTGGCCGTGCGCGATGCCGATATCCGCAAGAGCGGCACCTCGTTCGACGAGCTCGATGTCGCGGGCAATGGCACGCACTGGCGCGATGTTGATGCCCTGCGCAAGGAGGTTGCCGGCCTGGTGCGTCAGTGGGCAGCACGCACGTCGCGCAATCACGCTGAGATCCACGGTGAGCTTCGCAAGGTCGCTCCGGGGCCTCCGAGTGCCGCAGCACCGGTCGAGGTGCTCATGGCGCGACGCGACTACTTGCTCGGCAAGGTTGGCTGACTGAGGCACAAGAACGGGCACCGATGGTCACTGACCATCGGTGCCCGTTCTTGATCCGAATCAGGCGGCTGCGTTCTTCGAGTGCTTGAAGCCGAGCAGGGCGAGGATCAGGAGTGCCAGTGCTGCGGCGAAGGCGACCCACGCCGCGATGATCGCGACGGTGCCGATGGTCCAGAAGGCGTAGGCATTGAGCAGCATGCCGCGAATCGACTCACCCATGAACAGCGTGGTGCGAGTCTGCGCGAGCTCGGCATCCTTCATTCCGCCGGCGATCCACTCGCCGCTGACCTCGGAGTAGGTCTTGCCGCCTCCGATGCCCTGCATGTGCACGGCGACGAGATCGCTGTAAGCCTTGGCGGTCGGGCCGTCGGTGACGGCGACGCCCGCGTACGAAGCGAGCTCCGGGGGCAACTCGGCAGCATCGACTGCGAAGGAGATCTTCTGGGCAGTGAGTTCTTCGGTCACGGTGTTGTGGGCGAAGGTGCCACCCCAGAGGAGCAGGGCACCGGCTGCGGCGATGATGACGGCGACGACTACTCCGCTGATGGAAACGACGCGATCTACCTTTTGACGACCCATGATTCTCACTCCTCTTTCCCCCGCGCCCTCGTGAGGCGCTTCGATCGTGACGGCTTGTCACTTCTTCAACTATCGACCAGCATCGAGACCCTGGGGAGCGGCGAAGGTCGCGCTTCGGCGGGACGTAGGTCCCGCTCGAGCCCGCGTCATCCATAGGCTGGACGCATGTCGGGAACCAGGGTGGTGCTGCGAAATCCGGCCTTCCGTCGGCTCTTCTTGTCGCGTGCCATCAGCAATGTCGGGAATGGCGTCGCGCCGATTGCCCTGGCGTTCGGAGTGCTGGCGCTTCCGGGGGCGACGCCGACCTCGCTGTCGATCGTGCTGGCGGCGCAGGCGATTCCGCTGGTGTTCATGCTGCCCTTCGGCGGCGTCATCGCCGATCGGCTGGGCCGAGCCCGAGTGATCATGGTGACCGATGCACTCGTGAGTGTGTTCGTCATGACCACGGCAGTGCTGTTCATCACCGGTCACGCGACCGTGCCGTTGCTCGCGATCCTCGGCGCTCTCTCCGGCCTGCTCAACGGTATGTGGTACCCGGCGATGTCGGGCTTGACCCCCGATGTCGTTCCTGATGAGCAGTTGCAGTCGGCGAATTCACTCGTCTCGATTGCCTCGAATGTGGGCTTCATCTCCGGAAATGCGATCGGCGGCATCCTGGTGGCGTTGATCGGACCAGGCTGGGCGATCGCACTCGACTCGCTCAGCTTCCTCGTTTCGGCCGCCCTGGTGTTCACGATTCGTCATGTCGCGAAGCCGCACGACTCCGGGGAATCGGTGCTCTCGGATCTCATCCATGGCTGGAAGGTGTTCGTATCCTTCCGCTGGATTGTCGTGATCGTCGGCTGCTTCTCCTTCATCGTGATGGTGTGGCGCGGGGCCGAAGAGGTGCTCGGTCCTGTTCTTGCCCTGGACATCTACGGCGGCCCGAAGGGCTGGGCGGTGGTGATGGCGTGTCAGGGCATCGGCCTGCTTGTCGGTGGCATCGTGGCTTCGAGGGTGAGAGCGGGCCGGCCCCTGGTGATCGGCATGCTCATCACCTTGGCTCTGCCCGCCTGGCTTCTCATGCTCGCAGGCGAGGTCGCCCTGCCACTCGCTGCCGCGGGAGCCTTTGCCTTCGGCATCTCGCTCGAGTTGTTCTACGTGTTCTGGCTGACTGCGTTGCAGACGCGGGTGCCACGGGAGTCGCTGTCGAGGGTTAATTCCTACGATGCGCTCGGTTCGATGATGTTCGGGCCGATCGGTCTTGCACTCGCCGGACCCCTCGTTGCAGTAATCGGACTGCAGACGACATTCATTCTTGCGGCGGCAATCTCCACGGTCGCAGTCGTGGTCTCGCTGATGTTCCGCTCAGTGCGCCAGCTCACCTTCGCTGACTGAGTAGTGGACGGGCTCACCACTTATATGGGTGTCCAAGTACCCGAACCTGGTGCGCCTTCTCACATCTGAGAGTGGGATGATGTTCACGCTTACATCCATCCACCTTCAGGAGTAATCAGATGCCCATTGCATCCCCCGAGGTCTACGCCGAGATGCTCGACCGAGCGAAGGCCGGCAAGTTCGCATACCCCGCGATCAACTGCACCTCCTCACAGTCCATCGTCGCCGCCATCCGCGGATTCGCCGAGGCAGAGTCCGATGGCATCGTCCAGTTCTCCTGGGGCGGCGCGGAGTTCGCTTCCGGCCAGATGGTCAAGAGCATGGTCGCCGGCGCCGTGGCCCTCGCCGAGTTCGCGCACTCCATTGCGAAGAGCTACGACGTCAACATCGCACTGCATACCGATCACTGCCCCAAGGACAAGCTCGAAGGTTTCATGGAGCCGCTCATCGCGATCTCGCAGGAGCGCGTGGCCCGTGGTCTCGAGCCGCTGTTCCAGTCGCACATGTGGGACGGCTCGGCCGTGCCGCTCAAGGAGAACCTCGAGATCTCGCAGCGCCTGCTCGAGGCGTCGGTGAAGGCTCGCACGATTCTCGAGATCGAGATCGGCGTTGTCGGCGGCGAGGAAGACGGCATCGAGGCATCGCATGACGCCAAGCTGTTCTCCACCGTCGAGGACGGCCTGGCCACTGCTGAGGCACTCGGCCTCGGCGAGCGCGGTCGCTACATGGTCGCCGCGACCTTCGGCAATGTGCACGGTGTGTACAAGCCGGGCAATGTCGTCCTGACTCCGTCGATTCTCAACGACATCCAGACTGCTGTCGGTGCAAAGTACGGCGTCGAGAAGCCGTTCGATCTCGTCTTCCACGGCGGCTCGGGATCACTTCTCAGCGAGATTCGCGAGGCACTCGACTACGGAGTCGTGAAGATGAACATCGACACCGACACCCAGTACGCCTTCACCCGCCCGATCGTCGATCACATGTTCAAGAACTACGACGGCGTGCTGAAGATCGACGGCGAGGTCGGAAACAAGAAGCAGTACGACCCGCGCACCTACGGCAAGCTCGCCGAGGCCGGCATGGCGGCACGCGTCACCCGGGGCTGCGAGGATCTTCGCTCGGTCGGCACCCGCATCAAGTAGTTGCACGTCTAGTCGAAGGAGCCGAGGCAATTGCCTCGGCTCCTTCGCTTTGCGCAGGTCGGGTCGCCGGGTCACCTCCCGAGTGAGAGAGTGGTGACATGAGCATTGGCAAGGATCTTCTCGACGGCCCCCCGCCCACCCTGCTGCCGGTCGACGCCGCAGCCGCTGCGGCATTCGCCTCAGGAGCAGATGCCGAGCAGGTCGTGCGTGACAATCCGACCAGTTCGCTTGCCTGGGCCGTGCTCTCCGATCAGGCCTGGGCCGATGGCCGTGTCGTCGAGTCCTACGCCTTCGCACGAGTCGGTTACCACCGCGGACTCGACTCCTTGCGTCGCAATGGCTGGAAGGGTCATGGCTCGGTGCCCTGGTCGCATGAGCCGAATCAGGGTTTCCTTCGTTGCCTGCGATCACTGCAGCGCGCCTCCGCGGCCATCAACGAGATCGACGAAGCCGAGCGCATCACGGCATTCCTCAATGACTGCGATCCGCTTATTCCGCATTCATGACGGGTGCACTTGTCGTCGGTGCAGGCATCAGCGGCGTCGCCTGCGCGACTGCCATGGCCGAGGCAGGAGTCATCCCCCTCGTTGTCGATCGCGGTCGTGCGGTGGGCGGGCGCATGGCCTCGCGCACCCTTCGCGACACCGGCACCTCCTTCGATGGTCGAGTAGTCGATATCGGAGCGTCGTACTTCACCGTCTCCACACCCGCGTTTCGGTCAGTCGTTGACGACTGGGTTGCGCGTGATCTCGCGCGTGCGTGGACTGATTCCTTTCACGTGGCCGGCAGCGATGGCATCGAGGCAGTGCGCACGGGCCCGATTCGCTACGCGGCGAAGGCCGGGCTTCGCTCACTGATCGTCGATGCCGCGTCGAGACTGCCCGACGTGTGGTCGAGCATTGACGTCGCATCCATCACGGCAGACGAAAATTCGCTTATCGTCGACGGAGAACGACGTTCCGCAGTGGCGCTGTGCATGCCCAATGCACAGGCGCATCGGCTGATCGACGCCTCGCTCATGAGCCCGGAACTCGATGCCGCACTGACAGGTATCACGTACGAGCCGGTCATCGCTGTCACCGCCGTCTTCGACGAGCAGTGCTGGGATGACTTCGATGGCATGTTCGTCAATGACGACCCGGTGCTGACCTGGATCGCCAATGACGGCTCGCGTCGAGGCGATGAAGCCCCCGTACTCGTGGCGCACGTGAACCCGGTGCTGGCCGCTCGTCATCTGGGCGACCCTGCGTCCGTGCTCCCTCTCGTGCTCGCGACCATGCGCCGGATCCTCTCCCTCACGGCCCAGCCCACCTGGGTCGATGCCCATCGCTGGACCTTCGCGAAGCCGATGGCTGCACACCGGGAGCCCTTTCACCTCGAGGGGGGCAGGCTGCTGGGCTTGGCCGGTGATGCCTGGGCCGATGGCCCGAAGGTCGAAACTGCCTGGTTATCGGGCCACCTGCTCGGCGGAGAGCTAGCCCGTCGCCTTCGCGATTCGTAAGTGATCCTGCGGGTCCGATAACCTCTCTCCCATGCCAGCGATCGTCCTTGTGGGCGCCCAGTGGGGCGACGAAGGCAAGGGAAAAGCCACTGACCTCCTCGGAGGGCGCGTTGATTACGTCGTCCGCTACCAGGGCGGCAACAATGCCGGACACACCGTGGTCATCGGTGATCGCAAGTTCGCGCTCCATCTGCTGCCCAGCGGCATCCTGACCCCTGAGGTCGTGCCGGTGATCGGCAATGGCGTCGTTATCGATCCCGAGGTACTCATTCACGAGATGAAGGGCCTGAATGAGAAGGGCATCGACACCTCGAAGCTCGTGATCAGTGCCAACGCGCACCTCATCACGCCGTATCACGTCACCCTCGACAAGGTCTCCGAGCGCTTCCTGGGCAAGTCCAAGATCGGCACCACCGGTCGCGGCATCGGCCCGACCTACAGCGACAAGATCGCCCGCCTCGGCATCCGCGTGCAGGATCTCTTCGATCCGTCGATCCTTCGCCAGAAGGTCGAGGGCGCGCTGCTCGCCAAGAACCAGGTGCTCGTCAAGGTCTACAACCGTCGCGCACTCGAGGTCGATGCGATCTCTGATGCTCTTCTCGAGTACGCCGAGATCCTGCGCCCGTACGTTGCCGACACGTCGCTGTTGCTGAACAACGCACTCGACGATGACAAGGTCGTGCTTCTCGAGGGCGGCCAGGGCACGCTGCTCGACGTCGATCACGGCACCTACCCGTTCGTGACCTCCAGCAACCCGACCGCGGGTGGCGCAAGCACCGGCTCCGGCATCGGCCCGACACGCATCACGCGCGTGTGCGGCATCCTGAAGGCGTACACCACGCGCGTCGGCTCCGGCCCGTTCCCGACCGAGCTCCTCGATGACGATGGCGAGCGCCTGCGCACCATCGGCGGCGAGCGAGGTGTCACGACGGGTCGCCCGCGTCGCTGCGGCTGGTTCGATGCGCCGATCGCTCGCTTCGCAACCCGCGTGAATGGTCTCACCGATATCTTCTTGACCAAGCTCGATGTCCTCACCGGTTTCGAGCAGATCCCTGTCTGCGTGGCCTACGACATCGACGGAGTCCGCTCCGACGAGGTGCCGATGACCCAGACCGAGTTCCACCACGCCAAGCCGATCTACGAGTACCTGCCCGGCTGGACGGAGGACATCTCCGGCGCCCAGAGCCTGGCTGACCTGCCGAAGAATGCCCGCGATTACGTGGCATTCCTCGAGGAGGTCTCCAAGACCCGCATCAGCGCGGTGGGCGTGGGCCAGGACCGTAACGCGACGATTGCGATCCACGACCTCATCAACTAGTCACCCCGATATGTGGTGAACATTCGCTGTTCTAGTCTCATCTGTATTGGCGCGTTAGATTTGCGCGACCACGATCAGAGGAGCCTCGATGGAGTTCACGGCAGATCCCGCCTACGGCAAGTCCGTCTTCGACATGGATCGCGAGTACGTCTTCCATTCCTGGAGCGCGCAGAAGGCCCTGAAGCCGATGTGCATCGCAGCGGCCGAGGGCAGCTACTTCTGGGATTACGACGGAAATAAGTTCCTCGACTTCTCCTCGCAGCTGGTCAACGTCAACATTGGCCATCAGCACCCCAAGGTCGTCAAGGCTATCCAGGATCAAGCAGCGCTGCTGTCGACCATCGCCCCGCAGCATGCGAACGACGCTCGCAATAATGCCGCGAAGCGCATCGTCGAGCTGGCCTCGCCGAACATGTCGAAGGTGTTCTTCACCAACGGTGGCGCCGACGCAGTCGAGAACGCGATCCGCATGGCCCGTCTGCACACCAATAAGCACAAGGTGCTCTCCGCCTACCGCTCGTACCACGGCAACACCGGCGCCGCGATAGCCGCAACCGGTGATCCGCGCCGCTGGCCCAATGAGTACGCGGCGCAGCACGTGCACTTCTTCGGCCCGTACGCCTACCGCTCCTCCTTCTGGTCTGACAGCGAGATTCAGGAATCCGAGCGCGCACTGCAGCATCTCGAGCAGGTCATCGCGTTCGAAGGCCCCGGCACCATCGCCTGCATCATCCTCGAGACCGTTGTCGGCACGGCGGGCGTTCTCGTGCCGCCGCCCTGCTACCTCGAGGGCGTGCGCGCACTGTGCGATAAGTACGGCATCGTCTACATCGCTGATGAGACCATGGCCGGCTTCGGTCGCACGGGCAAGTGGTTCGCCTTCCAGAATTGGGATGTCGAGCCTGATCTCATCGTCTTCGCGAAGGGCTCGAACTCCGGTTACGTGCCGGTTGGCGGCGTCATCATCAGCGAGGCCATCGCTGCCACCTTTGACGAGCGCGTGTTCCCTGGCGGTCTCACCTACTCCGGTCACCCTCTCGCCGCGGCCTCCATCGTCGCCTCAATCGATGCGATGAAGGAAGAAGGCATCATCGAGAACGCCGCCATGATCGGCGAGAAGGTTCTCGGCCCGGGCCTGCGCGCCCTGCAGGAGAAGCATCCCGTCATCGGCGAGGTGCGCGGCCTCGGTGTCTTCTGGGCACTCGATCTCGTCACCGATCGCGCGACCCGCGCGCCGCTTGCTCCCTACGGCGGAACCTCGCAGGCCATGACCGATCTCGTGGTTGAGTGCAAGGCTCGCGGCCTGATGCCGTTCGCCAACTTCAACCGCATGCATGTCGTGCCCCCGTGCACTATCACGGTCGAAGAGGCCGAGGCTGGCCTCGCAATACTCGACGACGTCTTCACCATCATCGACAAGTACTACGAAGGCTAAACCTCCTCTTGACCGCGTCGGCCAAGCCGAGTTAGCCTGAAGGTCGTTAGGGATGTGCTCCGCTCGAAAGAGCGACCGCATCGAGGAACCGGCCCCGTCTTACGGGGCCGGTTCCTTTTTTCGTGCCCCTGGTCGGATTCGAACCGACAACCGCATCTTCGTTAGGGATGTGCTCTATCCCTTGAGCTACAGGGGCACCCATCGAAGGTATGAGTCAGTTGCAGCGCATGGAAGAGCGATCGAATGTCTGTGGACAACTCGCGCGAAACATTGGCTGTGCACGGTCGATAGGCTTGTCGCGTGAAGATCCTGGTCATTGGCTCCGGTGCTCGTGAGCACGCTCTCGTCACTGCGCTTCTTGCGGATGAAACTGTCACGTCGGTGATCTGCGCACCAGGGAATGCTGGCATCGCGCGCGAGATCGATGTTCTTCCTGTCGACGTCAACGACGCGAATGCGATCGGAGAACTGGCCTACGAACTTGAAGCCGATCTCGTCGTGATTGGCCCTGAGGTTCCGCTCGTTGCTGGTGCTGCCGATGCAGTGCGCGAACGCGGCATCGCCTGCTTCGGTCCTTCGGCTGAAGCTGCGCAGCTCGAAGGCAGCAAGGCTTTCGCCAAGCAGGTCATGGCAGAGGCTGGCGTGCCCACGGCGATGGCGCGCGTGTGCTCCACGGTCGACGAGGTTGCGTCAGCACTCGATCAGTTCGGTGCCCCGCACGTGGTCAAGGACGATGGCCTTGCAGCCGGCAAGGGAGTTGTCGTCACGAATGATCGCGATGAGGCACTCGCTCATGCCGCGGCATGCCTGGCCCGCGGCGGAGATGCACGCGTCGTGATCGAGGAGTACCTCGACGGCCCCGAGGTCTCGCTATTCGGCATCACCGACGGCACCACGATCATTCCGCTGCAGCCCGCGCAGGATTTCAAGCGCGCGCATGATGGCGATGCTGGACCGAACACCGGGGGCATGGGTGCCTACTCGCCGCTGCCGTGGGCTCCTGCCGGCCTGGTCGACGATGTCACCGCGCGCGTACTGCAGCCGATGGTTGATGCGATGGCCAAGCGTGGCACCCCGTTCAGCGGTCTGCTCTACGCCGGACTCGCGCTCACCTCGCGCGGCGTGCGCGTCATCGAGTTCAATGCGCGCTTCGGTGATCCCGAGACCCAGGTTGTGCTCGCTCGCCTGAAGACCCCGCTCGCCTCGGTGCTGCTCGCCTCGGCCACCGGTCGTCTGGCCTCGCTTCCACCGCTGCAGTGGCGCAAGGGCTCGGCGGTCACTGTTGTCGTGGCGGCCAAGGGCTACCCCGAGAGCCCGGTCACCGGCGATGTCATCAGCGGTCTCGAGGAGGCCGGCGAGGTGGCCGGCGTCTCGATCCTGCATGCGGGCACGAAGATCACCGACGACGGCATCGCCTCCAATGGCGGCCGGGTGCTCTCGGTCACCGCCTACGGCGAATCCCTCCATGAGGCACGCGAGCGGGCCTATACGGCGATCGACCTGATCACCCTCGAGGGCTCCCATCACCGTCGCGACATCGCGCTGGCGGCCAGCGCCTCGCAGTGAGGAAGGATCGCCCTGGCAGCCAGCGCATCCCAGTGATGGAAGAATGAGGCTGTGACCTCATCGATCCCCAATGTCCTAGCCGGCCGCTACACCTCCGGGGCAATGACCGACCTGTGGTCACCCGAGGCCAAGATCGTGATGGAACGCCAGCTCTGGCTGGCCGTCATGGCCTCCCAGGCCGAGCTCGGCCTCGCGATCCCCACCGGCGCCCTGGAGGCCTACCGCGCGGTCATCGACCAGGTCGATGTCTCCTCGATCGCTGCCCGTGAGCGGGTCACCAAGCACGACGTCAAGGCCCGCATCGAGGAGTTCAACGATCTCGCCGGCTTCGAGACCATCCACCTCGGCATGACCTCGCGCGATCTCACCGAGAACGTCGAGCAACTTCAGGTTCGCGACTCGCTGCTGCTCATTCGCGTGAAGGTGGTTGCCGCACTCGAGCGCCTTGCGTCACTCGCGGTTGCCTACTCCGACACCGCGATCACCGGTCGCTCGCACAACGTGCCCGCGCAGACCACCACCCTCGGCAAGCGCTTCGCCTCGGCAGCCGATGAGCTGCTCGTCGCTTACGACCGACTCAATGAGCTCATCGCGCGCTATCCGCTGCGCGGCATCAAGGGCCCGGTGGGCACCGCGCAGGACATGCTCGATCTTCTGGGCTCTCCCGAGCGACTCGCGCAGCTCGAGGAGGGCGTCGCGCGTCACCTCGGATTCCAGAACGTTCTGAGCAGCGTTGGCCAGGTCTACCCGCGTTCACTCGACTTCGATGTCGTGGCCGCGCTCGTGCAGGTGTCGGCCGCCCCGTCGAGTCTCGCGACCACGATCCGCCTGATGGCCGGTCACGACCTCGTCACCGAGGGCTTCCGCCCCGGCCAGGTCGGCTCGTCGGCCATGCCGCACAAGATGAACACGCGCTCATGCGAGCGAGTCAACGGCTTCGCGATCATCCTCAAGGGCTACCTGACCATGACCGCCGAGCTCTCGGGCACGCAGTGGAATGAGGGCGACGTCTCGTGCTCGGTCGTGCGCCGCGTTGCACTTCCCGATTCCTTCTTCGCCCTCGACGGTCTCTTCGAGACCTTCCTGACCGTGCTCGATGACTTCGGCGCCTTCCCGGCCGTCATCGATCGCGAGCTCGAGCGCTACCTGCCGTTCCTGTCGACCACGAAGGTGCTGATGGCCGCGGTGCGCAAGGGTGTCGGTCGCGAGACCGCGCACGAGGCGATCAAGGAGCACGCGGTCTCTGTCGCGTTGCAGATGCGCGAAGCCGGGCTCTCTGAGAACGATCTGCTCACGCGCCTGTCGAACGACGCGCGCCTGCAGCTGTCGGTCGACGAGCTCACTGCGCTCATCGCAGACCCGCTCGACTTCACCGGCGCCGCCGGTGATCAGGTGAAGGCCATCGCACTACGTGTCGAGGCCATCGTCAACGAACATCCGGAAGCTTCCGGATACAAGCCCGGAGACATCCTGTGACCACCATTCCTGTCACCGACTACGGGCTGCCCGAGGGCTACACCCACGTTTACTCGGGCAAGGTGCGCGATCTCTATCGCACGCCTGACGAGCGCCTGCTCTTCATCGCGAGTGATCGCATCTCGGCCTATGACTGGGTGCTGCCCACGACCATCCCCGACAAGGGACGCATCCTCACCAAGCTCTCGCTGTGGTGGTTCCAGACTCTCGAGGGTGTCGTGGCCAATCACCTCGAGACCACGGCCGTCCCGAAGTCAGTTGCGGGTCGAGCGATGATCTGCGAGCCGCTGGAGATGCTGCCGGTCGAGTGCGTCGTGCGCGGTTACCTCGCCGGCTCCGGCCTAGCCGACTACAACGCCACCCGCCAGATCTGCGGCAACGGCCTCCCGCCGGGGCTGGTCGACGGGTCGCTGCTGCCGAAGCCGATCTTCACCCCGGCCACCAAGGCCGCCATCGGTGATCACGATGAGAACGTCACCTTCGACGAGGTTGTCATCACCATCGGCCAGGAGGAAGCGCAGGAGCTCAAGCGCCTGTCACTCGACATCTACCGTCGTGCCGATGCCCTCGCGCATCAGCGCGGATTAATCCTCGCCGACACCAAGTTCGAATTCGGATTCGGTACCAACGGCAAGCACAAGGGTCAGATCGTGCTGGCCGATGAGGTCCTGACGCCTGACTCCTCGCGCTACTGGCCCCTCGATCAGTGGGAGCCCGGCCACGCGCAGCCGTCGTTCGATAAGCAGTTCGTGCGTGATTGGCTCACCTCGTCCGCCTCGGGCTGGGATAAGAACTCCGACACCCCGCCGCCGCCGCTGCCCGACGAGATCGTCGAGAAGACCCGCGCCAAGTACATCGAGGCGTACGAGATCATGACGGGGGAGAAGTTCGAATGACCACCTGGCTGCTGACCGGAGGCGCCGGCTACATCGGTGCGCACGTGATTCGTGAACTCCAGTCCAGCGGCCGAAGTGTTGTCGTTCTTGATGATCTGTCCTCGGGTGTTCGTGACAACGTGCCTGCGGACGTTCCCCTGGTGGTTGCCTCCGTCGCCGATCGCGAAGCAGTCACGACCGCACTGCGCGAGCACAAAGTTGATGGCGTCATCCACCTTGCTGCCAAGAAGGCAGCGGGCGAGTCAGTTCACATGCCGCTCTATTACTACGATGAGAACGTCTCGGGAATGCAGTCGCTGCTTGCGGCGATGCATGACGCTGGCACCACGAACCTCGTCTACTCCTCCTCGGCCGCGGTATACGGCACTCCGGCGAGCAATCCGATCTCCGAAGACTTCCCGCTCAACCCCGAGTCGCCTTATGGCGAGACCAAGGTTGTCGGCGAGTGGCTCGCCCGAGGTATGGGCATCGCTCACGGTTTCTCCTGGGTCGCATTGCGCTATTTCAATGTCGCCGGCGCCGGCAACGATGCTCTCGGTGATCGCAGCGTCAACAATCTCGTGCCGATGATCTTCCGTGCGCTGAGCAATGGTGAGCGCCCGAAGGTCTACGGCGATGACTATCCGACTCCCGATGGCTCCTGCATCCGCGACTACATCCACGTGGCAGATCTTGCCTCCGCCCATGTTGCGGCCGCTGCCCGGTGCGAGTCGGGCGCTCGTGCCGAGTCCTTCAATGTCGGCCGGGGCCAGGGCTCCTCGGTGCTCGAGGTCATGAGCATGATCAGCGAGGTCATCGGTTCCGACATCAACCCCGAGATCGTCGGCCGCCGTGCCGGTGACCCGCCTGCTTCCTTCGCCGCAACCGACAAGATCGAGCGCGAGCTGGGCTGGTCGGCCACGCGCGACCTGCGCGACATGGTGACCAGCGCTTGGTGGGCCTGGCAGTCGAATCACTCCTGACCCCCCTGCAATCGGACGGACGAGGGCCTCTTGTGCGGTCCAGAAACGTATGTCACGATGTATGGCATGAAGCGCACCACGGTCTATTTCCCCGAAGACCTCAAGGGGCGACTCGAGGCGGAGGCCAAGCGCCGCGGCGTCACCGAGGCCGAGCTCATTCGGGTGGCTGTGGACAAGGAGGTTCGCCGACCGCGCCCCCGTGGTGGAATCCTGACCGGCGACCTCGATGGGCTCACGTCCGAGAACATCGATGAGTACCTGGAGGGGTTCGGTGAGGATTGATCGTCCTCGACACCAGCATCCTGCTGGCATTCCTTTGGGCACCTGATCCGGCGCATGAGCGCGCCGTCGCACTGCTCAACGACGAGCAAGGGCCATTCATCGTTAGTCCATACGTGGTGGCGGAACTCGACTATCTGCTTCTGAAGAAAGGCGGAGTGGGTCTGGAGCTCGTAGCCATCGAAGAGCTTTCTGATGGCGCCTACGAACTTCCCGTCATCGGCGCCGCCGATCTAATCTCCTGTTTCAGCGTCCTCAGCACCTACCGAGAGCACTCCATCGGCATTACTGACGCATCACTTGTCGTGTTGGCTGATCGGTACGGAACCAACCGAATCGCCACTTTAGATAGACGACACTTCTCGATGCTGCGAAGCCTGAGTGGCCAATCGTTCAACTTGTTGCCTTGATCGAATTCCGGCTCCCCAGCAGGCGTATCAAGTAGGTTCCTCCCATGCTGAAGAACATGCGCCGCGCCGCCGTTATCTCCGCCACTGTCGCCCTGATGGGCGTCGCCGTTGCTCCCGTGGCTCAGGCCTCGAAGGCTCCCCAGCCCAACCTGGTCTGGTACCTGAGCAGCCCCGATCGCAGCGTGGTCGACCTTCCGCCCACTGGCCCGAGCATCGGTGACATCACTGTGACGAATGGCGATGTCACTGAAGTGCCGGGCAAGATCGCCATCGGCTTCTATTCGACCAACCAGACCACCGTGCGGGTGAACATTCCCGGCGGTCGCGAGATCCGCGATGTCGATCTCGCCCTCTCGGTGCCCGGTGGCTTCATCTACGCCACGGCGCTCATCCGTGCGAATTCCGGCACCCCGCCGACAAAGGCCCAGACCTTCGCCATCGTCGGCGGCACCGGCAAGTACTCCGGCGTCGCGGGTCAGCTGATTCACAGCGGCTTCAATGCCCAGGGCTCCAAGATCGAGTTCTTCTTCACGAATTAGACCCCGGAAGTCTCATTCTCGATCAGTAGCAGGGCTTTGCCACCGTGTTCGGAGCGCTGTCGAGGCCGATAGACTGGAGCCCTTCCCCAGCCTTCTGCCTGCACTAGCAATGGAGAGCCCGTGGCCCGCGTCGTCGTCGACGTCATGCTCAAGCCGGAAATCCTCGACCCCCAGGGTCGGGCCGTCCAGGGAGCCCTCGGGCGCCTGGGTCTGTCGGGGGTCGCTGACGTCCGCCAGGGCAAGCAGTTCGTGATCCAGGTCGATGGTGATCTCAGCGGTGATCGCCTGGCCCTCATGCACAAGCTCGCGGAAGAGCTGCTCTCCAACCCGGTAATCGAGAACTACTCGCTCACGGTCGAGGCTGACGCGTGAGCGCTCGCATCGGAGTCGTCACCTTCCCGGGCACCCTCGACGATCGCGATGCGGCCCGCGCGGTGCGGATTGCCGGCGGCGAACCTGTCGAGTTGTGGCACGGCGACGATGACATCAAGGGCGTAGACGCAGTCATCCTGCCCGGCGGCTTCTCATACGGCGACTATCTGCGCTGCGGCGCGATCTCTCGCTTCGCGCCGGTCATGAACTCGATCATCGACGGTGCCAAGGGTGGCCTGCCAGTGCTCGGCATCTGCAACGGATTCCAGATCCTGGTCGAGTCGCACCTGCTCCCCGGTGCGCTGATGCGCAATGAATCGCGTCACTTCATCTGTCGTGATCAGAAGCTGCGTATCGAGAATGCCGATTCCATGTGGACTCGCGATTACTTCACGAACCAGGAGATCGTCGTACCCCTGAAGAACGGCGAGGGCAACTACTTCGCTGATCCGTCCACTCTTGACATGCTCGAGGGTGAAGGCCGAGTTGTCGCGCGCTACCTCGACGTGAATCCCAACGGCAGTGCGCGCGATATCGCGGGCATTCGCAATGAGCGCGGCAATGTCGTCGGTCTCATGCCCCATCCCGAGCACGCTGTCGAGTCACTCACCGGCCCGACCACTGAAGGGCTCCCGTTCTTCACCAGCGTCCTGACATCACTTGTGAGCGCCTGATGACCGACACCGTTGCTGCCGCGCAGGCACACCCCGAGGCCCCGCAGCCCTTTGCCGAGCTCGGTCTCAAGCCCGATGAGTACGAGCGCATTCGCGAGATCCTCGGTCGTCGCCCCACGTCATCCGAGCTCGCGATGTACTCGGTGATGTGGAGCGAGCACTGCTCGTACAAGTCGTCGAAGGTGCACTTGCGCCAGTTCGGCGAGAAGGCTCCCAAGACCGATGCGCTCCTCGTCGGCATCGGCGAGAACGCCGGCGTCGTCGACATCGGCGACGGCTGGGCCGTCACCTTCAAGGTCGAGAGCCACAACCATCCGTCGTACGTCGAGCCTTACCAGGGCGCAGCGACAGGTGTCGGTGGCATCGTCCGCGACATCATCTCGATGGGCGCCCGACCGCTCGCGGTCATGGATCCCTTGCGTTTCGGGCCGCTCGATGCACCCGATACCCGTCGCGTACTGCCGGG
Organism: Actinomycetes bacterium; assembly: GCA_024639145.1. Taxonomy (GTDB): domain Bacteria; phylum Actinomycetota; class Actinomycetes; order S36-B12; family S36-B12; genus CAIKZY01. The sequence goes on along the minus strand of JAHEIZ010000007.1, from coordinate 61,010 downwards.
CATCGTCAGCGGGATCGGCGGATACGGCAACTGCCTGGGCCTGCCGAATATCGGCGGAGAGGTCGTCTTCGACCCCACGTATCTCGGCAACCCGCTCGTGAATGCACTGTGCGTGGGCTCGATGCGTCACGAGGACATTCACCTGGCGAGCGCCAAGGGCGTCGGGAATCTCGTTGTCCTGTATGGCGCACGCACCGGTGGCGATGGCATTGGCGGCGTTTCCGTTCTCGCGTCCGAGACCTTCGACGCCGACGGCCCGGCGAAGCGTCCGAGCGTTCAGGTCGGCGATCCGTTCATGGAGAAGTTGCTGATCGAGGCAACCCTCGAGGTGCTGCACGCAGGGCTCGTCGAGGGCATTCAGGATCTTGGCGGTGCAGGCATCTCGTGCGCGACAAGTGAGCTCGCATCCAATGGTGATGGCGGAATGCACGTATGGCTTGACCGCGTTCTGCTGCGCGACAAGACCCTCTCGCCTGAAGAGATCCTGATGAGCGAGTCGCAGGAGCGCATGTGCGCAATCGTGACCCCCGCCAAGCTCGATGAATTCATGTCCCTGATCAAGAAGTGGGACGTCGAGGCCGTCGTCATCGGTGAGGTCAACGCCTCAGGTCGTCTTACCGTCGACTGGCACGGGGAGCAGATCGTCGACGTTCCGCCGCGAAGTGTGGCGCACGATGGTCCGATCTACGAGCGCCCTTTCCACCGTCCGTCATGGCAGGACGCCCTTCAGGCCGACACTCCTGATTCGCTGCCGCGCCCGACCGACGGCGAGCAGCTGCGGGCCACTCTGATCAACCTGATCGGGGCGCCAAACCTTGCATCGAAGGCCTGGATCACCGATCAGTATGACCGCTACGTGCTCGGCAACACGGTGCTTGCGCAGCCTGAGGATGCCGGCATGATTCGCGTCGATGAAACCACGGGCCGTGGCGTCGCAATCTCGACCGACTGCAACGGTCGCTACGCGAAGCTCGATCCATACAACGGCGCCAGGCTCGCGCTTGCCGAGTCCTACCGCAACGTGTCGGTCGCCGGCGCGAAGCCCCTCGCCGTTACCAACTGCCTCAACTTCGGTTCACCCGAAGATCCTGAGGTGATGTGGCAGTTCTCCGAGGCCTGCCGTGGTCTCGCCGATGGCTGCCTCGAGCTCGGTGTTCCTGTCACCGGCGGCAACGTTTCGTTCTACAACCAGACTGGCGACACCGCGATCCTTCCGACGCCTGTCGTGGGCGTGCTCGCCGTCATCGACAACGTCGATAAGCGCACTCCGATGGCATGGTCAGCAGAGGGCCAGGTCGTCTACGTGCTGGGTGACACCCGTGACGAGTTCGCCGGCAGCGAATGGGCACACCACGTGCATGGTCACCTCGGCGGACTCCCGCCGGTCGTCGACCTCCAGCGCGAGCGCGTGCTCTCCGAGGTTCTCGTCACCGCGTCATCTGCGGGCATCGTCGCTGCGGCGCACGACATCTCCGACGGCGGCATCGCGATCACTCTCACCGAGATGGCGATGAAGTCAGGCATCGGCGTGAAGGCGGCAGTGCCTGCCGATCTCGATCCGTTCGTCTTCTGCTTCGCCGAATCGACCGGGCGCGCAATCGCCGTGGTCACTCCCGCACATGAGGCGGCTTTCGTCGCGTCCTGCGCCGCTGCCGGCCTGCCGGCCACGCGATTGGGCGAGACCGGTGGCGATGCAGTCGAGATCACGGGCCAATTCAGCGCCCCGATCGTCGAGCTCCGCCGCTCGCATGAGGCGACCATCCCGGCCATCTTCGCGAACTGACGTGATCCCCGACGAGGTCACGGCGGTCCGTGCCGCCTACCTCGCGGGCAACATTCCTGATCGCCTGGAGGCGAAGGTTGCTGTGAAGGCGGCGCTCGCCGCTCTTGTCGAACGCGCTCCGGGCCGAAGTGTCGAAGTGCGGATTCCGCCGTTCGCGGCTGTGCAGGCGGTTGCCGGGCACACTCACCGGCGCGGTACGCCGGCCGCCGTTGTCGAGATGGACGCCGCTACCTGGCTGGCTCTCGCCTGCGGCGATCTCACCTGGCAGCAAGGGGTTTCGACGGGTCGAGTGCACGCCAGCGGTGAGAGATCCGACCTCTCCGAATGGCTCCCGCTGTTCTGACCTGCGGATTTCGTTGCCGTGATTTCCGTCAGGTAACGACTTCATTCCTTTTGCGCGACTCAGGGTGCGAATTCGCGTCCCCTCATTAGGGTTGCCGCGTGACCCCAGCAATTCGCGTGCGCGGCCTGCGTCGCACCTTCGGTTCCGTCGTAGCCGTCGACAACGTCGATCTCGACGTCATCGACGGAGAATTCCTCACTCTCCTCGGTCCCTCGGGCTCGGGTAAGACCACGGTGCTGCGCATGATCGCGGGCTTCGAGCGCCCTGACGCAGGCACGATCGAACTCGCCGGCGTCAACGTGACGAATGCGCCGCCGTATGCGCGTGACGTGAACACTGTCTTCCAGGACTACGCCCTCTTCCCGCATATGACCGTCCTCGAGAACATCGAGTACGGCCTGCGTGTGAAGAAGGTTCCCAAGGCCGAACGGCGTGCCCGCGCGCTGGAGGCGCTCGAGGGAGTTCGCCTGACGGACCTCGGTGATCGTGCTCCGTCGCAGCTCTCGGGCGGCCAGCGTCAGCGGGTTGCCCTGGCCCGCGCTCTCGTGAATCGTCCGAAGGTCCTCTTGCTCGACGAGCCGCTCGGCGCACTCGACCTCAAGCTCCGCGAGCAGATGCAGGTCGAGCTCAAGGCAATCCAGCGCGATGTAGGCATTACCTTCGTCTTCGTCACGCACGATCAGGACGAGGCCCTCACGATGTCCGATCGCATCGCAGTCTTCAATGAGGGGCGCATCGTGCAGCTCGGCACACCGGCCGAGATCTACGAGTTCCCTGCATCTGAATTCGTTGCGGGCTTCGTGGGCACCTCGAATCTGCTCCGAGACGAGACTGCGCTCGCGGTTCTGGGCAGTGCCGGTACCTGGTCGATTCGGCCTGAGAAGATCCGCATCGCTGCCGCTGGCACAGCTGGCGAAGCAGGAGAGCGGGCCGTGGCCGGCACCGTGCGCGAAGTCATCTACGTCGGGATGTCGACACGCATGGTCATTGACCTCGCTCCTGGCGGCACTCTCGTCGCCGTCGAGCAGAACTCTGGTCGTCACGCAGATCAGAGACTCGCCATGCGCGGAGAGAACGTGACGCTGCTCTGGAACACGGAGCACGAGTACTCAGTGAACTGATCGGCCAACCGGACGATCACCCATCGAAATAAGGAGGCGTAGATGCACGCAAAGCGTCTACTCAAGGCCACCGTGGTGAGCGCGAGCGCAATGCTGCTCGTTGCCGCATGCGGTGGCAGCTCGGGCAGCAGTTCGAGCGCCGGAAGTGCTGCCGCATCCTCGGGTGCCGCAGCCGAGGCCCCTGGCGGCCCTGCCTTCGCAGGCCCGGTGGGCACGGGCGAGGGCCAGGTCAACATCCTGGCGTGGCCGGGTTACGTCGAGGACGGTTCGACCGATCCCAAGGTTGACTGGGTTACCCAATTCGAGAAGGACTCCGGTTGCAAGGTCAACCTGAAGACCTTCGGTACCTCCGACGAGGCCGTGAAGCTCATGCAGGGCGGTGGCTGGGATGTCGTCTCGGCATCAGGTGACGCCACCCTTCGCCTGATCTACGGCGATCTGGTGCAGCCGGTCAACACCGACCTCGTACCGAGCTACGCCGACATCTTCCCTGACCTGAAGATGCAGAAGTTCAACAGCGTCGACGGTGTCGCCTATGGGATCCCGCATGGTCGTGGAGCGAACCTCATCATGTGGAACACCGACAAGGTCACCACTCCGCTCGACTCTTGGGCAGTGACCTTCGACGCCAACTCCCCGTACAAGGGCGCAGTAACCGCATACGACTCGCCCATTTTCATCGCGGACGCAGCGGTCTACCTGATGGCCACCCAGCCGGAGCTCGGCATCACGGATCCGTATGCCCTCGACAAGACTCAGTTTGATGCCGCGATGGCACTGCTGACGCAGCAGAAGGATCTCATCGGCGAGTACTGGTCGGATTACACGAAGGCCACCCAGGCCTTCGAGTCCGGCTCCACGGCTGTGGGTACCTCATGGCAGGTCATCGCAAATCTCGCCGAGGCCGACGGCGGTCATGTCGCGGCTGCCAAGGCCAAGGAAGGCGCGACCGGCTGGTCCGACACGTGGATGATCGCGAAGGACACACCGCACATCAATTGCGCTTACAAGTGGGTCGACTACATCGCTTCGCCGTCGGTCAACGCGCAGGTTGCAGAGTGGTTCGGCGAGGCTCCGTCGAACGCCAAGGCATGTGACCTCACCAGTGACAAGAACTTCTGCACGACGTATCACGCGGGTGATACCGAGTACTGGAAGGACGTCTACTACTGGAACACGCCGACCACTAAGTGCCTTGATGGTCGCACCGATGTGCAGTGCATCCCCTACAGCGAGTGGGGCACTGCCTGGAGCGCACTGCGTAGCTAGCGCTGCGTAGCGGAGGAAGAACTCAGTGACGACCACGACCGCCACCCATCGGGGTTTTTGGTACAGGCATCCCGGGCTTCGCCTGGGCGGCCTGCTCACCGCCCCGATGGCGTGGTTGGTCGTGGTCTACCTGGGGTCGCTTGGCGCCCTCTTCCTGACGGCGTTCTACCAGGTCGACGACTTCACCAGTCAGGTTGTCCGGTCTTTCAGCCTGAAGAACTTCCAGACGCTCTTCACGACGTCTGCCTATTACCAATCCGTGTTTCGCACGATTTCGATTGCCTTGCTGGTCACGATCCTGTGCTTGGTGATTGCCGTGCCCCTCGCTTTCTTCATGGCGCGAGTCGCGCCGCGGAACTGGCGCCCGGTCATGATCGCGCTCGTGCTGACCCCGCTCTGGGCGTCGTACCTGGTGAAGGTCTACGCCTGGCGATCGATGCTTCAGCCCGAGACTGGCGTGATCGCCTGGTTCCTGAAGCCCCTCGGTCTCGACGGACCGGGGTATGGCTACGTCGGCATCGTCATCACGCTGACCTATCTCTGGCTGCCCTACATGATCCTCCCGGTCTACGCGGGTCTCACGCGTCTACCGGATTCGATGCTCGATGCGTCGGCGGATCTCGGCGCCCATTCAGGGCGCACCTTCCGGAGCATCGTGATCCCGATGATCTTCCCGTCTGTGGTGGCGGGCTCGATCTTCACCTTCTCGCTGAGTCTCGGTGACTACATCACCGCTCAGATCGTCGGCGGAAAGGTCACGATGCTGGGAAACATCGTGCAGCAGACCTATGTGACGAATCTGCCCTTCGCCGCTGCAGTGGCCACCTTGCCGGTCATCATCATCGTGCTGTACTTGCTGGCCGTGCGTAAGACCGGCGCACTGGAGAGCGTGTAGCCATGACTCTCTCCCGCGGAACCAAGATGCTCCTGGGTATCTTCGCCATCATCGCCGGCGCTTTCGTCTACGTGCCGCTCGGCATCATCCTGATCAACTCCTTCAGCACCAACAAGTCGCTGACCTGGCCGCCGACCGGCTACACGACCGAATGGTGGTCGAAGGCAGTCGACAATGAAGGCGTACGCAGTGCCTTGCTGACGAGCGTCGTCGTCGCCCTGTGCGCGACCGCGATCGCGCTTGTCCTCGGACTCCTGATCTCGCTTGCCATCGCTCGCTACCGCTTCTTCGGCCGCGAGTCGATCTCCTTGCTGATCGTCCTGCCCATCGCACTCCCGGGAATTGTCACGGGCATCGCGCTGAACAATGTCTTCACGTCGTACCTGGGCGGGCTCACCTTCCTCACCCTTGTCGTCGCCCATGCGACCTTCTGCATGGTGGTGGTCTACAACAACGTTCTCGCGCGCCTGCGCCGGATGGGCGGCAGCGTTGAGGAGGCATCGTCGGATCTCGGCGCGGGCGGGTGGACCACCTTCAGACTGGTGACCTTCCCGCTCATGAAGTCAGCGATCCTGGCCGGCGGAATCCTGGCCTTCGGACTCTCCTTCGACGAGATCATCGTCACGACCTTCACCGCAGGGCCGGGCATTACGACCCTGCCGATCTGGATCTACCAGAACCTCTTCCGACCCAATCAGGCACCGATTGTCAACGTGGTGGCCGCCGCCCTGGTCCTGGTCAGCATCATTCCCATCTACGTGGCCCAGAAGTTCGGCAGCGATGACGAGCGCGCTGGTGGAGTCATCTGATCTATCCCGTATCCTTAGGGCGTGGCGCGAGGCGATGGACTTCTGAACCATGACCTCCTTCCCGGCGATAAGGGCCCCCAGGACGCCTGTGGCGTATTCGGGGTCTGGGCTCCCGGCGACGAGGTTGCCAAACTCACGTACTTCGGCCTTTACGCGCTCCAGCATCGCGGCCAGGAATCCGCCGGAATCGCGGTCAGCGACGGCAGCCACATCCTCGTATATAAGGACATGGGCCTGGTCTCGCAGGTGTTCACCGAGGCGAGCCTGGAGTCCTTGAAGGGGCACGTGGCCATCGGGCACACGCGTTACTCGACCACGGGTGCGAGCGTCTGGGAGAACGCCCAGCCGATCCTTCGCTCGACGGCAACGGGTCACCTGGCCCTCGGCCACAACGGCAACATCACCAATACGCGCGAACTCGCGACCAGGCTGGCGACCTTGGCGGGCAACTCAGGCGAGCTGCCGTTGGGCGAGGCGATGGCGACCAATGACACCGATGTGCTCACTGCCCTGATTGCTGTTCATCCCGATCTCAGCATCGAGGCCGCGGCAATGCTCGAGTTGCCTCATGTGCGTGGCGCTTTCTCTCTCGTCTTCATGGATGACGACGCTCTCTACGGCGCACGTGACCCCCAGGGCATCCGTCCGCTGGTTCTCGGTCGCCTCGAGCGCGGATGGGTGATCGCCAGTGAGACGGCAGCGCTCGACATCGTCGGTGCCGCCTTCGTGCGCGAGGTAGAGCCGGGCGAGCTCATCTGCATCGACGAGCACGGCCTGCGCTCCCAGCGTTTCGCCGAGGCGAAGCCCAAGGGCTGCCTCTTCGAGTACGTCTACCTCGCTCGTCCCGACACCACTATCGCTGGCCGCAGTGTTCAGGTCTCGCGAGTCGAGATCGGTCGCGAGCTGGCGCGCGAGCACCCGGTCGAGGCTGATCTCGTCATCCCGGTTCCCGAGTCCGGCCGATATGCCGCCATCGGCTACGCGCAGGAATCCGGCATTCCGTTCGCCGAGGGTCTGGTCAAGAACGCCTATGTCGGCCGCACGTTCATCCAGCCCTCGCAGACCATTCGCCAGTTGGGCATCCGTCTGAAGTTGAACCCCCTCCGCGAGGTCATCGCCGGCCAGCGCCTTGTCGTCGTCGACGATTCCATCGTGCGCGGTAACACGCAACGCGCACTCGTGCGCATGCTGCGCGAGGCCGGTGCGAAGGAAGTTCACGTGCGCATCAGCAGTCCGCCGGTGAAGTGGCCGTGCTTCTACGGAATCGACTTCGCGACTCGTGCCGAGCTCGTGGCCAACGGCCTCACCATTGACGAGATCTGCACGTCCATCGGTGCCGATTCCCTCGGCTATGTCGATCTCGACATGCTGATCAAGACCACGACCATTCCCAAGGACAACCTGTGCCGCGCCTGCTTCGATGGCATCTACCCGGTGCAGATTCCCGAGGCTCAGCAGGCGGTGGGCAAGCAGGTTCTCGACGGCATCGAGCGTCGCGTGGTCGACGCTGAGGGTGTCACGAACACCATTGCCGGTGGCGCACTTGATGCTCTGGATCGACCATGAGCGGTGCGTCATACGCAGCGGCCGGCGTTGATGTCGAGGCGGGCGAGCGCGCGGTAGCCCTGATGCGTGCGTCAGTGGCCGCGGCCCAGCGCCCCGAGACCGTGGGCAGCTTCGGTGGTTTCGCCGGGCTCTTCGATGCCTCTGCCCTGACCAAGTACCGCAAGCCGCTGCTCGCGACCTCGACTGATGGCGTGGGTACCAAGGTCGCTGTGGCGCAGGCCCTCGACATCCACCACACGGTCGGCATCGATCTCGTCGCGATGATCGTCGACGATCTGGTGGTCTGCGGTGCCGAGCCTCTCTTTCTTACTGACTACATCGCTACGGGTTCGGTCGTTCCCGAGCGCATTGCCAACATCGTTGCGGGCATCGCCGAGGGTTGCCGCCAGGCCGGCTGTGCACTTCTCGGCGGGGAGACTGCCGAGCATCCGGGCCTTCTGGGTCCGCATGAGTACGACATGGCGGGTGCGGGCACCGGCGTGGTGGAGGCTGACCGCCTGCTGAGTGCCGATCTCGTGCGCGCCGGTGATGTCGTCATCGCGATGAAGTCCTCGGGCCTGCACTCCAATGGCTATTCACTCGCGCGTTATGTTCTGCTCGGCGACGACGGTCCCGGGCTCTTCGCGCATAGTGATGATCTCGGGCACACGGTGGGCGAGGAGCTCCTCATTCCGACGCGTATCTACGCCAAGGACTGCCTGGCACTGGCCGATGCTGTCGAGGTGCATGCGATGAGCCACATCACCGGTGGCGGTATCGCGGCGAACATCGCGCGAGTGCTGCCGTCGCATCTTGCCGTCGATATTGATCGTTCAACCTGGGCTCCTCAGCCGGTATTCACGCTCATTGGCAGCCTGGGCAAGGTCGAGCAGATTGAGCTCGAGCGCACGTTCAACATGGGCATGGGCATGATTGCGATCGTTGCGGCATCCGCTGCCGATGAGGCACTTCGCGTGCTGAATGCGCGTGGAGTGCCGTCATGGGTGTGCGGCGAGATTCGTGATCGTCGAGAAGGCGAGCACGGAGATGCCGAGGCCAAGGGTGGCAAGGGCGGCGCGACGACGCTGATCGGCTCCTACGTGCTCTAGTCGCGTACGCCTGAATTACTTCTCGTCGTCGTTGAGGTACTTGGCGTAGGGATCGTCTTCGTCGTCGACATCATCGGTGTCGACGCTCGTGCTGGTGTAAGTGCTGCTTCCTCCGCCGAGCTCGGCCTGCAGACGATCGAAATCAGTCTGCGGACCACCGTACTTAAGCTCGCGGGCAACCTTGGTCTGCTTCGCCTTGGCCCGGCCGCGCCCCATGGCTCGACCCCCTTATTCGGGGCCATCGCCCCGGTACGTATTGGACGGAACTCGCGCAGCAGCCCCGGGGCCGCCGCGCGTCAATGAACCGAAGTCTACCTGGCCCCTCAGGCAGCGGCTATCCGGTCTGGCCGGGATGGGAACGGACATTTCGGACTCAATGCTCTGGAGGACGGGAAATCCGCCCGAAAGCCAGGAAAAACACGGTGTTTCGGCCGTTTACGCTTGCCGCACCCCCACGGGGGTGGGACAGTACGACGGTTCACGAAGCCACACGGGTGCAAGTCCGAGCGGGGAGGAAATGCATGGCCGGGCCAGAGTCCGAGCAGTTGCTCACCCCTTCCGAGGTCGCAGCACTCTTTCGTGTCGACCCCAAGACCGTCACTCGGTGGGCTAAGGCCGGAAAGCTCGCGAGCATTCGCACTCTCGGCGGTCATCGCCGTTACCGCGCCAGTGAGGTGTACGCGCTCCTCGAGAGCCACGCGCCCGGTCGCAGTTCCGAACTCTGATCCCTCAGCTCCCCGGCAGACCCGCGGCGTAATCGGGAACGTAGTTATTGAGATCCCGGGGCGGTCGTTCGTATCCGCTTGATGACGGCCGATGCGGAAGCTCCAAGGGTGGACGCATCACCTGCTCGTACGGAATGGTCGTCAGCAGGTGATGAATCATGTTGATGCGCGCGCGGCGCTTGTCGTCTGCCTCGACCACGAACCACGGTGACTCGGGGATGTCGGTGTGCACCAGCATCTCGTCCTTCGCGCGAGAGTAATCCTCCCAGCGCGTGATCGACTCGAGATCCATCGGCGAGAGCTTCCACTGGCGCATCGGATCTTCGAGACGCGACTTGAAGCGTCGTTCCTGCTCGTCATCGCTGACACTGAACCAATACTTGCGCAGGAGAATGCCGTCCTCGATCAGGAGTCGTTCGAAGATCGGTGTCTGATGAAGGAAGCGCCGGTATTCCTCCGCGGTGCAGAAGTTCATCACGCGCTCGACCCCGGCGCGGTTGTACCAGGAGCGATCGAGGAGCCGAATCTCGCCGCCGGCGGGAAGGTGCTCGACATAGCGCTGGAAGTACCACTGCGTGCGCTGTCGCTCTGTGGGAGTCGGCAATGCCACGATCTGGGCGACGCGAGGATTGAGGTACTCGGCTACGCGCTTGATCGCGGAGCCCTTGCCCGCGGCATCGCGACCTTCGAAGAGCACGACGAGACGCAGGCCCTCGAGGCGTATCCATTCCTGCATCTTCACGAGTTCGGCCTGCAGGCGGTAGAGCTCGGCTTCGTAGACCTTCTTAGGCATGCGGTCGGAGTGCGGATCCTTCGTCGAACTCGTGGATCCCATGGCCGTGCCCTTCGTCAGGCGACCTGAATCGATCGCTTCGCCAGACCATAAAAGTAGCCGTCGATGGTCACTGAAGGCGCGCTATCGGGAACGCTTGCGGCGCCGAGCGCGATGAAGAGCGGGGAGAGGTGCTCGACGGTCGGATGCGCGTAGGGCATCCCGGGTGCCTGATTCCGGTAGTCCATCAAGGTGTCGAGATCGCCGCGCGCCATCGCCTCGGTTGCCCAGAGGTCAAAGTCGACCGACCATCCGGGGGGAACCGCGTCGGTGCTCCAGTCGCGAAGATAGGGCAGGCCATGCGTGAGGAAGCCGGAGCCAATGATCAGGACCCCCGCATCACGCAGCGGCTGGAGTCTGCGACCGATCTCCATCAGCGCTGCGGGGTCATGGGTGGGAATCGAGAGCTGCAGAACGGGGATGTCAGCTTTCGGGTACATCACCTTCAGCGGGACCCAGGCCCCGTGGTCGAGACCTCGGCTCTTGTGCTGGTGCACGGACATGCCGTCCGGCATGAGAGAGGTCACGAGCTTCGCGAGGGCCGAGGCGTCGGGCGTGGCATAGGTCTCGCGAAAGTACTTGGGATCGAATCCGCCGAAGTCGTAGATGAGGGGGGTGGCCGCATCGGTTGCGGACAGGCTCATCGGCGCCTGCTCCCAGTGGGCCGAGACGATCAGGATCGCCTTCGGCTTCGGCAGCTCTCCGGCCCAGGCCGACAACTGCGCAGTCCAGAGCCGGTCATCGAGCAGGGGAGGCGCACCGTGGCCCAGGAAGAGAGCGGGCATGCGGTCGGTATCGGTACTCATGGGACAAGTATCCGTCCATGTAGTTGAACTGTCAACTATTAGACATGCGGGAGGGATGCTCGAAGGACTGATGGGGGGCGAACCGGCCGACCAGCGGCAAGAAGAGCTTGAGGAACAGGGGGATCGCCAGCATCAGCCCCACTGTGCCCAGGCCCCAGGCGCCTCCGATCGCGAAGGCCACGATCAGCATGGCGCCGTCAATGATCACGCGTGCGACAGGAATCGACAGATGGAACCGACCCATCGACTGCACGAAGAGGTCGTAAGGGCTGGCGCCGAGTCCGCTGGAGTACATGCAGGCTGCGGCGAAACCCAAGAGGGGGGCGGCGAGAAGCCAGACCACCAGGCGCAGCTGCCACGAAGCGTCAGTCACGCTCCAGCCGGTCGACTCGAGAACCCAGGTCGTGGCATCGACAGAGAGGCCGATACCGAAGAACGAGACCACCGTGCCCAGCCCCGGCTTGACCCCGAGGGCCCACGCCAGGAGCACCAGGACCATGCACGCCGCGATGAGGGCAGTGCCCACGCTGATGCCGGTCTTTCGGCTGATGCCCGAGAACACGGCATCGACAGGGGCGACTCCGAAGGCTGTATCGAGAAGGAGCGCCACGGCAATTCCCGCGCACACCGTTCCGAGGATCAGGATTCCCCAACTTCTCGGGGATCTCAGGGCCGCGGACTGCACCGACCCAGTCTGCACCTGCCTGTACGCTCCACCTAACGCGCATTCGACCAAGAGGTGAACAGATGCTGAAGACCGTCGGTTATATCGACGCCGGGACGGGTTCCTACCTGCTGGCAGCCATTGCCAGCGGTGCCGCGGGCATCTGGTTCTTCATCCGCTCGAAGTGGGCGCAGATCCGTGGGCGCGGACCCGGCAAGACCGCTCCGCAGGCCGACTCCGTGGCTGAGTCGACCACCACTGATCCGGCACCGACCGAGCAGTGAGCTCACAGCCGACGGCCAGCTTCCGCGACCCCGAGAACGCTGCCTTTCGTCACGATGGCACCTGGTACCGCATCGCGAGCCCGGCGTCCGCGTCCGCGATCGACACCCTCCGCGACTCAGCTCTCTATTCCGCTCTGATCGCCGAAGGTGCACTCGTTCCCTTCGATCGAGTCGACGGCGACGAGTCATCGCGAGTCCTCGACGCATTCGCCCGAAGTGCCGGGCGCGAGACGAAGCCTGGCTCTCGCGTGTTCCGCGTCGACACCGTCGAGGTCATTACCTACCCATGGGAGTGGCCGAACTCGCTCCTGGAGTCGGCCGCCCAACTCACGCTCAACCTGCGCATGCGGTTGCTCGATATCGGCCTGGATCTCAAGGATGCCTCGGCCTTCAACGTGCAGTTTGACGGTCTCAATCCGCGCTTCATCGACATCGGCTCGATCGAGGCCTGGCGCCCCAACCCCTCGTGGAATGCCTCGCGGCAATTCATCGAGCACTTCATCAATCCGCTGGCAGTCGGCTCAGGCGACCACGTGACCGCGGCCGACGCCTGGCAGCTCTCGCGTCATCGCGGACTGCGATCCGATGCCGCGCGCCAGCTCCTGCCGAAGGGCAAGCGCCGCAGTCTGTCTCTGCTTCTCCTCCAGGCCACTACTCGTCCGACATCCAAGGCACCGAGCGAGACCCAGTTCGCCGGCGAGGCCAATAAGAATCGTGATCTCGCCCTTTCGGCGACGAAGGGCCTGACCAAGAGACTGGCGAAGCAGATCACCAAGCTGCACGGCCAGGCACATGCCACGACATGGGTTGGCTACGGCTCGCGAGAGCACTACGAAGAGAGCGACCTCACCCGGAAGTCGGCATTCGCTGCCGAATTCATCAACGCCCATCCCGGGCGTGAGCGTCTCGTTCTCGACGTCGGCGGCAATGACGGCTTCACGGCATCGCGACTCGTGCGCGACGCCAACGCCGGCGTCATCGTGATGGATGCCGATGCGGGCGCGCTCGATGTGCTCTATGCCGGTGTCTCGACCAATGCCGATCTCGCAGGGCGCATCACGCCGATTCTCGGCGACATCACGAATCTCAGCCCCGCATCAGGCCTCCTCGATGCCGAGTTCGCCTCCTATCTCGCGCGGGTGCATCCGACAGCCGTGATCTGTCAGGCAGTTCTGCACCACGTCGTCATCACCCAGGGCACCCCGATGCCCTTCGCGATCGAGGCACTCGCCCGATTCGGGGCGCCGGTGCAGATCGAGTTCGCGACCGAGGATGACGAGAAGGTGCGCCTCCTGCTCAGCCAGATCCCGAACTGGAGTGGCGATTACTCCACCGCAGCGCTGCTCGATGCCCTTCGCGCCCGCTTCGCACACGTCGACGAGGTAGGCACCACGTCTGCCACGCGCGTCGTCGTCAACGCCTGGAACTGACATGCTCCGCGAACGGCGCAACCTGAGCGCGCGCGATACCGCGGCGTGGATTCTCGCTCCGTTCATCCTCGTCATCGTCATTCCGTCGAATGAGAAGATCGCGAGCAACCAGGTCTTCTTCGCCGCGCACGGGGTGTCGGCCATCGCCTGGCTTGCCGTGCTCCTCATCGCGATCATCGGTCTGTGGCTGATCCTCTTCGGCATCTTCACCCTCATTCGTCGCAAGGCAAGCGTGCGCGCCTTCGACATCACGGCCTCGGCCGTCATGCTTCTCTCCACCTGGTTCCTGCTCGGCAACCTTCTCTCGCGCTCCTTCCTCTCTTCGGTACCGATCCTGGGACCGATCGTGGGACTCGCCCTGGCGCTTGTGCTGACCGAGCTTTCACGCCGCATCACCATGGGTCTGATCCTGATGCTGTTCGCGGCAGGAGCCGCCGCGGTGCCGCTGGTGCTCACGCTTGTGGGCGGGGTTCCGTCAACCGCAAATGAACTCGCATTCACGGCGGACGCCCAGCGGCCGAACGTGGTGTGGGTAATCTCCGATGAGCTCCAATACCCGCTGGTGATGGATCAGGCAGGAGCGGTGCGACCGGAGTTCCCCAATCTCCAGCGGCTGCAGAAGGTGTCGACTACCTACACGCACGCCTACGCTTCCGCGAATTACACCGACTACGCGGTGCCTGCTCAGCTCAATGGCATCGCCGACGTACCGGCCGTGGGAAGTGATCGCATGGACAAGGTACGAGCCGGCATCGGCATCGTTCCCGGTCTCGGCACTGAGTACTCCGTCGTGATGGAGTCGCCCATCTACCACTTTGAATGCGACACCAATGACTGTGCGAGCGCAGGCAATGACCAGGAGACGAGCGTCGTCACGCGTTTCGTGAATTTCGCGAAGGACACAGCGGCTGTCGCCGGCAGGGTCGCGCTCGCACCTCCGTTCAGCAACGTCTTCCCTGAGCTCGACGGCAAGTGGCGTGACTTCTGGAGCGGTGGCGACGAGTTCGGTGACAATGCCGAGGGCCACACCGTGGGCAAGGCGATCAGCGGAATCGACTCCGTGCGCAAGACCAGCCCCGATGCGCCATTCTTCGCCCTCTGGCACACGATTCGCACTCATGCGCCGTGGGCCGTCGATCGCGAGGGCAAGCTGATCTACCCGGCCACCTTGCCCGTCGTCACGGGAGCCCACATGGTGGGCAGCGATAAGGCCGGGCTCTACACCTCGACGCAGCTTGAGTCGATCGAGAGGCGCCTATGGGCCAATGCTGCGATCGACATGGATCGCCAGCTGGGTCAGCTTCTCGACTATCTCGAGCAGAACAACCTGATGGACAACACCATGATCGTGTTCACCGCCGATCACGGTGCCACGATGTCGACCACGATCGATCGCCGCGTGGGTGACACGCTCGAGCAGCGCTGGTCGGAGATCGCACACGTTCCGTTGATGGTCAAGGACCCGGCCCAGACGAGTCCGAAGGTCGTCACGGCGCCGCGATCGACTGGTCAGATCGCTCAGACGGTGCTCGATGCCGCAGGCGCCACGCCTTCGTCGAACCTGACTCTCGCACCGAGTCTGGTCAAGGAGCTCGGTGCGCCTCCCGTGTTCAGCACGGTGGCCGGCGGAGTCGCGAAGCCGTGGGTCTACTCAGGCGCGCCAGAGCGGGACCCATGGACTCAGGATGATCTGTCTCCTGCGGATCCGCAGCACCCCTTCGCGATCGGCATCGATTCGAGCCTGGTCGGCAAGTCCGTGCCCGCCGGCTACATCAGCCTCGAGTCCGCCGACATCAACGCGCTGCCGGGGGAGTCCGTCCTTCAACTTCTCGTGATCGATCGTCCGACGTCGTCATGCGAGGGAACCAAGCCCGGACTGATCACCGGAAACGGCGTGGTGAGTGGTTCGGTGCTCTGGGAGCAAGGCCGTGCGGCCACCGGCTCCACGACGAGGGGTTGGGCGATCGTGCCCAAATCCGATGACTACGGCGTGTTCTGCGCATCACCTGCTTCCTGACATTCCCTTAACACTCGCAGGGTCGTTTGCTGATCTGCTTTCGCCATAGTGGTCTCACGAACTTCGATACGAGGAGACAGACAATGGACGACAACACCAACGACATGACTACTCCGCAAGAACCTGTGGCCGCCCCGGCGCCGGCTGTCCTGCCGCCAATCTCTGCAACGGTTCCGGCGGAGAAGAGCAAGAGCGTGGGCAAGTACGTACTCGCCGGTGTCTCCGCCGTCGTCGGTGCTGTGCTCGTTCTCGGAGCCGGCGTGATCGGCTACTCGATCGGCAACCATGACAGCAAGAACCACCGGGAGGCCACGCTGACCGTGTCGGCCGACCGCAATGGGCAGGACGGCGGCCAGCGTGGTGTCGATCCCGATGGTGACAACTGGGGTGGTGGCAACCAGGGCGGCGGCATGATGGACGGCCAGCAGGGCAATGGTCCGATGATGGGTGGCGATGGCCAGCGTGGTGTCGATCCCGATGGTGACAACTGGGCTGGTGGCAACCAGGGCGGCGGCATGATGGGCGGTGACTTGGGTAACGGCCCGGCACTGGGCGGTCAGCAGGGTCCCGGCCCAATGATGCAGGGCAATGGCATTCAGGACTTCCTGAACCAGTTGCAGAGCGGCCAGGGTCTCACCAGTGATCAGCAGCAGTTCCTCGATCAGCTCAAGGGCTTCGTCGGCGGAATGCGCAATCAGGCAGGCTGAGCAGGACTTTCTTAGAGCATGACGAGTGAGGGTGAGGCGGATTCCGCCTCACCCTCACTCATGTCAGGACACCGTCATGAAGCCGCGGTGGGCGGAGTGGACGCCGGGGTCTCAGCAACAGACGACTTTCCTTCGAGGCGCGCCTCGAGGTCAGACACCATCGCCTTGAGCTCGGCCAATTGATCGAGGATGAGCTGCTGCGGCGATTCAGGCGCAGGTGCGCTCGTATTGCCCTTCTTCACCAGTGACGAGGCAAATGTCGCCGACACGACACCGAGCACGCTGATGCCGACGAACATGATTGCGACGGCATAGCCGCGTCCGAGTGCGGTGACAGGAACGAAGTCTCCGTAGCCAACAGTCGTGATGGTCTCGAAGCCCCACCACACCGCATCGCCCAAGGAGGTGATCTCGGCACCCGGAGCACCGCGCTCGGCATTGAGGACCATGAGGCCGCCGACCCAGACGATCAAGATCACAGCGACAATTCCCGAGGCGATTGCGCTGCCGGACAGCAGGCCCTTCTTCGAGATGATGCCGCCGCCGGTGAATGCTCGAAGTGCGCGAAGTGCACGAAGCTGCGGAATAACCACCGTGACGGTGTCGAGCCAGTTCTTGCGGAAGAAGTGCGTGCGCGGCGAGGTCATGCAGAAGCGGAACACCAGGTCGACCGCGAAGAGCAGCCAGAGGAACTTTCCGAAGAGATCCAGCCAGAAGTACCACCGGGCGCCGGGGTCATGCCAGATCGACTGAACGGAATACGTGAAGAGGTAGACCAGCGCGAGCGTGGAGAGCAGTCCGGTCGTGTGTGCCAGGTAGGCCTTTAACCAGATCTGGCGACGCGAGACGGCAGTGTCAGTCGTGGACATGGCGGTAAGCGTAGGAGACGGGCGTGGGTTGCCCTGACGCTAGGAAGGAATCCGGATTCTGAAGACGTGGGTCCAGCCCTTGGAACCGAGGTTCGTGGAGATGGCCTGGCCGACTGCTCCGGCGTACTTACCCGAACCGCCGATCACCGGCCGCACCACGCGAGCACCGTCGGGCAAGGTGGCGCCGGCAGCGGGGTAGATCGCGATGCCTCCGACGACAAGCTGGTTCGCGGAGGAGCCGAAGACGAAGTTCAGGTTTGACGCCCGGATCTCCTGGCCGCCCGGCACGCCGACGTCGAGAGTAGTGAGGGTGCCGGTCATGTACTGGCCATCGGCGGCGACGCCGTTCACGGCGGTGGGCATGGAGAAGTAGCGCACCGTACCGATGCCCGATCCGGTGACTGCCGTGGGCACGACAGGCTGGTGGTAGACCGTGATGGTGGTGACCCCGGAAGGTGAGGTGGCCTGTGCCGGGGCAGCGATACCCACGACTACTGCGAGGCCGAGGAACAGGGCGGTCAGGGCGCGCGTGATCTTCATGGCGGCAGATTAGCCAGTATTGCCCCGCGGCACGAACGTGACCGTGGTGAGCGGTGGGGTGCACTCATGGTGAGATACGCCCATGAACTCTGCCCCCGCTGCCCGACGCCCGATCCCGGCCATGCTGCTCGCCGCAGTGATCAGCCTTGTCCTCGGCTATGTCGTCCTCGAGATCGTGAATGCGGGAATCATCCTGCTCTGGGAGACCATTCCCGAGGGCTGGGCAACCACCCCCGCCTGGTACGTCATCGGCATCCTGCTGATCGCCGCGGTCCTGGTCTACGTGATCCGCACGTTCGTGGGCGATGCCGGGCATTCGCCCATCGGCGGGATCAAGGTCAGCAGTGTGACGCCCAAGGAGTACGTCGGCGTGATCCTGGCGATCCTCGCCTCGCTGTGGGGTGGCATCGTGCTCGGCCCCGAGGTCGCACTGGTGGCGACCGGATCGATGATCGGTGGCCTGGTGGCGAAGCGTATGCGCTTCACGGATGCCGCTGACCAGAAGAAGATCGTCGGCTTCGGAGCGCTTGGCGCGATCCTCGCCCTGTTCGTCGGCCCCATCCTCTCCGGCAGCATGCAGCTCGGCAGCACGCCGACGGCGATCGAGGTGGATCAAATCGGCTGGGCGATCGGTGTCGCCATCATCGTCGCGGTGGTCGTCACCCTTGCCCGTACGGTCGCTGCACTTATTGCGCGAGCAACGGGCAGCGGCCCGCACCTGCCGATCCTGATCGCGGCGTCGCTCATCGTCGGCATCAGTGCCCTGATCGTGCAGAGCCGCACTGGCGAGGGCATCCTCTTCATCGTCACATCTGGCGAGGAGTTCATCACCAAGCTGCCGACACTCACGACCGCGTCGACAGTTGTCGCCATCATCATCTTCAAGGCAATCGCCTACGCGGTGTCCCTCGGTGCCGGCTTCCGTGGTGGCCCGTTCTTCCCGGCAATGTTCGTCGGGGCAGCAGTGGGTTTGCTGATTTCGCTGCTGATGGGTGACTCCGGCCCTTCGGTGCCTGCGGCGATTGTCGTAGGCGTCATCGCCTCGCTCATCGCGACTGCGCCGATGAAGTGGCCGATCGTGATCGTTCTCGGCGTGGTTCTTGGCCTAATGATGGGCACATGGACACTCGTTCCGGCTGCCCTCGTCGGTGCCATCGTCGCGAGGCTCATCCCCCGCTGGGGCGATCGCATTGTGGCCGAACCTGTCAGTCACTGAATCGCCGAGAGGCCCCTTCCGAAGAAGTCAGCGAGTGTCTGACGAACCTTCGGCGAGCAGCTTCAGTCGCACGAGTGACTTGAGGATCGCTGTCTGATTGTTGTCGTAGGCGTTGATGATCGTGAGCGCCGGCGGAAACAGCGCCGTGCTGCCGTCGAAGGTTTCCGTCACCGATGTCCCCGCATCGCCGAGATCCTCGAGCTCGTACCGCCAGCGGTGTCGACCAAGGTGCCGCCATGCGATCACGCGCGGCTCGTCGAACTCCTCGACAGTATTGGTGATCGTGTACGGGAACTTCACCCGCATCGCCATGCCGAATTTGGCACCCTTGAAGAGCCGCTCGGGCCCCTTGAGCTGTCGTTGTACCGTGCCTGAGCCATCGAACTCGGCATGCTGCCGAGGATCAGCGATGAGTGCGAAGACAACGGTGATGGGCGCGTCGATCACGATTCGGCCGGCCCGCTTCCAGGGGCTGTCGGTGGCCACAATCTCGGCACGCGGCTTCTCGGAGGGCATAGGGCGACGGTAGCCCGAGTTCACTCACTTGGCGATCGCGAGAGAGCTGGGCTTGTCTGCTTGGGCAGCCGGGCTACCACCTCTTCTGCATCTGGCGCGTGGCAGCGTCAATTTGCTCCTGGGTGAAATTGCCACGGTAGAAGGCATCCTCGTCATCATTGTCTTCATCGAGGTCTGAGTCGTCGATACTTTGCCGATTGACGGGGTTCGCGGGAACCTCTGGCGACAAGTGATCGCCCGAGTCGTTACCTCCAGGCTTGGCGCCGAGCACCTCCTGCACAATGTCGGGAATGCCTTGGCCCGTGTCCTGTGCATCTTGGCCGGGCTCATCGAGCCAGGCGTGGCCGTCCACGTTATCCCCGACCTCGTGCAAGTCCTCCATGGGTTCTGCTGGCCCGGCAATCTTGTTTCGCCCGTTGGCCAAGGCATTGAAGCTCTCTCGGCTCATGCCTGAGTCTTCGGAGGCGCCCAGGAAACGCTTCATGGCGCCCTTTGACTCCTCGGTTCCCTGCCCGTGCCGATGCCAGTCGGCGATGGCGCTGGCGGCAGTGCCCCAGGCACCTGCCGCCCGCGACGTCACTCCATACGAGGCACTTGTCGTGAGATTCGGATCATCTTTCGCGGTCGCCGCGGTGTAAGGCGTACCTGTGCCCGTGTCATTCCAATTGGCATTGCCGAAGAGACCGCCGCGGGGGGAGATCCCCTTCATCGCCGCACCGAACTTGTCGACCTTGGCGGTCAGGGAGTTGATCTGTCGTCGCGCAGCCTTCTTCCGACCCCAGGCCGTGTTCCGCAGGAAGCCCCAGGTGCTCGGGCTGAACATTTTCCAGCCTTCGGGTTTGGCGCGAAAGTCCTGCTTTCGAGTAAGTGCTGCTGCGAAGGCAGTACCCGAAACCTGGCGAGGTGCGCGCGGGGCCTGTGCCGGCGGCTCCTCCTCGATGAGGGGGGAGCGCTTGGCGTAGTTCGATTCACCCGACTGCATGATCAGGTGTGAGTTGCGATTTCGGAGCAAGGAAGGCTGCTCATCGAACATACTCGACATGCTGCGCCACCTCATCCTCTCCGCTCCTGTGCCTGACGCAAGGCTACTGTCCGTGGATTCGCGGGGAAATGAGGATGGGGCCGTGAGTTGAAAGCTTGTTCGGTCCGAGGGCTCGTCACGGGATCACGACGAAAGGTGCAGTGAGGATATGAGTGCGACGGTATTTCGCGGTGGCTCCGTCTACACGATGAACCCGAAGCAGCCCTGGGCCCAGACAGCGATCGTCGTGGCCGGGCGTATCGAGTTCGTCGGGAGCGAAGCTGACGCGAGCGTGCGAACTCCGCAGGGCGCCGAGGTCATCGATCTTGCAGGCGGGATGCTGCTTCCCGGATTCGTGGATGCGCACGATCACCTGGCGATGATGGCGGTCGGCAAGCTGGGCGTCGATCTGAGCGGCATCGTGGGCGAGGAGGCGATTCTCGCCGCGGTGCGCGAGTACGTGACCGGAAATCCGGGGCTCACGATGTACCGAGGCTTCGGCTGGTACCCGGGCTCGTTCCAGGGTGTCTCGCCCCGACGCGAATGGCTCGATGAGATCACCGGCGACGTTCCGATGGTTGTGTGCTCGGCGGATATCCACGATCTGTGGTTCAACACTGCGGCAATGAAGCTGGCCGGCATCTCCGCCGCCACCCCGGACCCTGCGCCGAATCAGTACTACGTGCGGGATACCGATGGCACGCCTACCGGTCACGCGGTCGAGGCCGCTGCGGTCATCCCCGTCCTTGCCGCGGTGGGAACTTTCACCATGGAGGTCTTCCGGCAGACCCAGCAGCTGACCCTCGACCGCGCACCGAGTTACGGCATCACCACCTACTTCGAGGCCGGCGTGTTCATGGGCGCGACCAGCGCCGATTCCGAGCCGGTCTATGCCGACTACATCGCACGGGATCTCGAGGGCACTCTCGATGTTCGCGTTGCCGGCTCGTACTGGACGCGTAGCGAATCCGATGATCCGCAGGTCATCGCTGATGCGCTGACGGACTGGAATGCTCGCCTGCGTTCCCCGCACGTGTCGATCTCGCACCTGAAGATGTGGGCTGACGGCACACTGTTCAGCGATGGCGCACTCCTGCTGCAGCCGTCGTGCGGCGCGCATCCCTCAGTGGGGCAGATGCTCTTTAGTGAGGCGCACATCGCAGCGCAAGCGAAGGCAATTCAGGAGGCCGGCTTCGACATGCACGTGCATGTTGATGCTGACGGTTCGGCCAGGACAGTTCTCAACGCCTTCGAGCGGGCTCAGAAGGAGCTCGGAATAGGTACGGCACGGCACACCATCGCGCATAACACCCTGCTCGCCCCTGATGACGTGCCGAGATTCGCCGCGCTCGGAGTGATCGCGAATTGCACTCCCTTGTGGGGTACGGATTATCACGGTCAGTACCTCGAGATCTACACGGACTTGCTTGGCGCTGATCGGGTGGAATCCGAGGTATTTCCCTACGGCGATCTCGTGCGCTCCGGCGCCACGGTGACCTTCGGGGCTGACCTCCCGGGCGTTGACCTCGCCGAGATCCCGCCGTTGATCCAGATCGAGGCCGCCGTGACCCGGAAGCGACCGGGCTTCCCCGACGACCGGCCGTTCGTCCCGCGTCAGCGCATGAGCCTGGAGGATGCGCTTCGCGCGGCGACAATCAACGGAGCCTTCCAGCTGCGCATGGAGAACGAGATCGGTTCCATCGAGGTGGGCAAATGCGCCGACCTGATCGTGCTCGGGCGTGATCTTTTCGAAGTCGAGCCCGAGGAGATCCACCAGGTTCCTGTCGTGCTCACCATGATGGATGGGCGAATTACCTTCGATGGCAGGAAGTAGTCTGCCTCGATCCGCCTGCTAGCGAGCCTCGACCTCGTCGACGATGCGAGTCACGGCGCGCCATCGTTTCGCGGCAATTGCGAGGAAGACGGCGGTGAGCACGAGCGCGGCCGCGACAAGCGCCTGACCGAAGTACGAAGGCGTGGCGAAGAGCAGGGTGAGAATCGTGAGCACCGTGTACACCGCATCGATCCGCACCATCCGCGGGGTGAAGGCGAACAGCCCCTTCGCGGCAACCATCCATGCCGCGAACTCGCGGAAGTAGGCGAACAGCACGCCGCCGACGATGAGAAGGATCACTGCGACGGCAAGCTTGCCGCCGCGACGTGTCATGAATGCAAGCCAGACGACGAAGACGAGCGCCACGGATGTTGACGCCGAGACGGCAATGTAACCGGCATCGAAGACCGTGTGGAGTGCGCCGATGGGGGAGTCGTTTCCATCGCCGGAAGCCAGGTTCGAGAAGAACACGGCACCGAGTCGAATGCAGGCGATGAGCCAGGAGATCGCACAGGCCCACCACGCCCACCAGGCGCTTCGGAGAATCCTCCCCGAGGCGCCGCCCTCTCCGATACGCGTGAGCTCCACGGGGATATCTAACTCGAAGAAGGGGGCTCGGGGTGGCATTCGCGGACGCAGACGGCACCAGGCATCGAGTCGACACCGGCCTGCGCCAACCGTGGCACGCGGCGCCCCGGTGGACCTCTTCGTCACCTGACTGAAATCGGCGGATCCCGCTAGGCTCGTCGAAATCCGCAACAGTCCTCGCGAGAATCGGGAAGTGATGAATCTCGAAGCGCGTCACTGGTGTCAACGCCGCTCATTCATGATCTCCGCCGGGGATCATGGGCTGCTTCAGGCACTGAAGGGCACCACCCGCGTGAGCGTGGTCATTCCCGCGCGCGATGAGGCACCGACTATCGGCAATATCGTCACGGCCATTCACGATGCTCATGTTCTCGGAAGTCAGCTCGTCGATGAGCTGATCGTGATCGACAGTGACTCGCGTGACGCCACGGCAGAAGTCGCGCGTGCTGCCGGAGCGACCGTGCACTCAGCCGCCGAGATTCGAGCGGATCTCGGCTGGCGACCGGGAAAGGGCGAGGCGATGTGGAAGTCGCTTCTCGTCTCATCGGGTGAAATCGTGATCTTCATCGATGCGGACCTGACCACCTTCACCGCCGATTACGTGACCGGACTCCTCGCGCCACTCCTGCGAGAGCCTGAGGTTTTGCTCGTCAAGGCCTTCTATGACCGCGATCTCGCGGACGCGCCGGAGGGCATCGCGCAGGGCGGTCGGGTGAATGAACTCATGGCACGTCCGCTCATCAACCTGTGGTGGCCGGATCTCGCCGGCGTGGTTCAACCGCTGGCCGGGGAATGGGCGGGTCGGCGTCAACTTCTCGAGACGCAGAGCTTCCCCTCCGGCTACGGCGTCGAGTTCGCGACACTGATCGATACCTACGAGCGACACGGTCTTGATGCGCTCGCTCAGGTCGATCTCGGTAACCGCGGTCACGTTCATCAGGATCTGAGGAATCTCGGAATCCTGTCGGCCGAGGTGCTGGCCGCGGCGACCCGGCGCAGGTTCGGCGTTGAGCCACAGGGCGTTGAGGAGATTGCCCACCTGGTTCGGTCCGAGGCGTCGGGTGAACGCGACTGGGAATCGCGGCTCATCAACGATCTGGAACGCCCGCCGGTGCTCGCTCTCCTACCGGCCGAAGCCGACAGCGCTCACCCCCAGGCACGATCATGACCTTGCGGCTAGGGCGGGGGAGTTTTACCGACACGGACATGCTGGTGATGGCAATCGTGAATCGCACGCCGGATTCCTTCTTCGACAAAGGTGCCTCCTGGGCCGATGACGCGGCGATGAAGCGAGTCCACCAGGTCGTTGCCGAAGGCGCAGACATCATCGACATCGGTGGAGTGAAGGCCGGTCCCGGGGAATTCGTGTCGGCGGAGGAGGAGGCGCGCAGAGTCGTCCCCTTCATCGAGGCCGTGCGTCACGAGTACCCCGACATCGTGATCAGCGTTGACACGTGGCGACACGAGGTCGGTCGGGCAGCATGTCTTGCCGGTGCCGATGTCATGAACGATGCGTGGGGCGGCGTTGACCCGAAGCTTGCCGAAGTCGCGGCGGAGTTCTCCGCAGGAATCATCTGCACCCACACGGGCGGTGCGACCCCGCGCACGCGTCCGCATCGTGTGGCATATGACGACCTGATGCACGACATCATCACTCGCACCACGGACCTTGCTGAACGTGCCCTCGAAGCCGGAGTTCCGCGGGAGGGCATCGTGATCGACCCGGGCCACGACTTCGGCAAGAACACGTGGCACTCGCTCGAGGCAACTCGCCGCACGAGTGAGATGGTCGACACGGGATGGCCGGTGCTGATGTCAACGTCGAATAAGGACTTCATCGGAGAGTCCCTTGATCGTCCGGTAGATGAGCGCCTCCTGGGCAGCCTCGCGTGCGTTGCCGTCACGGCATTCGCTGGTGCTCGTATCTTCCGGGTGCACTCAGTGGCCGAGACTCGCGAGGTGCTCGACATGGTGGCCTCGATCCAGGGCACCCGTGCACCTGCTCGTACTGTGCGAGGCCTGGCATGAGTGTCGTCGGTGCCGCGCTCATTCCGGCCGCTCCCGTTCTCGTGCGCGGCCTCAGCGGCTCGCAGGAGGCGGCGCAGGAACAGCGCGCCGCGGCGCTCGGTGTGCTGCGCGAACTTCTCGACACTCACCCGGAACGCATCGTCGTCATTGCTCAGGGTGACCCGGCGGGCGAATTCGATGAATCGTGCACGCTCGGCCTGCATCGCCTGGGCGGCCTGCCGCCGGTGACGGTGCCCGCAACCGGACACTCCGTCATGCTCCCTATCCCGCTGGCCATCGCCGCCGCCCTTCTCGGCGAAGCAGGATGGAACGACCCGACGTCGTACCGCCTGATCTCGGCTTCGGCGCCGGAGGCTGCGGCCTCGAGCATCGGCCAAGAATTTCACGAGTCGACCGAGCGGATCGGGCTGCTGATCCTCGGCAACGCGAGCGCGTGCTCGACTCCGAAGGCACCAGGCTCTTTCCATCCTGATTCCGCCGGATTCAACGCGCGCCTTGTCGAGTTGATCAGTGGGGGAAGTCGCGCGAGTCTCGCGGCGATCACCAAGACGGACTTCGAGGCGCAGCTCAGTGACCTCCGCATACCGCTGCTGGTGCTCTCCGGAGTCTCAGCGGTGACGACGGCGGACATTGATCACGCGGAGGAATTCATGGGAGTCTTCTACGTGTGCGCAACGTTTCGAGTCGAGGCGTGATTGTGTGCAATGACATTTTCGACAGCGAAGAGATGACGTGACTTCGCAGCAGCGCCGGATCGTGCTCGCCATCTGCGTGATCGTCGGACTCACCCTGCTTGTCGCGGCGGGCCTCACTTTCCTCGTGGCACCCATGGCCGAGAGCCTCGGCCTCTCGGATGAGTACGTCGAGGACGCGCTTGTCGTTCCGTCGGTGGCCGCGCTTCTCGTGGTCTTCGTGGCGGGTCGAGCAGGGGATCGGCTCGGGCAACGACGCACGATGGTCGGTGCCGGCCTGATCTTCGCCCTTGGATCGTTGATCCTTGCCTCAGCCCAAGCACCGATGGGCGTGAGCGCTGGACTCGCGCTCTGCGGCGCTGGTGCCATTGTCATCCAGGTCGTGGCCGTCAGTCTCCTGCAGAAGACGGCGAGCGAGGGCAATGCTCACGTGTCAGCGTTCACCAGTTACGGCATGGTCTTCCCGATCGCCTTCCTCGTACTTCCGATTGCGACTGCGGGTGTTCTCGGGGTGGTGAACTGGCGGTGGATTCCGATCTCCTGGGCCGTTTCCGGCGTGCTGATCGCGGTCGTTGCCCAGTTCCTTCTAGGCAAGGGAACGCCAGGTGAGGCAACTGGGGAGTGGGTGACGCCGATCCTCGCCGGTATCTCGCTGGCTGCCGGAGCGACGGTGATCGCCGAGATCGACAATGTCGAGCTCGAAGGCCGGAAACTCCTGGTGGGCACCGTCCTCTGCCTTCTGGCGGCCCTGGCCTGCTTCGTCGTGATTCGGCTGAACGCCCGATCGAGCTTCAACTTCGGCTCGCTGCGGGGAACGCTGATGCGCGCGCTCATGATCGGCGTGGTGCTGATCTCGCTCGTTCAGATTCTCACGTATGTATGCATCGTTCTCGAGTACTTCTACGATCTCTCAGCACTTGAGGCCGCAATCGTCGTTGCTCCCGCCCAGATCGGTGCGATCCTCGGAGCGAAGTTTCTCGCCAAGTGGGCCGTGCGCCGATGGGGCGCCTCTCGTGCCGGTCGGAGTCTCATCCTCGCCACTGGCCTGACAATGCTCCCGCTCATCGTGATGCAACCGAGTACGCCCATGTGGTTGCTCATCGCGATCTCGACGGTCTTCAGCTGTGCGGGCATGGGCGCGCTGACCGTGCTCAACATGGATGTCATGGGTCGTGCACCCGCTGATCGCACGGGTGAAGTGTCCGCCTTCCGCACGGCAGCGAGTTCGGTGGGCACGGCGTTGGGAATGGCGCTTCTCGGCACCATCATCATTTCGAGCGTGCAGATGGATGCCGGAGCGCAAAGTGTCAGCGATGCGCAGCTTGATGCGCTGGCTTCCGCGCTGCGCACTGACGGGCTCCTGAGTTTCCTCATCGCACTTCTTGGCTGGTCGGTTCTTGCGATAGCTGCACGAAAGACTCAAGACAAAGTGACCCCAGGCTAGTGCTGGGGCGGGAGAGTGATGTGGCTGCGCGAGTTGTGGTGGCCAGGGGCGGGGTCGAACCGCCGACCTTCCGATTTTCAGTCGGACGCTCGTACCAACTGAGCTACCTGGCCGAACAATCGAAGGCCAGCTTTCGCTGACCTTCGATATGGCGACCCCGACCGGGCTCGAACCGGCGACCTCCGCCGTGACAGGGCGGCGCGCTAACCGACTGCGCTACGGGGCCTTGCTTGTGGTGCTGTACTGCGTATCCCCAACGGGATTCGAACCCGTGCTGCCGCCGTGAAAGGGCGGTGTCCTAGGCCACTAGACGATGGGGACCTGTGTCTCCGTCGACCGGGTGCCGTTGGCGACCGCATAAGCATAGGGCAGGCCCCGCGGGGAGCCAAAATGGGGCCATGGAACCCACGGAGATGAGCCGAACGGAGTTCGAGGGGCTGGTGGCACAGGCCCTGGACTCGATTCCGGCGGATCTCACGCGGCTGATGAGCAATGTCGTGGTGGTCGTGGAGGATCAGGCCCCGGACGATGACCCTGATCTCCTGGGGCTCTATTCGGGGATCCCGCTGACCGAGCGCGATGGTGGCTATGCGGGGTTCCTCCCCGACCAGGTAACCATTTTCATGGTGCCGATCCTGGCGATGTGTGCGTCGAGGGACGACGTGGTCGAGGAAGTGCGCATCACGGTCGTGCATGAGATCGCGCACCACTTCGGCATTGATGATGCCCGTCTGGAGGAACTCGGTTACGAGTGAGCGGCTCGCCGCAGTCGATCGATGACGGCGGCGCCCAGGCCTGAATCGTCGGGCAGTACGGCGAGCACCGAGGTTAGTTGCAGTGCATCGGCATCCCGCAACGCGGCGTAGAGCACGTGGGCGTACTCGTCATTAGTGCTTGGCGAGGCAAGCCGCACCATGCCGAGCGGAGTCGGGACATTCGAGAGCGCGAGCACTCCGATCCGCGCCACATCGGTGGGCCTGCTGGCGGCCAGACCCTCCGCGTCGGTGAGCACGACCTCGGCGCTGGGCGCGTAGTGGGACTCCAGCGTGCCTGATGCTCGCACGCTTGATGTCATCCCGGGCCGCAGACCCGTCACCCTCTCGATGTCCTCGATGGTGATCGCCCCTGCGCGAAGAAGTCTCGGAATCTCATCGGTGCAATCAATGATTGTTGACTCGACACCTACTGAACTCTCACCCCCGTCGAGCACCAGGTCAGAGTCACTGAGAATGTCGACGAACTCATCGAGTACGTGCTGAGCGGATGTAGGACTCACCTTGCCGAATCGATTCGCACTTGGTGCGGCGATTCCGATCGCGGGATCGTCTGTGAGCATGATGAGAGCACGCAATGTCTCGTCCATGAGTGCATGCGAGGAGACCCGGAGGGCGACGGAATCCTGGCTACCGGTGATGTAATCCCCGGCCCGGTCGCTGCGCTTGACGACAAGGGTCATCGCGCCCGGCCAGAATTCAGTGGCAAGGCGATGAGCGTATTCAGGGATGAATGCGGCCCATTCATCGAGTGCGATCGCATTCGCGACGTGCACGATCAGCGGGTGATCAGCGGGGCGCCCCTTCGCGGCGTAGATACGCGCCACCGCATGCGGATCATCGGCTCGTGCGGCGAGCCCGTACACGGTCTCTGTCGGAACGGCCACCAGTCCGCCATCGCGCAGCCGTACGGCTGCCGCACGCGGGTCGGTGGTGAGCTTCATATGCCCATTGAACCGCACGCAGTCAGTGCGGCGTCAGAGACGAGGAGCGGTGACCAGCACCGGTTGAGTGCGCGAGACCGGCTTACCGCGTCGTGACAGGACGACCGAGTATGCACCTGATGCGGTCGGAACTCCCGAGAAGGCAACCGTGCCGGACTTCGTCACCTTGCCTGAACGCACCTTCGTGCCCGCCCTGAAGAGTGCCACCTGCTGCCCCTTGGAGGCTCCCGGCACGCGCATCGACAAAGTCATGGTGCCGTTGGCGGAGAGTCGAACCGAGCTCACGGCCGCCCTGACCGTCGGAATGGCGATCGCGGCTGCGATGGCAGACGGTGTTGGTGTGGCCTGGATGACCACTTGGCCCGGCGGCGGAGTGACAGGCGCCTCGTACCGATACCCACCGAGTGCCACGGCGCGACCGACGGCCAGCGTCACGATGACGTCCTGCCAGCCTGCGACACCCGGGGGAGCGACGACCTCGATATTGGCGGCATTAATGACCTTGTAGCTGGCGGGCTTGCCACCGATCGTCACTGCACTGGCACCCCAGAAGCCGTAGCCGAGGATGTTGATGGTGTTTCCGCCGGTGGTCGGGCCGAAGGCCGGTCGTACCTCGGTGATGTCGGCGTCGCTTCCGCCACCGCCGCCGGATGATCCGCCGCCACCTGAGCTACCGCCTCCCGAGGATCCTGAGCCGCCTGAACTTCCGCCCGCAGATGCGGATGCGGAGGGACTTGCGGTGTTGGCGACGAAGGAACGGGCATACAGCAGGAGATTCGGGCTGCCCGCACCTGCACCGGTGACTCCGGTCGAGGCGCTCGCTGTGAGGGCTGACGCAACCTGCGCGGGAGTGTCGTTCGGGTGAAGCCCGAGGTAGACCGCCGCGGTTCCCGCGGTATGCGGAGAGGCCATGGAGGTACCGCTCATCGTGGCCGTCGACGTGGGGCTGCTGATTGCGTCCGAGGTGATGGCGACTCCTGGTGCGAAGATGTCGACGCAGGCACCGTAGTTCGAGAATGACGCGCGAGTGTCCGTCGAATCGGTCGCGCCGACGGTGAGGGCACTTGATTCGCGCGCCGGGCTAGCCGTGCAGGCATCGACATTGCTGTTGCCCGCGGCGACCACCACGGTCACCCCTGCTGCAACAGCGGCTGCAACCGCATCATCCATCGACTTGTTGGCGCCGCCGCCAAGACTCATGTTCGCGACGGCAGGGCTGCCGGGGTTGTTCTGATGATCGGTGATCACCCAGTTGATTCCTGCGATGACATCACTGGTGTATCCACTGCCTGTGCAATCGAGAACGCGCACGGGTACGAGGGTCGCGCTCTTCGCCACTCCGTAGGTCGTGCCCGCGATCGTTCCGGCGACATGAGTTCCGTGACCGTGGCAGTCGGTCGCGATGGTGTCATTGTCGACGAAGTCATAGCCGGTCACCAGGCGCGCGCTGAAGTCACTGCTCGCGTAGATGCCCGTATCGATGACGTACGCGCGCACGCCGGCCCCAGTTCCCGCAGGGGTGAAGGTCGAGTTGAGGGGCAGTGAGCGCTGATCGATGCGATCGAGTCCCCAGGTCGCGCAGCCCTGGGTGCCTGCGGGAGTGCTCGATGTGCAGGGCGCCGGTGAGGTCGCGGTCGGAGTCGCCGAGGCAGTGGGGGTCGGAGTAGCCGTAGGTGCGACGCCCGGACGAATCTGGAAGGCATATCGACCGTTGACCGCTGGGATCGTGGAACCACCGGGGATTGAGTAGCTTGAGACGAGTGCGGAACTGCCTCCGTTGACATAGGGATTGGGATTGCTGACACCGCTGTAGGTGAAGCGCATGTCATTCGCCGAGCCCGCGGGATCGGCAAAGCCGATCTCCAGTCCGGTCGTCGAAGTGAGCGGATCGATGCTGTCGTAGTTGAAGACCAGGTCAACGTCGCCCGAGGTTCCGCGCTTGAGGATCAGCAGCTGGGCCGAGTAGAACGGCAGGCTCTGGTTGTAATGGCCGACATTCACCCAGTTGATGCAGTAACCGTTGGTGCCATCGAAGCTCGTGATCGGACCGTAGGTGACTTGAGTCGTTGCGATGTTGCGGGTGTCGAGGTCGGTGAAGACCGGCAGCACGAGCGGTCGCGTCGTGGTGCTGAGATCGACGCCCGTGTAGTTAGTGAAACTTCCGCCGCCGTCGTTGAAGGCAAGCCCGCCGTTGTTGTTGATCAGGATCTGGCTGTAACTCGTGCCGAACCAGTTCACCGAGAAGCCGAGGTTCACGCCTGACGTACCCACATCATCGCCGCGCGGCAGGCTGTACGTCGAGCAACCCGAGTCCGTGATGACGGCGCCGCTCGAGATCGCGACAGGTTGATCCACTTCGACGCTCACGACACTGCTGTCGGCTCGAAGTGCCTGCGCATCAGTCGGAGTCATCTGCACGGCCAGGCCGTCGAGGGCCTTGTCGTAGGTAGCGGTTACGACTCCACCGGCATCAGTCACGGCACTCGCGACCTCGGCCTGCGCCCCCGGATCGACAGTGACGATGTAGCGCTCGAGGCCGGGCGCGCTCGCCGACGGTGCGTCGCTCGACGTAGCTGAAGGAGATGGGCTGGCGGAGACGCCGGGCTCGGCGATTGGATCAGCAGCCGCGGCGGTCGCCCAGAAGGAGGCCGCAACCACGGTGAGTGACACCAGGGCAGCGGAAGTCGCCTTGACTGCCCGATTACGCACGCCCACTCCTGTACTCACCCGCTAAGGATGCCTCACCCCTGCTCGGTCATTTGACCATCCCTTGGACTCTCGCACCAGGCGGCAGGTTCCCCCCAGGTCAGCCGCATGTAAGGGGAGGGTTAGGACTGCTCGAGAGGGGGTTTGACGGGAAGACAGGCGGGTATTCCTGGGTTCGAATGGACGTAGCCGGCAGGAGTCGGCGCAGAAGGAGGAGATCGTGACTACCCCCGTAACCCCCGCAGGCATGCCCCAGGCTGACCAGCCGCCGTTCGCGCAGCCCGCACCCCAGCACTCAGCACCCGCCCCTCGAAAGTCGCGCCTCGGCGCCGCCGTCATCGGCGGAGCTGCCGTGACCGCCCTCCTGGGCGGCGCAGTGGGCGGTGCTGTCGGCTACACCGTGGCGAGCAATAACTCGTCTTCGACAGCCGCGACAGCCTCAGTTGCCGCCGGCTCGGTGGGCGCGAATCTGGCGACGACGACTGGCAATTCAGTCGTTGACCTTGCCGCTGCGGTTCAGCCGGCAGTAGTGCAGCTCGATGTCACCGGTGCCGATGGTTCAGGCACCGGGTCGGGTTTCGTGATCAGCCCCGATGGCTACATCGTCACCAATAACCACGTGGCCGGTCCGGCCGGTGCCGACGGCAGCATCGACGTGACCTTCGCCGATGGCAAGACTGCGACGGGCAAGCTCGTGGGCGCCAGCCCTGACTACGACCTCGCCGTGGTCAAGGTCGATCGCACCGGGCTGCAGACCGTGCCGATGGGTGTCTCGAATGACCTGAAGGTCGGCCAGAGCGTGATCGCGATCGGCTCGCCGCTGGGCCTGCAGGGCACGGTCACTACCGGCATCGTGAGCGCCCTCGATCGTCCGGTCACTGCCGGTGAGGGTCAAGGCGATACCTCGTTCATCAACGCGATACAGACCGATGCAGCCATCAATCCGGGTAACTCCGGCGGCCCGCTGATCAACTCCGCGGGCGAGGTCATCGGCGTGAACTCCGCGATCGCGAGCATGGGTGCGGCCGCAGGTCAGCAGGCCGGCTCCATCGGTCTCGGCTTCGCGATTCCGATCGACACCGTGAAGCGAGTGTCGAATGAGCTCATCAAGAACGGCTCGGCGAGCACTCCGGTGATCGGCGTGCAGCTCGATACCGGTTACACCGGCGAGGGCGCCAAGGTCGGTCAGGTCACCTCCGGCGGCGCAGCCGAGGCTGCAGGAATGCAGTCCGGTGACGTCATCACCAAGATCGACGGCAAGAAGGTCGCCGATTCCACCGCACTGGTTGTCGCCATTCGCTCGCACGCCCCTGGCGACACCATCACCTTGACTGTCGTCCGCGACGGCGACCAGGTGGTCAAGCTCCCGCTGACTCTCAAGTCGGCTCCGAAGAGCTAGCCACGCACGCCAGCAGCGCGCCCCGGTCGGTCCTCCTCCCGACCCGGGCGCGCTGCTTCGTGTCGGCCATCCCGAGATGCGGAAACGCCGTTTCGCAGGCAGTCTTGGAGGGTGCTTCCCTCGTTTCCGTCCCCGCGCGGCGCCCTGGAATCCACGCGTGAGCAGATCGCCGCGGGCTTTCGTCGCATCGTGTCGGGCGATCCCACGGGTGCGCCCGACTGGGTGCGCGCAATGGCCGATGGCGAGGACGTCGGGTACTTCGGGCCTGACTCCGCTGCCTGGGCCGTGCACGGGTCACTTCCGACGATCGTCGGGGGCATTCGCGCATTGCTGATGCAGGCCTTGCATCCGGGAGCCCTTGCCGGAGTGATGCAGCACTCGCGTTATGAGGCCGATGCCCTAGGTCGCCTAGCCGGAACGACTCAGTGGCTGACCGTCGTGACTTTCGGCGATCGTGCGGCAGCAGATCGTGAATGCGCACGCGTGCGCGGCATGCATCGCAAGGTATCCGGTACTTATGACGCGGATGGCGCTGCTCGTGCCTATTCCGCGATGGATCCCGACCTACTTCGCTGGGTGCACGTGGCCTTCACCGACTCGTTCCTTGCCACCCATCGAGTCTGGGGCGGTCAGATCCCCGGCGGTGACGATGCCTATGTACGCGAGTGGGCCAAGGCCGGTGAGCTCGTCGGAGTGGTCAACCCGCCGAGATCGGTCGCCGAACTCGAGCAGCAGTTGCGTGACTTCCTGCCGGATCTGCGTGGGGGAGAGGCAGCCGATCGCACGGTCGACTTCATCCGGCATGTGCCGATGCCGGTGCCGGCGCGGCCGCCCTATGCCCTTCTGTTCTCGGGTGCGGTCGCCACGATGCCCGCGGAGCACCGCGCATTGCTCAAACTGCCCAACGTGCCCCTGACCCTCGCCAAGCCGGCCGTCGGAG
This sequence comes from Actinomycetes bacterium, assembly GCA_024639145.1. GTDB lineage: Bacteria > Actinomycetota > Actinomycetes > S36-B12 > S36-B12 > CAIKZY01. The sequence goes on along the minus strand of JAHEIZ010000007.1, from coordinate 27,161 downwards.
CCATGCTCGGCACCCTCGGCCTCGTGCTGGGCCCCCATTCGCCCAGTCAGCAGGCTGCATTCACCCGAATCGACCGACTCGCCGAGGTTGCCGCGATTTGACCCGCCCCCCGTACGTCGGGTGATGATGGAACGCATGTGGCTGGTGAGGCGTTCTCTGGGTACGGCACTGACGACCTCCGTGGTGGCCATCGCAGGTGCCGGAATTCTGCTGTCCTCCATCGCGGCCCCTGCCGGGGCTGCCGCTCCTGACGCGGATCCCACCGATTCTGCCTCTCCCTCTCCCTCACCCTCGACAACTGTGTCCCCGTCCCCCACGAGCACGCCAGCGGCCTCGCCGAGCGCCTCAGCGACTGATCCCGCGGTGCCTTCCGGCACGACCGCACCCACGCCTGCAGCTACGCCAACGCCCGTGCCCTTGCCCACGGAACTCGGCAGTTGGTGCCGCGCACTGATCCCGCCGCGTTCGACGACGACGGAGAAGAAGGCGGCTTGGGCCTTGATGGGTGGAAAGGCGACCATGTCGCAGGGCGGCACGTACCTGCTCGCCGAGCACCCCAACTGGCAGCCGCAGTCCGGCACTGACACATCGGGTGACCGCCATGTGAACTCGCTCAACTGGGCGCTGCCGCTGCTGTACCGCGGGGTGCAAGTGCAGAGCCAGCCGATGATCGATCGCTTCCGCGCGCTCATCACGTACTGGATCAATGATCACCAGGGCAAGCGCGGCTACTGGGTCGATGGTTCGATCTACGGCGGCCTGCGCACGCAGACCTTGCTCTGCGCGGCCCAGACTCTCGGCGACCCACTCATCGCCAATGCAGCGATGCGCGATGCGCGCACCATGATGGGCTCGCGAAACTCCCAGGGCAGAGCAGCGATCGGCTCCAACAACACCGATCTCATCCGACAGGTTGCTGCCCTCGGCGTGTTCTGCTCCGTCGGTGACATCGCAAATCGCGATCGCGCCTGGGGCAATGTTCTCGGAGTCACACGTGGTCTCATTCAAGAAGACGGCAGCGATGTCGAAGGCTCACCCGGTTACGCGATGTATGCCGAGAACATCCTTCAGGACGTCGAGCGCGCAGCGAACACATGCGGAATCCCGGCAACCGAGATCACCGAGATCAAGGGCCGTCTCTACGACTTCATCTCGACCGCTACGAGGCCTGACTACCGACTCGAGTCGATCGGTGACACGATCAATGAACCGGTCGCGAAGTCATTCGCGGTAGGGGATCCCCGTGCCGAGTGGCTGCGCAGCAGCGGAACTCAGGGTGCCCCGCCGTCGATGCTCTACTCGTACTACGACGGCGGTTACGTCTTCGCCCGTGCCGGCTGGACGCCTCCGGCAGGCGCGCCGGACACGTTCTACTCAGTTCGCTACTCATCAACGCGACCTAACACTCCGCATGCGCATGACGATGGCGCAGGAGTGACCCTGTTCTCTCGCGGGGTCAGCTGGATTGCCGACCCGGGTCCGTACCGCTACGAGAATGGCAGCGGATTGCGCGTGTTCCTTCGCTCCCGCAACGCGCATTCCTCCTTCACGGTGAGCAACGTCGCGCGGACCAAGTCTCGTAAGGTCACCAAGCTCGTCACAACATCCGATTGGCCGCAGGGTGGCAATGACAACACGTGTGTGCGTGACAGCACGTGGAGCAATGTCGTGATCACGCGTTGCGTGACATACGTTCGGTCGGTCGACGCGGTGATCGTCACTGACTATGTCAATGCAGGCAAGGGCCCGAAGCGCACGCGCGTGGTGACCGAGCGCTGGCAGCTTCCGCCGGGGATTGGCGCTGAGCAGGTCAACGGCGGCCTCTCCTTGACGAAGGATGACAAGCGCCTCGACGTCGTGAAGTCCGGCGAGGGCGGCTGGGCGGTGAAGACTGCAAAGTCGGGCTCAAGTGTCGGCTGGCACACGGGTGCATGGGGTGAGCGTCTGCAGGGAGCCGTGCTCATGCGCGAGCTTCGACTGCCGAAGGGCGCCTCGACTCACGCCCAGGTGACTGTCTTCATGCCGCGCACGACGGCGGAGTCGACCCCCGTGGTGATCAATGGCGACTCAGTCACCATCACGCGCGGCGGCACGACTGTCACGACGCCGCTTCCGCGGCCTTAGTCAGCCCTTCAGCAAGGCATCGAGCTCGGAGCGGGAGGGCAGCGAGGGCACGGCACCCGCCTTCGTTGTCGCAAGCCCGCCGGCTGCTGCTGCCCATCTCAAGGACTCGTCAAGATCGTGACCTTCAGCGAGGGCTGCAACGAGGCCACCGCAGAATCCGTCGCCTGCGGCGACCGTGTCGATCGGCGTGACAGGGAAGACGTCCACGCTGCCCGACCTATCTGCCGTTGCCCAGATCGCACCATCGCCACCGCGCGTGATGATCGCGCATGTGACTCCGAGCGCGACGAGATGCGCGGCTGCGGCCTGAGCTCCTTCGAGGGTCGAGGTGTCGAGACCAGTGAGCTGGGCTGCCTCATGCTCATTCGGCAGCACGATGTCGACGGCGCGAAGTAAGCCGACCGGATAGTCGAGGACGGGTGCCGGATTGAGGATGGTGCGTGCGCCCTTCGCCTTGCCGACGACCATTGCCGCCTCGATTGAGGGGAGAGGCACTTCACCCTGGGTGAGAACGATTGCGATGTCTTCGATATCCGCGAGGGCGGCGGCGACGTCATCAGGTGTCACGTGCCCATTCGCCCCGGGCACGACCACGATGCGATTCATTCCGGTGCGGTCAACCTCGATGAGCGCGGTGCCTGATGGTCCGGCGACGGTGCGCACGCCGGAGTCACCGATGCCCTCGGTGGTGACGATGCTCCTCAGCCACGAACCCGAGTCGTCGCTGCCGACCGCACCGATCATCTCCACATGTGCTCCGAGGCGTGATGCGGCGACGGCCTGATTGAGGCCCTTGCCGCCGGCATGCTGATCGAGGGTGCGACCCATGACAGTCTCGCCTGGGTCAGGCATCCGATCCAGGCCTACGACCAGATCCACGTTCAGGCTGCCCACGACCACCACGGTTCCCATGGCGTCAGTATTGCGCCATCACGTGGGAGCCGAGGGGCCTCCCTGGTAGTTACTGCGCCACAATGGGAAGACGCATTCGTGAAAGGGAACCCCATGAGAATCGCCATTGGCAGTGACCATGCAGGCTTCGTCCTGAAGTCAGCGCTGAAGGGGTGGCTGGAGTCCGAGGGCTATGACGTCAACGACTGCGGTGCCTATAGCGATGAGCGAGTCGACTACCCGGTCTTCGGCGCGAAGGTCGGTGAAGTGGTGTCGGCCGGCAACGCCGACTTCGGCGTTCTCGTCTGCGGAAGTGGCCAGGGCATCTGCATGGCGGCGAACAAGATCACGGGTATTCGCGCGGGAGTCATTCGCGATGACTGGGATGCCGAGATGACTCGTCGTCACAATGACGCGAATGTGGCGTGCTTCGGCGAGCGAGTCACCGATCCGGACGCCGCGATCGCGGCCCTGCGGATCTTCCTGAACACGGAATTCGAGGGCGGTCGTCACGAAAGCCGGGTGGAGCTCCTCGCGGCTCTTGATGAGGGTGCCGAGATCTAGTCGGCAGGTTTAGGAATCTCGTCCACGGGGTAGATACGCTCTAGCCGCCGGGGAGGTGCCCTGGCACCGAAGGAGTACACCATGACCCGCACCGGTCGCATCGTCGCCATCAGCGCGACTGCCCTGCTCGGCATTTCCGTTCTCGCTGCCTGCTCAGCATCGACTTCGTCGACTGAAAACAAGGCTGCTGCCCCCGCTTCCTCCGCGGCCGCGGCCCCGAACGCCAACATGGAGGCCCCGATCATCGTCGGCCCCACCGACACCACGGCAACGGCCCAGGTCGGCAACAAGATCGTCTTCAACGTCGACAAGCTGGCCGGCACCACTATCTCGACCAGCACCCCCGACCTCGTCTCGATCTCGCAGGGTGGCGAGCAGGACGGCGCAGAGGTGAACCCGGGTGCCGAGGCGCTCGCAGCCGGCACGGCCATCGTCACTGTCACCAACCCCGACAGCTCGATGCGCGATGTCACCATCACCATCACCGACAGCCTGACCCAGTAATCACTGAGTCGTGTGACGAGGGACCGGCCGATGGCCGGTCCCTCGTTCTTTGCCTTCAATAGAATTGGGTCATGACCTCGATCGCCCTCGTCACCTGCGCCGCACTTCCTGATCTCGACCCCGATGAGCTGCTGCTCAAGAGCGGTCTCGAGGCCGAAGGCTTCGATGTCGAGTCCTGTATCTGGACTGATGACAGTGTCGACTGGTCGGCCTTCGACCTCGTTGTGGTGCGCTCCCCGTGGGACTACACCGAGCACCACGTGGCATTTATCGCCTGGGCGAAGCGCGTCGCCGCAGTCACCACCTTGCTCAACCCGGCCGATGTAATCGAGTGGAATACCGACAAGCGCTACCTGCGCGATCTTCTCGATGCGGGAGTTCCCGTCGTGCCCACGGTCTTCCTGGAGCCCGGTGGCGCGACCGAGTGGGAGCCGCCGACCGGCTTCGACGAGTACGTGGTCAAGCCGGCGGTCTCAGCCGGCTCGCGCGACACCATGCGCTACATCGCCGCCGAGTCGATGGATGCCCCGCGGGCTCATGCGCAGCGCTTGCTCGACGACAACCGCGTCGTGATGATCCAGCCGTATCTCGAGGCCGTCGACACCGTCGGCGAAACTGCCGTGATCTACATGGGCGGCGAGTTCTCTCACTCCATTCGCAAGGGCCCGATGCTCGCTCCGAATGCCGAGGGCGAGCGGGTCGAGGGCCTGTATGTCGTCGAGACCATTGATCCCCGAATTCCGAGCGAAGCCGAGCACGCCGCGGCTCGTGCCGTACTCGCGGCAATCCCAGGCGGATCCGATCGCGTGCTCTATGCCCGCGTGGACCTCATCCCCGGCCGTGATGGCGAGCCGTTACTGCTCGAGCTCGAGCTCACCGAGCCCTCGCTGTTCTTCTCCAAGCACGAGTCGGCTGCAGCCAACATGGTGAAAGCGATCAAGGCGCGTCTCTAGCTAACTCCGCAAGCCACGCCAGGCCAGCATGCCGCCGTCGATCGGAATCGCGACGCCGGTGATGAACGACGACTGGTCCGAGGCGAGGAAGCACACGAGATCGGAGACCTCCGACGGCTCGCCCATGCGCGGGAGCAGGTGAGCGCCGGTCATCCGCCGCACGGTGTCCTCGGGGTCGGACGAGGCAGCGATGTGCCCGAGTGCCATTGGCGTCTCGATGGCGCCGGGCAGGTAGCAATTCACGCGCACGTCAGGTGCGAGGAAGAGCGCGCTCGACTTCGTGAACTGGATGACTCCTGCCTTGCTCGCGCCGTAGGCCACGCCGGCTTTGGTGCCGTTGACTCCGGCCACCGAGGCCGAGTTGATAATCGTGGCTCCACGACCCGAAGCCCGAAGATGTGGTGCCGCGAACTTGGTGATCAGCCAGATGGCCTTGAGATTGACGTCCATCACGAGATCCCACGTGTCCTCGTCGAGGCCCTCGATCGTCGCGTCGTCGATCAGCTGGGAGTCGATGACGCCGGCGTTGTTCACGACGCAGTCGAGGCCGCCCATGAAGGCCACTGCGCCCTCGATCAGCGCCTGGATCTCCGAGCTGTTGCGAAGATTGGCCTTGATGAAGGTGGCCTTCACGCCGATAGCGTTCACGGTCTGCGCAATTGCCAGGCCATTGGCCTCATTGACATCGGTGACCACGATCGCCTCCGCTCCGGCCGCCGCCATGCCGAGAGCGATGGCATGGCCCATGCCCTGCCCTGCCCCCGTGATCAGGATCCGCTTGCCCTCGAGCTGGCTCATGCGTTCATCCAGCCCGGGAGCACTGAGCCGGAACGATCGATGGAGATCCGCTTCTCCGCGATTCGGGCTGTACCGTTCTCAATTCGCACGCGATCGGTGTAGTTGCCCCAGCCGAGCACCGATGTCTCGTCTCCGGCGTACGTGTAGATGAAGTACGAGTTCACGATGACTTCGCCACGAGACATCCACTCAGCGCTGGTGTTGATGATGAAGTGCTTGCGATCGACGGGGGGCTCGAGTGCCCGTCGGTAGTTCGCGATAACTGCGTCACGACCGACATGCGAGCTGCTCCGCGAGACGAGGATTGCGTCCTCAGTGAAGGTCTCGGCGAGAAGTTCCCAGTCCAGGGAGTCAATGGCCCGCGCGTACTGCTGGGTCACCTGGCGGGCGGCCTCAATTGACTCGAGCTTCTCCAGGCGTGCGTGCACATCGTCATTCGTCATGCGGGCAGTATTCCGATACCCATGGTCGGTCGTGGTCGCTTTACCAAAGTCGTATAGACGAATTCACTGAAAGCCGTTGACAGGCTCATGAGGCAGTGGTGCACTGCCGCTACCGACGATTGAGGGAGTGCGATGTCCGCTGTGGAGATCGAGGGAACGTTGCTGGATCCGGCCGTGCAGGCATGCCCGTTCGGGTACCACCAGCAGTTGCGCGAGAAGGCCCCCGTCTACCGAATGCCCGAGACCGGGTTCTACGTGATCTCGAACTACGAGGATCTCAAGACCGTGCTCTCCGACCCGGTGACCTTCTCGAATGACATCGAAATCGAGCAGCTTGCAGGTGAGGCAGCCGCAGACCTCGGCCGAATGTTCGATGACCACCTGGCCGAGGTTGGTTGGGGTCACGTGCAGACACTCCAGCGCACCGACCCGCCCGTGCACGGCCGCTACCGCCGCCTGATCAATCGCACCCTCACCCCGCCGATGGTCAAGGGCATGCTCCCGAGCGTCACGCGGATTGCTGACGACCTGATCGACGCCTTCATCGACAAGGGAGAGTGCGATTTCATCGAAGCATTCGCCTTTCCGTTGCCGGGCCTGGTGATCGCGGAGCAGATCGGACTCGACGCCGCTCAGATCAACACGTTCAAGGCCTGGAGTGACGGCATGCTTGCGCCCGCCATGGGGCTGCTCGTCGACGACGCCTCGGCGAAGAAGTACGCGGAGGTCGAGGCTGAGGCCCAGCACTATTTGGCCAAGCTCTTCGAGGAGCGTCGCGCGAATCCGACGGATGACATTCTCTCGGCACTTCTCGCGGATTCGACCGATGGTGATGAGCCGCTCACGATGCATGAGCTGCAGAATCTGATGAACCAGTTGATCACCGGTGGCTACACCACCACGGCTGACTCGATCGGTAATGCCATGCTCCTGCTGCTCGAGCATCCCGATCAGATGGAATTGCTGCGCAATGATCGCTCGCTTCTCCACAACTTCGCTGACGAGGCATTGCGCCACTCCAGCTCAGTGCAGGGCCTCTTCCGTCGCACCACGGTCGACACAGAGCTCAGTGGCGTGACGATCCCCGCCAACAGCATCGTCCACACGCGCTACGGGTCGGCCAACTGGGACGAGAACATGTTCCCCGAGCCGGAGAAGTTCGATATCACTCGCGCGAACGCGAACAAGCACCTTGCCTTCTCGCGCGGACCGCACTTCTGCGTGGGTCAGCCATTGGCGATCCAGGAATTGATGATCGGCTTCGATCGCATCCTCGATCGCCTCGACAACATCCAACTTGCGCCGGGAGCCAAGCTCCAGCGCACTGGCGGGCTGATCTTCTACTCACTCGTCGATCTTCCGATCACGTTCACGGCGCGCGCCTGAGCCCGCGCAAGTCCTGAACGGCACTCGAAGTGGCGGCTAGGGTTCATTCACCATGATTGCTTCCAGCCACCTTCCCGACGAGAGCACGAAGGCGATCCTCTTCGACTGCGATGGCACGCTCGTCGACACGATGCCGATCCATCGAGCCGTCTGGAACGACCTCTTCCTCCGCTATGACTTCGTCATCACTGACGAATGGTGGGAGGAGTGGGCAAATCTTCCGCTGCTGCCGATGGTGCAGCATGCGATCGCTGACGCGACCCCTGAGCTTGCCGACCAGCTCAATGTCGAAGCCATGGAGATGTACAACGAGATGCTCCACATGATCGAGCCGCTAGAGCACGTGATCGAGGTGGCGCGTCACTTTCATGGCAAGTTGCCGATGGCGGTAGTCACGGGCGGCTACCGCGACGTGGTGGTGCCATCACTCGACGCTGCCGGCATTACTCATCTCTTCGACTTCATCGTCACCGCTGATGAGGTCACGCATTCGAAGCCGGCGCCAGATCTCTATGCCCTTGCCATGCGCAAGCTCGGTGCTGAGCCCGAGTCATGCCTGGTCTACGAGGACAGCGAGATCGGCATGACATCAGCGCGCGGCGCCGGTGCGGGAAGAATCGTGGACATTCGCCAATGGCCATGAGCCTGAAGAAGTCCATTCCGCTTGTTCTCATGGTGATGGCCGTACCGGCGATCCCCGCGGTGATCTTCACTCTTGTGGGCTGGGGTGAGGCCAGCAACATCTGGATGCTCGGCACGGTCACCGGCGCTCTTGCAATTTTGTCGAGCACTGTCCGGCTCTCCGTCTACACGGTCATCCTTCTCGCAATCGCCTCGACCCTGGCGGTTCTCAACCAGGGTAATCCCTGGGGCTCGATGCTCATCATGGGTGCCTGTGCAGCGATTTCAGGCATAGCTTCCGTTCGAGGCCTCGTCTCTGCGGTCAACTTCTTCGCGATATCAGCGGCCTTCTTCGTTGCCCAACCACCGGTCGTGTCGACCTCGCTGTCGACTGTGCAGGACGCTGTCGTGGTCGGATTCATCGCGCTGTGCTCAGGATTCTGGGGTTTGGCAATCTCCGGCAAGGTCTTTCACAAGATTCACTTCCCGCCAGCTGCGCCGCTCGAGGCGCGGCACGCGACGCTCATGGCGATCATTCTCGCGCTGCTGGTCGGCGGAGCGGCCTGGGTCGTGGCCGATCGGAATCTCGGGCACGGCGGGGCCTGGCTGATGATGACCATCCTCATCGTGGTGCAACCCGGTATCTCCAGCACCTTCAAGAGAAGTGTGCAGCGTGCAATCGGGACTCTTGCCGGCTTCGGTATCGCGATCGTGCTCAGTGCGTTCGTGAGCACGCCGATCGTGGAAATCCTCGTCGGCCTCGTTCTGCTCGGGATGGCCTTGCTCGTCAAGATGGACTCGAGACGTGCCTACTGGCAGTACGTGGTGTTCCTGACCCCAGGTGTCGTGCTCGTGGTCGCCTCAAGCGGCCAGGAGGGCTCGCTCCTTGATCTGTCGATCAGCCGGCTGGGCTTCACCATCATCGGCAGCCTCATCGGCCTGATCACGGTTGCTCTGCTTCTTCCGTTCTACAGGAATTCGTCAGCAAAGCCGGACTCGCCGGCGGTCAAGGCCTCCTGACCGCTGTCAGCGGTGGCCCTCTGTGCCCGTAGTCTTGGTCGCACCCTGGACGCGAGTCGAGGGCGCGGGTCGCTAGCTCAATGGTTAGAGCTGCGGACTTTTAATCCGTAGGTTCCGGGTTCGAGCCCCGGGCGACCCACCACCGCAATGCCCGTCCAAGAACCAGGGAATCACAGGCCGGCTACCAGAGGTTGTCGTAGTAGTTCTCCTGCTGCCGAAGCTGCTCCGAAGTGATCGGTGGCTGCTCGTGTTCGTCCTCGCCGCCGGCATCATCGTCCACACCGCTGCGGACGGAGTCGTTGCCGTAACCGACTTCTTCGCTTTCCATCGGCTCGTGCTCACCACCGTACCCGCCCCCTACATCGACGAGCCTGTTGAGATCTCCCTGGTATTCATCCGGCTGCGGTGGAGCCCCCCGCTGTTGGGATCCGAGGAGACTTCCCGTCGCAGCGCCCAGATGACCGTGTCGAAGGTCGTTTCGGGCCTGCTTGTATTGCCTCGCTGCATTCGTCCAGAAGAAGTGACGTTTCCAGCCGGCCCTGGACTTGAGCTTGTCGCGCGCACCCTGGTACTCACTTACGATGCCCTTGTCCGCGATGTCATATGAGTCCTGGTTGCGCTTGTTGTAGAGATTGCCGAAACCCATGAATCGAAGGCGCTCGGCCTTGGCCGCCGTGCCCGTAAGACCGTGACCCTCTGTTCGCATATGCCGCGCGATCTGGGCGGAGGTCTTGGGGAGGTAACTCGTCATGCTTTCCTCGCCGCGGTTCGGCGTTCGTCGTCGCACGTCAGATTCGTGGGCCGAGGACGTCAGAGGACGCGCAGAGGCCTTAAAGCGCGACTCGTCGCTCATATATGTCACACCGACCCCTTTCAGATGGCCCATCATGCCGTCCTTCGGAGGGCGAGAGGCAAAGGGCTGGGCTCCGCACGATTTTTCTCCTTGGGCCCGCATCAGTGGTGAATTCTGGAAGGCTGTAGCCAGGGATCGAGGCAGGCATGGAGTCAGACGGTCTTCTGATCCGACTCCAGGCGCAGCCGCGCTCCGCCACGAACGAAGCCGCACAGAACAAGGAGAGTCATCGATATGTACGCAGTAGTCGACCCGGCCACCGGCGAGCAGGTCAAGGCCTACCCCACGGCGACAGATGCCGAGATCGGTGCAGCAGTCGCGGGTAATGCCGCCGCACATGCAGCGTGGTCAGCACGCTCCATTGCCGAGCGTGCCGCGATCGTTCGGCGCATCGGCGAGCTGCACACTGAGCGCGCTCAGGAACTCGGCGCCATCATCGTGCGTGAGATGGGCAAGCCACTTGCTGACGCTGTCGGCGAGATCGAGTTCAGCGGAATGATCTACGACTACTACGCCGAGAACGCCGAGCGACTTCTGGCCGACCAGCCGATCGCGATGGCCGACGGCGAGGGCACCGCGGTGATCCGCCCCTCGTCGGTCGGAACGATTCTCGGCATCATGCCGTGGAACTTCCCCGCCTATCAGGTTGCGCGCTTCGCCGGCCCGAACCTCGCACTTGGCAACACGGTGCTGCTCAAGCATGCACCGCAGTGCCCGGAGTCTGCAGCGTTCATTGCTCAGATCTTCGTGGATGCCGGAGTTCCCTCAGGCGTGTACACGAACATCTACGCGACGAATGAGCAGATTGCCGACATCATCGCCGACCCGACCGTGCGTGGCGTTTCGCTCACCGGCTCCGAGCGCGCAGGCGCAGCGGTGGCCGAAATAGCCGGTCGCAACCTCAAGAAGGTCGTGCTCGAGCTGGGCGGCTCTGATCCGTTCATCCTCCTGAGCACAGATGATCTTGCTGCCACGGTCGATGCCGCTATCTTCGCGCGCACCGACAACACCGGCCAGGCCTGCAATGCAGCTAAGCGCTTCGTGATCATCGATTCGCTCTACGACTCATTCCTGGCGGCCTTCACCGAGAAGATGCTGGCGATGGAGGCGGCAAGTCCGCTGTCCTCCGCAGCCGCTGCGGCAAACCTGGCCGCCCAGGTGGACGGTGCGGTCGCCGCCGGTGCCTCGCTCGCCACGGCGGGGGAGCGCAATGGTTGCTTCTTCCCGACCGGCGTTCTGACCAACGTGACATCCGACAACCCGGTCTATCGCGAGGAGTTGTTCGGCCCCGTTGCGCAGGTGTACCGCGCCAAGGACGAGGACGACGCCATTCGCATCGCGAATGACACTCCCTACGGCCTCGGCTCCTACGTGTTCACTACCGATCAGGCGCAGGCCATCCGTGTTGCCAACAAGCTCGACACCGGCATGGTCTTTATCAATGGTGTCGGCCTCGATGCACCTGATCTACCTTTCGGTGGCACTAAGCGTTCCGGTTTCGGACGCGAGCTCGGCACCCTGGGCATCGAGGAATTTATCAACAAGAAGCTGATTCGCTCGGTCACCTGAGCGATCACAGCAGACTTACTGCGATAGTCCGCCTGCCTTGTGAATCGCGCGAATCACGTGATACCCGAGGTAGGCGGACGCTGCAGTGCCAATGAGTCCGGGCACTGACACGCGGCCTACGGTCGGCCCCGCCTTGCGGGAGAGCATCTGTGCCGTGCCGTTGATCGTGGCGGTCGCCACGAGTGCGTAGGCGAGACGGTTAACCGGCCGGTCGATGCCATTGATGGTGAGCGGGACCTTGAGTTCGCCACGACTCGTGGCCTCGAGCAGTCGGGTGAGATCGCCGGGAAGGACCTCGATCAGGTGCTCCCAGCGATGTGCGGTGCTGAGCGCCTTGCGCATCAGGCGCTTGGGCGACATGCGCTCCTGCTGAATTTCCTGGGCAAAGGGCATGAGCAGCTCAGTGAGCGTCAGCGAGCTTCCCGACTCCTCCAGAATCCCTTGAAGCTGCATGACGACGATGAGCATGAGAGACATGTCGGTGGGCATGCGCAGGTTGTACTCGCGCACGATGTCGAGGAGCGCCGCGATGGCCGAGCCAAGATCGGCGTGCATGGTGGCACTGCCGGCTGAGCCCGGGAAGTACGTCTCGATCCATCCCTCGAGATCAGCCTGGAGACGCGTCTCGTCAACATCGGATGGCCCGGGTGCAACCTTGAGCATGCATCGAGTTGATTCCTCGATGTCACCGGTGAGCACGCTCGCGAGAAAGTCGATGAAGGCCTCACGCATGCCGTCGCGCAGGCGTCCGCACTTTCCGAAGTCGAGAACGCCCAGGCGACCGTCGTCGAGGATGAGCAGATTTCCTGGATGCGGATCTGCGTGGAAGATGCCGTCGACGAAGATCATCTGGAAGTACATGTTGGCGATGAGGCGGATGATGTCGTTGGCCTGATCGACGGAAAGGTCGTTGATCACCGTCGAGAAGCGCGTGCCCTCGAGCATGCTCTCGGTCAGCACGGCGTCACCGGAAAGTTCCGGGAATGGTTTCGGGAAGACGTAGGAGTCGTTACCGGCGAAGTTCGCCGAGACGCGCACGAGATTTCCGAGCTCGCGACGAAAGTCGAGCTCGTCAGTCAGGCTTGTCGAAAGCTGATGCGCGACCTGCACGGGCTGGAGCACGCGTGTCGCTGCGACATCCTTCTCCAGGAGTGCGGCAAGAGCATTGAGAATCGCGAGATCCTGTGCCACGACCTCAGGGACTCCTTCGTGACGCACCTTCACCACCACTTCGGTCCCGTCCGTGGTCACGGCCTTGCACACCTGCCCGACTGAAGCGGAGGCGAGAGGCACGAGGTTGATGGAAGCGAAGGCCTGATCGAGGGGCATCTTCAGGTCGGCGGTGATGGTGGCCGAAATCTGCTCGGGGGTGTCAGCCGGATCATCGGCCTGCAGGGCACTGAGCGCCTCGGCGATGTCGGGCCCGACAAGATCGGCTCGGGTGCTGAGCAGCTGGCCGATCTTGATGAACGTAGTGCCGAGTTCCTGCATGGCGCTGCGCAATCGATCCCCGCGACTCATCGACATCAGAGCGGGATTCGGCTTGGCTTTGCCGGCAAGCTGCACGAGAAGGGGGTGACCCTCGAGAGTGGCCGCATCGGCCAAGCCGTACTTGATGATGACCGAGACGATGAATTCTGCTCGCGCGCGATTCTCGACGAGGGCGAACATCGGGGAGCGGTTCTCGAGGCCTTGCAGGACGTCCATGTCATTCCTTCTCGTTCACCACCCCTGCGGCGGTTGTCAGCAGACCGTATCCGCTTACATCGACGCAGTTCCTCACGACAACGAAAAATTCGCGACGAGTGGACGGTTTTCCCGTTGCCAAATCGTTATCGGAACAGTCCGATTTGTGACCGAATTCGCCTTGCGAAGGTCGGCTCGCCTGCATATGTTGTGGCTCGCAACATATTGAAAGCACCTGCGTCGAGGCCCTCATGGGCGATCGGGAGTGATGATGTCCGACGAGTTGACCCCCAAGCCGGAGCACAAGTTCGCCTTCGGCCTGTGGACCATCGGTCACCCCGGTCGCGACCCGTTCGGAGACTCGACCCGCCCCCCGATCGACCCTGTCGATTTCATTCGCGGTCTCGCGGAGATCGGTGCCTGGGGCGTGAGCTTCCATGACGACGACCTGATGACCTTCGGCGCACCGGAGTCGCAGCGTCGTGCAGAGCTCGATCGCTTCAAGAAGGGCCTGGAAGAGACAGGCATCGTGTGCTCGATGGCCACGACGAACCTCTTTTGGCATCCCATGTTCAAGGACGGCGCCTTCACCTCGAACGATCGGGATGTCCGCCGTCTCGCGATCCAGAAGACCCTGCGCAACCTTGACGTTGCGGCCGAGCTCGGAGCCCCGACCTACGTGCTGTGGGGCGGTCGCGAGGGAGTGGAGTCCGCGGCGAGCAAGGAGCCGGGTGATGCACTCTCGCGCTACAAGGAGGCCATGGACTTCCTCTGCGGCTACGTCGTCGACAAGGGCTATGACATCCGCTTCGCGATTGAGCCGAAGCCCAATGAGCCGCGCGGCGACACCTTCCTGCCCACGATCGGGCACGCTATGGCCTTCATCGAGATGCTCGAGCATCCCGAGCTGGTGGGGCTTAACCCCGAGGTGGCGCACGAGACCATGGCGGGCCTGAGTTTCTACCAAGGCGTTGCGCAGGCCCTGTGGCAGAAGAAGCTCTTCCATATCGACCTGAACGACCAGAAGATCGGGCGCTACGACCAGGATCTGCGTTTCGGCTCCGAGGGCATCAAGGACGACTTCTTCCTAGTCCGACTTCTCGAGAACTCCGGATATGACGGTCCTAAGCACTTTGACGCCCGCCCGTACCGCAACGAAGGCGGCGACGGTATCTGGGACTTCGCGCGCGGATGCATGCGCACCTATCTCGCACTCGCAGCCAAGGCTCGCGAGTTCGACCACGATCCCCGAGTTGCGAAGGCAATGGCGAATGCCGGCGTTCCGGAACTCGCGGTACCGACTGTCGGACCGTATTCATCGGCCTCCGCAGCGGCATTGCTGAACGAGAGCTTCGATCCCCAGTCCCTCGCAACCCGGGGGTACGGGAACGAAGCGCTGGATCAACTCGTCATCGACCGGATCCTCGGCATCTAGCAGTCACGACGTATCACGCACCACACCATGGATAACTCCACGAAGTGAAGGGAAACACTCATATGTCACGCAAGCTCATCGGAGCAGTGGCCGGCCTCGCGGTCGCATCACTGCTCGTCGCCGCGTGTGGCGGTTCCTCGAGCAGCAGCAGCAGCTCGGCGAGCAGCGCAGCACCGGCAGCATCCGCATCGGCACCCGCCGCTGCAGGTGGCAAGGTCGGCGTCATCCTCCCCGACGCAGCCTCGTCTGCTCGCTGGGAGACCGCAGACCGCCAGTTCCTGAGCGAGGCCTTCGCCGCCGCAGGCATTGAGGCCGACATCCAGAACGCCAATGGTGACAAGGCCAAGTTCGCCACCATCGCCGACCAGATGCTCGCTGAGGGCGTGGGCGCACTGCTCATCGTCGGTCTCGACAGCCCGTCGGCTGCCGCAGTCATCGCCAAGGCAAGCGCCCAGGGCGTTCCGGTCATCGACTATGACCGCCTGACCCTCGGTGGCAACGCCAACTACTACGTGTCCTTCGACAACGTCGCAGTCGGCACCGCAATCGGCGATGGCCTCGTCAAGTGCCTGCAGGATGCCGGCATCAAGGACGGCCCCGTTGCACTCCTGAACGGCTCTCCGACCGACAACAACGCCACGCTGTTCAAGCAGGGCTACGAGGCTGCAGTCACCGGCGCCGGCTACACCGTTGCCGCTGATCAGTCGGTTCCGGACTGGGATAACACCAAGGCCGGCACCATCTTCGAGCAGATGTACACCAAGGCCAATGGTGATTTCGTCGGCGTCGCTGCCGCGAACGACGGCCTCGGCGGCGCTGCCATTGCAGTCCTCGACCGCAACGGCCAGGCCGGCAAGATTCCGGTCACCGGACAGGACGCAACTGACGAGGGCCTGCAGCGCGTTCTGCTCGGCACTCAGTGCATGACCGTCTACAAGGCCATCAAGAAGGAGGCAGAGGCTGCTTCGGCACTCGCCATTGCCCTCATCAACGGTGACCAGGCTGCTGCCGATGCACTCGCAACCGGCAAGACCGCAGACAGCGAGACCGGCAAGGACGTTCCCTCTGTCCTCCTGGTTCCGCAGGGCATCACCAAGGACACCGTCAAGGACGTCATCGCTGATGGCTTCACCACGGTCGACCGCATCTGCACCACCGCCGAGCTGAAGAAGGCTTGCGCGGACGCAGGTATCCAGTAACAAGACGCAGGAAGGGGGCGGCCCTTAAGGGCCGCCCCCGACCTCATCGGGCAGGCGTGCTGATTTCCGCTTCCGCCCCACACCTCACCCGTCGTGCGAGAAGGTACTTTCATGATGATCGGTACACAGCCACTCCTTGAACTCAAGGGAGTCAACAAGAGCTTCGGCCCCGTTCACGTTCTCAGGGGCGTTGATCTCTCCGTTTACGCGGGGCAGGTCACGGCGCTCGTGGGTGACAACGGCGCAGGAAAGAGCACCCTGATCAAGGGCATTGCAGGCATCCACTCCTTCGACTCGGGTGAGTACCTCTTCGAGGGCAAGCCGGTCAGCATCAGCGAGCCCAAGCAGGCCAATGCGCTGGGTATCGAGGTCGTGTACCAGGACCTCGCACTGTGCGACAACCTCGATGTCGTGCACAACATGTTCCTCGGTCGCGAGGAGAGCAAGGGCATTGTCCTTGACGAGATCACCATGGAGCGTCGAGCGACCGAGACGCTGGCCAGTCTCTCCGTGCGCACCCTGAAGTCAATCCGCCAGCAGGTCTCGAGCCTCTCCGGCGGTCAGCGACAGACGGTTGCGATCGCACGCGCCGTGCTATGGAATTCCAAGCTCGTCATCCTCGACGAGCCCACGGCCGCGCTGGGCGTTGCCCAGACCGAGCAGGTGCTCAATCTCGTCCGGCGCCTGGCAGACAGCGGTCTCGGCGTCGTCCTGATCTCGCACAACATGAACGACGTGCTCCAGGTGGCCGACAACATCGCCTGCCTATACCTCGGCCAGCTGGCCGCACAGATCCCGGCTAGCGATGTCGGGCATGGTCAGATCGTCGAGCTCATCACCATGGGACGAAGTGGCGATATCGGATTGAACCCTGAGGTCCTTGCAGCCGGAGGTCACGCATGAGTACGCCACAAGTCACTGACGTCGACATCGCGGCAGCCGGCGACAGCGCTGGTGTCGGTCAGGCGATGGGTGACTACTTTCGTCGTATCAAGGGCGGCGATGTCGGCTCCCTGCCGGCCGTTCTGGGACTGATCGTCCTGGTCGTTATCTTCAGTGTTCTCGAAGGCAACACCTTCTTCACGGCACTCAACTTCGCGAATCTGCTCAACCAGGGCACCGCGATCATCGTGCTGGCCATGGGTCTCGTGTTCGTGCTGCTGCTCGGCGAGATCGACCTTTCTGCGGGATTCGCTGCGGGCACGTGTGCCGCGGTCCTTGCCGTCACCTTGACCAAGTGGGGTTGGGCGTGGCCGCTCGCACTCGTCGCAGCACTCATCACGGGCCTGGTCATCGGCCTGCTGATCGGCCTACTCGTCGCGCGGCTCGGCATCCCGAGCTTCGTGGTCACCTTGGCTGCCTTCCTCGGCCTCCAGGGCGTCATGCTCCTGATCATTGGTGACGGTGGCACGATCCCCGTGCAGAGCGACGTACTGCTGGCCATCATGAACAAGAACATGCCCGTCTGGGCCGGCTGGCTCCTGTGGCTCATTGTGACGGCGGGCTATGCGCTCGTCAGCCTGCGGGCGATCATGAATCGCCGCAAGGTCGGGCTCCCGTCCACATCCACGTCGGTCTGGGCGGCCAAGGTGCTGTCCATCGCGGTGCTCCTCGGTGTTGCCGTATTCCTGCTGAACCAGCAGCGGCAGATCGTGCGCCCGGGCAAAGTCGCGTGCGTCAAGCTCGGCCCGCCGAACGAGCCCCTTGGCTGTATTCCCGTGATCCAGGGCGTGCCGTGGGCGGTTCTGGTCGTTCTCGTTCTGCTCGTGGTGCTGACCTTCGTTCTCGGCCGCACCGCCTTCGGTCGCCACATCTACGCTGTCGGCGGGAATTCCGAGGCTGCTCGCCGTGCCGGCATCAGCGTCTCCGGCATCAAGATCGCCTGCTTCATGATCTGCTCTTTCCTGGCAGCGATCGCGGGCGTTCTCCTCGCCTCGCGTGACAACTCCGTGTCGCCCACGACCGGAGGTGCCCAGACGCTGCTGTACGCGGTGGGAGCAGCCGTCATCGGTGGCACGTCCCTGTTCGGGGGACGCGGTCGAGTGATGGACGCGATCATCGGCGGACTCGTTGTCGCAGTCATCGCTAACGGCCTTCCGCTGATCACGCAGCAGTCGGGTATCCAGTACGTTGTGACCGGTCTCGTCCTGCTCGTCGCGGCGAGCGTCGATGCACTGTCGCGCAAACGATCGTCCGGTTCTCTTCGCTAGGTGGAACACCCATGCCAACCCCTCCCGCGGACAAGCACGATCAAGTTCGCCGGAACAATCTCTCGCGTATCCTTCGGCATCTTCATGCCGCAGGTCCGGCGAGCAGATCCGACCTCGTCGGGCTGACCGGGCTCAATCGCAGCACGGTCGGCGCCATTGTGGCCGACCTCGTCGAAACTGGACTCGTCGAAGAGCGAGCTGGAACCACCAGCACGGTGGGCAGGCCATCACTCGTGGTCGCTCCGGTGGCCACGAGCGCGGTCGTGCTTTCCTTCGAACTGCGCGTCGAGAAGCTGATCGGTTCTCTTGTCGGGCTGGGCGGCACGGTTCTCAACACGCGAGAGCATCCGCACATGCGTGCCGGATACGGTGTCACGATCGCCGTCGATCAGATCGTGCAGATGTCGACCGACCTTCTCGAGCACGTGCCGGAAGGCTCATCGTGGGTAGGTACCGGCATCAGCATTCCCGGAAGTATCGAGACCGAGGGCGGAAAGGTCAGGCTTGCGCCTAACCTCGGCTGGGAGGACATCTCCCTGGGCGAGCCGCTGATGGTCGCCATGCGAGCCCAGTTCGGCGATCCGCCGACCGTCACGATCAGGAATGACTCGGATCTCGGTGCGATCTCGGAGCATCTTCGCGGTGCCGCAGCAGGCGCAGGAAACATGATCTACATCTCGGGCGAAATCGGCATCGGTGGTGGAGTCGTCGTCAACAACCGTCTCCTCGATGGTGTCGGAGGATTCGCCGGCGAGGTCGGGCACATGGTCATCGACCCGGCGGGCCCGGAGTGCAGATGCGGGTCGCATGGATGCTGGGAGACCCTGATCGGACTCGACTCGGTCATTCGCGCGACGGGTAATGATCCCGAGACGGCAGAACTCAGCGAGATCCTCTCCCACGTTGATCCCACGCTTCCCTCCGCACACGTCGGCTTTGATGTCGTCGGTCGGAGTATCGGAATCGGAATCTCGAATCTCGTGAATATCTTCAATCCGGAGGCGGTCGTACTCGGTGGGCACCTGCGCGAACTGCTGCCCTTCGTGGAGGACTCCGTATCGGAGATGCTCGCCCGAGCCCTCCCTGCGTCGCGCTCCGGTGTGCGCGTCGTCCCGGCATCCATCGAGATCGGCAGCTCGCTCATGGGCGCCGCGGAATCAGGATTCGAGGGTCTTCTCGCGGATCCCATCGGAGTCATGAACTCCTCGAGCGTGCTCATCGCCTCCTGACTCGCGATGATCACCCTCCGTCACGCTGACATCTGCCTTCAGCTTGATGAGACAGATGGCGGTCGGGCCACCTCGTGGACAGTTGCTGGTCACGAGCTCATCGGTCGGAACGGCACTCACCCCATCGACTACGGCATGTACCCGATGGCACCGTGGGCTGGGCGCCTTCGCGGGAATGCGATCGAGTGGTCAGGAGTGGCTCGACCCCTGCCAGTGAATTTCGACCCTTGGGCAATTCATGGCCTCGTGCTGAATCGCAGGTTCGAGGTGATCGAGAAGCAAGCGCATCACGTGCTGCTGCAATGCGCATTCGACGAGGTCTGGCCCGCCAGCGGTGCTGTGCAGTGCTCGTGGACACTCGATGATGACGGCCTCACTACAGAGATCACCTGCACTTCACGAGCCGAGGCCTTCCCTGCCATTCTCGGCTGGCATCCCTGGTTCAGGCGGCAGATTGCCGGCACGCGTGCTGAATGGGCAACTGACTGCGATCAGCAACTCGTCCGGGGTGCTGACTCGCTTCCGACTGGTGAGTGCATTCGGCTCGACCGCGCCGCAGGCCCCTTTGATGACGTGCTGACAGGCGGCACAGCTGCATCGATCGATTGGCCGGGGTTCCTACGCATTGATATTGAGAACTCGCATCCGTGGTTCGTCGTCTATGACGCAACGGAGGACTTCATCTGCATTGAACCGCAGACCGGACCAGCCGACGGGCTCTCGGGTCGTTGCGCACCTGTCACGCTCGTGTCAGCCGCTGAGCCGCTCATGATGCGCACTCGCTGGCTGTTCAGGCGTGCGCCGCAGGCACCGCCAGCCTGACGGTCTCGCCGATTCGGGCGGACTCAGCGGCAGCGTCGAGAACGCGCATGTTGGATACGACGTCCGAGATCGGAACCGGTGGAAGTCCGGTGCCGAGGATGGAATCTCGCACAGCGGGGTAGTACTCATTCCATCGACCGCGCACCAGTGCGACCTCGCGAGAGGTCAGTTCATCCTGCGCATCGGGCGTTACGACCGTCGCGGTGAAGTCGGTCGCCTCGATACCCCACTCGGCTGAGTTCGCGGCAACGCCGGCACGCAGTGCCGCTTCCTGAGTGTCTGAGCCGGTGATGCGCACACCGCCACGGGTGGCGAGCAGGGTGTAGCGCGGCTCACCGAAAGCGGCGGACTGACTCCCGATCAGCTCACTGATGGCACCTGATTCATGGAAGGCAGTGATTGCCATGTCGTCCGGGGCCAGGCCGGGGTACCGCACACTGCGTGCCCATGCCTGCACTGCGGTGATCGGGCCGAGGAGTTCGATCGCCTGATCGACGAGATGCGCCCCGAAGTCGAGCAGAACGCCGCCGAGGTCTGCGGGGTCGGCGGACTCACGCCAGCTGCCACGGGGAGCGATGCGCAGCCGCTCGATGCGTGACTCGAATCGGTGGGCGGTGCCGATGGGCTCTGATTCGACCAGTGCTCTCAAGGTGAGGAAGTCGGAGTCCCAGCGACGATTCTGGAACGGGTGCACCTGCACACCTGCCTCAGTGGCTGCGTCGAGAATCTCCTGCGCAGCAGCTGCGGTTGGTGCGAGCGGCTTGTCCACGACCACGCACCAGCCATTCGCAATGGAGGCCATGGCGAGGGGGTAATGAGTGACATTGGCACCTGCGATCACCGCGAGGTCGAATTCATCGACCTCGGCAAGTGTCTCCTCTGCAGTCGAAAAGATCCGGGCATCGGGATGGTCTGCGAGTGCCTGGGAGCGACGCTCCTCATTGCCCGTGACGATGCCGGTGATGGTCATGCCGGCAGCCGCCGAGATCAACGGGGAATGAAAGACACGGCCTGCCAGGCCGTAGCCGAAGAGCAGGACTCGCAGATCAGTGGCCATGCACCCATTCAATCAGCCACGGCTCTGCGCCACGGGCTATTCGAGGCCGCGGACCATCCCGTACACATGCGTGCGCAGATCGGCGAAGCGGGCGTCGTTGCGAGTTTCCATCTGCGAGCGGGGGAAGGGAATGTCGACCTTGACGACATCGCGTACCTTCGCGGGCTTGCCTTGCAGCACCACGATCTCGTCGCTGAGGTAGACGGCCTCGTCGATGTCGTGCGTGACCATCAATGTGGTGATGCCGAAGTCATCGCGCACCTTGAGCACGAGATCCTCGAGATCGAATCGGGTCTGGGCATCGACGGAGGCGAAGGGCTCATCCATCACCAAGATGCTGGGTCGCACCGCGAGCGCGCGAGCGATAGAGACACGCTGCTGCATGCCGCCGGAGAGCTGCCATGGGTACTTGCTCTCCGCACCCTCGAGTCCGACCTCGGCGAGGGAGGCGGTGATGCGCTCCTTGCGCTCTGCCTTGGTGAGCTTCTGATTCTTCAGCGGGAGCGCGATGTTCTTCTCGACACTGAGCCAGGGCATGAGCGAGCGGGTGTAGTCCTGAAGCACGACGGCGAGGTCATCTGGCGAGGAACTGATCCGCTTTCCGCGCACGAGGATCTCGCCCGCAGTGGGCTGAGCGAGGCCGGTGAGGAGTCGAAGCAGCGTGGTCTTGCCGACGCCTGACGGGCCGACGATCGACACGAAGTGGCCGTCCTGCACCTCATAGCTCACGTTGTCGAGAACATGAGTCGTGCCCTTGGGAGTCTTGTACTCCATGCTGACGCCGTTGACTGCAATTGCGATGGCCATGGCTACTCGTTCCCCAATGCACTGTCGTGGTTCATGATGCGAGCTTCTTCTGTCCGATGTACCAGCGGAGCGACCAGCGCTCGACCAGGTCGAAGATGACGTTCAGGGCGAATCCGAGCAGGCCCAGGAGCACGACGCCTGTCCAGGCATCAAGGATCATGAACGAGTCGATGGAGATCGTCGTGAAGGCGCCGATACCGAAGCCCGAACCGAGAATCTCCGAGGCGATCGTGACGACGAAGGCGATCTGCAGTGACACCTGAAGCCCCGACCAGATGATCGGGGAGGCATTCGGAACGCGCACCTTCCACATCATCTGGAATGGCGTGAGGCGGAAGACCTTGCCGGTGTCGAGAAGCGTGGGGTCGGTGGCGCGGAAACCCTGCATTGTCGAGAGCAGAGTGGGGAAGCATGCAGCCACGGCGACCGCTGCAATGCGCATCTGGGCATCAAGCCCGAAGAAGAGGATGAACACCGGAACGGTGGCCACCGGTGGAATCGAGCGAAGGAAGTCGATGACCGGCTCGAAGTAGCGGCTGACTCGAGGGTTGGCGCCGAGCAGGGCGCCGAGGGTGACACCCGCGAAAATTCCGATGAAGTAGCCGGCGAAGAGGTTGCGCAGGCTGGGAAAGACGTGAATAGGCACGTACTGCCAGATCCAGTTGAACTTGAACTGTTCCCAGATCGCCGAAAGCGGCGGGAAGAAGGGATCGACTGAGTCAGCACTCCAGGTCCACCACCACCAGATGAGCAGGATGGGCAGCCAGATGCCGACCAGGAAGCGGATGATCCGCGAGTTCAGCAGCCTCATGACGCCGTCCAGAAGATGAGTCGACGCTGCAGGAACACCACAAGCCGACTGACGGCCAGGCCGAGGATTCCCAGGATCAGGACGATGGCGAAGGTGACGGTGTTTTGCCCGTTCGTCTGGGCAAGCAAGAGGTCATGGCCGAGTCCGGGTGCGCCACCCACGAGACCTGCGACCACGGCCACGATCATCGCGGCGGAGACGCTGATGCGAATGCCGATGGCGATGAAGGGCGAGGCGGCGGGAAGCCGCGCGAACAGCACTTGCTTGGCGCGCCCCATTCCGTAGCAGCGCATGGTCTCGATGAGAACGGGGTCGGCATCACGAACACCGTAGGCGGTTTGCACGGCCAGGGCGAAGACGATGGCGAAGACGACGAGGAAGACGCCCATCTGAAGCGTGGGGCCGAAGACGAGGATCGTGATCGGGATGATGACGATCGGCGGGATCACCTTGAAGAAGTCGAAGGTGAATTTCGTCGAGATGAAGGCGAAGCGGCTGAGGCCGATGAGGATGCCGACCGGGATCGCGATGGCGACGGCGATCAGGAATCCGTAGAGGGCCATCTGGATCGTCTGCCAGATGGAATCCCAGGTCTCGCTCATGAAGAGCATGTTCCACAGCTCAGCGAGCGTGGAAGTGGCGGTAGGAACGGAGGTACCGGCCAGGGGCCCCCATGTGGTGGCGATCTGCCAGATCAGCAGCGCCACCACTGCGGATACCAGACCTGCGGGTATCCGAAGGGGCTTCCCTGACACGGTGCTCCGTTCCTACTCGACCGAATTACGCGATGGTGCGGGTACTGCTAGCCGCGGTACTGCGTGGCCAGAAGGCCGGCGGTGTCGAGCGGCTTGGTGAGGAAGCCGAGCGCGAGCATCTTGCTGGCCGGGTTCTGCACGTCGATCTTGGTCACCGTCTTGGGGTAGTACGGCGGGTTGGCTGCGAGAGCCTGGGCCACGGTGGCGCCGGTCAGCTTCGTGCTGGCGGTGAGAACCTTGGTCATGTTGGCCTTCGAGGCCATCGCGAAGGCGTTTGCCTGCGAGATCGACTTCTGGAAGGCGAGAACGGCAGCGGGGTTCTTGGCTGCGTAATCAGCGGTGGTCACCCACATGCCGATGGCATTCTCGTTGGTGAAGAACTGCACGCCCGGCGCGCCGAGATTCTTCAGGCCTGCAGTGGAGCAGGCAGTGGTGAAGGGCTCGACCGTGAAGCCGGCATCGATCTTGCCGCTCTTGACCGAGTCAACGACCTGCGGGAAGCCGAGGGTCACCCAGTTGATGGTGGCGGGGTTTCCGCCGGCCTTCTTCACTGCGTTGGCAATGGTGACCTCGCCCTGAGCCTTGCGGGCAGGGACGGAGACGGTCTTGCCGCTGAGGTCCTTCCAGCTGTTGATGCCACTGGTGGGGCTCACGCAGACGCCGGTGTCATCAAGTGCTGCCGCGATGCTCGCGTTGGTCTTCGCCTTGGTGAGCGTCGCCAGGTCATAGCCATCGGCCGGGGCGATGATCTTCAGTGCCATGCCGCCATTGGCGTAGGCGTTGATGATCGGGATGCTGGGAGCGTAGGTGAAGTTGACGGCACCTGCGGCAAGTGCGGCCAGTGAGGGCGGCGGTGCCGGGAAGGTGATCACCTGGGTGACGTTGATGCCGTTCTTCTTGAACATGCCGGAGTCGATGCCGTACTGCAGGGCACCGGCGGCGTTGATCGGAACAAGACCGACCTTGACGTCGTAGGCCGCGAATGCGGGGCTCGCATTGGCGCCGATCAGTGCGGTTGCGGCCACGGCCACACCGGCACCGGCAGCAGCCAGCTTCTTGAATCGTGACTTGCTCACTGGACCTCCATGGATGCGTCGCGATACTCGGGGCTCGCGATCGGTTTCCGTACTGTACGTGAATTCCCCTTCTGTGCGGGGGAATTCTTCAGTAATCATTCGTGTCAGAACGACTTGAGAAGTCAAGCATTACCGATCAACTAGGTAGGGAACTACCCGCGCACCTGCAAATGACTGTCACCCACGCACGGTTATCAAGATCAGCGAAGCCAACGCCAAGGCGCCAGTCACTATCGCGAGAACGAGAAGCGGCATCGGGGATGCGATGCGCACGGACCCGGTCAGGAGATCACGCGCGTGATGAGAGCGGGCTCGAGCAAAGGGTGAACTCAGCACGAGCACGATCGCAGCGAGGAATGCGGCAATAACAGTGAGCCCGACGTGCAAGCCATCTCGATACGCATGAACACCCAGCATTCCGATGGCAACCGCCAGCACCACGAGCGTGCGGTTCCAGGCGAGGCCGGTGCGTTCGGGCTGGAAGCCCGCGTCGTCACCTTCCTGGATCCGCGAAGCCGGACTCTCGGAGGTCATCGCGTGGTCAAACGGTGATGACCACGGCGACGATCGCCAGCACGGCGATCACCCCGATGCCGATGGCCAGGAAGGGGGCCAGGGTCGAGGGCGGAATCCCCACTCCGTCTCGCATGGCGCGCTCGACGCTGAGCCACCGCCACCAGCTACCCGCGGCCAGAATTCCGCCGAGGAGCACGAGGGCCGCGGCAAGGAGGAGCGAGACTCCCTTGGTTTCCTGAGTGGAGACGAAGGTCGCCACGGCGACTCCCAGGGCAATAAGACCGAGGGCGGTACGAATCCATGCAAGAAACGTTCGCTCGTTGGCGAGCGAAAAGCGCGGGTCGGGATCCGTGCCGTTGCTGAGTCGGCGATTGATCCAGTCGGGGGTGCGGTTATGCGGCATGGAAGGGCACCTTCGAATCGTCGACCACTCGCAGGAGTTCGTCGAGCAGGGCGGTCGTTGCTGCCTGGTGTAGGTCGACGGCATCAAGGTCGGCGGCGAGATTGCTCATCTCACTCGAGTCCGACTTCAAGTCGTAGAGCTCCTCGATCGTGGTGCCGGCGAGGCGCGTGTAGCGCAGTTGATCGGTCACGACCGTGCGCAGTCGCACGGGGCCGGGGAGTGTGGGGAGCCCATACGGCTGGTCCTCCTCCACGAGGATCGCGGTGCGCCAGCTCGCTGCGCTGCCATTCATGATCGGTACCAGCGAGCAACCTTGAACACCGGCCATGGGAGCTGTGCCGGCAAGCTCGAGCAATGTCGGTGCAATGTCGGTACTGCTCGCGAGCTCATGATGCGCGCCCGCACCCACACCACCGCCGCTGATGATCAGCGGAACCCGGATAGCAGCGTCGTAATGCGTGAAGTGCTTGAGGATCAGCCCGTGATCGCCGAAGACATCGCCATGATCGGAGGTGAAGACGATGACCGTGTCGTCGGCAAGCCCAAGCTGAGCAATGGCCTCGACGATTCGCCCGATCGAGTCATCAATGAACTCGATGGAGCCGAGTTCGGCAGCAAGCGCATGCCGGAATTGGTCCTCTGTCGGTGCCCAGAGCATCATCGGATCGACGTCGGGAGTTCCGCGATTCGCCACGATGTCTCTCACGTATTGCGGTGATGTCGAGTGGTCATCGTGGAAGGAATCCGGCAACGGCATGTCGTCGGGATCGTGACGGTGGAAGTACTCCGACGGCGGAGCGAAGGGATGATGTGGATCCGGGTAGCTGACGAAGAGCACGAAGGGATCGTCGCCCTTGGCGAACTCATCGAGTCGGTCGATGGCGATGTCGGTGATGTAGGTCGTCGGGTGCAGGGCGGCGGGCACCGCAGATTCGTACACGTGGTTCCATCCCGCGAACTCCGACTTCGCGTTCTTGCGCCCGGCCTGGGTGATGGGATCGAAGCCGCGCTCGCGTGCCCACGCTACGTAGTTGCCGGAGACGCGATCTCCGTGCCCCGCGACCAGTGCTACGTCGTCGAACCCGTAGTAGTCGGCCGGGATCATGGCGTCGCCGGAGGCGTGCAGTTCGAAGTCCTCCCATGAGCGAAAGCCCTCACCGAAGGGCCCTGCGACTGCCGCCTCCCAGAGCTCAGGCATCGCTGCCTTGATCTGGTCGAGCTGATACTCCTCGTACCCGTACCCCATGGGCTGCAGATGCAGCTTGCCCACGGCAGAAGTGCGCCAGCCGTGGCGTCGTAATTGCCGCACGAAGGTGTCGCACTCGGGATTGAGTGGCAGCCCGTTCGTGCGCAGGCCGTGAGCAGATGGCCATTGGCCGGTCATGATGGTGGCGCGATTGGGCATGCACACGGGATTGGCCACGAATGC
>JAHEIZ010000061.1 GCA_024639145.1 Actinomycetes bacterium | reverse complement strand
TCCGATCAATGGGCTTGCCGCCGACAGCACCAGGATCACGACGCCCAGGGTTCCGAGCGAGTTTGCCTTGAGTCGGTTTGCCTTTACAGGTGCGCCTTGCACTGCCATGCGGTCTCCTGCGAGTTGGGGCCATCAGGCCAGTTGGTGGGACCATTCTCCATTTGGATAGTTCTGTCAAGGACTTTCAGTGAAATTCAATGGGCAGCGTGTAGATGTTGCGAATGAATTCAGTGTGTTGATGCGTCACCGGCCCGCTGATTCGATAGTTCGGAAAGCGCTCGACTAACGCTCCGATGGCGCACTCCGCCTGGGCTCTCGCCAGAAGCTGGCCATGGCACCCATGCTGACCTGCGCCAAAAGCCATCTGCAATCGAGTGAGATCAGGACGAGTGTGATCAAAACGCTCAGGATCCGGAAAGACCCTTTCGTCCATGTTGGCTGAACCGATCATGCCCAGCACGATTCCTCCTGCCGGGAGAGTCTCACCGGAGATATCCATGTCTTCCAGCGCTACCCGCGTCACGAATTGCTCAGGAGTATCGATGCGAAGGATCTCGGAGATCATGTCGTTCCTGATCTCGGGAGACTCGAGGAACAGTCGCCTCTCCTCGGGCATCTCGGCCAACAGTTTGACGCCGTTCTGAATGAGGAAGGAGTTGTCCAGATGCCCCACCGCGTAGAAGAGGGTGACCGTTGCCATGATCTCGGCTTCGCTCATCTCTCCGGATTCCTGGGCGGTCAGGAATGCATCAAGAAGCGAATTGCCAGGATTCCTTCGCTTGTAAGCGACAAGATCGGAGATGTATCCGACGTACCAGGCGAAGGCCTCCTGGGCGCCGATGACATCCGCGTCCGTCGCCGCCGGACGAAGCGCGCGGCCCATCTCGATGACCTTCTGCCTGCATTCCGCAGCCTCGTGAGTTCCCACGCCCAGGATGTAGGCCATGGTTCCAAAAGTCGCGGCGAAGGAGAGGTCCTGGCAGGCATCCAACCCACCGGCGGCTTCACCTTCATCTAGAGCCTTGTCGACAATCCGACGAGTCTCGGTGATCCACTCAGAGATTCGATCCGGAGTGAACCATTTCGCGCTGATACGCCGAAGACGACCATGGTCGGGGGAATCCATCCCGAGAACTGAGTCGTGGAAGATGTTGGCAACTCCGAAGTCCAATTCGGCAGCGCTCAGTCGTTTGTCACGCAACAAGGAGAAGACATCACTGTGGCGAGTGACCGCAAAGACACCCAGCGGGCTTTCATACAGCGGAGTGTGGTCTCGGGCAATCTTGTAATACGGATATGGGTTGTCCTGAAATGCCCGGTCCGCGAAGGGCAGGAGATCAGTGGCGACTGTCGACTGGCTCATGACTCTCCTAAGACCTCACTCGAATTCTCTCCGGGTCATAGACAGGTGTCCGGAGGACTTCAGCTCTCCTGACCCCGCTTTCCGCTTCCACAGCAAGTACAAAGCCCACGTGGGAGACATCGCGGATCAGGCGAGCCATCGCGATGGTTGCCCCATCAAGCGCCGGCGACGGAACCGCCATCGTGACCTGACCCACTACACGCCCATCAGCAACGATGGTTGCGCCGTCGAGACCGTCAGCATCACCATCGATACGGATGGTGACGACTCGCCCGGTGGATTCATCCTTCGCCTTCGCTAAGGCATCGCGGCCGAGAAATTCTCCCTTACCGAAGTCAACAGACCACCCCAGGCGGCACTCGAATGGGGTCATCGTGTGGTCGTATTCCACTTCGGCCATGACCATTCCGGCTTCGATTCGGCACATCATCAATGCGGCTGCCCCGCAGCCCGCAACGCCGAAGTCTTCTGCCGCTTGTCGAACCGCTCCGAACAGCGCTTGGGCATCCTTCACATCTGCGACGAGCTCGTAGCCGAGCTCAGCAGTGAACCCGATTCGATTGACCTGGACCGGGATGCCTGCGAGAACCACGTCGGTTCTGAAGGTGTAGTACGGGAACGCCTCATTGGAGAGATCCGTCTCTGTGAGTCCTTGAAGCACTTGGCGACTATTCGGGCCTTGGACCGACAGGACACAGAACTCCGAACGTCGCTCTCGCAAGACAGTTCCTGAATCCAGTTCTCTGCCGATGACCTCACCTACCGCAGGGTTACCCCCGACGATGAGGACTCGATCGTTCCCGTATACCGAGACTGTGGGGTCATCGATCATCAGGCCTTGTTCATCAACAATCACGCCGTAGCAAATGTCACCTGGGCCCATCGAGGCTACGTCGCGACTGTGAACTCGCTGGGCGACCTCGATCGCACGCGGGCCAGTGATCTCCCAGCGGTAGAGCATCGAGTACTCCAGCAATCCGACACCGGTGCGGAACGCGTGGTATTCGGTTTCGGGATCGCTGACCCATAACGGGACTGCGTATCCCATCACGTCAATCCACTCGGTCTCGAGATCTGTGGGGTAGGTGAAGTCGAAGGGCGTGCGCATGAGATCTGATGGTCGGGGCACAAGCTCCTCCAGGAACTATCCATTTGACTAGTTGTCGGAGCCTAAGGCTCCCCCCCTGGAGTTGTCCAGCACTTTCGAGCCTCGTTCAGCCGTTCTGCTGAGAGGACTTGATGAGCTCACGCAGCTTTGCGATCGACGCTCTCGTTGTACGCGGTTCATTCAATGCGAGACCCTGGAAGATGATTCCGTCGAGCGCTGCAAAGATCACGTTGGCCATGGCTTTGTCGGCATCAACCCCATGCGCTCGAAGATCTTCGAGGGTCGCCTCACGGAATCCTGCATAGAGATGCTTGACCGCATCTCGCAGTTCAGGTCGTCGACGGGATTCGAGAATTACTTCGAACTGGAAGGCAGTGAGCTCCTCCTCGTCGGTGAGCACCTTGGGAACATCCTTGGCCCAGTCATCGAGGGACCCTGTGTCACCTAGGTGAGTGATCTCAATCGCCGGCGCGAGCGAATACTCCGTCGCCGCAACAATCAGCGCATCGCGCGAGCCGAAGTGGTGTCGAACAAGCCCGTGAGTGACACCGGCTTCCTCCGCTACCGCGCGATAGGTAAGTGCACGAAGGCCGCCATTGGCCACGACCGTGACAACCGCGCGCAGCAGCGCATCGCGACCCTCGCCGTACCCTGGACTAGGTGACTGAGCGCGCTTGGTAGGCATGACACCTTTCTACCAGCAGGCCGGATTGCACTCCTGCTGAGGAAGGATCAGTAATCCTCGAGGTACTCCGCGATCTCCCAGGCGGTCACCTCACGGGTATTCGGATCCTCGACAGCCTCCTCATAGCGACGCACCTCATCGCGCTTGAGCGTCTCGAAGGCCTGCACGAAGGGCTCGCCGAGGATGTCGACCAGGAAGGTGTCGGCACGCATCGCATTGAGCGAATCGGTGAGGGTCATGGGCAGCACGGGGCGACTCTCGTCGGTGTACGACCAGCCCTCGGAATGCGGCGGGCAGTCGAGCTGACGGCGAAGACCATCGAGGGCTGCAGCGAGGATCACCGCAATCATCACGTACGGGTTCGCCGCACCGTCGCCGATGCGCACCTCCAGTCGGGTGCCTGCGCCGCGCTCTGGTGGGATGCGAATGAACGTGGTGCGGTTGTCGTAGCCCCAGCTCGAGCGATGCGGTGCCATGGTGTCGGGACCAAGGCGCTTGTACGCATTGATGGTGGGGTTGCAGAAGGCCACGAGTGCCGGCGCATGCTCGAGGATGCCGGCCA
>JAHEIZ010000005.1 GCA_024639145.1 Actinomycetes bacterium | reverse complement strand
CTCAAGCCCTCCACCGGCCCGGAGCGCGGCCCGCGCGAATGGCTCATGTGGTTCCTGCACAGCTGGATCACGCGCATCCTCACGAATCCGTTCTACGTCTTCGTCGTCTACGTTCTCGGGCTCTACGGGCTCTACCTGACCCCGGCCTTCGGATGGCTCATGGGCAGCCACGTCGGCCACATCGTCATGCAACTTCACTTCCTGCTCTCCGGCTACCTCTTCTACTGGGTGATCATCGGCATTGATCCTCGGCCGAAGCCGCTCCCGTACTGGGGGCGTCTGCTTCTGCTGCTGCTCTCCATGTCCGTGCACGCCTTCTTCGCTGTCATCTTGATGATGGGCACGACACCGATCGCCCCCGAGTGGTACGGCATCGTCAGGCCCGACTGGATCACCGATCCACTCGCCGATTCGCTCAATGGCGGCCAGGTCGCCTGGGGCATTGCCGAAATCCCGAGCTTGATCGTCCTGCTCGCGATCGCATTCCAGTGGTCACGCAGCGATGACCGTGAGGCCAAGCGCAAGGACCGCCAGGCGGATCGCGATGGAGATGCCGAACTGAATGCGTACAACGATCGACTGGCACGACTGGCCGAGCGTGACAATCGCTAGAGGCTTCGCAGTACTGGTCGGCATTGTCGCGGCCGTGGCGTCGGCACCGGGTGCTGAGGCGGCGACACCCGCTGACCTTCCGGGTGCAGATTCCGCACAGCAGGTAATCGTCGTGACCAGCACTGACTTCCGTTCGGTGCACGCGCGACTGAGCGCCTATGAGAAGTCCGCCGACGGGACATGGCTCGCGATCGAGACCGACGTTCCGGCATTCGTTGGTGCCCGCGGCATCATCCCCGGAGCTTTGCGTCGCCAGAGCACCAACACGACTCCCGCGGGAACGTACGCGATTACCTCGGCATTCGGACGCCTGCCGAATCCCGGCACGACCCTTCCCTACGTGCAGGTTGATGCGGATGATGCCTGGACGTACAACCCGCGGATCCCGAGCACGTACAACCTCTTCCAGTCCGCACCTGTGAGCTGGGCGTCGTATGGCCGCTATGTCGAGCATCTCCGGAAACTCGGCCCGCAGTACGACTACGTCGCAGTGCTCGACTACAACGCGCCGAGAGGCGCCATCACTACTGACTCACGCGGCGTGCACCGAGCGAGCGAACCGGCGAATACTCGGGCGGGCGGCGGAATCTTCCTTCACGTGTCGAAGGGCGTGCCCACGGCAGGATGCATCTCGATCAGCGAGACCTCGATGAGGCACGTGATGGATTGGCTGGACATCTCGAAGCACCCGGTGATCGTGATCGGCAGCGCGAAGGCCCTCGCGCTGAGCTAGGAGATCTCGGAGCCGATGCGAATATCGGCCAGCGCGGGGAATGCCTCTCGCCATCGATCGGGCTCACTCGGATCGATCTCGGCATAGACGATCTCCTCGGCTTCGCCACCTTGCGCGATGATGACGCCGCGCGGATCGATGACTACCGAGTGACCACCCAGCACCACGTCTGCGGTGCCCTGAGTGCCCACCTCATTGCACGCAATCACCCACGCCTGATCCTCGATAGCACGAGCCCGCGTGAGGACATCCCAATGCTCGATACGCGAGAGCGGCCAGCCCGAGGAGATCAGGAATGCCGTGGCGCCGGCCCGGGTCAGTGCGCGGAAGAGCTCGGGGAATCGAAGGTCGTAACAGGTAGCGAGACCGGTAGCACCGCATGGAGTCTCGACGACTACCAGCTGATCACCGCCGCTCATCACCGTGCGCTCACCCTCGGCGAAACCGAAGAGATGAATCTTTCGATAAGTCGTGATGCGAGTGCCCTGCGGATCGAAGAGCACGCTCGTGTTGTGGCGCGTCGCATCGTCGACGAGCTCCGCGAGCGAACCTCCGTGAATCCAGATTCCCAGCTCGCGCGCCAACTCAGACAGCGAGGTGACAAGTGACCCGTCGATCGACTGCGCGCCTGCTCGTGAAGCAGGAAGATCGAAGGCACACGTGCTCCAGAGCTCAGGGAGCACGATCAGGTCAGCGCGAGGAGCTGCCTCGCGGACCATCGCGAAAGCGCGGTCGACGCGGTCGCTCATCGGCTCGGCTGAGTCGCACCGCAGCTGGATGAGCGCGACTCGAGTTGCCATACGACGAGCCTACGACGCGAACTACTGTGGGGGCATGACGACCTTCGATGAACTCGTGGCCATTGACTGCGGGGTACTGGATGACGCAGCGAATCTCGGGGCGGCCCTGAACGCCGAGCAGTGGGCAACCCCGACTGCCTGTGCCGGCTGGAGTGTCGCCGACATGGTCGCTCATCTCATCGATATCGAGCAGGTGCTCCTCGGTGATCCCCGCCCGGACCACGAGCCCGACTGGGCGACCTTGCCCTGGGTCGATCGCGATCTCAGCCGCTTCACCGAGCTCGGCGTCGATGCGCGTCGCGGTCGAGCACAGGCCGACGTCGTCGCCGAGCTCCGCGAGACCACCGAGCGCCGGATGGCCCAGCTCGAATCAGGGCCCCATGAGCTCGACACGCTCGTTCCCGGGTTTTTCGGGAAGCAGACCCCTCTCGGTCGTCAGTTGAGCCGACGAATCCTCGACTCATGGGTGCACCTGCAGGACATGCGAAATGCCCTGGGTGTCGATGAGGGCTGGGATTCCGTTGCCGCACGCGTGGTGCGCGGACAGCTCATCGACGGCGCCGAGCACGCCTGGACCAATCTCGAGAAGGGGCCACTGGATGCCGTCTGCATCGTGCTCTCAGATATCGGGGAGTCCATCTCCCTCGGGGAATCCCCTGAGATCACCACGATCACGATGACCTGGCCCGATTTCTTCGCGCGCACCTGCGGCCGGGTCAGCCCTGATGACCCAGCCTGGCGAGATCGCGTGCGCATTGACGGTAACCGCGAGCTCGCCGCGCACCTCCTGTCCGCCATTGCCGTCACTCCCTGAGGCACAATCGCCTTATGACCGAAGACATCCGCGTGTTCCTGCTCGACGACCATGAGGTCGTGCGCCGAGGCATCGCTGACCTCATCGGCCTAGAGAAGGGCATGACCGTCGTCGGTGAGGCCGGTTCAAAGGCCGAGGCGCTCACGCGTATCCCGGCCGCGCGCCCTGATGTCGCCGTTCTCGATGTTCGTCTGCCCGATGGAACCGGAGTTGAAGTGTGCCGGGACATTCGATCCACACTGCCGGACATCAAGTGCCTGATGCTCACGTCCTACGCCGATGACGAGGCACTCTTCGACGCGATCATGGCCGGCGCCTCGGGTTACGTGCTCAAGGAGATTCGCGGAAATGATCTCGTCGATGCCGTGCGCCAGGTTGCGGCCGGCAAGTCACTGCTTGATCCCGCCGCCACTCAGCGAGTTCTCGATCGGCTTCGGCAGGGAGATCATCACGATGATCGGCTCGACGGCCTTTCCGATCAGGAGCGCCGCATCCTCGAGCTGATCGGCGACGGTTTGACCAATCGCCAGATCGGCGAGGCCATGCACCTGGCCGAGAAGACCGTCAAGAACTATGTGTCGAGCCTGCTGGCCAAGCTCGGCATGGAACGTCGTACCCAAGCAGCAGCCCTCGCCGCCCGCATGGCCGTCGAGTCCGAACACCGCAACTGAGGAGAATCATGAAGAAGAGCGTTCTCGCACTTGCCGCAGCAGCCGGCCTTGCACTCACCGCACTCGTGGCCGCCCCCGCACAGGCAATGGGATCCGGCAGTAATTACGCCGACTGGCAGGTCGGTGTCACGTACACGGTCTACCAGCCCACGTACTCCAATGGACTCAAGCAGGCATCGTTCTCCGGGCGAGCTGCGGATGCCAGCTGCGCGGCCGAGGAGTACTTCGTGTCGACCTACGGCAAGGCCAAGGGACGCCAGTTCAGCATCTTCGAAGGCAACCCCATTTGCATGGATCTCGCCTATGGCCCGGTTGTCATGACGACAAAGATCAAGGGCGCTGTCGCCACCGTTCAGGCGTACTGCCCGCCTCCGGGCAATAGTTGCAGTGCCAAGGACGTCGCCACGTGGGGTGGAAACCTGAAAGTCATCTTCCCCGCCGGCAACTCCGCCCTGCGTCCGACGCAGGTGTGGATCGAGACTCTCAAGGGACACTCGATCGGTGCGAATGAGCTCGTGAAGATCGCGCAGCGCATGTACCCGATCAACCGGTAATCGCTCGTCTCTCAGTCGAGGGGCACTCGCCACACCAGGCGGGTGCCCCCTTCTGCGTTCACCCGCTCGAGCTCGCATGTACCGCCGCACTCGACCGCACGCGCCATCAGGTTGGTCACCCCGGAGCGGCGGCCCATGCCCTGCTCCGGAATTCCGATGCCATCATCGGTGACGACCAGCAGCACAGACGTTGTCTCGATCTGCACCAGCACGTCTACCCGCTCTGCCTGCGCATGCTTCGCCGAGTTCATCAGGGCCTCGCGCAATGCCGCGATCAGGTGCTCGCCTGTCTCCGTCGCGACGGAGGAGTCGACCGCCCCAATGAATCGCACGGCCGGCTCGAAACCGAGCACTGCGGCGGACTGCTTGGTCTCGCGCAGCACTCGCCCGCGCAGGCCGCTCGCCGGGCCGTCGACTGGCTCATGGAGTGCGAAGATGGTCTGGCGGATCTCACGGATGGTCTCGTCGAGCTCATCGACTGCCTTGTCGATGCGCTCGGTCGCCGGAGCGGGCACGTCCTCAATTCGCATGGTGCCCTGCAGCAGCATTCCGGTCGCGAAGAGTCGCTGGATCACGAGATCATGCAGATCACGCGCGATGCGGTCACGATCCTCGAACACGGCGAGGCGCTGCTGTTCACCGCGAGCCTCCGCCAGGGTCAAGGTGACCGCCGCCTGACCTGCGAAGGTCTGGGCTAGGGAGAGCGTCGACTCCGACGCGCTCGGCGCACTTCCCGCCCAGAGCAGGCTCAGAACCCCGAGCACGCGAGAGCCCGAGTGCATCGGCAGGAGTGCGACGTGACTGAACGTCTGGATTTCGCCCGGGGTAAGAGCAATTGGCACATTGACGTCACTCAGGCTCTCTCCCGAGTCAAAGACGCGGTATACGCGCGAGGACTCGCTGATCTCAGCGCCCAGCCATGAGCGGGCATGCGATCGCAACTCGCGAATGAACTCCGGCGAGCGGTGTGACTCGTGCACTGACCATCGACTTCGCGGCAACTCGAACTCTGCCTCGGCATCGTCATAGGCATCAGTGATCTCGATTCGGAGCACGCCTTCGGCATCGGGAAGCGCGATCGTCGCGAAGTCGGCTCCGGCAAGCCGGCGGGCATTGCGTGCGACCAGCGTGAGCACTTCACCTGTCTCGCCGCCGCCGAGAACGGCATTGCCGATCTCGCTGATCGCGTTCTGCCAGCGCTCGCGTTGGCGCGAGCTCTCGTACAGCCGGGCGTTCTCGATGGCCACTGCCGCAGCGGCGGCCAGCGCCATCACGGTGCGCTCATCGTCGATCGTGAAACCCCGGCCATCGCGCTTCTCGGTGAGGTACAGATTTCCGAAGACCTCGCCACGCACGCGCACGGGAACACCCAGGAAGGACTTCATCACCGGGTGACCTTCGGGGAAGCCCGCTGCCGACGGATGCTGCATCAGATCCTCGATGCGAATGGGTGCAGGGTGCTCGATCAGGAGTCCGAGGATTCCGCGTCCTCCAGGGAGCGGACCGATGCGCGTTGCTGTCTCGGTGTCGATACCCACGTGCACGAACTCCGAGACCGTGCCCTGCGGCCCCAGGACTCCAAGTGCGCCGTATTCGGCGTCGACGAGATCAGCTGCTGCTTGGACAATGCGGCGCAGCGTGGCACCGAGTTCGAGACCTGCCGCCACCGCCACGACGGCGCTGAAGAGGCCGCTGTCGACGTCATCGCGCATGCCTCATCCTCTCGCGAGTGGAGGAACGGGCACGCCGATTCCGGCGGGCAGCCCGGAAATCAGCTCGGCCATGCTGCGTTGGTCATCTTGACGACGCCGATTCGCGGCATACCAGCCATCGGCGTGCATGAGGTCTGCATGGGTGCCGTGCTCGATGACGCATCCGCGCTCGAGCACATAGATGCGATCTGCAGACTCCAGCCCGGTGAGTCGGTGCGTGATCACGATGGCCGTCCGTCGCGAGGTTGCGGCCAACAAGGTGAGATCCAGCTGCTCGGCGGTCTGCGCATCAAGGTGCTCAGTCGGCTCGTCGAGGATGACGAGATCTCGATCGGCCAGCAGCAGTCGAGCCAGGGCAAGTCGCTGCTGCTGCCCACCGGAGAGTCGCGTTCCGAAGGAGCCCACCTCGGTCTCGAGTCCGAGCGGAAGACTGCGCACCCAGTCGGCCAGCTGGGCTTCCTCGAGGGCTGCCCAGACCTCGGGATCACTTGACTCCAGCCGACCCAGTCGCAGGTTGGCCGCAATGGTCGTATCGAACACGTGCGAGCTCTGTGCCATAAGGCCGATGCGCTCACGAAGATCGTCGCCGTCGAATCGGCGAATCTCCCCGCCGCATGTGCGGGCACTTCCCTCGTAGTCGAGGAAGCCCATCAGCACGGTGGCAAGCGTGGACTTACCGGATCCACTCGGACCGACAATCGCAATGCGCTCGCCGGGCGCGATGCTCAGCGATACGCCCGCGAGTGCGTCGACTTCTGCGCCTGACCAGCGAGCGTGCACGTCATCGACGACGAGGCCGGTGAATTCACCCGGCCGCTTCGAGCCCGAGGCAGCCTCGGTTGCGGAGGCCTCGTGGATCTCGGCCAGGCGGGCAGCAGCGCCCTGGAGACGATGGAAGGCGAGAGCCGAACCGGGGAGTGTCTGCAGTACATCGAAGAGTGCGAGCGGAAGAAGTGCCGCCACCGCGAGCATGACGCTCGGGAGTCGACCGTCGGATACTGCAGGAATCGCGATGACCAACGCGGCGACGACGGCGAACCCCTGGAAGAGCGTGCCTGTCCCGCCGCTCAGCCCCAACGCCACGGACTCACGGCG
Source organism: Actinomycetes bacterium (assembly GCA_024639145.1). Lineage (GTDB taxonomy): Bacteria > Actinomycetota > Actinomycetes > S36-B12 > S36-B12 > CAIKZY01. The sequence goes on along the minus strand of JAHEIZ010000005.1, from coordinate 71,445 downwards.
ACCGAGTGCAGTGACGCTCTGATCGCGCTCGTGCAGGGCGGCGAGTGCACGCTGATCGGCTCCGAGAACCAGGAGATCAGGGGAGGCACTCAGCGAGGTGAGCGCCGCATTGGCCAGTGCGGCCTTGCCCGGCGCGAGACGTGCCTCGGCATTCGCTGCCGTGCGTCCGATAAGCCAGGGCATCACCGTCAGTGCGAGCAGCACCACAACCCCGATGACCACGCCTGCGGTCGGGAGCAGCCAGATGAGGAACGCCACGGTGCCGATCGAAACGAGCGCGGCCTGCGCCCATGGCAGGACGATGCGCAGCGGGAGGTCAACAGCAGTGTCGACATCGGCACCGAGGCGCGAGATGAGGTCGCCACGCGTGAAGCGAGCAAGGCCATTGGGGGTGATTGCCTCGAGACTCTCGTACAGGCTCACGCGCAGCTGGGAGAGTCCGCGGAATGCCGCATCGTGACCGAGGAGTCGCTCGAGATAGCGGAAGACTGCGCGACCGAGCGCGAATGCCCGCACCATCACCGCGGCAACGCTGAGGGTGAGCACCGGCGGCATCTCGGCAGCTCGGGAAATCAACCAGGCCGAAGTGCCGAGAAGAGCAATGGCCGACGCCGAGGCCAGGAAGCCGACGAATGCCGCGAGTGCGAGCTCGGCGCGCTGCGCCGACATTGCCTTCCACAGTGCCCTGACCGGACTCATGCGTGAATCTCCGCGCCGACGCGGACTACCTGGTCCGCGATCTCCACGAGTGCAGGGCGGTGGGCCACCACGATCACGGTGCATCCGCGTACTGCGGCATTGCGCACAGCGGTGACGACGGCATCCTCTGAATCGGTGTCGAGTGCCGCACTGGGTTCGTCAAGCAGGAGCACGCGTGGTGATCGCACCAATGCACGAGCGATCGCGATGCGCTGCTGCTGCCCTCGCGAGAGTCCGGTGCCGTCGGCATTCAGCGTGGTCTCGATACCGAGTGGAAGTGCCGCGATCTCCTCGCCGATTCCGGCGTCTGCAAGCGCCATTCGAATCTTGACATCAGTGACCTCGGGGGCGCCGAGACGCACGACCTGGGCGATGGTCGGGTTGTCGGTGAGATCGGCGGCAACGAGTACGGGCGACTGAGGCACCCATCCGATCGAGGCCCGCCAATCCTCGGTGCGGATATCGGCGAGTGAGCCTCCGCTGACGCGCACGTCACCCGTGGTCGGAGTCAAGAAGCCGAGCAGCACGTTGAGGAGGGTCGACTTCCCGCCGCCCGAGAGACCGACGAGGGCGGTGATGGAGCCTGGGGCAACAGTAAAAGAGGTGGGCGCGAGTGCCGGATCATCGGAACCTGCATAGGTATGGCCCAGGTGGTCGACCTCGATCGTGACGGCTCCCGCGGGCATCGGCGCCGTGCCGCTTGTCGGAAGCGGAGTCTCGAGAATCGCGAAGATGCGCTCGGCGGCGCCGAGGCCCTCTGCTGCCGCGTGGAAATGCTGGCCCACGAGGCGAATCGGGAGGTACGCCTCGGGAGCGAGAAGCAGGACGAACAGGGCGACGCCGAAAGCGATCTGCCCTTCAGCGAGCCGCAGGCCCACAGAGACCGCGACCAGCGCGACCGACAAGGTCGCGAGCAACTCGAGGGCGAGGGAGGAGAGGAAGGAAACGCGCAGCACTCCCATCGTCGACATGCGATAGCGATCTCCCACTGCCGCGATCGCCTCGGCCTGGGACTTGGCGCGCCCAAAGATCTTGAGGGTCGGAAGTCCGGCGACAAGATCGAGGAAGTGGCCACTGAGAACCGCGAGGGTCTTCCATTGCCGATCGACCCTGCTCTTGGTGTACATGCCGATCAGGATCATGAACAACGGGATCAACGGGATCGTGATGGCGACGATCACCGTCGAGAGGATGTCCTGGCCGAGCATGGTGAGAAGCACGGTGATCGGCACGATGACAGCGAGCATGAGCTGAGGCAGGTACCGGGAGAAATACGCGTCCAGGGCATCAACGCCTCGCGTCACCAGGGTCGTGACACCCGCAGGGTCCGTGCCCGCCGGGCCTTGGGGCCCGAGTGCGAGTGCGTGTGCCAGGGCCGCGGTGCGAAGCTCCTCTTTCACGGCAGCCGAGGATCGAAATGCGGCGATCTCAGTAAGCCAGGCGAGCGCGGCTCGAGCGGCCAGCAACGCCGCCACCGCGATCACCAGTCCGCGCACCTCGGAGAAGCCGAGGCCGTTGGCGGTGACATCGACGATGACACTCGAGAGTGCACGTGCCTGAAGAATGACCAGTAGCGCGGTGACCACGCCCAGGAGCACGGCTGCGATCAGGAATCCGCGAGTGCTGCGGGCGTACCGCATCAATCGGGGATCCAGTGGTCTCACGTCGTCATTCTCCTCCGAACGCGCGACAGGCGAACGGGTGGGACCCGTTCGCCTGTCGCGTGCTGAGTTCTGTCGCTCAGCTTTTCGCGGACGCGAAACGATCGTCTGCGCGCCCCGGAGAAGACTGCTCCGGAATCTGCGAGGTGCTGATGCGCTTGCGGAAGACCCAGTAGGTCCAGCCCTGGTAAATAAGCACGATCGGAGTCATGATCACTGCGACGATCGTCATCACCGTCAGTGTGTACGACTGGCTCGAGGCATTGTGCACGGTCAGGTTGAAGGCCGAGTCGATGCTGCTCAGCATGATGTTCGGGAAGGCTCCCACGAACAGTGCGGTGACGGCGAGTGCGATCGTTCCGGCGCTGAAGAGGAATGCCCAGCCGTCACGCCCCTTGAGCGTCATGCCGATGCCGGCCAGCCAGAGCAGCGCGGCGATCAGAACGATAGGCAGGGTGATGGCCACGCGGCCCGAGTATGCCTGCGCCCACAGGAGTCCGACCACGGCGAACACGGCTGCTGCCAGGCCAACCCTGACCGCGACCTTGCGCGAGGCCTCGCGCACCTCGCCGCCGGTCTTCAGCGCCAGGAAGATCGCGCCGTGGGTGGCAAAGACCAGCACGAGCATGACTCCGATGACCAGGGCGAAGGGGTTGAGCAGCAGGTCGAAGAAGCTGCCGAGGTAGTTGATCGGGCCCGCGTCAGTAGCCAGCGGGAAGTCAGCCGGGGTTCCGGCGATCGGCCCGATCTTCGAGCCGCCGAAGATGTTGCCGAAGGCAACACCGAGCAGCAGCGGAGGAAGAACAGATCCGACGAAGATCGCCTTGTCCCAGCCCGCACGCCACCTCACCGAGTCGTGCTTTCCGCGGTACTCGAATGCGACGCCACGCAGGATCAGCGCGAGAAGAAGCAGGAAGAGCGCGAGGTAGAAGCCACTGAAGAGCGTGGCGTACCAGAGCGGGAAGGCCGCGAAGGTAGCACCGCCCGCGACGAGCAGCCACACCTCATTGCCGTCCCACACCGGGCCGATCGTGTTGATCATGACGCGACGGCGCAGGTCGTCCTTGCCGATGAAGGGCAGGAGCATTCCGACACCGAGGTCAAAGCCGTCGAGGACGAGGTACCCGATCCACAGGACTGCGACCAGGATGAACCAGACAGTTACGAGTTCCATGAGCTATTCCTCGTCTTTCGATCAGTACGCGAAGTAGAGCTGCTTGTCGGCATCGTTCTTGGAGTCGTCATACGGATCCTCGATGACGTTCTCCGGGGCACCTGCGCGGATGTAGCGCAGCAGCAGTCGCAGTTCGATGATGGCCAGGATCAGGTAGACCAGCGTGAAGCCGATCATCGAGATCCAGACCTCAGCGGGTGAGACAAGCGGTGAGACTGCATCGGCCGTCTTCTGCTGACCGAACACAATCCAGGGCTGACGACCCATCTCGGTGAAGATCCAGCCCGCGGAGATGCCCAGGAGCGGGCCGAGAGTGATGAACATGCTGATGATTCCGAAGGCCTTGCCCTTGGGGTTGCGGCCGCCGCGGAAGCGCCATAGTGCCCACAGTGCCCAGGCTGCGGCAATGAGGCCGAGACCGATCATCAGTCGGAAGCCCCAGTAACTGACGGGCACGTACGGCGCGTAATTGCCGGGCCCGTAGGTCTGCTCGTACTGCGCCTGCAGGTCATTGATTCCCTGCACATTGCCGTCGAAGGAGCCGGTGGCCATGAAGGAGGTGAGTCCGGGAACCTCGATGACGGCGGTGGCGGAGTCCCCTGCCACGTCGCCGATGCTCAGGATCGAGAAGGGTGCCTTGTCTGTGGTGTTGTACAGCGCCTCAGCGGCAGCCATCTTCATCGGCTGCTGCTTGACCATGATCTTGGCGTCCATGTCACCGGTGATCGAGACGACCACGGCCGACAGGAGCACGACCACGGCGCCGATCTTGACCGCCGGGCGGAAGATATCGACTTGGCGATCCTTCATCAGCATCCATGCGCCGATCGCGGCAACACCCGAACCCGCCACCAGGAAGGAGGCGGAGATCGTGTGGAAGAACGCGATGACCGCGGTGTTCTGGAAGAGCACGAGCCCGATGTTGTTCAGGACCGCACGACCGGTGGTGGCGCTGATCTCGTAGCCAACGGGGTGCTGCATCCAGGCGTTTGCCGCGAGGATGAAGTAGGCGGAGAGCATGGTGCCGATCGCCGCCGCCCAGATGGTCGCGAGGTGAACCTTCTTCGGCAGTCGATCCCAGCCGAAGATCCACAGTCCAATAAATGTGGATTCGAGGAAGAAAGCGAGCAGACCCTCCATCGCGAGCGGGGCGCCGAACACGTCACCCACGAAGCGCGAGTACTCGGACCAGTTCATGCCGAACTGGAATTCCTGGACGATGCCCGTGACCACGCCCATCGCGAAGTTGATCAGGAAGAGCTTCCCGAAGAACTTCGTGAGCTTGAGGTACTTCTCCTTGCCCGTACGGAAGTACGCCGTCTGGAAGCCTGCGACGAACCAGACGGTTCCGAGGGTGAGCGGCACGAACAGGAAGTGATAGACGGTGGTGATGGCAAATTGCCAGCGTGCGAGATCGAGCGCACCCATGATCTGACCCTTCGTTGGTATTCAGCATTTCCATACTCCTGGGGTCCCATTCGGTTTACACGCGGCAAGAGTCAGGTCTTCACGGGACCTTCGTCCCGTCATGGGCCCGGGGGCAGGCGCCCTGAGGAGGATTTCGGCGCTCACGAGGGAGGGTGAAAGATAGGGCCGTGGCTTCCCCGGACCCGATTTCCGCCCTGCCCGTGGGCGAGCGCAGTTCCCGGCGCCCCGATATCCAGGGCCTGCGAGCTCTGGCTGTCACCCTGGTCGTCCTTTTCCATGCCCGACTTCCCGTGCCCGGCGGATTCACCGGCGTCGATGTGTTCTTCGCCATCTCGGGCTTCGTCATCACGGCGATGCTCCTGCGTCAGCGGGTGCAGACCGGGCGCATCGCCATGGGCACCTTCTACTTCCGTCGCTTCCTGAGGCTTACCCCCGCACTTGCCCTGGTCGTGGGCGTCGTGGCACTCGGCTCCTTCTTCCTGCAGGGTCCCTATGGCGACCAGCAGACCACCGCCGCCACCGGTATCGGCGCGCTGCTGCTCTCGGCCAACTTCGTCATCGGGCACGCGGCGGGCGACTACTTCGCGGCCGGGGCCGTGCACAACCCGCTGCTCAATACCTGGTCGCTGTCTGTTGAGGAGCAGTTCTACCTGGTGTTCCCCGGCCTGCTAGTGCTCGCCTGGTATCTCGGGCGCAAGGCCCGTCGCCCGCTGCGGCTTCCGTTCCTCATCGTCCTGCTCATCACTGCCGGATCCTTCGCGTTGGCGCTCGTCTGGACATACGGCAGCACCCTGATCGAGGGAATGACCACGTACTTCGGTGGTGCGCAGACCTTCGCGTTCTACTCACCGATCACTCGCGCGTGGGAATTCGGCATGGGCGCACTTCTTGCTCTCGCGCTTGCGCACATACCCGAGCTCGCGCGGCGGTGGCGAGAGGTCGCTGGATTCATCGGCATCGCACTCGTGCTCTACTCGGCCTTCGGTATCAGCGAGTCGATGGCCTTCCCCGGCTGGCTCGCGCTCTTCCCGGTCGTGGGTACCTGCCTGATCATCTGGGCCGGGTCGCAAGGGGAGACCACGGTGAGTCGGGTATTTGCCTGGCGGCCGTTCACCTTCATCGGTGACACCTCGTACTCCTGGTACCTGTGGCACTGGCCGTTGATCGTCTTCGCCGGCGTGATCTGGCCGAGCCAGCCGTGGGTGCTCGTCGCCGCGGCCGCCCTCTCGCTGATTCCCGCGCTGCTGTCCTATTACTTCCTCGAGCAGCCGATGAGAAAGCTTCGCCCGCGCACTCGCGTTCGCAGCGCACTCGTGATCATCGCGACAAGCGGCCTGCCGATCGCCCTGTGCATCGGCCTGCTCGTAGGCGCCAATCAGCACTGGGGCGCGACTCCTGTCACGGCGAGCGTCGCCACCGGCGATGGCGCACCGGTGGTGGCGCCGAGCTCCTCAGTCAGCGATGGAGAGGCCGTTACCACTGATACGACGACGAATGATCTGCGCAATCAACATGCGGCCGTCGCACGAGGCTGCGTGAATACCGATATCTCACCCGCCACGTGCAAGTTCGGCACCGGCTCGCGGACAGTGCTCATGCTCGGTGACTCGCAGGCGTACGCCATCGCCGACTCAGTCATCGCCGCTGACGAGAAGCTCGGTTACGCGACCATCGTCTCCAGTAACACCGGATGCCCCTTCCTCGGCCGCGAATCCAGCGGCACCCATGATCGCCCGTGCCGCGCGTGGCAGAAGTCGGCATTGAAATTCGCGCTCGACACCAAGCCCGCCGTTGTCGTCATCGCGAATCGCTCGGCCGGCTACGTGCATCCCGAGCTCAAGTGGCGCACTGCCGCGACGAAGAACGGCGGAATGGCGAACTCGACTGCCGAGGCGGCGAAGCTGTGGAAGCAGGGAATCGATGATGTCGTCGGTCCCCTGCGCGCAGCCGGCATCGGTGTCGTGATCGTCGGAGCAGTACCCGAGTTCCCCGAGTTCGTCGACCAGCACTCGATCTTTGCCCAGGCCTTCGGCTCCAAGGCCTACACGATCGACCAGGCCGACGCGATTGCCAACCGCAAGCCCGCGCTGGACGCCGAGTCTGCCGTAGCAGCGAAGTACCCGGGCACGGTGATCTTCGATGCGCTTCCGTACGTGTGCGATGGAACCACGTGCGCCACGGCGAAGGACGGCGTCGTGTTCTACCAGGACGAGACCCATCTCAGTCTCGAGGGCTCGATGCTCCTGGAACCCGGCATGCTGGAGGCCATTGCGAAGGCCGCGTCGGCGTCGATCACGACCCCCTGACGCTACGGTGATCGCGTGAGCCTGAGACGACGCGCAATTATCGCGGCACTTCTCGGAGCACTCGGTGTCGTGATCGCGACTGCGATTGTCCTCAGCCAGTTCACTGCCACGTACGCCACCAGCAGCGCAATTCGCAATCGCATCACTCCTGCTGCCGATGCCGTCGAAGCGCTCGTTCTCGCTCAGGTCAGCGCGTCGGCATCACTCTCGGATTACGTCCTGCTGGATCGGCCGGCAAGCCGCAAGGACTACGAACGTCAGGTCAACCGTGCCGAGGTACTGCTCGACCAGATCGAGGTGAAGCTCGATGCCGCGCCGGAGATTCGCCCGCTGGTCGAGAAGTCCCGCGCGGCGCAGGCCGCGTGGAAGGCGGCCGATGGATCCCCGGTGCTCGCGGCCATGGACTCAGGCGACCCGGCCAAGGCGCGCACCGTTACTGACTCGAAGGCTGCGTGGTCGACCTATGCCGCCATGACCCAGGCCACCCAGAACCTGCAGGATGCCGTCGACGACCGACGGCTGAACGCAGGCGACACCCTGGTCGACTTCCTCCGCGTACTGGGAGTGATGCTGCTGCTCTCCGGTCTCCTGGTACTCGCCCTTCTGCTCGCGTACTACCTGGGCCTTCGACGCTGGGTACTCATTCCCCTCAGCCGGATCCGCGGCGATCTCCAGCAAGCGGCCGATGAGCCCGGGCACCTCCATCCGATCGCTGCCACCGGGCCTCCCGAGCTCGTGTCCGTGGCACTGGACGCCGAGGCACTTCGCCGCGGACTCGTGCGCGAGATCGATGAGGCACGCGAGGCACGTTCCGGGCTCGCTCAGGATGCCCCCGTGGCGAGTTCCCTTCGCTCGGCCATGATCCCGGCTCCGATCGAGCTCCCCGAGGGCGTGCGACTCAGCGGGCGCATGTCCTCTGCCGAGGGTGTCATCGCGGGCGACTGGTGGGATGTCGTGAGCTGCTCTGCCGATCGCATTGCCGTCGTCATCGGCGACGTCGCGGGGCACGGCGCCTCGGCAGGCATCACGGCGATGCAGGTGCGCACGCTACTGCGTGCAGCCCTCGCCTCCGGTGCCCAGCCTGATGCGGCTCTCCGGCTGGCTCATCAGGCAATGCAGGACTCACGAACATTCGTCACGGCCATCGTCATCGAGATCAATGCGGTGTCTGGTGAGCTGCGCTGGGCCAACGCCGGTCATCATCCGGCACTCCTGATCGGACGCGATGGCATCACGACGGCGCTCGAGCCCACGGGGCCCCTGCTGTCAGCACTCGAGGCCACCTGGTCGTGCATGCAGACCGACACTCGCGACGGAGACGCACTGTTCGCCTTCACCGACGGACTCATCGAAGGCACCACGATCGACGGACGATCTCTCGAGGCCGATGATCTCCTCGTCGCGCTCCTCGCGATCCCCGCCGAGATCCGCGCGGAACCCTCGGAGACCCTCGAGCGCGCACTCGCCGCAATGCGCGAACAAGCCACCGAATGGACTCGTGACGACATCACCCTGGTGGCAATAGCCTTCACGAAGTGATGGCACGATGAGCACATGTCATTTCGCACCCCACTTCGAGCACTTGCCCTGATCGCCGCCTCGGCGACCCTCCTCACCGGCATTGGCCTCGCCTCACCGGCGCAGGCCGCTCCCCAGACCCCGAAGGGCACTGTCATCAAGGACAGCCTCTTCGGCATGCACGTCTACAACGCCGAGTTCGGCGAATGGCCGAATATTGGCTTCGGCACCCTTCGCCTGTGGGACAACCGCACGTCGTGGGCCAATATCGAGCGCACTCAGGGTGTCTTCGACTGGACAGCCCTCGACACCGCCGTGGCCACGGCGAAGTCGCACGGAGTCAACGACATCCTGATGGTGCTCGCCGGTACCCCCGCGTGGGCTACCGACGATCCCTCGCCGACGGCACTGCCGCAGCCAGGTGCTGCCGGCATGCCGCGCGACATCGGGTGGTGGGACAACTGGGTCGCTCAGGTGGCCACTCGCTACAAGGGCAAGATCACCGCGTACCAGCCGTGGAATGAGGCGAATCTCGCCACCTTCTCCACCGGCAGCGCCCAGGACATGGCCGATCTCACCAAGCACGCGTACGACATCATCAAGCGCATTGATCCGAATGCGACTGTCGTGGCACCGAGCACCGGCACCCGTCTTGGTGGCCCGTTCCAGAAGTTCTACCCGAAGTACCTCGCCGCCCTGAAGTCCTACGGCTGGCCCGTCGATGTCTGGGCAGCTCACACGTACCCCGCGAGCCTTGGTACCCCCGTGGATCGCGCCGCCCTGGCGAAGATGTGGGAGGCCGCGCTCAATGCAGCCGGCGCTCCGAAGAAGCCGCTGTGGGATACCGAGAACAACTTCGGACTCAAGGGCCCCGGTCCCCAGAACCCCGATGTGGATCTCGAGGGCACCGAGGCCGCTGACTGGGTCGCGCGCACCTACCTCGATGCACTGCGCTTGAACATCAGCCGCGTGTACTGGTACCGCTGGGAGCCGTACAACGATCTCTGGGGCATCCAGATGTACACCAATACTCCCGGCGCAGTGGCATACCAGACCCTGCAGAAGTGGATCGTCGGCGCAACGTTCAATGGCTGCCCCACCAAGGGCACGAATGTGACGTGCAACTTCACCAAGGCCGGCAAGAAGTTCCAGGTGGTCTACACCGACAGTGGAGCGGCACGCAGCGTCAAGCTCAACGCCTCGTACTCGCAGGTGTGCAGCCTTGACGGCACGTGCAAGCCGCTCGGTGCCAAGAAAGTCACCACCGCAGGCCCGGTGCTCGTCACCAACTAGTCGCGGAACACGAGAGGGGGGCGGTCACTGACCGCCCCCCTCTCGCATGCGCGATCTACGCCACGAGTCTTTCCACCGCAGAGCGGAAGAGCACCGTATGCAGGTCGACATCGGCAGAGGTCGTTGCCGGGCACATCAGTGCCATGTTGTGGAACGGTGTCATCAGCACCCCGCGATTGGACATGAATAGATGCAGGTACTCCTCGAGGTCATCATCATGCGCAGCCGCTGACTCAGTGCCCGTGCGCGGTGCGGGCCGCGTGAAGCGATATTCGGCACGTGCTCCGAGCTGCGCGATGGTCCACGGCATGTCGAATTCAACAAGTGTCGCCTCGACACCCTCTCTGTATCGCGTGGCCAAGGTGATCATGTGCGCGAATGCCGACTCGGTCAGCACCTCGCCCAGGGTCGCGCGGATGGCTGCGGTCGACAGCACGTTCCCGGCGAGAGTCCCTCCGACACCTCCGACATCGACGAGATCAGCCTCCTCATTCGCGCGTATGCGCGCAGCAACGTCATGCGAGATGCCGTAGGCGCCGCAGGGAATCCCGCCGCCGATGCTCTTGCCGATCACGAAGATGTCGGGGCGAAGGCCCCACGCCGCCGTGCAGCCGCCGGGGCCTTCCGAGATCGTGTGCGTCTCGTCGATGAGCAGCAAGGTGCCGTGCTCATCGCACAGTCGCCTCACGCCCTCGAGGAATCCCGGTTCGGGAAGGACAATGCCGATATTTGTCAGTGCAGGTTCCATGATCAGCACCGCGACATCACGCGGTGCGAGGGCTCGTTCAACAGATGCGAGGTCGTTGAACTCCATCACGCGCGATGTCTGGCTCACGGGCACGGCAGGGCCGACATTGCCGCCGCGAGGTGCGGTCGTACCGTTCGGGCCGGTGATGACAAAGGTCTCGTCGACCGAACCGTGATAGCAGTAGGAGAAAGCCGCGACGATCGGTCGGCCGGTCACCATGCGGGCCAGGCGCAGAGCCCAGCGATTCGCATCAGTTGCCGTCAAGCTCAGTGACCACAGCGGCAGGCCGAAGCGACGCGTGAGCTCGGCCCCGACCCACTCGGCATCCAGGCTCGGCATCATCGTCGTGATGCCGCCCTCGACGGCGATTCGCTCGGTGACCGCGGCGATCGTCGGCGAAGGGGAATGGCCGGCCATCGCTGCCGTGTCACCTAGGGCGAAGTCGACATACTCGTGCCCATCGATGTCGGTGATGCGATTGCCGTGCGCTGTCGCCAGGTACAGCGGATAGCCACCTGACCACTTGTTCATCCAGGTCATCGGAACACCACCGAGCAGGTGATCAGCCTTCTCGAATGCCGCGCGGGACTCCGGGGTGCGCTCGTAGTGCAGGGTGCGTTCTTCGTCGAGAAGCGCGGCAAGCCGTGCACGATCGATGGTGGTCATCTCTCCTCATTCCTGTTGCTCCCATCCAATCAAGATCCGCCCACTCTCGTGTGCCGACGCTCGCGATATCGTCGAGACGTGAATCTCGACGCCATCGTGGGCACCTGGCCGGTGCAGGCAGCAGTCGCGGTGATCGGCCCCGAGGGCACTCGTGCATCCTCGAGCGGCTCCGATGTCGTGCGCCGATTCGCCTCCGTGACCAAGCCGATCGCCGTCCTGGGCATCCTCGATGCGGTTCACGCGGGCGAGCTCGATCTCGATGAGCCTGCCGGTCCTGAAGGGTCGACCCTGCGGCATCTGCTGGCGCACTCCTCCGGGCTGAACTTCGATGATGACCGCCAGTTGGCAGCGGCCGGGACCCGACGCATCTACTCGAACCGCGGCATCGAGACTGCCGGCGAGTTCTTCGAGCAGCGCACCGGGGTTCCCCTCGCCCGGCGTGTGCATGAGCGCATCCTGACGCCCCTCGGAATGCGCAATACGGTGTTGAACGGTTCCCCGGCCAAGGACATGACCGGCACTGTCGACGACCTCGCGCTTCTTGCCCGCGAGCTCCTTGATCCGCAGGTGCTGGATCCCGCACTTCTCGACGAGGCCACCACGGTGCAGTTCCCCGGAGTTGCCGGCATCCTGCCCTCGTATGGACGCCAGACTCCCAACGACTGGGGTCTGGGCTTCGAGATTCGTGACGGCAAGGATCCGCACTGGACTGGCACCCTCAATTCCGCGCACACCTTCGGCCACTTCGGGCAGTCAGGCTCATTCCTGTGGGTCGATCCCGCACACGATCTCGCCTGCGTGAGTCTCTCCGACACTGACTTCGGGCCCTGGGCGATGGAGAACTGGCCGCCTCTGAGCGACGCCGTGATTCGGGAGTACAGCGCACATGTCTGACGACTTCGACTCACCGCACGAGGATCCACGCCTGCGCATCGGCCCGATTCGCGTTGATCCTCGCGCCGCCATCTACGCGACGATCATCATGGTCACTGCCCTCACTGTCTTCAATGAAGGCACTGGTGAGATGACCTGGTACATGTTCCGCCGGGTGACAGCAGTGCTGGTCGCTCCACTTTTCGCGCTGGCAATGGCCCACGCGTTCTCCGAAGCCCTTGATCTACAGATTCGCTTCCATCGTCGGCTGACCAAGCACGACAGGCGTCACGTATTCATCGTGAACATGCAGTACCTCTATCCCTGCATCGGTCCGGTGATCTTCGCCCTTATTGCAACATTGTTCGGCTGGGACGCGGGCTTCACGACCTGGGTGATCCTGATTGCGCTGTTCATCTCGCTTTTCTGGTGGGGCTTCTACGCCGGGCGACGCGCTCAGCTTCCTGTCGGCAGGCAAGTGGTCTTCGGCTGCGGCTACGCACTCCTCGGCCTGCTCGTCCTCGTGGTCGAGCTCTTCTTGACCCATTGAGGTTCGACGTGGGTAAAGCCTGCGTGTCGTCGCACGGCTTAACCCGTGAACAGGGGACCATTCGACTAGTGCCGCATTACCTGCGGCTGACCTGAGGAGTCCCGAATGCGTACACCTGCCAAGCTCATCTCAGCATCTGCCGTTGCGCTGCTCGCCACGGCCACGCTCGCCGCCTGTGGCGGGGGCTCCAGCAGCTCGGAGGCTTCCACGGCTGCCTCCCCCGCGGCCTCGGCCATCGCGAGCAGTTCGGCTGCGCCCATCGTCGGCGACGATCCCGCGACCTGGGCCCCAATCATGGTCAAGAAGAAGACGAAGACCATCGAGATGATCCCGCGCCAGATCGCCGTGTTCCCTGCCTACGAGTACGCCAAGAACGGGAACTTCACGGCCATCTCGAGTGATCCCGCGGTCGTCGAGATTCTTCCCGCCGACAACAGCACCGTCGTGGGCTTCCGCGCCATCGCCCCGGGTACCGCCATCGTCAAGGTCTACGACGATGCGGTCGAGAATGGCGGCAAGAAGATCAAGAAGGTGACGATCACCGTCAACCCCAGCTAGGCCTCAGAGCGCACGTCGGTCGGGTCGTATCCGTAAAACTCGGTGCGGCCCGATCGCCGCGTCTGGGCCTCTACCTCCGAAGCCGCTGCGTACTCGTCATCAATGGGTGCCGACTCGACGCGGTTGACCGGGTTGAGCTCCCACAACCACTTCTCGAGTTCCGGCCCTGACTCGTACGACGTGATCAGGCAGTACCGTGGATCGACTCCCTGGTGCCACACCGAGTGCCACATGCGCTCGGAGTCGACGATCAACTGAGCGCCTGCCGGTAGCGCAATGCGCGTCTCGGTACTCGGATCATCGATGTCCTCGCGCAAGATCATGTACGAGTCGGGGTTGTCCGAGAGCTGCATGAAGCAGCGCACGACCCATCCCTCTCCCTCGGGGTTGAGGCGATTGTTGTCATCAAGATGCGAGTTGTAGAGGGCATCGGCATAGCTATTGGGCTGCAGCTCGATTACGCGGCAGCGGCCGATATTCGCACTCGCCTCTCGAGCACGCTCCACGAGAGTCGGCGCACGATCTACCTGCGAAGGAATCCAGACACCGTCCTTATCCGCCTTCGGCGGCTTCGCGTGCCAGAAGCCATTGCATTCGATCTGGCCCTGTGCGCTCGCAATCGGAGCGAAGCGCGTGTCGCCCGAGGATTTCCAGTCAACGTACTCCAACGTCATCCACTCGGCCTGATCCATGACGCGGCCATGGGAATCGAGAACGGCGTAGCCCGTCTCTTCCAGGATCGGCATTCTGTAGTGCGACATTGGTCCTCCCGGGGAAGCAGTGATCTGCTTGCCCAATTCTCCGCCGCGAACTACTGCGAGTCGGTCACCTGAAAGACCTGAGTCGCTCGGGACCAAAGGCCCGGATCAGATCACGCGAATGACGTGATCGGCGTGAGTGGCCGTCGCAGCAACAAGGCGAGCATTCACTTCATCAGTGCCCAGCGCCCAGGCGCGCGCCGCTTCAGGGTCCTTGCCGTACGACATATGCCGCGCGATGAGACGCTCCTGTCGCACCGCATCGTCGGGCACCAGGAACCAGGCCTCGTCGATGAGCGGGCGCACGCGAGCGAAATCACCATCGTCGACGAGCAGGTAATTGCCCTCCGTGATGATCAGTGGCGTTGAGCGGTGCACGGCGATCGAATTGGCAATGGGCTCCTCGATCTCACGCAGGAAACGCGGTGCGTAGACCACCTCATCGCGTTGATTGCGGAGGCGCTCGAGCAGTGCGACGTAGCCGGCAGCATCGAAGGTATCGGGTGCGCCCTTGCGGTCGCGGCGGCCGAGATCGAGCAGCACCTCATTCGCGAGGTGGTAGCCGTCCATCGGTACGAGAACGGCGAGATCGCCCAGGCCGGCCAGCAGGGCCTCGGCCACAGTCGACTTACCGGCTCCAGGTGAGCCCGTGATTCCGAGGATCGTCCGAGTGCCGGGGGTCGCGAGAGAGCGAGCGCGTTCGACCAGCTGGTCAAGGCTCTGATCGACGGTCTGCACGGTGGTTCCCCTCATGGAATCGGACTTCTCGTGAGGATATCCGCCCTGACTCAGACCGATTCCCTTACCTGCGCTTATCCATTCCTGGGGTTTAGTCGAATGGCTCCCGACCTATAACTGACGTAACAGGAAATCAGGTCACGCACGGTGGCCAGCACGAGGGAGAGATGATGAGCGCAGCACGCAGAGCCAAGGGGAATGGACGCGGCCCGTCGACCAAGGACAAGGTGGTTTCCTCCGCCCTGGCCGTGGGGGCCATGGCTGGCATCGCCGGCCTGCTCGCCTTCCAGACCGCTCAGGTCGCCTCCGCTAGCCCGGCCACAGGAACGTCAGTCTCGGGCACCTCCTCGAGCACCAACGCTGCAGCGGGCACCCAGGCCAGTTACGACGCCCAGGTGGCCAGTTACAAGGCGAAGTTGGGCGGCAAGGCCTCGAAGTATTCGGGCTCGCAGCGCACTAAGTCGCAGCCGTCTGTCACCGCGCCGCAGCGCACCGTCAATGCGCCCCAGGCCACCACGAAGGGCTCGTGATGTCGTCCAATCTTCCTTGGATGTGGTTCGCGATGCGGGCCAGCGGCATCACCGCATGGACCTTGCTGTCAGCAACGATCATGTGGGGCCTGCTACTGCGCACGCGTATCCTGCCCGCCGGTTCGCCTGTTCGACTGATGAACATGCATAAGTACCTCGGTTCACTCGCGCTTGTGACGCTCGCGATTCACCTCGTGACCGTGATTCTCGATCCCACGCTTCACTTCACCTGGGCAAATGCACTCATTCCATTCACGGCATCGTGGAAGCCCCTGGCGCTCGCGGCCGGGATCATCGCCGCCTACCTCATGGTGCCGGTGCAGCTCATCGCACGCGTTCGTGCTCGCATGGGCAAGTCGGGTGCGACATGGTTCAACCGCACGCACCTCATCGCTTACGCCGCCTGGCCGCTTGCTACCGCTCACTACGTGATGGCCGGGACCGATGCCCTGGTGCCAGCCTCCCTCATGCTGATCGGCTCGGTAACTCTCGTCATCGTTCTGCTTCTCACGGCACGTGGCTGGATCCCCCGCGGATATTTCACGAAGCGAGAGTCACGTCGATCGGTGGTGACCACAACTCCAGCAGCGCAGGAGAAGGAATTGGTCGGAGCGGGCAGCTCGAACTAGCTCGACTGCCGCATGTTTCCGCAGTTCTCTTAGATCTGCGCCATATCCACGAAGCGCGAGTAATGGCCCTGGAAGGCAACGGTCACCGTTGCCGTGGGGCCATTACGGTGCTTGGCCACGATGAAGTCTGCTTCGCCGGCACGCGGTGATTCACGCTCATAGGCATCCTCGCGGTGCAGCAGCACGACCATGTCGGCGTCTTGCTCGAGTGAACCGGACTCTCGAAGGTCGGAGAGCATGGGGCGCTTGTCGGTGCGCTGCTCGGGGCCACGGTTGAGCTGGGAGATTGCGATGACCGGAACTTCGAGCTCCTTGGCAAGTAGCTTGAGCGAACGCGAGAACTCGGAGACTTCCTGCTGACGGCTCTCGACCTTCTTGCCGGAAGTCATCAGCTGCAGGTAATCCACGACAACAAGGCGAAGATCGTGACGCTGCTTCAAGCGGCGGCACTTCGCGCGAATTTCCATCAGGGTCATATTCGGCGAGTCATCAATGAACAGCGGTGCCTCGCTGACAACGCCCATCTTGTTCGCGAGCTTCGCCCAGTCGGCATCGCTCATCGTGCCAGCGCGCATGTGATGCAGCGGAACCTGCGCCTCGGCAGAGAGCAGACGCATGACGATCTCGTTGCGGCTCATTTCCAGGGAGAAGATGACGCTGGTCAAACCGTGCTTGATCGATGCGGTTCGTGCAATATCCACACCTAGGGTGGACTTTCCTATCGCGGGACGCGCAGCAAGAATGATCAGCTGGCCGGGATGCAAGCCATTGGTGAGCTGATCGAGATCAGTGAAACCGGTGGGAACGCCGACCATCTCGCCACCGCGATTGGAGATCGCCTCGATCTCATTGAGCGCATCGCCCATGATGTCGCGCAGCGGGACGTAATCCTCGGCAGTGCGCCGATCAGTGACGTCGTAGACCTCGGCCTGCGCGCGGTCGACCATTTCGTCGACATCGCCCTGGCCGCCGTAACCCATGCTGACAATGCGCGTGCCGGCCTCGACAAGACGACGAAGGATCGCCTGCTCGCGCACGATGCGGCCGTAGTAGTTCGCGTTCGCGGCTGTGGGCACCATCGAGACGAGGGTGTGAAGGTAGTTGGCACCGCCGATACGCGAGAGCTCACCGATGCGACCGAGCTCTGCAGCAACTGTCACGGCATCAGCCGGCTCACCCTTGCCGTAGAGGTCGAGGATCGTGCCGTAGATGATCTGGTGGTTGGGCCGGTAGAAGTCACCCTCGCGCACGAGCTCGACGACATCGGCAATGGCATCCTTGGACAGGAGCATGGCGCCGATAACCGACTGCTCGGCAGCGATGTCATTGGGGGGAGTGCGATCGGGGCCGGGTTCGCGGTCGTACGGCTCGCGTTCACCGGGGTGGAGTTCGGCCACGCTCATGACTGCCCCTCCCGCTCGTGATTGCCCATGACCCACTCAGTGTCTCCTGGGGGTATGACGAACCTAGGGACCACCGCACCCAGTGTCCATGTGTCCTGTGGACAAACCTGTGGACAATATGGGGAATCCGCCCAGATTCTGGGGGCGAGCCTGGGGACACCCTGGGGACGACCTGCCCCTTTTGTCCACATGGGGCCCTAGCCGTGAGGGATTACCGCCCACAGGCTGTGGAGGAAAAATACTTCCCCGTATTCTCGCCGCATGACCTATCGGATTACCGTCGTCTGCCTGGGCAATATCTGTCGCTCCCCCATCGGCGAGGTCGTACTCGTGGACAGGGTGGAAAAGGCCGGCCTCGCAGATCTGGTCGAGGTGGACTCCGCCGGCACAGGTGACTGGCATATCGGTCATGACGCCGACCCGCGCAGCGTAGAGACGCTGACTCGTCACGGATACGACATCAGCCATACCGCGCGGCAGATCACCCATGACTGGTTCGAGCAGATCGATCTCGTGCTGGCGATGGACACGAGCAACTACGCGAATCTGCAGACGCTGATGGAGAAGACCGATGCGCACAGCGAGCTGCGCATGCTGCGCTCCTTCGACCCGGCGCTTGCTGACATCACCGAGCCCGATCCCGAACTCGACGTTCCGGATCCTTACTACGGCGGCTCAGAAGGCTTCGACCTAGTGCTCGACATGATCGAGCGGGCAGTCGACGGACTTGTCCGCGAGCTGCCCGCTCGAATCGAAGCGGCGAAGTAGCGCTTACGCGTTAGTCGGCTTCGGGCCGTAGACGTTATCGCCCTCGGTGCCCGCGAGGATCCAGAAGATCAGCAGGACGATGTTGGCGCAAGGAACCAGCAGGAGCAGCTGAAGCCAGCCGATCGATGCCTTCATGGTCACCTAAGACAGCAGTGAGGTCCAGGGCAGCTGCCCTGGACCTCACTGTCGTATCTCGTGTTACGCAGTGCCGGCAGGCGGACCCCAGCGGTTGGCGGGCTTGGAGCCGGTCACGTAGAAGATGAACAGGATGATTGCTCCGACACAGCAGATGATGCTGAGCAAGCCGCCCCACAGCACCCACCAGCCGGAGTGATCGGCATCGTGAAGCCGGCGAATCGCGACCGCGAGTGTCGGGAGCAGCACGGCCAGCGCCCAGATGGTCGACAGCACGCCGAAACCGGTGTTCACGAACGGCACGACCTGACCGTTGACGATGAAGTCGGTCGTGGATGCTCCGACCTTGAGACCAGTGGAATTCTCGATAACCATCAGCACCGCGGACACGATGTTGATGAACAGAACCCACCACCAGAATTCGGAGCGGCTCGCGCGACCGTTGAAGGTCGCGTACTTGCTGAAATTGGTCTTGATCGCTTCGCCGAAGCCCATGTTTCCTCCTCAGAAACTCGTTGGGACGCACTCTAACGAGTGCGTCCCAACAGAGTGAATGTCTTTGCAATTAAGCGGCGACAACCTCGAACTTGACCGAGGCAACGACACCGGCGTGAATCTGCACGACTGCAGAGTGCTTGCCGACGCTCTTGATTGCCTTGGTGATCTCGATCTTGCGCTTGTCGAGCACCGGGCCACCGGCAGCCTTCACGGCTGCGGCGACATCGGCGCTGGTGACCGAGCCGAAGAGTCGACCTGCGTCGCCGGCCTTGGCCGGGAGCTTGATGGTCAGGCCTTCGAGCTGGGCCTTCACTTCCTGAGCGTGATCGAGATCGCGGATCTCGCGAACCTTGCGGGCGCGCTTGATCTGGACGACCTGCTTCTCGCCGCCCTTGGTCCACGGGGTGGCGAAGCCACGCGGCATGAGGAAGTTACGGGCGTAGCCGTCCTTCACCGTGACGACGTCACCTGCGATACCGAGACCGGAAACTTCCTGAGTCAGAATCAGCTTCATTAGTCAGACTCCTTAGCGTGCGGTCGAGGTGTAGGGAAGCAGGGCCATCTCACGGGCGTTCTTCACTGCCATCGCAACATCGCGCTGATGCTGGGTGCAGTTGCCCGTCACGCGACGTGCGCGGATCTTCCCGCGGTCGGAGATGAACTTGCGGAGCAGGTTGACGTCCTTGTAGTCGATGCCCTTGGCATCGGGGTTCTTGGACTTCTCGCGGCAGAAGGGGCATGCGCGCGGGTTCGGCATCTTGTCCGTGGGCTTGGGCCCACGCTTGCTGTTCTCTCGGGGTGCCATCTGATTTCTCCTGATGTCTGTGAAAAGAGTGGGTTAGAAGGGGGGCTCGTCGAAGCCGGCGCCGGGGCTTGAGGCCCACGGATCATCGGCCGGTGCTGACGCTCCGCCACCGCCGCCATTGCCGCCGCCGAAGCCGCCGCCCTGGCTCTGAGTGCGCGTGACCTTGGCGGTCGCGTAACGAAGTGCGGGGCCGACATCGTCGACCTCGAGCTCCATCACCTGGCGCTTCTCGCCCTCGCGAGTCTCGTACGAGCGCTGCTTCAGCCGACCGGAAACGATGACGCGAGTGCCCTTGGTGAGCGACTCGGCAACATTCTCGGCGTACTGACGCCACACGCTGCAGCGCATGAAGACCGTCTCGCCGTCCTTCCACTCATTCGTCGTCTTATCGAGGACGCGTGAGCTTGAAGCGACGGTGAACGAGGCGACCGCTGCACCGCTGGGGGTGAAGCGCAACTCCGGATCGTTGGTCAGATTGCCAACAACCGTCACTGCAATGTCGCCGGCGGCCATTAGTTCTTGCCTGCCAGGGTGACCTTCGTGCGCATGACTGCCTCGTTAAGGCCGAGCTGGCGATCGAGCTCTGCGACTGCTTCCTTGGTGGCGAGCATGTCGAGGAGTGCGTAGATGCCCTCGGACTTGTGGTTGATCTCGTAAGCAAGACGGCGCTTGCCCCAGACATCGACCTTGTTGACAGTTCCGCCATCCTTCTTGACGACGTTCAAGAACGCCTCAAGGCTGGGGGCAACGGTCTTCTCTTCGAGATCAGGATCAAGGATGATCAGGACTTCGTAGTGACGCATAGACAACCCACCTCCTTCGGACTAAATCGGTCACGGCATTTCCGTGACAGGAGGGTTTCTGCGTTCTGCCGGTCGGACCGAAACCCACTCGGGCCAGTTGGCAGGGTGGCAACGTTACCCGCCCCAGTGGGGGCAGGGGAAATCCGCTTGTCCACACCTCGTACCTGTATCCCCAGGCCAGGGTCCGGGCCTGTCCCGTTGAAGCCCGAGGCTTCAGGGTGCGGGGATGACGACACTCTCGACTGTGTGGTACCGATAGCGGTACCGTTATGACATGGCTGTCAACGTGCGCATGAGCGAGGAGCTTGCCGAGCAGCTTCGGCAGGTGGCTTCCGAACTGGGTAAATCCCAACAGCAGGCAATTCGTGAGGCAATCGAGCTCTACGTCCGCGACTTCAAGCTACGCCATTACCCACCGGAGGTTCGCCACCTCGTGACCCCGGCGAAACGGCCTTATCGGCACATCCCACGCTCCGAGCGCTTCACTCCGCCCCCAGGGAGCATGGACAGCACCGAGATGATCCGCGAGATGCGCGGGGATCGATGAATCGGCGCATCTACTGCGACTCGAGCGTTCTGCTCAAGCGTTATCGCGAAGAGCCTGACAGCGAAACCTGCAGCCGCGAACTCGAGCGATTGACCCTCGGCGGCGATTTCTTGCTCAGTTCCAAACTGGCCTTAGTCGAGGTCACTCGCGGCATCGATCGGAACTTACCTCCCGAGGCCGCTCAGGAGGATCTCGACGAAGCCGTCGCCAAGGTGCTCGAGGACGTCGACCTTGTCGCCATCGACGACTTCACCCTGCAGGTGGCGGCGGAGATCCCCGGCCGGCAACTCGGCACCCTCGATGCCATTCATGTCGCCACCGCACTCATCATGCGCGCTGATCTCGTCGTCACCCGCGACCAGCGGATGATCGAGGCGTGCGCCGAGGTCGGCCTCGCGGTCGCCTGACGCGTATCGCTCCGCCGATAGTCTGGTCACGTGCGGATCGCCACCTGGAACGTCAACTCGATTGGCGCCCGTCTCGAGCGCGTGCTCGCGTGGCTCGAACTTCATCAGCCCGATGTGCTGGCCCTGCAGGAGCTCAAGTGCACTGACGCCGCCTTCCCCCTGATGGAGATCCAGGCCCTCGGCTACGAGGTCGCCACCTGGGGCACCGGTCGCTGGAATGGCGTTGCCTTGCTGAGCAAGGTCGGACTTGCCGACGTCACGACCGGCCTCATCGGTCAACCTGAGTACGAAGGCGCACTCGAACCGCGTGCGATCGGCGCCACCTGCAATGGCGTGCGCGTGTGGAGCGTCTACGTCCCTAACGGTCGCGAACCCGACCACGATCACTACGCCTACAAGCTCGAGTGGTTCGCAGCACTGCAGGCCACCGTCGATGCAGAGATGAAGGCGTCACCCGCACTTCCGCTCGCGATCATCGGCGACTTCAATGTCGCACCGACTGATGCCGATGTCTGGGACATCGCGAAGTTCGAGAACTCCACGCACGTCACCCCAGCAGAGCGCACGGCACTGACCAACCTGCAGTCCATCGGTCTCGTCGATCACATGCCTCGTGCACTCAAGGGTGAGCCGTACACCTTCTGGGATTACCGCCAGGCCGCATTCGGTCGCGGATGGGGCATGCGCATCGATCTTGTCTACGCGAATGCGCTCTTCGAAGCAGCAATCACCGATTGCTGGATCGATCGCGAGGAGCGCAAGGGCAAGGGCGCTTCCGATCACGCACCTGTCGTCGTTGATCTCACGGTTGCCCCATGACGTTGACCGTGCGCGCCATCAGCGCAGAACAGCACCGCGCCTGGATCGCCACACGACCTTCAGTCTCATTTCTGCAGCTGCCGGAGTGGGGAAAGGTCAAGTCGGGCTGGCGCCCGCAGTCGATCGGCTGGTTCCAGGGCTCGACTCTCGTCGGTGCAGGGCTGGTGCTCTACCGACCGATTCCCAAGCTCAAGTCACGCTCACTTGCGTACCTGCCTGAAGGCCCGGACATCGACTGGCTGCGCGAGCGCCTGCCGACCGTGCCGCTACGCGAGTGGCTCGATCCGCTCATCGCCCACTGCAAGGCCGAGGGTGCATTCCAGATCAAGATGGGTCCGCCCGTCGCCATTCGCCGTTGGCAGGCCGACACGGTCAAAGAGGTCATGGCGCACGCAGGGGAGCCAGGTGTTCCGCGGCGCATTGGCGAGATCCCGGCCGACTGGCATTCCGCTGCCGCGGCGGCGACTGTCGATGCACTTCGCGCCACCGACTGGGTGCAGGAAGTCTCTGACGGAGCGGGCTTCGGCGATGTGCAGCCGCGTTACGTCTTCCAGATCGACCTTGCGAATCGCACGCTCGACGATGTCTTCGCGGGCTTCAATCAGTTGTGGCGTCGAAACATCCGCAAGGCCGAGAAGGCCGGCGTCGAAGTCACTCGCGGTGACTATGACGATCTCGCGGCCTTCCACGAGGTGTATGTCGAGACCGCGAATCGCGATCACTTCACCCCGCGCGGCCTGGCGTACTTCCAGCGCATGTGGACAGAGCTCAACGGTGTTGATCCCGATCGACTTCGTCTCTACATGGCACGACACGATGGGCACGTGGCTGCAGCAACGCTGATGGTCATCGTCGGCGAGCACTCCTGGTACTCGTACGGCGCATCAACCACGGCCGATCGCGATGTGCGCCCGTCTAACGCCCTGCAGTGGCGAATGATCAGCGATGCCCATGCGGCTGGCTGCAGCATCTACGACCTTCGCGGGATTTCCGACACCCTTGATCCCGCAAATCACCTCTACGGGCTCGTGCAGTTCAAGGTCGGTACCGGCGGATTCGCGCAGGAGTACGTGGGAGAGTGGGATCGCACGTTGCGTCCGGTGTGGGCCCGCGCCTTCAAGGCCTACCAGTCACGTCGCTAGGAGACTTGATGTCGTTCACGCTGAGCATTGACGCCGATCGCTGGCGTGCGCACCAGTCATCCGTGTTCGACGCCGTTGCCGCGACCGGTGCGGGAGACGTGGTTCCCGTCATCAAGGGCAATGGCTATGGCCTCGGCCAACGCCTGCTTGCCGATGAGGCGGCTCGTCGTGATCTCGGCACGCTCGCGGTCGGCACGGTCTTCGAACTGGGCGAAATGCTCGATTCATTCTCGGGCGAGATCGTGGTGCTCCAGCCCTTCGAGGTACGCGATGCGGCAGCTGCGCACGCCTGGCACCTTCTCGCCGATCGCGGTCACCGCGTCATTCGCACGATCTCCTCAGCCGAGGCACTGCTCGCACTTGCCGAGGGCCCGGGCCCGGTTCGCGTGATTCTCGAAGGCCGCACCTCGATGCAGCGCTTCGGCTTCACCCCCGACGAGCTTCTCGCAGCACTCGCAGACTCGCACGTGCGCTCCGCGTTGACCGAGGGCCGCATCCTGCTCCGTGGTCTCGCACTCCACCTCCCGATTGCTCAGCCGGCTGACGACATCAGCCCTCGAGGAGTCGAGTCAGGCACAGCTCGCGTGCGCGAGGTGTTGCGCTGGGCGGGAAGTTGGGCGGCTGAAGTTGAGCACCTGGGTGGGCCCGAGGCGGCAACCTTATGGGTATCGCATCTCGACGACGCTGAACTCGGCTCCGTCGTGCGCGCGTGCACCACGCTCACCATTCGCCCGCGCATCGGCACGCGACTGTGGCTTGACCGCAGTTCGCTCAAGGCCACTGGCACCGTGCTTGCCGTGCATCCGCTGCCGAATGGCACCCACGTGGGCTATCGCCAGCGCACGGGTCCGCGCGACGGAACTCTGGTGGTTGTCTCCGGCGGCACTTCACATGGCATCGGTCTCACTGCACCATCTCCCGCAGCATCCGTGCGGCAGCGTGTGGTCACTGCCGGCACCGGCGCACTTGATGCAGCGGGTCGCGCAATGTCGCCCTTCACCTGCGACGGCAAGCAGCGCTGGTTCGCCGAGGCACCACATGCGCAGGTATCGATGATCTGGCTGCCACGCGGTGCGGTGATTCCGACAGTCGGTGATCAGCTGCGTGCCGACGTGCGATTTACGACTTCGCACTTCGATGCGATCACCGGGCTGAGCTAGAACCGCCAAGCACGAAGACATCAGGAGCCTTGTCGAAGACGCCGCCGGCAGGATCATCGGTGTCATCCGCGAAGCCATCCGTGCGAATCGGATCATGCTCGGGTTGCACGATGTCGCGAATGACCATCACAGCGAAGTAGATGGTCGCCGCAATGTGGATGAAAGTCGCAGCGGCGTAGAGCTGAGGCGTCAGTCCCTTGGCGTCATTGACTCCATAGCCCACGAGGAACCACCAGATGGCCCCGAAGTAGATCAGCTCACCCACCTGCCAGATGAGGAAGTCGCGCCACTTGGGTCGGGCGAGCACGGCGAGAGGGATGAGCCAGAGCACGTATTGCGGCGAGTACACCTTGTTGGTGAGCACGAAGGCCGCTATCAGCAGGAAGAGCACTTGGGGCAGTCGCGGCCTGCGCTTGGCTGCGAGAACCAGGATCGCGATCGACGCCGCGAGGACGATGAACGAGCCCGTGGCAACCGTGTTGAGGTAGTCGGCGGGAACGCCGTGAATACCCCACTGGGTCATGGCGAACCAGGGCGAGCCGAAGTCCTCGCCACGTACCTTGCTGAAGAGGTAGAAGTACGACCAGCCGTCGAGGTTGGCGATCATGAACGGGATGTTCACTGCGAGCCAGGCGATCGCGGTGCCCAGCATCAGCTGCCCGAAGGCCTTCCATTTGCCTGTGCGAATCGTCAGCAGCAGGAAGCCCGCGAGGAAGATGAGTGGATAGAACTTGGCGGCAATCGCGAGGCCGAGGAGGAGGCCGGCCGAGAACTGATGCTTGCGCGACCAGAGCACGAAGGCGACACCGCTGAAGGCAAGCGGAAGTAGATCCCAGTTGATCGTCGCAGCGAGGATCATCGTCGGTGCAGCGGCAACCATCAGGGCGTCCCACGGCCTGCGGCGCACGGTCATCGCGGTCGCGATCACGGTGATCACCAGAGGAATGAACAGCAGGGTGACGTTCACATCGAAGAAGGTCCGTGCAGAGTCAACTGACGTCACGATGTTGGTGACCACGTTGGTGACCATGGCCGAGATCTGCATGAAGATGCCGGTGAGCACCGGGTACTCCAGCGGTTGACCACCCACCGGGGTCTGCAAATACGGAAGGTAACCGTCAGCGAATCCACGTAGCGAGTACAGCGGGGGAATATCGGAGTAGCAGAGGTGCTCATAGCGTCCGGGTGCCGCCCAACCTGTGGCCCGGCACGAGAAGTCGAGCAGGTACCCCAGTGCATAGGTCATCGCCGTGATGATGATCAGGACCCGCACCGGCAACCACCAGCCGATGTTGCGTGCATAACGGCCGATGGGGCCGCCCAGGGCCTCGGATCCCTCAATGGCGACGGGATCCTCATCACTGGGATGCACGATCATCGAATCTGAACGGCTCACGGCACCATCATGGCCGAGCCGGTGCATGAACCTCGCACTAGTGCGCAGGTGCGCCGTCGATGCCCGGCGGTGCCGGCGGCTCTGTCACGGTGGGGGCCGGTTCGGGAGTCGCCGCAGGATCGACGGGCACAGCAGGTGCGCTGTCCACCGGAAGCGGTTCCTCCGATGCGATCCCCGAAGGAAGTGCCGAGGGCTCGAAGTCATACGAATTCGGAGTCGGGCAGCCGGCGGGAATGCTGCTTCCGTCCATGGGCAGGACATCGGGGCAGTTCTGGGCGACCTGCACACCTGTCGGGGGTGCCGGGAAGTCCGCGATCGGCATGCCCTCGAGTGCGGCCTTCATGAAGGCCGTCCAGATCGCTGCCGGGAAGGATCCGCCGGTGACAGTGCCGAGACCACCCGTGCCGGACATCGACACCGGCACTCCGTCGACCTCCTTTGCCATGAGCACTGCGGTGGCGAGCTGCGGGGTATAGCCCGCGAACCAGGCACTCTTGTTGCCGTCAGTGGTGCCGGTCTTCGCTGCTGCGGGGCGTCCGAGTGCCTGCGCCGCGAATGCGGTTCCGTTTGTCACGACTTTTGACAGTGCGTAGGAGACGGTGTTCGCCGTATCCGCGTTGAACTGTGAGGTGAGATCGGGGGAGTACTCGTACAGCACTCCGCCATTGCTGCCCATGACCTTCTTGACGACGGTCGGGGTTGCGCGAATGCCACTCGCCGCGAACGTGGCGTAGGCATTCGCGACGTTCAGGCCTGAGGGTGACGCTGTGCCGAGGACGAAGGTGAGATCGAGATTGTCGAGGTTCATGCCCGGAGTCTCCGCGGGGATGCCTGCGCGGAGTGCCGCATCGGCAACGGCGTCGACTCCGATTTGATCCTCGAGGTTGACGTAGGCCGTGTTCACGCTGTGCTCGGTCGCGGTGAGCAGGCTGATCCAGCCGTAGGACTTGTCGCCGTAGTTGGTCAGCGTGTAGCCCTTGATTGTCTGCGGCGATGCGCCGTCGTAGCTCGAGTACAGCGAGACCTGTTGATCGACAGCGGCTGCAAGCGCGAACGGCTTGAACGTCGAGCCGGCTTGCGCGAACTGCTGGGTGGCATTGTTGATCTGGTCAGCGATGTAGTCGCGTCCGCCGTACATCGCGACGACCTCGCCAGTGCCCGGTTGCACTGCCGCGAGGCCGATGCGCAGGCCGTCGGTATTGGACTGCGGTCCGGCCTTCTTCACTGCCTTGACTGCCGCCTTCTCGGCGACCTGGCTGAATGTCGACGTGATGCGCAGGCCGCCGCTCTGGATCTCTGCATCGGAGAATCCGATTGCGCGCAGTTGATCAGTGACTGCAGTGAGCAGGTAACCCGTCTGTCCGCCCAATCGGTTGGTTGCTTTCACCTTGACGATCTCGGGGAAGGTCGCGTCACTCGCCTCGGCCTCGGT
Source organism: Actinomycetes bacterium (assembly GCA_024639145.1). Lineage (GTDB taxonomy): Bacteria > Actinomycetota > Actinomycetes > S36-B12 > S36-B12 > CAIKZY01. The sequence goes on along the minus strand of JAHEIZ010000005.1, from coordinate 44,001 downwards.
GATCCAGCCCTGCTGCACCATGCCGTCGAGCACGTACTTCCAGCGTGCCTTTAGCCCCGAGAGGTTCTCCTCCGGCGCGAGTCCGCCCGGCGACTTGATGATGGAGGCCAAAGTCGCGCTCTGCGCGAGCGTGAGCTGCGCTGCTGGCACGCCGAAGTAGGCACGCGCTGCGGCATCGATTCCGTAGGCGCCCCTGCCGAAGTAGATGGTGTTGAGGTAGTCCTCGAGGATCTTGTCCTTCGACACGACCGTCTCGAGCTTGAAGGCCAGTACGGCTTCCTTCACCTTGCGCGAGATCGCGCGCTCTTGAGTGAGGAAGGCGTTCTTCGCGTACTGCTGCGTGATCGTGGATCCGCCCTGCGTGGAACCGCCCGTGAGGTTATTGAGAACTGCACGACCGAGGCCCATCGGCGAGATGCCGCCGTGCTCATAGAAGGTGCGATCCTCTGCGGCCAGCACTGCCTTCTGCGTGCTCTCGGGGATCTCGGACAGCGCCACACTTCGTCGAGTGGAGTCACCGAGTCGGCCGAGCTCGGTCTCTCCGTCATTCCAGTAGACGATGGTCGCCTGGCTGGTCGCGAGTTCATTGGGTGTCGGTACCGGTGTGAGGAAGACAAGGGCGATGAAGCCCAGGACGCCGACGACCATCAGGCCAAGGGCGACGAGGATCGTGTTGCGGATCCAGTGACGCTTGGGTGCTGCGCTGGCGGTGCGCGGATTCGCGCTTTTCTTCGCCGGCTTCTGCTGGCTCACGGGCATCCTCTGTATTTCTGGCAATGGGGAAGTGGCTGACTAGGTCAGCTAGTCAAGGAGATCACGCGGGGTCGGCAGCGCCTTGCGCGGCACGCCGTCACCGAGCACGTATGTGGTGACGAGGTAGTTCCAGTTGCATCGCCCGCACACCTCGACCACGTAGACGTTGAAGGAACCGAATTTCGTGGCCATCGGAGCAAGTTCGTCGGTTGCACGAATGCGCCCCGAGTACGGACCGAGCTCATCGCCGTAGACATAGGTGACGTGCACGAATTCCGGGTTCTTGCAGACGGGGCAGGGGCCGGGCGCCGGTTCACCATGATTCTTGGCTGCTCGCAGGAGGTACAGGTCGGCATCGCAGAACTCCGAGCTCAGGGCACCGCCGTTGAACAGGGAATACAGCGCCCGCTGGCGGGCCAGGACGTGATCAACCACTCGCCTGGGCGCCGTGGGATCGCGCACCACCTCGGGTTCGGCGAACTCCGGCCTCGGGCGTGCGGTGCCTCGGGCCCCCTTGGGGATAGAGCCCCGCAGTGCGGTGCGTCCCCTGGGCTCAGCCATGAATTCACCTTACGTCGCCTGCCCCGGTGCGGCGAACTTTGGAATTTATACTTTTTCGATATATCGTCATTCTTACTTACAGGCATCTGAAGGGGTATCCATGGCACGCCGGGCAGATGTCCTCGAGTTCGCCGTTCTCGGCATGCTCGCTGACGGCCCCTTGCATGGCTACGAACTTCGCAAGCGCCTGACCGCCGTCCTCGGCACCTTCCGGGCCCTGTCCTTCGGCTCCCTCTACCCCGCCTTGCGCCGCCTTCAGGAGCGTGGCTTGATCGAGAACGTCGACACCACTCCGGCACTCGGCTCCGCCGCACCGCCGCTGGCCGCCAAGCGCGCCCGGGTCGTCTATGCCCTGACCCCTGCCGGGCGTGAGTCATTCGGCGAGTGGGTCGCCCAACCGGGCCCTGAGGCCTGGGAGGACGAAGGATTCGCCGCCCATCTGGCGTTCTTCGCGAAGACCGAGGCACGCGTGCGGCTGCGGATCCTCGAGGGTCGCCGTTCCCGGCTCGAGGAGCGCATGCAGTCAATGCGCGATGCAATCCGCCTCGGGCGCGAGCGCATGGACACCTACACATTGCAACTTCAGCAGCATGGACTCGACGGCACCGAGCGCGAGGTTGCCTGGCTCACCGAGCTCATTCACCTCGAGCAGAGCGGCGCGAATGAAGAACTTCCCACGGCCGATCAACTGATCGGTGTCGAGTAGTCAGCACCACCCACGCGCATCCGCGCATTCACCATCCCCACATGAAAGGCATTCCCCCATGGCCTCAGTTCGCGTAGCGATCGTCGGCGTAGGCAACTGCGCATCCTCACTCATTCAGGGTGTCGAGTACTACAAGGATGCTGATCCGTCAGCCGCAGTTCCCGGTCTCATGCATGTGCAGTTCGGCGAGTACCACGTGCGCGACGTGAAGTTCGTCGCCGCATTCGATGTCGATGCCAAGAAGGTCGGGCTCGATCTTGCCGACGCTATCGACGCCTCCGAGAACAACACCATCAAGATCTGCGACGTGCCCACGACCGGCATCGCGGTGCAGCGCGGCGTAACCCTCGATGGCCTCGGCAAGTACTACCGCGAGACCATCACCGAGTCCGATGCTCCGGCAGTCGATGTGGTTGCGGCGCTTAAGGACGCACAGGTCGACATCGTCGTGTGCTACTTGCCCGTGGGCTCTGAGGAGGCCGCCAAGTTCTACGCCCAGTGCGCCATTGATGCCGGGTGCGGCTTCGTCAACGCTCTCCCGGTCTTCATCGCCGGCACGCCCGAGTGGGCAAAGAAGTTCGAGGACGCCGGTCTGCCGATCGTCGGCGACGACATCAAGAGCCAGGTCGGTGCCACCATCACGCACCGCGTCCTCGCGAAGCTATTCGAGGATCGCGGCGTGATCCTCGATCGCACGTACCAGCTCAATGTCGGTGGCAACATGGACTTCAAGAACATGCTCGAGCGTGACCGTCTCGAGTCGAAGAAGATCTCCAAGACCCAGTCAGTGACTTCACAACTCTCACATGACCTCGGTGATCGCAATGTGCACATCGGCCCGTCCGATTACATCGCGTGGCTCGACGATCGCAAGTGGGCGTTCGTGCGTCTCGAGGGTCGCGCATTCGGCGACGTTCCGCTGAGCCTCGAGTACAAGCTCGAGGTGTGGGACTCCCCGAACAGCGCCGGTGTCATCATCGATGCGGTGCGCGCAGCCAAGATCGCTAAGGACCGTGGCATTGGCGGCCCGATCCTCTCTGCGTCCAGCTATTTCATGAAGTCGCCGCCGGTTCAGTACAACGACAGCCAGGCCAAGCAGGCTGTCGAGGACTTCATCTCAGGAGCAATCGAGCGCTAGTCCTTCCCTTCGGAAACGGCCTTCATCCCTCACGGGGCGGAGGCCGTTTCTGTCATCTATCCCAGGGCAGATCACGAGGTCGTGGAAATCAGGGGGAGCAGGGCCCTAGGCTCGGGCTCGACACACCTCGACACGGGCGGATAGGACACCGATGAGCACAGCAGTGGCACCCACGAAGCAGCGCAAGGTAGGGGTGCGCTCTGTCGCCGCCCTGCTGGTCTTCATTATCGCCGTGCTGGTCACGCCAGTGGCCCTCATCGGTCACTGGGGCCATCGCACCGTGATCGACACCACGCGCTATCTCGAGACCGTGGGCCCGCTCGCAGCCAATGCTGATGTCCAGGAGTCGGTCTCCACCGCAGTCACCAACGCCATCACCTCGCAGATCGACACGCAGGAGTTGGTCGGAGGGCTCCTGGGCAACATCGTCAAGAACCCCGCCATCGAGGAGAAGCTCAGCGCTCCGATCGCTGCGGGCATCAATGGCCTCATCGGACAGGCCGTGTCGACCTTCGTCGCCTCCGATGCCTTCCAGCAGATCTGGATCACGCTGAACACCGGTATCCAAAAGAGCCTTCTCCTGATCCTTGAAGGCAAGGACGGCGGTCCCGTGTCGCTTCAGGGCAATGACGTAGTTCTCGACGTCTCGTCACTGATCGGCGCTGTCCAGCAGAACCTGGTCGATCGTGGTGTCAGCGTCGCAGCAAACATTCCGATTCCCACCATCGACAAGCAGATCGTCCTCTTCAACTCACCGGCTCTCGCTCAGATCCGCACGATCTACTCACTCACCTCACCGCTGCTCGCCTGGTTCCCGCTGCTGCTCGCTGCGCTCTTCGCCCTCGCGGTATGGCTGGCTCGCCGCAAGGGACGCATGGTGCTCGCCGCCGGCATCGCCCTGATCGTCATGACCTTCGCCACGAAGTTCGGCCTCGACTACGCGCAGGGAATCTTCACTGATCAGCTGCAGGGCACGATCTTCGCGCCCGCCTCGCAGGCCTTCTGGGACACCTTCTTCAAGTACCTGATCCTCGGCATTCAGTCGATGATCGTGCTCGGCATCATCATCGCGATCGCCGGCTGGCTCGGCTCGCGCGTCGGCGCAGCCGGCAAGGCACGTCGCTGGCTTGCCGGTGGCCTCGAGCAGCTCGGCAGTGATCTTCCGTCGACCGGCATCGCTCGTTCGATGGCGGCGCATTCAGATCTGTGGCGCACCATCGCCGCCGCGATCGGCGTGCTGATCTTGACCACGGGCGATGTGCTCTCCACGTGGCACGTCATCTGGACCGTGCTCCTGACCGCGGGACTGTTCGCCGGCATCCAGCTGCTGATCGGCTCAACCATGGAGACCGTCGAGGTCGAGGTCGAGGAGATCGTGGTCGTCGTCGACTAGTCGACGATCGGCTGGTGGCGCTCGAGGATGCGATCACCGCTCAGATCTGCCGGACCACTCACGACCCGACCGTCGGCGATCGCAGCCGTGTAGGCGGCGAAATCACTGTCGACCTGCACGGCGTAGGCGCGGGCGAAACTGCTCATGGCGTCATCGAACTTGGTGCTCTGGCCGAGGTACGCCGCGATAGCCACCGGATCGCCCGATCGGGCATGGCCATGTGCCAGTGTCCGCCCGCACAGCGCTGCGTAACCGGCGAGTTGTCCAACAGGAAGCTTCGCGATATCAGGTGACCACTTCATATCGCGCAGTTGGCGAATGTAGAACTGCCGGCCGTTCGGAGCCTGCACCCACCCGAGGAATGCATCCGATGCCGCCTGCATGAGTCGCTGACCCTCGACCACGCGCTGCCCCTGGTGCTCGTAGACGCATGACTTCGTATACGGCTCGAGCACGCTCTGCACGGCTTCCTTCGCCTGGAGCACGAGCAGATCGTTCTCGTCACGACCTTGCAAGAGAAGGACGAATGCGCGCAGCCCGACGCTTCCGACACCGACGACCTTGTGCCCGAAATCAACGACTCGGTAACGGCGGATCAGCTCGCGGCGATCGCTCTGCAGATCATCGCGGTACTGGGCCAGAAGCTTGTCGAGCCACGGATGCAGATCCTCTCCATCGGATATCCGCACGAGCACCGGCGGCTGATCGAGGAATCGACGATTGCCGTCTACTACCTCGGTCAACTTGGTGATTGCCGACCATCCATCGCGCGACTGCGCCTTGCCGATCACCTTATTCAGCTGCTTGGTCGCACGCTGCCCGCCCACCTCGGTCGCCCACTGCTCGAGAGTTGCCGCGCTGATGCGGTCGTACCAGATCGCGAGGTCTGACATGCCGGCATAGTCGGACATCGCCTGACGATAGGACGAGGCCACGAGCCGGACGATGTCATCGGCCTCCTGATCAGTGAACGCATTGTCACGCGCGGCGAGCATGAAACTCGCTGCGAGTCGCATGACATCCCATTCGAACGGGCCCGGATTCGTCTCATCGAAATCATTGACGTCGAAGATGACAGCACGGTCCTGGCCTGCGAAGAGCCCGAAGTTCGACAGGTGAGCATCACCGCACAGCTGGACGGTGAGCCCGGTGTTCGGCATGGAGGCAAGATCGGAGGCCATCACTGCAGCGGAGCCCCGATAGAACGTGAAAGGACTCACGGACATGCGCTCATGACGCAGGGGGAGAAGCGCCTGGATTCGCGTCACCTCCTGCTCCGCGAGCTGCACGACCGGATCACGTCGATCGGCAGGAGCCACCCATGTGGCAAGTGAACTGCGTGATCGCGCCGCACGTGCGGAGGTTCCCACCGCCTGTCGGTCGTCGATCGAGGAGAGGCGAACTTCTGTCGGAAGCCTGTGCGAGGTCATGCCTGGAACTTACTGCGCATCCAGGGGCGTTCAACGGCCTAGTCGGTGGTCGGCCGAGCTGCCCACCATGCCTTCAACGCCTCGGTCGCCATCTCCTCGCTCATCGGCCCGCGATCGAGACGGAGATTGAGCAGGAAGTCATAGGCCTCACCCACGACACGGCTTGGCGGAATCTCGAGGATGCGCATGATTGCCGCACCATCGAGATCGGGTCGAATGGCGGCGAGCTCCTCCTCGGCGGCGAGTGCTGTAATGCGCTCCTCGAGGGAGTCATAGGCGCGCTGAAGCGCGGCGGCACGCCGCTTATTGCGCGTCGTCGAGTCAGCGCGAGTGAGCTTGTGCAGGCGCGTGAGGAGCGGGCCGGCATCTCGCACGTACCGGCGCACTGCGCTGTCGGTCCACTCGCCGGTGCCGTATCCGTGAAAGCGAAGATGAAGTTCGACGAGGGTCGACACGTCGTCGATCATGTCATTCGAGAAGCGCATGTCCTTCATTCGTTTCTTCGTCATGCGACCGCCCACGACTTCGTGATGGTGGAACGAGACTCGTCCATCACCCTCGAACTTGCGGGTGCGCGGCTTGCCGATGTCGTGCAGGAGTGCGGCAAGTCGAAGTACGGGATCCGGGCCGGATACCGGCTCGTGCGAAGTCTCGAGATCAATCGCCTGCTCGAGGACGATCAGCGTGTGCTCGTAGACATCCTTGTGCCGGTGGTGCTCGTCTTCCTCCAGGCGAAGCAACGGAAGCTCGGGGAGCACGTGCGCCGCGAGTCCGGTATCGACGAGAAGCGTGAGACCGGTGCGCGGATCAGGTGACATCACGATCTTCATGAACTCCTCGCGAGTGCGCTCGGCACTGACGATGGCAATGCGATCGCTCATCTCGCTCATCGCGACCAGTACCTCGGGCACGACCACGAAGCCAAGCTGCGAGGCGAAGCGCGCCGCACGCATCATGCGCAGTGGATCATCACTGAACGACATCTCCGGGGAGGCGGGGGTGCGCAGCACTCGGGCTTCGAGATCGGTCAGGCCGCCGAACAGGTCGACGAATTCCATGCTCGGCAGTCGAAGGGCCATCGCGTTGACGGTGAAGTCGCGACGTCCGAGGTCACCGGCGAGGGATTCCCCGAACTCGATCTCCGGCTTTCGCGACTGCGGGTCGTACGTCTCGGAGCGATACGTGGTGATCTCGCATTCGCGTCCGAGCACGCGAGCACCGACCGTTCCGAAGCGGATGCCGACATCCCAGGTGGTGTCGGCCCAGCCGTCGAGTAGGGCCAAGATCTCGTCGGGGCGGGCGCTCGTGGTGAAATCCAGATCGATCTGCTCGCCACCCTTGGCCAGCTCTCGACCGAGCAGGGCGTCGCGTACCGGGCCTCCGACGAGGGCGATCTCATGACCGGCCTCGGTGAAACGTTCGCCCAGACGGGTGAGCAGGCCCATGAGGGGAGCCAGCGCCGTCTCGGCGGCCTTCATCGATGACACGCCGTGCAGCGTAGCCAGCCTCGACCCACGGGAGCGAATGCATCAAGGCGCGGTCGAACCCCAGGGGGCTGGCCGCCCCGGGCGGTTATCCTCGAAGCATGGCCAGCACTCGGACGGTAGAGGAGACCTCCGCCGGGGGCCTGATCCTCGATCGCACCGGGAGCCCGAAGGCAGCCCTCATCGCTCGTCGGGATCGACGAGGACGCCTGATCTGGTCACTGCCCAAGGGACACCTCGAGCTCGGGGAGACCGCCGAGGATGCCGCGCTACGCGAGGTCCAGGAAGAGACAGGCATCAGCGGGAAGGTGCTGGCTCCGCTCGGCACGATCGACTTCTGGTTCATGGCCGACAATCACAAGATCCACAAGACCGTCCATCACTTCCTCATGGAAGCCGAGGGCGGCGAGCTCTCCGACGCCGACATCGAGGTGGTCGAGGTGGAGTGGGTTCCTCTCGACGAAGTCAGCTCGCGCCTGCGCTACGCCGATGAGCGCAAATTGCTCGCCCTCGTTCCCGATCTGCTTCTCGAGTACTGATGCGCCTGTGTCGTGCACTGCTCGCAGCAGTGGCCCTCCTGTTGCTCGTCGCGGCTCCGGCTCACGCGGCCGGCACTGAGCGCAGCCTCTACCCCGTCACCGTGCTGTCGACCGGCCGCATCACGTTCTCCGGTGACTCCGGCGGCGTTCCGATCACTGTCGAGAACATCAGCAGTGCGCCGGTCACGCTCACGATTGAGCTTGTCGGAGTTCCCTCGTCGCGGCTGGACTCCGACCCGATCGAGAATGTCGTAGTCGATCCGGGGATGCGCAGCAGTGTCGAGATCGACGCACGCATCATCGGAGATGGCCCACTTGATGCATCTGTGCGCGTGACCTCGCCGAGTGGCAAGCGCCTGGCACTTCCCGCCACCGTCACGCTCGCGTCCGCTGCGTATGCGCGTGCTGCCGGCTGGGTCGTGCTCGTAGCGTTCCTGGCTCTCGCGGTGTTCGTCATCGTGGGTGTGACACGGCGAATTCGCAAGGCTCATGCCGGCAGAAATTCGTCGGTATCGGGAAGCATGTCCACGTGAGCAATACGGCATCAGCGCGATCGCTGATGAAGCCCAGTGCCGTGATGGCGGCCGGCACGGTTGCCTCGCGCATCACCGGGGTCTTCCGCGATATCGCCGCGACGGCGGCCCTCGGCTTCTTCCTGGTCTCCGATGCCTTCTCACTGGGCAACTCACTGCCCACGGTTATCTACATCCTGGTCATCGGCGGAGCACTGAACGCGGTATTCGTGCCTCAACTCGTGCGGCGGATGAAGGAGGATGCAGACGACGGTCGCGCCTACGCCGATCGCCTCATCACCCTCGTGGGCTCGATCCTGCTGGTGTTCTCGATCCTCGCGGTGCTGTGCGCTCCGCTGATCGTCGATCTCTACACACCGGATAACTATCCGGCGAATGAGTACGACCTGGCCGTGGCCTTCGCGCGCCTGTGCCTTCCGCAGGTTCTCTTCTACGGCATCTACACGATGCTGAGCCAAGTGCTCAATGCACGCGGTCGATTCGGCGCACCGATGTTCGCGCCTATCGCCAACAACATCGTGGCCATTGCCACCTTCCTGCTCTTCATCGGCGTCGCCGGCACATCCGCCGCCGGTGATGGCGCGCTCACCACCCAGCAGGTGCTGATTCTCGGAATCGGCACCACCCTCGGTGTCATCGTTCAGGCACTGATCCTGATCCCGGTGCTCATTCGCTCGGGGTATCACTGGAAGCCGCGATTCGACTGGAGGGGCACCGGGCTCGGCAAGACCGGAAGCCTCGCTCTCTGGACAATCGGCCTTGTCTTCGTGAACCAGGCTGCGTACATCGTGATCACTCGGCTGGCCGCGAAGGCCAACGTCGATGCCGCCGCAGCGGGCGTTGCCGCAGCGGGCCTGACCACGTACCAGAAGGCCCATCTCGTCTTCATGCTTCCGCACAGCGTGATCACTGTGTCCATCGTTACCGCGATGCTTCCGGCGCTCAGCAGGGTGGCCCATGACGGAAACCTGCGCAAGGTAGGCGATGACGTCGGCGCCACCATGCGCCTCGTCGCCGCCCTGATCGTGCCGGTTGCGGCAATCTTCATGTGCATCGGCACAGGCGTCGCGATCCTGCTCTTCGGCTATGGCGCGGCAACTCCGCAGCAGGCCGGGATTATGGGTGCCATCGTCTCGGTCTTCATGATCGGCCTGCTGCCCTTCACTCTCTTCTACGTGATGCTGCGCGGTTACTACGCACTCGAGGACACCAAGACACCGTTCTGGATAACCGTCGCCTTCAACGTCGTGCTCCTGGCGATCGCGGTTCCCCTGTTCAATGCGTCACGCGCCGGCGGCTTCCAAGTCGGGTCGCTCGCACTGTCCTATGGCATCGCGTACTGGATCGCCTTCGTCGTCTCCTGGTGCATCCTCGGCAGGCGCCTTGGCGGTCTCGATACGCGGCGAACCGTCATCACTCTCGTCAAGCTCATTGCCGCCGGCCTCGTATCGCTCGGTGCGATGTTCGCGACATACGCCTGGGTGCTCGAACGCGGGGTGAAGATCTACGAGCGCTCCAAGCTCGGCGTGCTCGAGGAAGTTGTCCTGATCTCAGTGATCGGCCTCGCGGTCTATTTCCTGTGCGCGTGGATCCTCCGGGTGCATGAGGTCGGGCAGGCCGTGGCACTCGTGCGTCGGAAGATCGGCCGATGAAGGGCCTCTTCATCGGTCGCTACGAACTGCTCGAGCAGCTCGAGCCCGGCGTCGACGATCGCGCCGTCGCCACCTGGCGCGCACATGACTCGGTACTCGATCGACTCGTGTCACTGCGACTTCTCGATGCGGGTGATCCGCGGGCCGCGGCCTTCCTGGGCTCGGCCCAGGCCGCGGCACGAGTCGAGGATCGTCGTCTCGTGCGCGTGCTCGACATCTTCCAGACGAGTCACGACGGACTCGACTTCGTAGCCGTCATCAGCGAGTGGGCCTCAGGTCGCTCACTTGTCGAGCTAATCGCCGATGGTCCGCTCAAGGCGGATGAAGCAGTAGAGCTGATCACCGAGGTGGCACTCGCCGTCTCCGCGGGCCTGGCAACAAAGGTCAGTCATGGGCGTCTGCGCCCGACCTCGGTGTTCGTGACGGATGCCGGTGAGGTTCGCGTGCGCGGTCTCGCTGTCGACGCAGCCCTGTGGGGTGTTCTGGATCCCTCGGTGAGCAAGCAGGCCGCTGATGTTGATGGCTGCGGGTCCCTTCTCTACCTGTTGCTGACCGGCACCTGGCCCGGGCCCGATCTCGACAACATCGAGCCGGCGGCACGCGCCGGGGCCCACGTCCTTCCCCCGTCACGGGTGCGAGCGAGTGTCCCCCGCTCACTCGATGACGTGATCGCTCGCTCGGTGCAGTCAGTGCAGCGGCCGCGCGGAGTGATGAACGTGACCGACATCGACGGCTTTCTGTCGATCCTGGGGAATGCGCGCGGTCAGGTCACCCCCATTGCCTCGGGTACGTCTGCGGTTCAGCGCCAGCGACGCATCTGGCAGCCGGTCGTAGCGGTGCTCGCGGCAATCGTCGTGATCATCGGCTTCGGCTTCGTCGGCCTCAAGTTGCTGTCCTTCGGCGGTTCGGGGAGCACGCGAGAGTCCGTCACGATCGACACTGCGATTCTCACCGAGTCCATCGCTCCCACCACAATCTCGGCGCCGACGGGCCAGATCTGGCCAATATCGACTGTGCGCAGCTATGACCCCTTCGGCGATGACAACGGCAATGGTCGACCTGACAAGCGCAAAGGCAAGGAGAACGACGCCGACACGATCAACGTGATCGACGGCAATCCCGACACCGGCTGGCAGACAGCCAGGTACGGCACGGCCGATCTCGACGGCAAGGGCGGAGTCGGCATCGTCTTCGACCTCGGTGAGCCTCGGCCGATCCAGTCGGCTCTCCTGAGCTTCGACGGCACGGGCACGAGTGCGCAGATTCGCGTCTCCAATGACATCCAGCCTGATCCCGCACTGTGGTCGTCAGTCGCCACGGTCGAGGGTGCCGGGGAGCAGATCGAGATTCGATCCCCGCGACCGGTGACAGGTCGGTACGTGCTGGTGTGGTTCACGAAACTGCCCGCCGACGGATCCGGATACCGCGGCGGCTTGAAGGAAGTCACGTTCCGAAGCTGACAAGAAGCGAGCGAGGCGCGCCCCACAGTCAGCGAGGCATCACCACTCAGTCCTTGTGAGTACCCCTAGATTGTGACCGTGTCCGACGGCCCCGAGGTACTCGTCCTCGACTCCGCAAGCGACGGCGAGCTGCTGGCCGCCCATGTCGCCGGTCACCCCGATGCCTTCACCGAGATCGTGCGTCGTCATCGCGATCGCCTCTGGGCTGTCGCACTCAAGACGACCGGTGATCCCGAGGATGCGGCCGACGCCCTGCAGGATGCCCTGATCTCTGCCTACCGTCGGGCCTCGCAATTCCGCGGCGATTCGCAGGTCACTACCTGGCTGCACAGGATCGTGGTGAATGCCTGCCTGGATCGCATGCGCCGTCGCAGCACGCGTCCGACCGTGCCGCTGCCAGTCGAGGAGGAGACAGGGATCCCGCTCCCTGATCCCGAGGACCGCATTGCCCGGCGAGAACTCCAGCTCGACATTGCCTCGGCATTGGCCGAACTGCCCGAGGATCAGCGCGAAGCAGTCGCCTTGGTGGATATCGAGGGGTGGTCAGTCGATCAAGCTGCCTTGATGCTCGGGTGCCCGGCCGGCACGGTGAAGAGCCGTTGCTCGCGCGGACGCGCCAAATTGGCCAAACGACTTGCCTACTTGCGGAACCCCGACCCCGAATCCCCCGTCATACCCCTGGCGTCGCCTGGGCAAACCTCGAACTCGACTCAATCCGACCGACACCCGAAGGGGGGGAACCACACAGATGGCTGATCACCTGCACTCCGTAGCCGACGACAGTGCCGACGACGCCTGGGTGGCAGACCTCCTTCGCGAGAGCACCGATTCCCTGGCCGACACCCCCGAGATCCCGATGCCGCCGGAGGTCTGGGCCCGTCTGGAGAACGCCCTCGAGGTCGAGCGTGTCGTGGTTCCGCTTACCTCGCGTCGTCCTCATCGTGGCCGCTGGGTGGCGGGTATCGCCGCGGCAGCGGCGGTGGTCGTCGTCGGAGGCCTTCTCGTCTCGAATACGTCACAGGCTCCTGCTCCCATCGCCGGTGGTGAGCAGCCGCCCGCTGCCGACTCCATGATGGTGAAGTCGGGTGCCGACCTGCCGACCTCGCGCCTGCTGGCCAGTGGCACCGACTACTCGGCTACCTCGCTCGGCTCGCAGATCACCTCCGTGTTCCGCGACAGGCTCGGAGTTGCAAAGGCCGCGGACATCGACGCGATGCCTCAGCAGGCGGTAACTCCTCTCGACGGCAATGACTTCATGTCCGATATGGGCAGTCTGCGGACCTGTGTTCAGACCCTGGCCGGGACTCCTGATGGTCATGCCCTCGTTGTCGATCGCGGAAGCTTCGCCGGCCAGCCGGCGGGGCTCATCGTGATCTCGACCTGGGATCACGAGATGCCCTCGATGGTCACGCCCGCTGCACTTGTAGCAACGCCCAAGGGGGATCTTGCCGTCTGGGTCGTCGATCCCACCTGCACGCCGGTCATGAACGCCGAGGGCGCTGAGCCGCTTGCGGTCTCCGTCTCCTGGTAGTCGTCTCCGCGTCACGCTGAGTTGTCCGCGGCCTGGGCTCCTGGACACGGCCGAGGAATAGGCCACGCCCTAGAATCGTTCTACCGACTACGGATTCGCAGTGATGATCCGTGCCCGAAGGCGAATGAAGGAACTCAGTGAGCGACATCCGCAACGTCATCATCATCGGCTCAGGCCCTGCCGGCTACACGGCTGCCGTCTACGCGGCACGTGCCCAGCTGGCGCCTCTGCTCTTCGAGGGCTCGGTCACTGCCGGCGGTGCGCTGATGAACACGACTGAGGTTGAGAACTTCCCCGGCTTCACCGAGGGCATCATGGGTCCCGCGCTCATGGAGAACATGCGGGCACAGGCTGTGCGCTTCGGTGCCGAGCTCATCACCGATGACATCGTCAGTGTTGATCTCACCGGCCCGATCAAGGTCGTCACTGACGGCTCAGGCAACACGCACCAGGCACGCGCCGTCATCCTCGCGATGGGCTCCGGCTACCGCGAGCTCGGCCTCGAGAACGAGAAGCGACTCTCCGGCCGCGGCGTTTCCTGGTGTGCCACCTGCGATGGCTTCTTCTTCCGCGATCAGGACATCGCGGTGGTCGGCGGCGGCGACTCCGCGCTCGAGGAGGCCACCTTCCTCACCCGCTTCGCGAAGTCGGTGACCTTGGTGCACCGTCGCGACGAGCTGCGCGGCAGCAAGATCATGCAGGAGCGCGCCCTCGCCAACGAGAAGATGAAATTCGCCTGGAACTCACAGGTGGTCGATGTTCTCGGTGATCAGAAGGTCTCGGCGCTGGTTCTGGAAGACACGGTCACGGGCGAGAAGCGCGAGCTGCCGGCGACCGGATTGTTCATCGCCATCGGTCATGACCCGCGCTCCGAGCTCGTCAAGGGCCAGGTCGACATCGACGCCGAGGGCTACGTGCTCGTGAAGGACCGCACCTCGCAGACGGACCTCGAAGGGGTATTCGCCTGCGGCGACCTCATCGATCACTCCTACCGCCAGGCCATCACCGCCGCGGGCTCCGGCTGCGCCGCGGCCCTCGATGCCGAGAGATTCCTGGCCGCATCCGAATAACGCACGTCCCTGATTCGAGCAGAGCCCCCGTTTCACCCGTACTCTCTAGACCACACAGAAGGAGAAAGCCATGGGAGCAACCAAGAAGGTCACCGACGCGAGCTTCGCCGATGACGTGCTGATGAGCACGAAGCCTGTCGTCGTCGACTTCTGGGCCGAGTGGTGCGGCCCGTGCAAGATGGTCGCCCCGATTCTCGAGGAAATCGCAGCCGAGAACGACGGCATCACCATCGCAAAGATGAACGTCGACGAGAACCCGGCAACCCCGGCCTCCTACGGCATCACGAGCATCCCGACCCTGCACATCTTCCAGGGAGGCCAGATCGTGAAGTCGATCATCGGCGCGAAGCCGAAGGCCGCACTCCTCGCGGATCTCGCTCCGTACCTGTAGTGCTTCTCCGCCTTGGGTCTACCGGGGCGGCCGTCGCGGAGGTGCGCGCACGGCTGGCGCACCTGGGACTCCTCAGCGACACCGATCACAGTGATGTGTTCGATGACGATTGCGATGTTGCAGTTCGCACATTCCAGCAGGAGCGTGGCCTGACTGCCGATGGCATCGTCGGGCCTGACACCTTCCGGCGTCTCGATGAGGCGCGCTGGCAGCTCGGTGATCGAGTGCTGCAATTCGTGCCCGGCACGCTGATGCGCGGCGACGATGTCGCCGAATTGCAGCGTCGCCTCAACCAGCTCGGCTTCGACTCGGGTCGTGCCGATGGCATGTTCGGACCGAATACCGACTCGGCGGTTCGCGAATTCCAGCGTGGTTGCGGCGTGAACCCCGACGGCATCTGCGGGCCTGACACCTTCCGCGCCTTCGAGCGCCTGGTCAGGGCAGTCAGCGGAGGAAACTCCTCCATCCTGCGCGAGCACGTCACCCTGAGCGATCTGCGCAGCGGAATCGCCGACAAGGTGATCGTCATCGATCCGGGCACTGAGCCCTCTGGTGAGCTGTGCCATGCCGTGGCCGTGCGAGTCGAAGGCCGTCTCGCCGCCCTCGGTACTCAGGTGCTGCTCACTCATGGCGCGGTCGCGTCAACTCTGAGTAGTGAGCATGACCGCGCCGACTTCGCCAATCGAGTGCAGGCCGATCTCGTCATCGCCATTCATGTGGACAGTGCCACGAGTACGCGCCCCAATGGCCTCGCTAC
The DNA here is from genome assembly GCA_024639145.1 of Actinomycetes bacterium. Classification (GTDB taxonomy): domain Bacteria; phylum Actinomycetota; class Actinomycetes; order S36-B12; family S36-B12; genus CAIKZY01. The sequence continues at coordinate 28,603 of JAHEIZ010000005.1, read as the reverse complement.
CTTCTACTTCGGTGATCCTCACGGAGGAGTTCATTCCACCGGCGGTCGTGCACTTGCCGAGCGAATTCAAGATGAGCTTCTCGCCCAGACCGCACTGCTTGACTGCAGATCGCATCCGCGCACCTGGGACCTGCTGCGAATGACCCGGATGCCTACCGTGCGCATCGACCTCGGCTACGCCTCGAATTCGGGTGACGCAGCACTGCACGCTGACGCTGCCTTCATTGACGCAGTCTCCGAAGCGATTTCGCGCGCACTGAGTTCCTTCTGCGCTCCTGGCTAGAGGTGGCACCATTGGCGCCATGCCCCGTCGCGCCCTGAACATCCTTATTTCCTCACTTGTTTCTCTCGCTGCCCTGTTCGCGTTGGCGCCTACTGCGCAGGCTGGTGGCGGGACGCTTACCTGGGTGGCACGTACTCCCGCGGGAGCGGCCATCTGGGACGGAATCGCCTACGGCAACGGCGTCTTCGTCGCGGTCTCCTATCCGCAGTCCGGTCCGACATCCGTCATGACCAGCCCCGACGGAGTTACCTGGACGGCCCGGAATCCTGCGAGCAGCGCCAAGTTCAGGGACGTCGCTTTCGGGAACAATCTCTTCGTCGCGGTCGGAGCCACAGGCGCCATCATGACCAGCCCCGACGGAGTTACCTGGACCGCGCGCACCTCGGGGACAACCGACAACTACTACTCGGTGACGCATGGCGGCGGGCTGTACGTGGCCGTCGGTGGATCAGGAAACAAGATCCTGACGAGCAGCGACGGCAGCACCTGGACTACTCGCAACCAGGTGGGCACGAGCAACCTGCGCGGGGTCGCGTACGGCAATGGCATATATGTCGCAGTCGGGTCAAACAATGGCACGCAGCAAGCGCTGTGGAGTTCGGACGGAACCACGTGGAATGCTGCTGGCACTGTTGATGCGAACGGCTGGTACGACGTCACCTTCGGGAACGGTCAATTCGTCGCAGTCTCCACCGACGGAGTGAGCCAGGTCATGACCAGCGCGGACGGAGTGACGTGGAATGCGCAGCAGGCCTCGTCTTCTGCCGAATGGCGTTCCGTCGCTTACGGAAACGGGATCTGGACGGCCGTCGCCGGAGGTGCGAATGCCACGGATGGCGGTGGTGCGGTGATGACCAGCACGGATGGCATCACCTGGCGCACCGGAACGCCTACTTCGACGATCAACTGGCGCGACGTGACATACGGCAACGGGATCTTCGTGGCCGTGAGCCAGAACGGCGACGTGATGACTGCCGTTGCCGAGCTCTCGCCGATTACCGGCGATGCCACGATTATTCGCCAGGGTCTGCCGCTCGGGGCCGACGGCACCTGCGCGAATCTCACTGATGCGCCCTATGCCTACGGAACGGGCGTAACGGGCGGGTGGCAGCGCGCCTGGGAGCCCTGGCCGAACTCAGGTGCAGGGGGTTGGGCGTGCATACGCGCGATCGTGACTTACGGCGATTCCTGGTCAGTCGATAATCGCTTGCTGTGAGACGTCAGGCGGGGTAACGATCGGGCGAGCCCTCGAGCTCATTCCACGACGAATCGTCATTGGGCCACACCAGGCGACCCACGAAGCCCGCGACCACGCCGAGTCCCAGTAGGACGACTCCCCAGAGGATCACCTTTCGCATGTGACCATCCTCGCGCGCTGAACGCCCGGTGACTAGTCATTTCGGCGAGCATCTATCGTTGTCCGCTATGAGCGGCAGTCGTCTGGATCCCTGGGTTGATTCCTATGCGGAGCGCACCCTGGGCATGACGGCCTCCGAGATTCGCGCCCTGTTCGCGGTCGCCTCCCGCCCCGAGGTCGTCTCACTCGCCGGCGGAATGCCCTTCGTGCAGGCCCTGTCGATGGACATGATGGCCGATACCGTCGCGAAGCTGATCCGCGAGCGCGGTGCCACCGCGCTGCAGTACGGCTCCGGCCAGGGTGATGTCACCTTGCGCGAGCAGATTCTTGAGGTGATGGAAGAGGTCAAGGTCACCGCGCACCCTGACGACATCATCGTCACGACGGGCTCGCAGATGGCGCTCGATCTCGTCACCCGCGTGTTCTGCGATCCGGGCGATGTCGTACTCGTCGAGGCACCGTCGTATGTCGGGGCACTCGGTGTCTTTCGCGCCTACGAGTGCGGTGTCGTGCATGTCGCCATGGATGACGAGGGCCTGTCTCCCGCAGCTCTCGAGGAGGCAATTCGCGATGTGCGGGCCTCGGGCCGTCGCATCAAGATGATCTACACGATCCCTTCGTTCCATAACCCGGCCGGTGTCACGCAGGGGCCAGAGCGTCGCGCCGAGATCCTGCGCATCGCGCAGCGCGAGGGAATCCTGCTGCTCGAGGATGACCCGTACGGCCTGCTCGGATTCGACGGTGAGCCGCCGCGCGCAATCCGTGCAGATGACGCCGAGGGCGTCATCTACCTCGGATCGTTCTCGAAGACGATTGCCTCCGGCCTCCGCGTGGGTTGGGCGGTGGCCCCGCACGGAGTGCGGGAAAAGCTAGTGCTTGCAGCGGAATCCGCCGTTCTGTGCCCCTCGAACTACGCACAGCTCACTGTCTCCGAGTACCTTGCGACACAGCCGTGGCGCGATCAGATCAGCACCTTCCGCGATCTTTATCGCGATCGCCGTGATGCACTTCTCGAATCGATGACCTCCCTGTTTCCGTCCGACATCACCTGGACAGTGCCGGCCGGCGGTTTCTACTCGTGGATCACCTTGCCCGAGGGCCTCGACGCGAAGGCGATGCTGCCGCGTGCTGTTGCCGCGCTCGTCGCGTACGTTCCGGGCACTGGCTTCTATGTCGACGGCCAGGGTCGCCAGAATCTTCGCCTGTCGTACTGCTACCCGGATCCCGATCGCATTCGCGAGGGCGTGCGTCGTCTCGCGGGCGTCATCGAGTCTGAACTCGAGATCGCGCAGACATTCGGTACCGGCGCTGTCCTTCTCGATTCCGCGGGCTCGGTCAATCCGGCTCCCAACGTTCTCTGACACGACCGAAGGGATCTCACGTGAGCACTCGCGTAGTCGTACTTGCCGGTGGCCTCTCCGCCGAGCGTGATGTCTCCCTTCGATCGGGCCGGCGCGTCGCCGAGGCCCTGCGCGCAGCGGCTCCGGATTTCGAGGTCACCGAGGCTGACGTCGACTCCGCACTGCTCGACGAGTTCCGCCAGGATCCGCCCGCCTGCGTGATCCCGCTGCTGCACGGAGCCGCGGGAGAGGACGGCTCCCTGCGGGATGTGCTTGAGTCGCTTCGGATTCCCTTCGTCGGTTCCACGGGTGACGCGTGCCGACTCGCCTTCGACAAGCCGATTGCCAAGAGCCTGCTGGCCGGTTTTGGCGTCAACACCCCGACCTCGGTCGCCCTGCCCCACTCGACCTTCCGAGAGCTGGGCGCCCAGCCGGTGCTCAATGCCGTGATCTCGCGCATTGGCCTGCCCTTGATCGTGAAGCCCACCAAGGGTGGATCGGCCCTAGGCGCCTCGGTTGTGCGGGCTGCGGCCGAATTCCCCTCAGCAATGGTCGGTGCCTTCGCCTACAGCGAGGTGGCCCTGATGGAGCATTTCGTCGCGGGAACTGAGATTTCCGTCTGTGTCTATGACACGGTCGATGGGCCCATGGCTCTGCCGGCCGTGGAGATCGTTCCGCCGGCCGGCATCTACGACTACAACGCCAGGTACACCGCCGGGACGACCGAGTTCTTCGTCCCGGCGCGATTGGCGACCGATGTCGCTGAGGCCGTGGCGGCCGTGGCCCTGGAGGCACATTCGGGTCTCGGCCTACGCGACTGGTCGCGTACCGATCTGATTGTTGATGCCGCGGGCACGCCATGGTTCCTCGAGGTGAACGTGGCACCGGGAATGACCGAGACATCACTGTTCCCGCAGGCGCTAGCCGAGGCGAATGTTGGACTCGGTGAGCTCGCACGTGATCTCGTGATCAGTGCGATCGCGCGTCACTCCTCCTGATTACAGGCGAGGTGCGGGGCCGGCTATCGCTTCCGCGATGCGGCGCAGGTCCTCTGCATCGGCCGCCTCGATCACTATCGTTCCGCGTGAGTTCGAGCGCGGGAGACCTGAGATCGTGACTCGCGTGTCGAGTGCATCGCCGAGTCGTTCCTGAACTTCCTCGACGAGATCCTGCAGGGAGTCAGTGCGGGATTTTCCCTTGCTATTGCTCTTCTTCTTGCTCTTTCCTTGTCCGAGAAGAATGATCTCCTCGACATTGCGCACGCTTAGTCCCTCGTTCACGATGCGCTGTGCGAGTGCGTTCATCGAGTCGGCATCTTCGAGTGAGAGCAATGCGCGCGCATGACCTGCGCTGAGAACTCCTGCTGCAACTCGTCGTTGCACGTCCGGCGGGAGCTTCAGAAGACGCAGTGTGTTCGAGACCTGTGGTCGCGAACGACCGATGCGCTGCGCAAGCTCTTCTTGGGTGCAGCCGAAATCGGCAAGCAACTGCGAGTAGGCCGCTGCCTCTTCGAGTGCATTGAGATTCGATCGGTGCAGGTTCTCGAGAAGTGCATCGCGCAAGAGATCGTCATCATCGGTGGCTCGGATGATGGCCGGGATGTGAGTGAGACCGGCTTCCTTGGATGCACGAAGTCGACGCTCGCCCGCGATGAGTTCGTAGTGATTGCCTGCCTCGCGCACGACGACCGGCTGCAGCAGCCCGATCTCCCGGATTGAGTGGACGAGTTCGGCGAGAGCCTCAGGGTCGAAAACGCTGCGCGGCTGCCGTGGATTCGGCTCGATGCTGCCGATCGGGAGTTCGGCGTAGACCGCACCCGGTACGGCCACGGGAGTGGAATCTGAGGAATCCATGACCTGAGCGGCCTGGGCCTCGGGGGTGGAGGGAATGAGGGCACCCAGGCCCTTGCCCAATCCGCGCTTGGCAGCTGCTTGTGCCATGGGGATAACCTCCGTTACTGGGGACAATTATGGGTGTATTGTCCGGTTTTATACCGTTATGTCTGTGGATTGTTCTGTGGATCAATAGCGGCAAATTGGGCGGCCGCCTCCTGATAGGTCAGTGCCCCCGGAGATGACGGATCGTAGGTGAGCACGGACTGGGCATACGAAGGTGCCTCGGAGATGCGCACATTTCGAGGAATCACGGTCTCAAGTACCTTGGTGCCGAAGTGGGTCCGCACTTCCTCGGCGACCTGGGAGGCCAGCCGGGTGCGGCCGTCGTACATAGTGAGCAGGATCGCGCTCACCTGAAGTTTGGGGTTCAGATGCGTGGTGACCATCTCGACCGTGCGCAACAACTGCGAGAGGCCTTCGAGTGCGTAGTACTCGCATTGGATGGGCAGCAGAACTTCTCGAGCTGCCACCAGGCCATTCAAGGTCAGCAGGCCAAGTGAAGGCGGGCAGTCCAGGAAGACGTAGTCGACTGGCTCCCCCGTAGAGCGCACGACATGCTCGAGGTAGGCCTCGACGGCACGACTGAGGCGGTATTCGCGGGCAACCTGGGACACCAGTTCGATCTCGGCGCCAGCCAGGTCAATCGTGGCCGGCGCCGTGGTCAGATTGGGGATATCTGGGCAGGGCTGCACGACCTCAGCAAGGGTTCGTTCCCCCGACAGCACCTCATAGATGCTGGGGACCCCCTCATGGTGGTCAACGCCCAGGGCCGTCGACGCATTTCCTTGGGGATCAAGGTCAATCACCAGGACCTTGGCGCCACTTTGGGCCAGGGCTGCAGCCATGTTGACCGTGGTTGTGGTCTTGCCGACGCCACCCTTCTGGTTGGCGACCGTGACGATACGGGTCATTCGGGCCACCCCAGGCCGGCGGGCTCTGCGGATGTTTCACGTGAAACGGCAGGGTCCTGTCGCTCCAGGTAGGTCTCCGGCCAGCCAAGGCCAGCGGGATCAGGATTTGTCGTCACGGAACTCATTGTGCCGTACCGCGGGTACCGGTCACCACGGTGGTCTCGGGGTCGACCCACGGGGAACCACAGGTGGTTATCCCCAAGTCACGCACACCCATGGATAACGCCGCAGGAGTGGCCGAACTGATCTCTTCAGCTGCGCTACTTCCCTTGAGGAGCGCCAGTCGCCCACCTGTCGCCAGCAGTGGAACTGTCCAGCCGAGAAGCTTCTCCAGGGGAGCAACGGCCCGCGCGGTCACCACGTCGACCGCCTGCCAGTCCGGGGAGGAGGTGATGTCCTCGGCGCGACCACGCATGACGGTCACTCGACCGGACAATCCCAGGTCATCCACAGCCTGGGTGAGGAAGGTGGCGCGTCGGAGCAGGGGCTCGATCAGCACGACATGGATATCAGGTCGAGCGATGCCCCACACGAGACCGGGCAAACCGGCACCCGAGCCCACGTCCGCGACCCGTGAACCCGCGGGGACGAGGCCAATCGCGGGATCTGCCACGACCGCACAGTTGAGAACATGGCGTTCCCAGAGGCGGGGAACTTCGCGTGGACCGATGAGCCCATGCTCGACACCGGTCGTACTCAGCAGGTCGACATACGACGACAGTGCAGATTCAGTGGGAAGGAGCCAGTCGGGAAGATCTGGCGCTTGTTTCACGTGAAACGTCGCGTTCTAGCTGACGCGGATGACGACCCGACGAGCGGGCTCCTCGCCGGCCGACTCACTCACGAGACCTGCCGTGGCGACAACGTCATGGACGACCTTGCGCTCGAACGGAGTCATCGGGTCAAGGGAAACAGGTGCCGAGGTGCGCTGCGCCTCTGCGATGGCTTCCTTGGCGATCTCCTCGAGAGCGGCGCGACGGGCGGCACGGTGACCGGCGATATCGAGCATGAGGCGTGAGCGCTCTCCAGTCTCGCGGGCTGCGGCCAGGCGAGTGAGCTCCTGGAGGGCGTCCAGAACCTCCCCCTCATTTCCGACCAAATGCCGCAAATCACCAGAATTCGCTTCAACAACCGACACCATGGCGCGATTGCCCTCGACGTCGATATCGATATCGCCATCAAGATCAGCGATGTCGAGAAGGGCCTCGAGGTAGTCAGCGGCTACATCGCCCTCGCGATCAAGGAGCGCGGCGCCAGTTAGTGCCTCAGTGGTCTCTTCGGTGCTCATGGTGGTTCTCCGTTCAGGAAGTCGTGCCCTTGCGCTTGCTGCGCGATGTCTTCTTGGGCTGAACCCGCGGGGTCGGGTTCGGAGTCTCATCGGTGGTGAGTTCGGGGGTACCGGCCTTGCTGGCCGCCTTCGCTGCCTCTCGGGCCAGCTTCGCCTCGTGGGCCGGTGTGCCGGGCTGCGGGTTATTGCGGATCACGTAGAACTGCTGACCCATGGTCCACAGGTTCGTGGTGAACCAGTAGATCAGGACACCAATCGGGAAGTTGATACCGCCGATGGCGAAGACGAGCGGGAAGACGTAAAGCATGATCTTCTGCTGCTTGACCATGGGGTTGTCCGGCGCGCTGTTCTTCACAATCAGCTGCCGCTGAGTCAGGAATGTCGTCACCGTCATGGCGATGATGAGCACGATCGCCAGAATGTGAGTCGCGGTCGGATTCGGGGTCTGCGCGGCATCCTTGAAGGTGCCATACAGTGGAACGCCGAAGATCTCTGCGCGATGTGCGAGCGGAAGAAGATCCTTGTACTGGTCCCACTGGAACACGCCCTGCGCCGTGTAACTGGCATCAGTCGAGTACTGCGCAATGCTCTGCAGAACGCCAAACAATGCGAAAAAGATGGGCGCCTGCAACAGGATTGGAAGGCACGAGGCCAACGGGTTTGTTCCCGTTTCCTTGTACAGCTTCATCATTTCCTGCGACTGCATTTCCTTGTCGCCCTTGTACTTCTTCTGAATCTCCTTGATCTGCGGCTGGATCAACTGGAGATTGCGCTGCGACTTGATCTGCTTGACGAAGAGCGGGATCAGCAAGATTCGAATGACGATGACGAGGCCCACGATGGAGAACGCCCATGTCCAGCCACTGGCCGGATCCATCACGATGCTGAGCAGCTGATGGAACTGCACGAGGATCCAGCTGACGCCGATCTTCAGCCAATCGAGAATGAACATGGAGAGGGAGTTCCTTACTTCGTAGGTGCCAGGACGCGGGGACGTCCATCGGGAAGTATGTCGGGTCGCCAGCTATCGCGTGACGGCACTGGGTCGACTCCGCCACCGCTCCAGGGATTGCAGCGGAGCAAGCGATAACCGGCCAGTGCTGATCCTTTCAGAGACCCATGGGTGCGCAATGAGCCGAGGGCATATGCGGAGCAACTCGGGTGGTATTTGCAGGTAGGGCCAAGCAGTGGCGAGATCGCCACTCGGTACAGACCGACGAGGCCAATAAGCACCCAGGTGAGCGGGTAGCCGAGAGTGTGATCCCAGAGCCAGAGAAGGCGGCGACCCAGAGAGGTCATGACGTGATCCCCTTGCGGCCGAGCTCGGCAAGAGCCTTAGAGAAATCGGCATCCAGTTGAGCTGAATCCGCCCCAGCGGCGGCAGGAAGGGCGCGCACCACGATCTGAGTGCCCCGGGGGAGATCTGCCAGGTGGGGGCGCGTCAGATGGCGAAGTTTCCTGCTCACTGAATGTCGCACAACAGAGTTTCCGACCGATTTGCCCACGGACAGACCCACGCGGGTGGGCAGCTCGGGGCGTGACAGAGCACTCACAATGATGGTGGGACGGGAGATTCGGGTACCCCGACGCTGAACAAGGGTGAAATCACCCGAAACCCGCAGCCGATGAGCCGCCGGGAGCATGTCTTAGGCAGACAGGCGAGTGCGGCCCTTGGAACGGCGCGAGGCGAGGATGGCTCGGCCGGCACGCGTACGCATCCGCAGTCGGAAGCCGTGGGTCTTGGCCCGGCGACGGACGTTGGGCTGGAAGGTGCGCTTCATGGCGGGGCTCCTACGAGATGTGCAAAGTAAGGCGGGGGAAGAACATATTTTGTGCGGCGAGCCTACGGACAATACCTATCGCGGGTCAAATGGACTATCAGCCGCCCACTGATATCCCCAGAATTTTGGGATTACGACTTGTCACCTCTCGAACCGATGACTAATGTCCACAGGGCGTAACACACGGGGTCCACATCTGTGGAAAACCTTGTGGATGAACTGAGTGTGCAGTCGTGGGAAAGGTGTCACGTGGACGAGAATCCACTCGCCAATGTGTGGACAGAGGTGATCTCCAACCTCTCCGACGGCATTCTCACCCCCCAGCAGCGCGCCTTCGTGGCCCTGACCCGACCCCTCGGCCTGGTCGAGGACACCGCACTCGTCGCAGCGCCGAATGAGTTCACCAAGGACGTCCTCGAGGCCAGGCTTCGCCCGGTCGTCGTACAGGCCTTATCCCAGACTCTCGGCCGCGAGATCCGTCTGGCCGTCACGGTCGATCCGACAATCGCTCCCGCCATCGACGATGAGGCAACCGATGAGGTTGCCGACGCCACGTACGCCGACGCAAGTGACGACTCACCTGAGTTGGCGTCAGAGCACCGCGCTGATGATTCCCGTCCTGGCACCGGCTCGCCCGGCACGCGCCTCGAGGACGGTCGACTCAATGCCAAGTACACCTTCGACACCTTCGTCATTGGCTCGAGCAACCGATTCGCACATGCGGCCGCAGTCGCGGTGGCCGAGCAGCCAGCACGTGCCTACAACCCGCTCTTCATCTATGGCGGATCCGGGCTGGGTAAGACCCACCTTCTCCATGCCATTGGTCATTACACCCGCACCTTGTACAAGGGCACGCGGGTTCGCTATGTGAGCTCAGAGGAATTCACGAATGAGTTCATCAACTCCATTCGTGACGACAAGGCTGCCGTGTTCCAGCGCCGGTATCGCGATGTCGATGTTCTCCTTGTCGACGATATTCAGTTCCTGAGCGGAAAAGTCCAGACGCAGGAAGAGTTTTTCCATACCTTCAACACCCTGCACAATGCTAATAAGCAGATCGTGGTCACCTCGGATCTGCCACCCAAGCAGTTGCAGGACTTCGAGGACCGCATGCGCTCGCGTTTCGAGTGGGGCCTGATCACCGATGTTCAGCCGCCGGACCTCGAGACCCGAATTGCAATCCTTCGTAAGAAGAGCGTCCAGGAGCGACTGGTCGCGCCACCAGAGGTACTCGAGTTCATTGCCTCCAAGATCTCCAGCAATATTCGCGAGCTTGAGGGCGCCCTCATCCGTGTCACCGCATTCGCCTCGCTGAATCGGCAGCCTGTCGACCTCGCCATCACCGAGATCGTGCTGAAGGATCTCTTCCCGTCTGAGAGTGGGCCCGAGATCACGGCGGCACAGATCATGGCCGCCGCCGCCTCGTACTTCGGAGTCACGGTCGACGAACTCTGTGGATCTAGTCGTTCCCGGGTGCTGGTTACCGCTCGCCAGATCGCGATGTACCTCTGCCGCGAGCTGACCGACCTGAGCCTGCCAAAGATCGGCCAGGCATTCGGCGGACGTGATCACACCACGGTGATGCACGCTGACCGCAAGATCAGGCAGCTGATGGCTGAACGGCGCAGCCTGTTCAATCAGGTCACCGATCTCACCAGCCGGATCAAGTCCCAACCGCGTCCTGCGTAACCATTCGTCACATCTGTCCCCAGTTGTGCACACAAGTGTGGATAAGTTCTGTGTATAACCCTGTGTACAACTAGTAATTTCATTGGAAATCCTGCAATCACACACATCTCATTCATCCCAGATGTGTTCCATATCCCCAGTGGTGGAAACCCTGTGGATAAGAATTTCTTCCCTCATGACGAAAAACGCCCACCTGTGCACAAACAACAGTCCTTCAGTGGACACAGCACCGCCCACACCGCCTCACCCACAGTCATCAACAGGAAGCCCTCCTTGATTCCACAGTGAATACACATGGCGCCAGGCCTTGCGACCACGGGAAACACGGCTTATCCACACAATCCACACCACCTATGACGATGACTACTTATCTAGTCAACAGAGATAACGAACAACCATGACTGAGCTACCTGTGGATTCCACGCCCCCGCTGGTGAACTACCCCAACCTCCTGACACACTGACCCCCTTATTGATCACGGGAGGAAAGTCGTGAAGTTTCGGGTTGAACGCGATGTCCTGGCTGACGCCGTGTCCTGGGCTGCACGCACCCTTCCCACGCGTCCGTCGATGCCCGTCCTCGCCGGCCTCGTTCTCGAGGCCTCCGAAGATTCCGTCACCCTGAGCAGTTTCGACTATGAGGTCTCCTCCCGGGTCACGATTGCTGCTGACGTCCAGACACCTGGCACGAGTCTGGTCTCCGGCCGATTGCTCGCTGATATCACCCGATCACTTCCCGGGGCTCCCGTGCAGCTCTCGAATGAGGGCACGCGGGTAGTCATTACCTGCGGCCGTTCCTCCTTCACTCTGCCGACCCTTCCGGTTGAGGATTACCCGTCCCTTCCCGCCATGCCTGACTCCTCCGGTGATATTGAGGCAGCACTGTTTGCCTCGGCGGTCGCTCAGGTTGCCGTTGCCGCAGGTCGCGATGACACCCTCCCGACGCTCACCGGTATTCGCATGGAAATCGAGGGTGGCAACATCGTCCTCGCCGCAACCGATCGCTATCGCCTTGCTGTTCGTGAGTTCAGTTGGAACCCGAAGAGCTCATCGATCTCCGTGAATGCGCTGATTCCCGCCAAGACTCTTGCCGACACAGCAAAGTCGCTGTCGACAACTGACCTGGTCACCATTGCCCTCAGTGCGGGTGGATCAGGTGAGGGCCTCATTGGTTTCGAGGGTGCAGGGCGACGCACGACAACGCGCCTTCTCGATGGTGAGTTCCCGAAGTACCGCACACTTCTTCCGAGTGAAGCAGCGACAGTCGCCTCGGTCGATACCTCAGCACTTGCCGATGCAGTCAAGCGCGTAGCACTTGTTGCCGAGCGCAATACACCTGTGCGTCTCGCCTTCGAAGGCTCCGAGGTAGTGCTCCGCGCAGGTGCCGGTGATGATGCCCAGGCGAATGAGGTCGTGGAGTGTCGTGTCGACGGTGATGGCCTGGAGATCGCATTCAACCCGACCTACCTTCTCGATGGCCTCAGTGCTGTTGATGCCGTGACCACGACCTTCTCCTTCACGCAGGCCACCCGCCCGGCGGTTCTCACAGGTGCAGACACCAACGCCGCGTCGGGTGTCGATGACTATCGCTACCTGCTCATGCCCGTACGCCTCACTGGCTGACAGTCATGTGGATTCAGTCGCTCAGCCTGACTGATATCCGCTCGTATGAGCAGCTTGACTGCCCGTTCAGTGAGGGCATCACTGCCTTCGTCGGACGCAACGGCCAGGGCAAGACCAATATCGTCGAGGCCATTGGCTATCTCGCAACACTGAGCAGCCACCGCGTGGCCAGTGACCTGCCGCTCATTCGTCAAGGTTGTGATCGTGGATTCATCCGCGCGAATGTTTCCTCCTCTGACAGGGATGTCCTGCTGGAGCTCGCGATCACGCCGGGCAAGGCGAACAAGGCGCGCATCAACAAGTCACCCGTGCCTCGAACGCGTGACGTACTCGGTATCGTGCGCGCTGTCGTCTTCGCACCCGAGGATCTCGAACTCGTCAAGGGTGATCCGAGCGCACGCCGCCGATTCCTTGATGAGCTACTCGTGCAGCGCATTCCTCGACTCTCCGGAACTCGTGCCGACTACGACCGGGTGCTGAAGCAACGCAACGCACTCCTGAAGTCTGCGAGTATTGCTCGTAAGGCAGGCACGGATCGCATAGTCCAGACACTCGAGGTCTGGGATGAACAACTCGCCGCGCACGGAGGTGAGTTGATCGCCGCCCGTATCTCCTTGCTCAATGAGTTGATGCCGCTCGCGCAGAGGCAGTACGCCATGGTCTCGGGCAGTGACACCGACATGGTGCTCAATGCGATGTATCAATCGTCACTCGGTGATGGAGCAGTGCTGTCCACCGACCGCGAGGAGTGGTCTAGCCAAATGCTGACGACAATCGAGTCTCGCCGAAAGGACGAACTCGATCGCGGGGTCACACTGGTTGGACCTCACCGCGACGACGTCGCACTTCACCTCGGTGAGTTCCCGGCCAAGGGTTACGTCTCCCATGGTGAGTCCTGGTCACTCGCGCTCTCCTTGCGCCTGGGTGCCTTCGATCTCCTCACGGCCGACGGAGACTCACCCATCTTGATCCTCGATGACGTCTTCGCCGAGCTTGACGCCCAGCGCCGGGCGCATCTTGCTACGCACATGAGCACAGCTCAGCAGGCCTTCATCACTGCCGCGGTGGTTGACGATGTTCCTGCAGAGCTCACCGGCACTCGCATCGAGGTCGTGAAGGGAGGGGTGACCCATGGCTGAGACAACTGACGGTGATGCCGCGGCTCGTGCCCTCAACCGCGCCGCCTCCTCAGGCAAGAAGGCCCCGGCACCCCGCAAGAAGCAGCCCCCGAACCCAGCCCGCGGGGCCGGCCGGGATCCCGAACTCCTCGGATCCGCGGTCGATCGCCTCATTCGCGACCGGGGCTGGTCCGCAGAGGCCTCCGCCGCCAGCCTGACCACTCGGTGGGCAGAGATCGTCGGCCCGGACCTCGCCGATCACGTGCAACCGGAGTCCTTCGAGGAGGGGGTGCTCGTACTGAGAGCCGAGTCCACCTCCTGGGCAACCCAGGTGAAACTGCTCATGGGCACCGTTCGAACAGCCATCGACCAGGCCATAGGGGTAGGGGTCGTCACGAAGGTCACAGTGAAGGGGCCGACTGCCCCCTCATGGAAGTCGGGCCCTCGGTCGGTTCCCGGCCGCGGCCCCCGCGATACGTACGGCTGAGCGAGGCATCACAGGCCCCTGTCGCCCGAAACATGCCTGGTCAATACACCACCACGTGAATGGGGGGGTAAATCCCGTTGGGTCGGGCACAGGCCCGTGGCGCGCGGGGAATTACCCGGAAAACAGGTAGACTTAAGTCCTTCCCCGCAGTGCCCGAACCGTCCGATTCCTCACGAGTTACCCCTGAGGCTGCGGGCCGGTCGGGCAGCCGTGCACGCAGGTCCCCGTGACCCGAAAAGGAGGCTCGCCGAAGTGTCGTATGACGCCAGCGCGATTACCGTTCTCGAAGGCCTGGACGCCGTTCGCAAGCGCCCAGGCATGTACATCGGCTCCACGGGTGAGCGCGGATTGCATCACCTCGTCTATGAGGTAGTCGACAACTCCGTCGATGAGGCCATGGCCGGCTACGCGACCGACATCGTCGTCACCCTCCTTGCCGACGGAGGTGTGCGCGTTGTCGACAACGGTCGCGGTATTCCGGTCGATGAGCATCCGATCGAGAAGAAGCCGGCCGTCGAGGTCGTCCTGACTGTCCTGCATGCCGGCGGAAAGTTCGGCGGCAGCGGCTACTCGGTCTCCGGTGGACTGCACGGCGTGGGTGTCTCCGTCGTGAACGCTCTCTCAACTCGCCTTGATGTCGAGGTCAAGCGTGATCAGGCGATCTATCGCCAGAGCTACATGCATGGCGTACCGCAGGCCAAGCTCGAGAAGAGCGGTACCTCCGAGCACACCGGCACGACGATTACCTTCTGGGCAGATGGCGACATCTTCGAGACCACTACCTACGACTTCAGCACGCTCTCGCGTCGCTTCCAGGAGATGGCCTTCCTGAACAAGGGCCTGGCACTCGAACTCATCGATGAGCGCGCGCCGATTGTCAGCGACGACATCGACAGCACCGACGAGGTCGAGTCCGTGCGACGCGTGCGCTACCACTACGAGGGCGGTATCGCCGACTTCGTCGCGCACATCAATGCGAGCAAGGGCGTCGCGAATCCCACCATCATCTACATGGAGTCTGAAGCCGAGGATCGCCGCATGAGCGCCGAGGTCGCCATGCAGTGGAACACCACTTACTCCGAGTCGGTGTACACCTTTGCGAACACCATCAACACGACCGAGGGTGGTACGCACGAGGAAGGCTTCCGAGCGGCGCTGACCACTCTCGTCAACAAGTTCGCACGCGAATGGAACATCCTCAAGGAGAAGGAAGCCAACCTCTCCGGCGACGACGTTCGCGAGGGCCTCACCGCGATCATCAGCGTGAAGCTGATGGATCCGCAGTTCGAGGGTCAAACCAAGACCAAGCTCGGCAACACCGAGATGAAGGCTTTCGTGCAGAAGGTCGTGAACGAGTGCCTCGGTGAATGGTTCGAGAAGAATCCAGCCGAAGGCAAGGAGATTGCTCGCAAGGCGGTCAACGCGGCCAGTGCCCGCATGGCTGCGCGCAAGGCGCGTGACCTGGCCCGCAACCGCAAGGGCCTTCTCGGCGGCGCGGGCATGCCCGGCAAGCTCATCGACTGCTCGAGCCGTGAGCCCGAGGAGTGCGAGGTCTTCATCGTCGAGGGTGACTCGGCAGGTGGATCCGCTCGACAGGGCCGTGATCCCAAGCGCCAGGCGATCCTCCCGATCCGCGGCAAGATCCTCAATGTCGAGAAGGCGCGTATCGACAAGGTGCTCGCCAACACTGAGGTGCAGGCACTCGTGTCCGCCTTCGGCACCGGTGTGCAGGATGAATTCGATATCAACCGTCTGCGTTATCACAAGATCGTGCTCATGGCCGATGCCGACGTCGATGGCCAGCACATTCGCACGCTGCTGCTGACCCTGCTCTTCCGCTTCATGCGTCCACTCGTCGAGCAGGGCTATGTCTTCCTCGCACAGCCGCCGCTGTACAAGATCAAGTGGTCACGCGAGGCTCCTGATTACGTGTACTCCGATCGTGAGCGCGATGCGGTGATCGAGGCGGGCATGGCTGCTGGTCGTCGTCTTCCCAAGGAAGAGGCAGTGCAGCGGTACAAGGGTCTCGGCGAGATGAATGCCGATGAGCTCTGGGAAACAACAATGGATCCCCAGCGCCGTGTTCTGCTGCAGGTCACTCTCGATGACGCCGCGCAGGCCGATGAGATGTTCAGCGTGCTCATGGGCGAGGACGTCGAGTCTCGCCGCAACTTCATCCAGCAGAACGCACGCGACGTGCGCTTCCTCGATATCTAAGCTCGGCTAACGGAGAAATTGATGTCTGACGACAACAAGCTCGACACCATCGGCTCAGGTACCGAGGAGCACCCGGGTGCGCACGGCCGCATTGAGGCCGTCGACCTTCAGACCGAGATGCAGCGGTCCTACCTCGACTACTCGATGTCGGTCATCGTCTCGCGTGCGCTCCCTGATGTGCGCGATGGTCTCAAGCCCGTGCATCGCCGCGTGCTCTACGCGATGTACGACGGCGGCTACCGCCCCGATCGCAACTTCTCGAAGTCAGCGCGCGTGGTCGGCGATGTCATGGGCAACTACCACCCGCACGGCGACAGTGCGATCTACGACGCACTCGTGCGCCTGGCCCAGCCGTGGTCACTGCGCTACCCACTGGTGCAGGGCCAGGGAAACTTCGGCTCACCCGGCAACGATCCCGCTGCTGCCCAGCGTTACACCGAGTGCCGCATGGCCCCGCTTGCCATGGAGATGGTGCGCGATATCGACGAGGAAACGGTCGACTTCGGCCCTAACTACGACGGTCGCACCCAGGAGCCCTTGGTACTCCCGAGCCGCTTCCCGAACCTGCTGGTCAATGGCAGTTCTGGTATTGCCGTCGGCATGGCTACGAACATCCCGCCGCACAATCTGCGCGAGGTCGCAGCCGGTGCACAGTGGATGCTCGAGAATCCCGACGCCGAGCGCGAGGAGCGCCTTGCGGCACTCATGGAGCGCATCAAGGGCCCGGATTTCCCGACCGGTGCACTGATCGTCGGACGCAAGGGCATCGAGGATGCCCAGCGCACCGGCCGTGGCTCCGTCACGATGCGCGCCGTTGTCACGGTCGAGGAGGATGCCCGCGGTCGTCAGCTGCTGGTCGTGACCGAGCTGCCGTACCAGGTCAACCCCGACAACCTGCTGCTGCGCATTGCTGAGCTCGTCGGCGAGGGCAAGCTCACCGGTATTGCCGATGTGCGTGATGACTCGTCGTCACGTACCGGCATGCGCCTGATTATCGAGCTCAAGCGCGACGCTGTCGCACAGGTTGTGCTGAACCAGCTCTACAAGCACACCCAGCTGCAGGACAACTTCGGCTGCAACATGCTCGCGATCGTCGACGGCGTGCCTCGCACGCTCACTCTCGAGCAGTTCGTCCGTCACTGGATCACCCACCAGATCGAGGTCATCCAGCGTCGCACCCGCTACCGCCTGCGCAAGGCCGAGGAGCGCGCGCACATCCTGCGCGGTTACCTCAAGGCACTCGATGCACTCGATGAAGTCATTGCGCTCATCCGCGCATCGGCCACTGTTGAGGACGCTCGTTCTGGCCTCATGGCACTGCTCGAGCTCGATGAGCTGCAGGCCACGGCGATCCTCGACATGCAGCTGCGTCGCCTGGCCGCTCTCGAGCGCCAGAAGATCATGGACGAATACGACGATCTGATGACCAAGATCGCTGACTTCAACGACATCCTCGCCAGCGAGCTTCGCCAGCGCACCATCGTGTCGGAGGAGCTCACCGAGATCACCGAGAAGTTCGGTGACGAGCGGCGCTCTCAGATAGTCGCCTGGGATGGCGATGTCACCGATGAGGATCTCATCGCCGTCGACGACATCGTCGTCACGATCACCTCGGGTGGTTACGCGAAGCGCACGAAGGCGGAGCTCTACCGTGCACAGAAGCGCGGTGGCAAGGGCGTCAAGGGTGCAGCACTTCGCCAGGACGACGTCGTCGAGCACATGTTCGTCACGACCACTCACCACTGGCTGCTGTTCTTCACCAACAAGGGTCGCGTCTACCGGGCAAAGGGCTACCAGCTTCCCGAGGCCGGTCGTGATGCGCGCGGTCAGCACGTCGCGAATCTCCTCGCCTTCCAGAGCGATGAGACCATCGCCTCGGTTCTCGCTATCCCGAATTACGAGGATGCCGACTTCCTGGTGCTGGCCACCCGTCGCGGAATGGTCAAGAAGACCAAGCTCGGCGAGTACGACACCAATCGACAGGGCGGCATCATCGCGATCAACCTCGCCGATGAGGACGAACTGATCTCGGCGAAGCTCGTGTCCGCCAGCGACAACCTGATGCTGTTCTCCCGCAAGGGCATGTCAGCCCGATTCGTCGCAGACGATGACACCCTGCGTCCGATGGGTCGCGCCACGGGTGGTGTGATCGGCATGCGCTTCCGTGACGGTGATGCTCTTCTCGCCATGGATGTCGTGCGCGATGACACCTTCGTCGTGACGATCACCGATGGTGGATTCGCCAAGCGCACCGCGGTGGGCGAGTGGGCAGCAAAGGGCCGTGGAATCCTCGGCGTACGCGCGATGCGCCTTGTCGAGGAGCGTGGCTCACTGGTGGGTGCTCTCATCTGCGAGGCCACCGATCAGGTGTTCGCCATCGCCTCGAACGGCGTGGTCATTCGCTCCAGCGTGGAGGGCATTCGCCCCTCGGGCCGCGACACCATGGGCGTGAAGTTCATGAATCTCTCCGAGGGCGATGCCATCGTGGCTGTCGCACGCGGCGGCGAGTCCGACGACGATGATGAGTCCGACGACTCCGAGGTCGTCGATGCTGCAGTCGACGAGGCAGCGACCATCGAGGCATCAGCGGACGAAGTCTCCGAGGGTGCTCCTGTGAACGAGGGCGAGGAGTAAGACGTGAGCGATGCAGCCCGCGCCCCGCGGCGTGCCCGGCTGTATGTCACCCACGTCAATGCCTGGTCGATCACCAAGGCGGCATTCCTGCTGGCGGTGGCCATTGGTCTCGTGCTCATCGTTGCGGTCACGGTTTTGTGGCTGCTGCTGAACACGATTGGCGTCTTCGACACCCTGGCCCGCAATGTCAATGACGTCGTGGGTAACTCGGCGAACACCATTGACCTCATCGGCCTGCTGAGCTTCCCCACGGTCATCGGAGCCACGGTGGTCATCGCGTCTGTTGAGATCGTGCTGGTCTCGATCTTCGCCGGCCTCTTCGCCGTCATGTACAACCTCACGGTCGCGATGACCGGTGGAATCGAAGTCGTCCTGAGCGACGACTACTAGGGGATCGACCCCCGGGAGGGGCTCCGAGCGAGGTCAGTTGGACGGCCCCATGGGGCACTGGGTATTGTTTGACCCCGTTCGGGCCCATAGCTCAGCCTGGTTAGAGCGCTTCCCTGATAAGGAAGAGGTCGGAGGTTCAAGTCCTCCTGGGCCCACGTGAAGAAACTGCTGCTCATCGTGCTGCTGGCTGGCATCGGCTATGTCGTATACCGCCAGATCACGGCGAACAAGGCAGAGCAGGATCTGTGGTCGGAAGCGACCATCGAGCCTGATCTGCGCTAGTCAGGTCTCACATCCGGGGCTTTAGCTCAGCTGGTAGAGCGCTGCCTTTGCAAGGCAGATGTCAGGAGTTCGAATCTCCTAAGCTCCACATGAGGAAAGACCGCCTGCGGGCGGTCTTTCTGCTTTCCGGGCACCGCCTGTCGATCCAGGTCGCTTAGCGATCGTGGCGGTCGACCTTGCCGAGGATGTAGCCCTCGCGAAGCGCGTATGAGGCGGCCGCCGCGCGATTGGGCGCATCGAGCTTGTCGAGGATGTGCTCGACGTGCGTGGTCACAGTGCGGCTGCTGATCACCAGGGCATCGCTGATCTCGCCGTTCGAGAGTCCTTCCGCGGCAAGGGTCAGCACCTCGAGTTCGCGGCGGGTCAGGGGGCCAATGTCGATGGCATCGAGGCTGATCACGGTGCTGATCGGCTGCTCGCCCTTGCAGGGAACAACGCGCACGCGGAACCAGTCCTCTTCGTCGGGCCAGACAAAGGAACCCCACGAATTGTGCACCGCCGACTTCTGGGCTACCTGGATCAGATCGGTGCCGCTCTGCAGCAGTTTGTGACTCGCGAGTCCGGGAATGCTGACAGTCTCACCGGCCGAATCCAGGCCGATGGCCATGCTGCCCGCGCCGAGCAGCATCGAGATCCACTTCCCTGACTGCATCGGATCAACAAGATTTCCGAGGGTGGCACACAGATGCGCGATGGCATCGCGGGCAATGTCACTGGGGTGCTCGATGCTCAGGGTAGAAAGATTGATGACGCCGGTGAAGCGACCATCGGGGGTGCGCAGGCACATGGTCATTCCCTCGGCGTAGCCCGCCGGGTAGAGCACGTCTGCGACAGCCCAGTTATCGAGGGGATCGCCGGGAAGGTCGCGCATGCGCACGGGCTTGCCCGTCTCAGGGAGCCTGAGCGCACTCATGATGTCGTGGAACTGCGAGCTATGCAGGTCATCGAGTACGTGCTGGCTGTATCCCTGCGAGGCAATTTGTACCGATTCCTGAGTAATCGGATTGATGGAAACGATTTCGGCCGCCTCGAAGGGAACGAGCTTGCGCAGTTCTTCAAGGATTGCGGTCGCTCGCTCCGTGACACTGCCGGTGTCAGAGGTGATGGCACCGACAGTCGCGACGGCGCTCATGGCCTCGGCAACAGTCACTGTGCTCACGGGGGCATCGTGGCAGCGGCGCGGAGAAAGGCGCAGCCATTTCACCTCGAATCAATCATTCGTAACCGAACAGAAATCAAAAATCTCGCAATATGCGTATTTCTACGTATGGTCACAGGCTCACAGGAGGACGACTCTTGGCACACCCTGCGCCATCGTGCGCATTTGTCCCTTTTGTGGAGGCTCAGTGAACCGTCGTCTGATTGCATCAGCAGGTGTCATCGCCACGACCGCAATGCTCCTTGCGGCGTGTGGTGGCAGCTCGAGTTCGTCATCGTCATCCGCAGCACCCGCAGGCTCGGCCGCCGCTTCAGGTGCCGCAGCAAGCGGCGAGCCGATCACCATCGGTGCTGCGATCGCACAGTCCGGCCCGGCAGGCATTGCCGATCACAAGGACTGCTGGAACGGCGCACAGCTCGCCGTCGACCAGGTGAACGCCGCAGGCGGCGTCAATGGTCGTCCGCTCGCACTCGATGTCACCGACATCGACATCCTTTCCCCCGAGGGCATCACCGCCGGCTTCCAGAAGCTGACCGGCGACAAGGTGAGCGCCATCGTGAGCCCCTTCGTCATCATCCCGCCGCCCGCCCTTGACGCAGCTGCCGCCTACGGCGCCCCGTACATGAGCGGCGACACCAACATCGATGCCCAGAAGATGCGCGAGGCCGATCCGGCGAAGTACGGCAACTACTTCACTGATCCCGCAGAGACCTTCTACGGCGCCGGTCTGCCGGTGTTCCTCACCCAGCTGTCTGACGCGGGCACCTGGAAGCCGACCAATAACAAGGTCGACATCGTCCGCGGTGACACGGCATACAACAAGAACATCGCTGACGCGCTCATCGCGGCCATCGAAGCCTCGGGTGGCAAGTGGACCCTCGGCGAGGTCATCGACATCACCGCAGGTACCAAGGACTGGGCTCCGGTCATCTCGAAGCTGAAGGCCTCGAACCCGGGCGTCATCGTTGTCGATCACTGGATCGGTGCGGAGCTCGCCTCGTTCTCGCAGCAGTTCGCAGCTGATCCCGTACCGGGCGCGCTCGTCTACCTGCAGTACGGCCCGTCGCAGCCCGAGTACCTGCAGATCGCAGGCCCGGCAGCCGAGGGCTACGTGTGGGGCACCGTTATCGGTACCGGTAACACCTCACCCGAGGACAAGGCATTCCGCCAGGCTTACCAGGCCGCATACAACGTCGACGACAAGACCATGGGCTTCGTCTACCCGGCGTGGTGCTTCGACATGGTCAACGTCCTGGCCAACGCCTGGAAGAACGTCGATCCGTCTGACTTCAAGGCAGTGAACGAGTACATCGCCGCGAACCCGACTGATGGCGTCACAGGTCACCTCGACTTCTCGAAGGGCGCAGTGAACATCTACCCGGATGTTGCTGGCTCCGCAGCAGAGGGCGTGACTCACTACTTCTACCAGGTTCAGGGTGGCAAGCACACGGTCATCGCACCGAGTGATGACGCCGAGGCAGCCTTCGTGCTGCAGCCCTGGCAGAAGTAGGAACCACATCACATGACACTTCTTTCCTGCACCGACATCACGCTGGACCTTGGCGGACGTCGCATTCTCGAAGGCGTGTCACTTGATGTGAGCAAGGCAGAGGTTGTCGGTCTTGCCGGCCCCAATGGGGCCGGCAAGACCAGCCTTTTCGAAGTTCTCTCCGGCCGCCAGCTCAATCACGGCGGCGACGTTGTTCTCAACGGCACGTCGATTCGCAAGCTTCCGATGCGCAAGCGCGTAGAGCTCGGCCTGGTGCGCAGCTATCAGCGCCCGATTGTCCCGGCAGCCCTGACTGTGGGCGAGACCCTCAAGGCAGCACGCAAGGCCTACAAGCCATTCCCGGCACGACTCACGGTGGAATGGGCAGCGGAATTCGTGCGCATGCGCACGCCACTCGATGCTCCGACCGCGTCACTCGAAACCCTGGAGCGCCGCAAGCTCATGCTTGCCTGCCTGCTGCTTCGGGATCCCCAGATCGTCCTGCTCGACGAGCCGGCCTCCGGCCTGACCGGATCGGAGATCGATGAGATCGATCTCGTCGTGCGCAAGCTCTCGCAGGAATACGGCGTGGCGGTGCTGCTGATCGAGCATCGGCTCGAGCTCCTCGCGATGGTTGCGTCGAAGGTTCTCGTGCTTGACGTTGGCCACATCATCGCCGAGGGACCGCCGGAAACTGTCTTCACCTCGCCTGAGGTGCGGGCGGCCTACTTCGACGTTCCGATTAACGCTGATCTCGAAGGGAACCTGGTGATCAGCTGATGTCGATTCTCAAGCTCACCGGTATCTCCGCCGGGTACGGCCCGATGCGGGTTCTCCATGACCTCGACCTCACGGTCGAGCCAGGCGAGCGCCTCGGCCTTGTCGGTCTGAACGGACACGGCAAGACCACGCTGCTGAGCACGATCGTGGGCCTGACCGGATGGCAGGACGGCTCGATCATCTTCGAAGGCAAGGAGATCGGCGGGCGACGAACCCACGGAGTCGGTCGCAAGACTCCGGGCATCGTGCGCAGCGGCATCGCCCTCGCACCGCAAGGTGATGCGATCTTCCCGGGCCTGTCGGTCAAGGACAATCTCGACAGTGGCGCTTACACCAGCGCCTCCTGGCGATCACGCAAGCGCCGTCGTGACAGCGTCATCACTGTCTTTCCGCCGCTGGGCAAGCTTCTCAAGCAGAGTGCGGGCACTCTCTCGGGCGGTGAGCGTCGCATGGTCTCGGTGGGTCGTGCGCTGATGTCGGACTCCAAGCTCTACCTGGTTGACGAGCCTTCACTTGGTCTTGCTCCCAAGATCTCGATGGGCCTGGTCGCCGCACTCTGCGAGATCGACATCGGCGAGGGGGCGATGATCATCGCCGAGCAGAATCTTCCGCTCCTTGAAGGCCGCGTTGATCGCATGCTCGGCATGCACGCGGGTGAGATCAAGCTCGATGTCGGCGAGGCACTCGGCGATGTTCCTCCGTCAGCAGGAGGGATGCACTGATGATCGAGCTCATCATCAGCGCCGCGGTGCTGGCATCGATGTACGGCCTGGTGGCCATCGGCATCTCGTTCACGTGGGCAAGCATCGGCATGCTGAACCTGGCACAGGGCTTCATCTTCACTGCCGGCGGCTATGCCGCGTACCTCTATGCGCAGACTCTGACGAATATGGGCATTACCGAAGGCCCCGTGATGTCGATCGGCCTGCTCGTCTCCGGCATGGCCGGTTCGGCCGTGGCCGGTCTCTTCGTCGGCTCGATTGCTTTCCTGCCGCTGCAGGATCGCGCGAACTTCCGCACCCGCGGCCTGATCGCGACCCTGGCCATCAGCCTGATCGGCACTCAGCTCTGGCTGATCTTCTTCGGCCCGCAGAGCAAGCCGCTCCCTCCGATCTTCGGCACGGGCCGGATCGAGATCGGCTCGGGTGGCGTCTCGTACAGCCAGTTGGGCGCCATTGTCATCGCGACCTTGATGCTGACCGCGGTGATCATGTGGATGCGCAGCAGCCGCGCCGGTCTGCAGATGCGGGCGATGATGATGAATCCGCTCGGTGCCGCTGTCGTCGGTGTCTCGGTGCGAGTGACGGGCATGCGCGTGCTCGCGATCTCAGGAGCGCTCACCGGCCTGGCTTCGGTGATGCTCGCTCAGACCTTCTTCGTCAGCCCGACCTCCGGCGTGCAGCCGCTGACAGTCGGCTTGATCATCTCCCTGGCAGGTGGCCTGGGCTCTATCCCGGGAACGGTGATCGCGGCAGCGATCGTCGGCCTGGCCGAGGCCCTGACCGCGCGCTATCTCGCTCAGTCGCTGGTGCCCTTCGTGCTCTTCGGCATCGTCGTGCTGATCCTTGTCTTCCGCCCCCGCGGACTCGGCGGCCTTCTGGAGGATGTCCGTGAGTAAGACATCAGAGAACCCCCAGACCAAGCACCTGGTCGGCCGTCGTGCGTGGCGTCCGGCTTGGCCGGCGCGCCCCGATCGCGTACTTCACCGTCGTCGCTACTTCGGCACCAAGCGCTCAGTGCTGAAGCTCTCGGGCCAGTTCAACCCCAAGACCCTCAAGCGCGAGGTCGTGCTGACCGACAAGAAGCCGATGTTCTGGCTCTTCGGTCTCTTCCTGCTCGTAGCCATTCCGACAGCGGTGGGATCCGAGCGCTTCCTCTCGCTCTTCGGCATCATCTGCATCTACGCATCGATCAATGTGATGTGGACCTTGATCATGGGCACTGCAGGCTTGCAGTCCTTCGCGACCTTGGCGACTGTGGGCGTCGGTTCCTACGGCGCCGCGTATCTATCGATCACGTTCGGTCTGCCCTGGCCGCTCATGCTGCTGGTCGGCCTGGTGCTCGGTATCGCGATGGGCTTCCTCATCAGCCTGCCCGCCCGTCGCCTTGATGGCCTGTACTACGCACTGCTGACCCTGGGCCTCTCCGAGTTCTGCCGGAACTTCGTCACTCAGAACGAGGCGCTAGGCGGCAAGTTCAACGGTGCACTCTTCGGCTCAGCACGCATCGTGCCCTCCGACATGATGACCACGCGTCTCGGACAGACTCTGGCCTTCCTCACCACCTTCATCGTGCTGCTCGTGGCCCTGGCCGTGTTCCGCTGGATGAACGGCGGTCGCATCGGGCTCCTGCTGAAGACCGCGGCGACCTCGAAGGAGGACGAGGCCTTCGCGTCGGCCATCGGCATCGACTGGCAACGTGCACGCATGATCGTGTTCATGGTCGCCTCGGGCGTGCTCGGGGCCCTCGGCGCGTTCTACTCCACGTACATCGGTGGCACCTCACTCCAGATCTTCAGTTTGGATCTGCTGCTGCTGATGCTTGCGATGATCGTCATCGGCGGCCTGGGCCGTGCAGAAGGCGCTGTCATCGGCACCGTGATCGTCGTGGGAATCACCCAGTGGTTCACCGACTGGGGGCCCTGGCGCATCGTGCTCGCCGGCGCACTTGCCCTGCTCTCCGTGCTCTACACGCGCAATGGTCTCTTCGGACTCAAGGAGCAGATGCGCGAGATCCGCACTCGACGTCAGGCTCTGCATCGCGCGGCCCAGACAACGAAGTACGCGGAATTCCTGCCGCAGCAGGCACCTGACATCCATGACAAGTCGATCATCGCCGGCCGCACCTTCGAGCGTGAACTGCGCGAGAAGCTTCGTGGCTGGATCACTCCGGAGATCATCGAGGAGCATCGCCGCTCGCCGCTGGGCCAGCATTCCGATCACCTCGAGCGGATCTTGAACTACTTCCGCAAGGGACCGCTTCCCGACAAGTACGCGGTGTACACAGAGGTTCCCTTCCAGAGCTATCGCGTCGTTGCGCTCAGTGGCATGCCTGGAGTCCCGCCGCGAATCGTCGACGACAAGACCTATGGGTCGCTTGATGAGGCCTATCACGCCGTGTTCATGCGGCGTATCAACGATTTGAAGGCATCATGACGGGAGCTGAGTAACGATGGCCACGATTTCCATCACCGGATACACCGACAAGGTGAGCTACGCACCGGGCGACACCGTCAACTTCCAGGTCAGCGTCGACAACGCCCTGCAGGCGCAGGTCGAGGTCGTGCGACTCATCCATGGCGATGAGCACCCTGAGGGCCCGGGCTTCATTGAAGAGGTGATTCCCTCCACGCTGTCCGGCTCGCATGCGGTGACCAAGCAGTTCGTCGATGACGGCAATGCAGTGGTCGTCGAGGACCCGCGAAATCTGCTCGGTCTTACCGACTCCTTCACTATCTACTCCTTCGTCTTCCCGACGATGCCTGCCAATGGTCGCCAGGTTCTCCTCGGCCGATATGCGCTCAATGAGAACGCCGGGTATGCCCTGGGCATCGACGGCCACAGCCGCCTCGCCTTCTGGGTGGCTGACGGCAAGGACTCCGATGAGATTGCCTCGGAGATCCCGCTCGTGCATCACACGTGGTATTTCGTCGCCGTGAGCTTCGACGCGAAGTCGGGCAAGACCGTGCTGCATCAGCAAGCCGTGGTCAACCCGTATAACGGCCGCCTCGGCCGAGTCGCTCCCTTCGACCACACCTCGACAGTCGAGCAGAAGCTGCGCGTGAAGCCGACTGTCGCCACCAGCCCGTTCTACTGGGGTGCCGCCACTAACGCCGCTGCGATGCGCGGCACCTTCCGAGACTTCAAGTACAACGGCAAGATCGACCGCAGCGGCATCGTCGGCCGAGCTCTCTCCCTCGACGAGATGAAGGCCCTCGCTGACAGCGGGGGAGTCATCGCGGACCCATTGGTCTTCTGGGATACCACCGACGGGTATGGCCCTGACGGCATCGATGACATGGTTCGCGATCAAGGTCCCAATGGCCTGCACGGCATGGGTATCCAGCGTCCGGTGCGTGCGATGACCGGGTACAACTGGTCAGGCAAGCATGATGACTGGCGCGTTGCGCATGGGGAGTACGGCGGTATCGCCTTTCATGACGACGCAGTGATGGACTGCGAGTGGGACGACACCTTCAGCTGGACAATCCCGGCCGGTACCCGCAGCGGTGCCTACGCGGCGCGCGTGACCGTGGGTGAGGTCGAGGATCACGTTCCATTCTTCATTCGTCCGACGAAGGCGACCGCACCGATCCTGTACCTGATGCCGACCAACTCATACCTGGCTTACGCCAACGAGATGATCGTGCATCACGTGCCCGTCGGCCAGGCAATCCTTGCTCATGCTGCGGTGCTCACCGAGAAGGAAGCCGACTACTACCAGGATCCCAAGTACGGTCGCTCGACCTACGATCACTGGGCTGATGGCGCAGGTGTCTGCTACACCTCATGGAAGCGACCGATCCTGAACATCCGCCCGAAGTGGCGCAGCTCAGCCATCGGAACCACGTGGCAGTTCCCGCGTGACCTGTCGACCATTGCCTGGCTCGAGAACAAGAACTACGCGTACGACGTCGCAACCGATCACGATCTCGCCGCGAACCCCGATCTACTCGAGGACTACAAGGTCGTGCTCACCGGCTCGCATCCTGAGTACTGGAGTGAGCAGGGTCTGAACGACCTCGAGGATTACGTTGCCGGCGGCGGGCGCCTGATGTACCTGGGCGGCAACGGCTTCTACTGGGTTGTCTCGTACCGCGAGGGTCAGCCGGAGTTCATGGAGGTTCGCAAGGGCGAGGCAGGCATGCGTGCCTGGCAGGCAGAGCCGGGTGAGTACTACCACCAGACGAGTGCGGAGAAGGGCGGCATCTGGCGCAACCGTGCACGCCCCCCGCAGAAGCTGACGGGTGTCGGATTCACGACTCAGGGCTTCGACGAATGCCATCCGTACAAGCGCATGCCGGACAGCTACCACAAGTCCGTGGCATGGATCTTCGATGGAGTCGAAGGTGAGGTGTTCGGTGACTTCGGCCTCGCACTCGGTGGCGCTGCGGGCCTTGAGACGGAGCGCTATGACCTGGAGCTCGGCACCCCGCCGCACACCAAGCTGCTCGCCTCATCGACCAGCTGGAGTGATAACTACGCGGGCGTGGTCGAAGAGATCCTCTTCAACCACCCGGGAACCTTGGGCACGCAGAGCGACACCGTTCGCGCTGACATGACCTACTTCACCGCCGCCAATGACGGCGCGGTGTTCTCGACAGGCTCCATTGCATGGATGAGCGCGTTGCCCTCATTCGATTTCGAGAACAACGTCTCGCAGATCATGAAGAACGTTCTCGATGCCTTCCAGAAGCCGGGATCGCTTCCCGGCGGCGCCTGGAATCAGGAAGAGAAGTCCTGGACGTAAGCCAGGCGTGACCACAGGGAGCAGAGATGACAACAGGTTTCGTCTGGAATGAGCTCTACGGCTGGCATGACACGGGTACCTACGCGGGCCTGATGGTGGCCGGCGGTCTCGTGCAGCCGTACACGCACGTGGAATCACCGGAGAGCAAGGTGCGCTTCGCCGCCCTGGTCGAGGTTTCCGGCCTCGCCAAGCACCTCACTCGTATCGAGGCTCGCCCGGCGACCGAGGAGGAAATCCTTCGCATTCACACGAAGGAGCACCTCGAGGACATCAAGAAGCAGAGCCTGAACGTCAAGGGCGGTGATGCCGGTGACGGGGAGTCGCCCTTCGGGCATGGCGGGTACGAGATCGCAGCCCTGGCAGCTGGCGGCGCCATCGCCGCCATCGATGCGGTTCTCGATGGCACGGTGAC
>JAHEIZ010000051.1 GCA_024639145.1 Actinomycetes bacterium | reverse complement strand
AATCGCGAGGTCGGCACCAAGACGCTGACCAATCGGCTCGACCACATCGGTGCCTGACGAGGAAATGATGATGATCTGGTGCCCCAGCATCCGGTGATGCGCGATGAGGTCGAGCGCCTCCTCGTAGACCATTGGGTCAACAATTGTGTCGAGAGTCTCGGCCACGATTTGCTGGACCTTCTCGACCTCCCAGCCGGTGACCAAATTCGACATGTACTGACGCATCGACTCCATTTGATCGTGGTCGGCCCCAGAGGCTAGGTACACGAACTGCGCGTACGCACTCTTGATGACGTCGGCGCGGCCGATGAGCCCCTCCTTATAGAAGGGACGAGCGAACGCGAACGAACTCGACTTCGCCAAGATCGTCTTGTCGAGATCAAAGAATGCGGCGATCGGCGCGCGGGAGCCAGCACCAGAAGTCATGGTCACACGGTATCTCGTCCACAGGTGGTGCCCACTCAACCGTCATCCACAGCCTCGATTTCAGTGTTGAACACGACGGCCCAAGCGCCGATGCTCCCCATAACACCTGGGAGGCCACATGAATCTCGCACGACCACTACTCATCAGCACCGACACCGACCTCGTCGACGATTGCGTGCGACTCGCCGCCGCCTCAGGAACTGACGTCCACGTGGCAACTCAACTCGAAGCAGAGCTCACCCGCTGGACCCAAGCATCGCTTGTACTCATCGATGCTGCGTCCGCCAGCGCCGCAGAGCAGATGCCTCGACGAAGCGGCGTCATTGTCGTCACACGCGGATCAAGTGACACCGTCGATCCGAACGCCTGGCGACTTGCCGTATCCATCGGAGCCGAACACGTCGCCTGCCTCCCCGACGCCGAAAAATGGTTGATCGAGCGACTGAACACATCATCAGATGAACCCACGCGCGCCGGGCACCTCATCGCGTTCCTTCCAGCCACCGGTGGCGCTGGAGCCACGACCTTGGCAGCCGCATGCGCAGTGCACGCTGCATCCGAAGGCCACTCAAGCCTGCTCATCGACGGCGATCGACTCGGCGGCGGCATCGACCTCGTGCTCGGCGGCGAAGATTCCATCGGTGTGCGCTGGCCGGAGCTCGTCGATACTCGCGGGCGGTTGGCGACATCCGCATTTCGCGATGCATTGCCGACCATGTCAGGCGCAGCTGTTCTCTCTTGGGATCGCGAGGGTGCACCTGAGGCCACCTCAGAGTCCTGGAGCTCAATTCTTGACGCGGGGATTCGCGGATTCGACTTCACGATTGTCGACCTACCTCGGAACCTCGATTCGGCGTCGACAGCCGTGCTCAGCCGCGCGCATGCGGTCGTCTTGGTGGTCAGTGCGCGGGTGCGCGGAGCCATCGCCGCCACTCGTTACCTGGAGGAACTCACTGCGCTCGCCCCCGACATTCGCGTGGTCGTACGCGAACGACCCCACGGAGTCAGGCCCGAGGCCATCGGCGAGATCCTCGGCCTACCAATACTCGGCACGATTCCAGTCGGAACACCCTTTACGGATGACGGTCAACTTCCTCGCATCCCCGACTCAATTCTTCGTGCCTGTGTAGAAATCGGCGCGAGCCAGCGTCCCGCACGCGCGGCATAGGGATGATGTCGGCATCACTGCTTGACCGCGTGCGCACCAGGCTGATCGCCGGGCAGGGCGAGGCCACTCCGGCACACGTTGCAGCGGCGCTCCGCGAGGAGGGTGTGCTGCTTGGTGACAGCGCGGTGCTCGAGCTCGTCGAAGTACTGCGACGTGAACTACTCGGTGCTGGCCGCCTTGACCCACTGCTCCGCAGCCCCGGCATCACCGATGTGCTCGTGAATGCACCGGACTCAGTGTGGATCGACGATGGTTCAGGGCTTGTTCGAAGTGA
The DNA here is from genome assembly GCA_024639145.1 of Actinomycetes bacterium. Taxonomy (GTDB): domain Bacteria; phylum Actinomycetota; class Actinomycetes; order S36-B12; family S36-B12; genus CAIKZY01. The sequence continues at coordinate 2,029 of JAHEIZ010000051.1, read as the reverse complement.
CATCCGCTTCACTGGCGAAGATGAAGTACGCCGGTTAGCACAGCGATTAGCGGCAAGCGCAGGCCGACGACTCGACGATGCGGCGCCATTCGTCGACGCACGTCTTGCCAACGGGGCGCGCCTGCATGCAGTAATCCCGCCGCTCTCATCCGACGGAACAGCGATCTCGATTCGTATCCCGCGTGCCGCAGGATTCACGCTGCAAGAGCTCTGCGACTCCGGTTCTGCGACGCCACTGATGCGCGAACTGTTAACAGACCTCATCGACTCGCGTCTGTCTTTTGTGATTAGTGGCGGTACTGGAGCCGGCAAAACCACGGTGCTTGGCGCCCTCCTCTCGCGCATCGGAGATAAAGAGCGCTTAGTGCTGGTTGAAGATTCCGCTGAACTCACGCCTCAATGCGGGCACGTGGTGCGTATGCAGGCCCGAACGTCCAATGTTGAAGGCGCAGGAGTTGTGACCATGCGCGATCTCGTCAGGCAGTCGCTGCGTATGCGGCCAGACCGCTTATGCATCGGCGAAGTGCGAGGCGCCGAGGTTGTTGAGCTGCTCACCGCTTTGAACACGGGGCATGAAGGTGGGTGCGGAACAGTGCACGCTAACTCAGCGAGTGATGTACCGGCTCGACTTGAAGCGCTAGCCCTCATGGCTGGTCTTGATCGCATTGCAGTTCACTCACTGATCTGCGCTGGCCTTGATTGCGTGATTCACGTTGAACGGCTGGTAGGTGGGCAACGTGTCGTGCAGGGCATCTACGCACTTGAGCGCGGCTCAGATGCGCTCGCGAAAGTGCGCGCGATCGCGGTCACCTCTGACGGCGTCACGAAAATCGATGAGCATGCGGGTGACTTCTTGACCAGGCTTAGGCGAAATCGGGCGGTGCACTCATGACCTGGCTGACAGCGGCTCTCGTCGCCTCCGCGGTGTTCATTGCTTTTCGCCCCGACTCCAGCCACCGGCTCGAATCCATCATGAGCCACTCGCGCAGCGCCGGCCCCAGCGGTTCACTCGCGGCGGCTCTCGCGCGCATCACGGGGTGAAAGCGGCAAGCGCACGCCAGTAGGAAGGCGGCAATCGAGGCCCTCGGCATTCTCGCTGCAGATTTGAGTGCAGGCATGCCGCAGCAGCGCGCCTTGATCTCGTCGGGTGGGGGCGTGTGGCCGGCAGCGTGCGGAGCCGTTCGCTTCGATGGCGATATCGCAGCAGCACTTCGAGAAGATGCTGTGCACACGCCATTGTTGGCGCCACTTGCCGCCTGCTGGGCGGTATCCGAGCAACAAGGAAGTGGTCTCGCGATCTCTGTCGCTCGCATGGCGGAACAAGCGCGCATTGCCGAAGACATCCGACTTCAATTGGAGGCTCAACTTGCTGGGCCTCGCGCTACCGCCCGCATCTTGATGCTCTTGCCCCTCTTCGGGATCGCTATGGGCATGATGATGGGAGTTAATCCACTCGCTTGGCTCTTCGGCACACCACCGGGCCTTGCATGCTTGTTCGCGGGCAGCGTGCTCGCAGGCCTGGGCTACTGGTGGACATCGCGCATCGTCAGCCGAGTCGAGAACCTGCTGTGATCGCGATAGCAGCACTTCTTGTCTCGATCTCTGTCTTCATCTTCATCCCCACTCGCGCCGAGCCTCGACTACTTCGACTGGTCGACAAGCCGAACAAGCGACGAGCTCAGATCACGCCGCGCCAATTTGCATTCGCTGCAACCGTTCTCGTGGCCATCGCGTGCGTGATCATCTTCGGTGTATTTCCTGGCGCACCCCTCGCCGTAATCGGGGTGGTGCTGGTGCCGAGGTTGACCACTCGACTCGAATCTGGTGAAGCCAGACGGTATCGACAGCAGTTGGAGCGGCAGTTTCCGGGCAGCCTCGATGTACTCATTTCGATACTCGAGTCAGGTGCGCCACCTGCGGAGGCCCTTCGCGCAGTGGGTCAGGCGCTGGGGCCTCCTATTGGCACGGAATTCGATCGAGTGGCGCGTGCACTGGGTCTTGGCGCCAGCACGGATCAAGCGTGGGCCGC
>JAHEIZ010000023.1 GCA_024639145.1 Actinomycetes bacterium | reverse complement strand
ACAGCCTCACCAACACCAGGGCGAGGACGACAATCACGGCGCCACCCACCATCGACAACGCGTAGGAACGTGCAAAACCACTCTGGTACTTGCGCATGCGACCCGAGGCGCCGCCGACGAATGCCGCGGTGCCATTCACGAAGCCGTCGACAGCGCGGGCATCGAACCAGTTGAGAACGCGAGCCAGGTGGTAGGACGGGCGCACGACGAGGGCGTCGTTGACCGCATCACCGTAGAGATCCTGGCGCGCAGCGCGGGTGAGCCACGAGCCGCGAGGTGCCTCGATCGGAACCGCGCGTCGGGCGTACATCACCCAGCCGATGATCGCGCCGATGATCACCACCGAGAGTGTGATGATGATGATCGCCAGTTCAGGAATCGCCGTCTCAGCCTCAGTGAGGCCCAGGACCGGCTCGAGCCAGGTCTTGATGTTGCCCCAGAAGACAAGTGCCAGGCCGAGGAAGGTCGAGCCGATGGCCAAGATGATGAGCGGGATGGTCATGACCTTGGGCGACTCATGCGGATGCGCATCGTCCTCCCAACGGGCCTTCCCGAAGAAGGTCATCGCGACCATGCGAGTCATGTAGAAGCCGGTGATGCCGGCGGCGATGATCGTGAGCACGCCGATGAGCGTGCTCTTCTCGAAGGCAGCGTGAACGATGGAGTCCTTCGACCAGTAGCCCGCGAACGGCGGGATGCCGATGATGGCGAGGTAGCCGGCCATGAAGGTGACGAAGGTGATACCCATGGCCCCGCGTAACGCGCCGTAGCGGCGCATGTTCACGTTGTCGTTCATGCCGTGCATGACCGAGCCGGCACCGAGGAACAGACCGGCCTTGAAGACGCCGTGAGTGAGCAGGTGGAAGATCGCGAAGACGTAGCCGATCGGGCCGAGGCCGACGGCCAGCACCATGTAGCCGATCTGGCTCATGGTCGAGCCGGCAAGGGATTTCTTGATGTCGTCCTTCGCCGAGCCGATCGTCGCACCCATGAAGATGGTGATGAGACCGACGATGATCACCGCCGTGGCCGCCCACACGGCGCGATCAAAGATCGCATTGCTTCGGGCGATCAGGTACACGCCTGCGGTGACCATGGTGGCGGCGTGAATGAGTGCCGAGACCGGGGTCGGGCCTTCCATTGCATCGAGCAGCCAGGCCTGCAGCGGGAACTGCGCAGACTTGCCGCAGGCAGCGAGCAGGAGCAGCAGGCCGATCGCGGTGAGGGTGCCCTCGCTGGCCTGGCTCGCATTTCCGAAGACATCGGAGAAAGTGACCGAGCCGAAGGTGACGAACATGAGCATGATCGCCAGGCTCAGGCCGACGTCGCCTACGCGGTTGATGACGAATGCCTTCTTGGCAGCCGCCGCCGCGGACGGCTTGAACTGCCAGAAGCCGATGAGCAGGTACGAGGCCAGGCCCACGCCTTCCCAGCCGACATAGAGCAGGAGGAAGTTGTTCGCGAGAACCAGGATCAGCATCGCGCCCACGAAGAGGTTCAGATATCCGAAGAACTTCCGCTTGTCCTTGTCATGGGACATGTAGCCGAGAGAGTAGATGTGGATCAGCGTGCCCACGATTGTGATGAGCAGGACGAAGACCATCGAGAGTTGATCGAGCTGGAAGGCCAGGTCAACCTGGAATCCGCCCGCGAACACCCAGGAGTACAGCGATTCACCGATGGAGCGGCTCTCGGAGGGCAGTGCCATCAGCTTGACGAGCATGATGATGGCGATGACGGCGGAGGTCGCCACCGTCAGCACGCCGAGGTACGGCCCCCACTTGTTGGTGCGGCGGCCGCCGAGCAGCAGCACGGCAGCACCGAAGAGCGGCAGGCCGATGAGCAGGGCGATCAGGGTGAACACACCCGTTGCCGGGGTGACCTCCTGAAGAGTCGCAGAGCTCAGGACGAGAGGGCTCATCGACGTGCCTCCACGTTCGTCACGATGGTGTCCATTCCGTTATTCGTCACAGTCCTAGTACTTCAGCAGATTCGGCTCGTCGATCGAGACCGAGCGACGCGTGCGGAAGATCTGCACGATGATCGCCAGGCCGACCACAACCTCGGAGGCCGCCACGACCATCACGAAGAAGGCCACCACCTGCCCATCGAGGTTGCCGTTGATCTTGGAGAAGGCCACGAAGGCCAGGTTCGCCGCGTTGAGCATCAGCTCGACGCACATGAAGACGACGATCGCATTGCGGCGTACGAGGACACCGATCGCGCCGATGCTGAACAGCACGGCGGAGAGGATCACGTAATTGGCCGGGTTCATGACTGGCTCCCCTCGTCGAGGCTCGCTATTTCGTCGATCTCCATGTGATCGACTGGCCGGACATCGCCACGGGCCTTGAGCGGGCCAGGGATGGAGATGTCGCTGACCGAGCCGTCGGGCAGGAGCGCCGGCGTATCGACCGCGTTATGCCGGGCGTAGACACCAGGGGCGGGCAGGTTGCCCGGGTGCACCGAGGCAGCAAAGCGGGCCTTGGACATCTCGGTCTGCGTGGGCTTGGGAAGCCAGCGCTCACGATGTGCCAGGACCATCGCACCGAGTGCTGCGGTGATCAGCAGCGCGGAGGTGACTTCGAAGGGAACGAGGTACGTGGTGAAGATCAGGTGAGCGATGCCCTGGACGTTGCCTCCGTCAATGCTGTTCGCATCGTCGAGGCTGCCGGATCCGACATCGGTCATCGAGCTGCCGATGCCCCAGATGAGCAGAATCGCCAGGCCGACGCCGAGCAGGATGGCCGCGATGCGCTGGCCCTTGATGGTCTCGATGAGCGAGTCGGAGGAATCGACGCCGACCACCATGAGCACGAAGAGGAAGAGCATCATGACCGCGCCTGTGTAGACCACGATCTGCACCATGCCCAGGAACGGTGCCTGGTTCGATACGTAGAGGACGGCAAGGCTGATCATGGTCAGCGCCATCCAGAGTGCACTGTGCACGGCCTTCTTGGAGAAGATCAGGCCGAGGGCTCCGAGGACCGCGAAGAATCCGCAGACCCAGAAGACGATGGTCTCGCCCTGGTTCACTGCCTCGTTCATGAGCTCACCACCGTCGGGTCTACTGCTGCGCCCTTGATCTTGTTGGCGTAGTAATCCTGCTCGGTCGTTCCGGGGACCATCGCATGCGGCGGGGCGATCATGCCCGGGAGCAGCGGTGCGAGGAGATCCTTCTTCTCATAGATGAGATCAGCACGGTTGTCATCGGCGAGCTCGAACTCATTGGTCATCGTGAGAGCGCGGGTCGGGCACGCCTCGATGCACAGGCCGCAGAAGATGCAGCGCAGGTAATTGATCTGGTACACGCGACCGTAGCGCTCACCCGGGGAGAAGCGCTCCTGCTCGGTGTTGCCGGCACCTTCGACGAAGATCGCATCGGCCGGGCAGGCCCATGCGCACAGCTCGCAGCCGACGCACTTCTCGAGACCGTCAGCCCAGCGGTTGAGCTGGTGACGACCGTGGAAGCGAGGCTTCGGCGGGTACTTGGACGCATCCTCCGGATACTGCTCCGTGACCACCTTCTTGAACATCGTGATGAAGGTGACCCCGAAGCCGCGTACGGCCTGGGGCAGCTCAGCCATCGGGATTCTCCTGCTCATTCGTGACTGCTTCGGTTACCGCGCGGTCGGCGACGATCGTGGTGCTCGCTGCCATTGAGCGGCGGGTGGTGATGGTTACTTCCTGACCTGGCATCGGCGGAACGGGGTAGCCGCCCGCCGCTGCATCGACGGTGACAAGCGCCTCGGCGGCAACGGCTTCGTCGAGCGCTGCCTGCTTCCGATCCGACTTCGCCTGGAAGGCCCAGGAGACGAGAAGCAGCAGGACGATTACCGCAGCTCCGACGAGCAGCAGGCTCTGGTTGCTGAAATCGACGTCGTTGCGAAGTGCGCGAGCGACCGCGACGATGATGATCCAGGCAATCGAGACCGGGATCAGCAATTTCCAGCCGAACTTCATGAACTGGTCGTAGCGCAGGCGAGGAAGCGTGCCGCGCAGCCAGATGAAGATGAAGATGAAGATCTGCACCTTGAGCAGCCACCACAGCATCGGCCACCAGCCCGAGTTCGCGCCGTCCCACAGGGACAGCGGCCACGGCGCCATCCAGCCGCCGAGGAAGAGCGTGGTGGCGAGCGCGGAGACGGTGACCATGTTGATGTACTCGGCGAGGAAGAACAATGCGAACTTCAGCGAGGAGTACTCGGTGTGGAAGCCGCCGACGAGTTCGCCCTCAGCCTCGGGGAGGTCGAAGGGGGCGCGGTTGGTCTCGCCGGTCATCGCGGTGATGTAGATGAGGAACGACGGAAGCAAGATCACGCCAAACCAGACTGACTGCTGCGCGGAGACGATCTCGGAGGTCGACATCGAGCCGGCGTACAGGAAGACGGCGACGAAGGAGAGTCCCATCGCGATTTCGTACGAGATCATCTGGGCGCTCGAGCGCAGGCCACCGAGCAGCGGGTAGGTCGAGCCCGAGGACCAGCCGGCGAGCACGATGCCGTAGATGCCAATAGAGGCGATCGCCAGTACGTACAGCACCGAGACCGGGAAGTCAGTGAGCTGGAGAGGGGTCTCGACGCCGAAGATGGAGACGGTCGGGCCGAACGGGATGACCGCGAAGGCAAGGAAGGCCATCGTGGCCGAGATGACCGGGGCAATCCAGTAGACCGCGAGGTGCGCGGTCTTGGGAATGATCTCTTCCTTCAGCGCGAGCTTGATGCCGTCCATGAGCGACTGCAGCAGGCCCTGCGGACCCACGCGGTTCGGGCCGATGCGGTTCTGCATGCGCGAGACGACGCGGCGCTCCCACCAGATGGTGAACAAGGTCAGCAGCACGAGGATCACGAAGATCGCGACGACCTTCAAGATCACCAGCCACCACGGGTCGACGCCGAAGACGCCGAACTGCGAGTTGGTCATGCCGAACCTCCTGCGCGCAGTGAGACCTGTTCGCCGTAACCGGCTCCCAGATCGCGGGCGACGACGCAGCCGGCCGAGTTCATCGGCAGGACGACCGCGTTGTCGACGACAGTGCCGACCTCGAGCGGAAGCGCGATCGCGCCCGCCGGGCCGGAGATGGTGACCTCGGCGGGATGACCGAGTGAGGCCGCGGTTGCGGCGGAGACGATGGCCGTCGCCGGACGCGCGGTGGCTGCCAGGTGCGGCTCATCGTCTTGCATGGAACCGGCGTCGAGGAGGTAGCGCCAGGTCGCAAGCGCGACTCCCCCGGCAGCGACCGCAGGTGCCACCGACGGGGCGGATTCACGTGCGCCCTGCCAGGCACCGATGGACGCCATCTGCCTGCGCAGTGCCGGAACATCGGATGCGCCGACGTTCGCGCCGAGGCTCTGCGCGATGAGACCGAGCACTGCCGCGTCGGACATCATGAGCGCATCACGAAGAACCTCGCCGAACGGGCGGGGGCGCCCCTCCCAGTTGATGAAGGTGCCTGACTTCTCGGTGACGACGGCGACCGGGAGAACCACATCGGCAATCTCGGTGACGCTGGAGTGGTGGTTCTCGAGTGAGAGGACAAAGCCGGTGCTCTCGAAGGCCTCGCGCGCAAGTGCGGGGTCCGCGAAATCACCGAGATCGACGCCGCCGGCGATGATCGCGCGAATCGTGCGCGACTTCGCGGCCAGCAGCAGCTTCTCGCCGGAGAGACCGACCTGCTTCGGCAGCGAATCAGCGGAGACGCCCCATACGGCGGCAACCTCGCTGCGTGCTGTGGAGTCGGTCAGCGGACGGCCGAGCGGGAGTAGACCGGCGAGTGCACCGGCATCGAGTGCACCGCGCTCGCCTGCGCGACGCGGCACCCACGAGAGTGCGGCACCGGTGGATGCGGCGAGTGCCTGTACGGCCGATGCACCACCGGCGATGGAGGCAATGCGCTCGCCGACCAGGATCACTGCGCCGGGCTGGCGCAGCTGATCGAGAACAGAAGCGTCGAGTGAACCGATGGCAGCAGCCTCGGTGCCCGGTGCTGCCGGAATCCAGGTGCCGTTCATCTTCTCGAGACCGCGAGTGGCGGTGGCGGAGATGCTGAGAACCGCAGTGCGCGCGGCCGAGGCCTTGCGCAGGCGCAGGAACACGATCGGCGACTCATCCTCGGGCTCGAAGGCGACCAGCAGCACTGCCGGTGCACTCTCGAGATCGGCGTACGTGGTGCGCACAGGTGCGCCCGCCACGGCCGACTTCAGGAAGGCGGCCTCTTCATCGGAGTTCGCACGCACGCGGAAGTCGAGATGATCGGAGCCGAGCGCGACGCGGGCGAAGCGCTGGTAGGCGTAGGCATCCTCGACGGTCGCACGTCCGCCGACGAGAACGCCGACGGCGGTACCCGCCTGGCGCAGACCCTCGGCTGCGGCACCCAGCGCCTCGGGCCAGGAAGCCACGCGCAGTTCGCCGTTCTCGCGGATCATCGGAGCGGAGATGCGGCCCTCGGTCTGGTACTGGAAAGCGAAGCGACCCTTGTCGCAGTTCCACTCTTCGTTGACCTCGGGGTCATCCCACGCGAGGCGTCGGGTGACCACGCCACGTCGGTAGTCGGTGCGCAGCGAGCAGCCCGATGCACAGTGCTCGCAGGTGGTAGGCACGGACACGAGATCGAACGGACGCGAGCGGAAGCGGTACGCCGCGCTCGTGAGCGCACCGACCGGGCAGATCTGCACGGTGTTGCCCGAGAAGTACGAGTCGAACGGCTGGTCGTCAGCGGTGCCGACCTGCTGCTTGGCGCCGCGCTCGAGGAGGTCGATGAATGCATCGCCGGCAATCTGATCGGCGAAGCGGGTGCAGCGTGCGCAGGAGACGCAGCGCTCGCGGTCAAGAAGGATCTGGGCGCTGACATTGATCGGCTTCTCGAAGGTGCGCTTCTCCTCGGTGAAGCGCGATTCGGGACGGCCGATCGACATCGCCTGGTTCTGCAGGGGGCACTCTCCGCCCTTATCGCAGACCGGGCAGTCGAGCGGATGGTTCAGGAGCAGGAACTCCATGACACCGGCCTGCGCCTCAGCGGCAACGGGCGAGGAGTTCTGGGTGCGAATGACCATGCCGTCGCTGACGACCTGGGCACAGGCCGGCTGCGGCTTGGGCATGCCCTCGACCTCGATCAGGCAGGCGCGGCAGGCCGCAACGGGATCAAGGAGCGGGTGATCGCAGAAACGCGGGATCTCGGTGCCGATGAGCTCGGCGGCACGAATGGCCAGCGTGCCCTTGGGCACCTCGACGGCCACGCCGTCGATGACGACGGTGATGGTCTCGACTGCTGCGAGATCCGAGCCGGTGTTGTTCGTGATGGTCATCGGGCTACCGCTCCCGCAAAGACGTAGGACGCCACCGGATCGAACTGCTCATCTGCAGACGTGGTGGTTGCCGCGATGAACTCATCGCGGAAGTACTTGAGTGCCGCCGGATACGGCGTGGCCGCGGCATCACCGAGGGCACAGAACGAACGGCCGGCGATCTGGCCGCACAGGTTCACCAGGGTGTCGACCTCGGCCTCGCTGCCGTGACCGTGCTCGAACTTCTCGAGTACGCCGGTGATCCAGTAGGTGCCCTCGCGGCACGGAGTGCACTTGCCACATGACTCGTGCTTGTAGAACTCGAGCCAGCGAGTAACAGCCTTGACCACTGAGACGGTGTCGTCGAAGAGCATCGGAGTGCCGGTGCCGAGCATGGTGCCTGCGGCAGCCATGTCCTCGTAGGTCATCGGGATGTCGAGGTGATCGGCGGTGAGCATCGGCACGGAAGAGCCGCCGGGCAGCCAGAACTTCACGGGGCGACCGTCGCGCATGCCTCCGGCGTAGTCGAGCAGCTCGCGCATCGTGATGCCCAGCGGTGCCTCGTAGATGCCGGGGCGGTTGACGTGACCGGACACCGCGAACACCTTGAAGCCCGGGGACTTCTCGGTGCCGAACTGACGGAACCAGTCAACGCCGCGATCGATGATGTACGGGATGTTGGTGATGGTCTCGACGTTATTGATAACAGTCGGTGATGCGTAAAGACCTGCCACGGCGGGGAATGGGGGCTTCAGGCGCGGCTGACCGCGGTAACCCTCGAGGGAGTCGAGGAGTGCTGTCTCCTCGCCGCAGATGTAGGCGCCCGCGCCGGAGTGCGCGACGACATCAAGATCGAATCCACTGCCGAGGATGTTCGTGCCGATGAGCCCGGCTGCACGCGCCTGCTCGATCGCGTTGGCGACACGGCGAATGGCCTCGGGAACCTCACCGCGAATGTAGATGAAAGCGTGGTTCGCGCGAATGGCGAACGCGGAGATGATGACACCTTCAACCAGCGCGTGCGGATTCGCGATCATCATCGGGATGTCCTTGCAGGCACCCGGCTCGGACTCATCGGCATTCACGACGAGGTAGTGCGGCTTGCCGTCGTTCTGCGGAACGAAGCTCCACTTCATGCCGGTCGGGAAGCCCGCACCTCCGCGGCCGCGGAGGCCGGAGTCCTTGATGGTGCTGATGATCGCGTCAGGATCCTGCTTCAGCGCACTCGCGAGTGCGCGGTAGCCGCCATGGGCGCGGTAGCCATCGAGCGTGTACAGCGTGGGGTCATCCCAGAACTCAGTGATGATCGGGGTCAGAGTCATCGATCAGCCCTCCTGCGTGCTCGTCGGGGCGGACATACCGCGTTCCTTGGCGACGGCGAGGCCGGCCAGCATCTTGGCGTCGACGGGGTTGCCCTCGTCAGCGAGACCATCGAGCGGGAACGCGAGGGTGTGCTCAGTCGCGCGGAAGTCGCGGATAACCGGGCCACGGGTGGAGGCCACCTGCTCGCCGCGGGCGAGGCGATCGACGATGTCGACGGCGGAGGTGGGGGTGACGTCGTCCATGAACTCCCAGTCGACGGTCATGACCGGTGCGTGGGTGCAGGCCGCCTGGCACTCGATGCGCTCGAGCCAGAACTCGCCATCTGCGGTCGGCTGATCGTGGCCGACACCGAGGCGCTCGGAGAGTGCGTCGTAGACGGCGTCGCCGCCGAGCAGGCCGCACAGGGTGTTGATGCAGACGCCGATGTGGTGCTTGCCGACCGGCTTGCGCTTGTACATCGTGTAGAAGGTCGAGACGGCCTTGACCTCGGCAGGGGTGATGCTCAGGACATCAGCGCAGGCCTCGATGCCATCGGTCGTGACCTCGCCCTCGGCACTCTGCACGAGATGGAGCATCGGCAGCAGTGCCGAACGAGGCTGCGGGTAGCGAGCAGCCAGCTGCTGCATCTGCTCGCGAGTCGCTTCGCTGATTGCCATGTCCTTGCCTTCTGTTATCTCGTACGGAGCCGGGAACGTCGCCGCGCTAGCGGTCGACGCCTCCCATGACAGGGTCGATGCTGGCCACTGCTGCGATGACGTCGGCGATCTGGCCGCCCTCGCTCATTGCTGCCGTGGCCTGCAGGTTGGTAAACGACGGATCGCGGAAGTGAATGCGATACGGACGGGTACCGCCGGCACTGACCAGGTGGCAGCCGAGTTCGCCGCGCGGCGATTCGATTGCCGCGTAGGCCTGGCCTGCCGGAACGCGGAAGCCCTCGGTGACCAGCTTGAAGTGATGGATGAGTGCCTCCATCGACTCCGACATGATCTCCTTGATGTGCTCGAGCGAGTTGCCCTGGCCGTCGCTGCCGATCGATAGCTGTGCGGGCCATGCGATCTTCTTGTCGGCCACCATGACCGGCTCGCCGGCACTGGCGCGCAGGCGCTCCAGGCACTGCTCGACGATGCGCATCGACTCGTGCATCTCGCGTACGCGGATGAGGAAGCGACCATAGGCATCGCAGGTGGTCTCGGTGACGACGTCGAACTCGTAGGTCTCGTAGCCGCAGTACGGCTGTGACTTACGAAGGTCATGCGGCAGGCCCGTGGCACGGAGAATCGGGCCGGTGACACCGAGGGCCATGCAGCCGGTGAGGTCGAGGAATCCGACATCGACAGTGCGACCCATCCAGATGTTGTTGTCGATCAGGAGGTTCGCGGTGTCCTTGAGACGCTTGCGCAGCAAGGGGAGTGTCTCGGCGATCTTGTCGACGCCGCCCTCGGGGATGTCCTGTGCGACGCCACCGGGGCGGATGTACGCATTGTTCATGCGCAGGCCGGTGATCATCTCGAAGATGTCGAGAATGAGCTCGCGCTCGCGGAAGCCGAAGGTCATGGCGGTCAATGCGCCGAGCTCCATGCCGCCGGTGGCCAGCGCCACAAGATGCGAGGAAATGCGGTTGAGCTCCATCATCATCACGCGAATGACATTGGCGCGCTCGGGGATCTGATCGGTGATGCCGAGCAGCTTCTCGACCGCAAGGCAGTACGCGGCCTCATTGAAGAACGGAGCCAGGTAGTCCATGCGGGTCACGAAGGTGACGCCCTGCGTAAACGTGCGGAACTCCATGTTCTTCTCGATGCCCGTGTGCAGGTAGCCGATACCGCAACGAGCTTCGGTGACGGTCTCGCCCTCGATCTCGAGGATCAGGCGGAGCACGCCGTGGGTCGACGGATGCTGGGGACCCATGTTGACGACGATGCGCTCCTTCTCGCCGTCAGGTGCGGCGGAGATGGTGTCCCAGTCGCCGCCGGAGACCGAGTAGACCTTGCCCTCAGTGGTCTCATAGGAGCCGGCGTACGAATCGGTGCTCGCATCGGCACTCGAGTAGGTGATGTTCTCGGTCGACATCAGTTGTACGACCTCCGCTGATCCGGGGGCGGCGTGGTGGCGCCCTTGTACTCGACGGGAATTCCGCCGAGGGGGTAGTCCTTGCGCTGCGGGTGGCCCGGCCAGTCGTCGGGCATCGCAATGCGAGTCAGTGCGGGATGTCCCTCGAACACGATGCCGAAGAAGTCCCAGGTCTCGCGCTCATGCCAGTCGCAGGTCGGGTAGATGCCGACGATCGACGGGATGTGCGGGTCGGCGTCGGGTACTGCCACCTCGACGCGGACGCGACGGTTATGGGTGATCGAGAGGAAGTGATACACCGCGTGCAGCTCGCGCCCGGCCTCGAGCGGGTAGTGCACGCCGCTCACGCCGACGCAGAGCTCGAAGCGCAGTCCCGGCTCATCGCGCAGTGTCGTCACGAAATCGACAATCGTCGAACGCTCGACGAAGAAGGTGATCTCATCGCGGTCGACGATGACCTTCTCGATCGAATCGTGGATGCCACGGGCGTCGAGGGAGAGCTCGAGTTCGTCGGCGAGTTCGTCGAAGTCGCCGCCGTAGGGACGCTGCGATGGGGCCGGGAGAACGATGGCCTCGACCAGGCCGCCGAAGCCGCTGGTGTCACCCGAGCCGGCAGCGCCGAATGCACCTTCGCGCACGGCAATGACGTCAAGGGGGGCGATACCCGAGGGCACCACGGGAATCAGGTTGTCGCTCAACGCAGCAGCCCCTTCATCTCGAGGGTGGAGGGTGCGGACAGGGCGACGGTCTCGAGCTCGATGATCTCGGCCTTGCGGTTCGGGCCGAGCTTCGTGTCTTGAATCTTGTCGTGCAGCTTGAGGATTGCGTCGATGAGCATCTCGGGGCGCGGCGGGCAGCCGGGCAAGTAGATGTCGACGGGAACGACGTGGTCGACACCCTGAACAACCGCGTAGTTATTGAACATTCCGCCGCTCGAGGAGCAGGCGCCCATGGCGAGAACCCACTTCGGGCCGGGCATCTGGTCGTAAATCTGGCGTAGGACGGGAGCCATCTTCTGGCTGACGCGACCGGCGACGATCATGAGATCGGCCTGGCGCGGCGAGGCACGGAAGACCTCCATGCCAAAGCGCGCGATGTCGAAGCGAGGGCCGCCCACGGCCATCATCTCGATGGCGCAGCAGGCCAGGCCGAAGGTGGCCGGCCACAGCGAGCCCTTGCGCGCGTAGCCCGCGAACTTCTCGACGGTTGTCAGCAGTACGCCGGACGGCAATGCCTCTTCAAGACCCATGAGTTTTCCCTTAGTCCCACTCGAGTCCGCGTCGGCGCCACACATAGGCGTACACGACGAGGACGGTGACGATGAAGATGATCATTTCGAACAATCCGAAGAGCGCGAGCTGGTCGAATGCGACTGCCCACGGGTACAGGAACACGATCTCAATGTCGAAGACGATGAAGAGCATGGCCGTCAGGTAGTACTTGACGGGGAATCGGCCGCCACCGACCGGCTGGGGAGTGGGCTCAATGCCGCACTCATACGCGTCGTACTTCGCCCGGTTGTACCGCTTGGGACCAGTGAAGGTCGCGGTGATCACCGAGAACGCGGCAAAGCCGAAGGCCAGAAGGCCGAGAACCAGGATGGGGGTGTAGACGTTCACCGCTCCCGCAACTCCTCATCGATCAATGTGGATGATCGTTTCACCGCTTGCGCAATTGTGAAAGGGTTCACGACCGACGCAAGCATAGTGCCCGCGCAGGCGGGTCGATAACCGACGGGTACCCCTAGGCCTTAGGGGCGAAACCCCGATGAATCGCAACGATTCCGCCGGTGAGATCTCGCCACTGCACGCGCTCCCAGCCAGCCTCGGCGAGGTCGCCGGCCAGCTCACGCTGATCGGGCCAGGCCCGAATGGACTCGGCCAGGTAGACGTAGGCCTCGGGGTTGGTGGCGACCGCTCGGGCAACCGGAGGCAGGGCCTTCATCAGGTACTCGGTGTAGACCGTGCGGAGCGGGCCCCAGGTCGGATGGGAGAACTCGCAGACCACCAGGCGCCCGCCCGGGCGCACGACGCGGCGCAACTCGGCCAGGCCGGCATGGCGGTCAGCGAGATTGCGGAGACCGAAGGAGATAGTCGCCGCGTCGAACGAGGCGTCCTTGAAGGGCAGGTGGAGGCCGTCACCGGCCACGAAGGGCAGGCCCGGCTGCCGCTCACGGCCCACAGTGAGCATTCCGAGGCTGAAATCGGTGGGTACGACAAAGGCCCCCGCCCGGGCGAAGGGCTCACTCGAGGTTCCCGTGCCGGCGGCCAGGTCGAGGATCCGCTCACCCGGCTTGGGGTCGACAGCAGCCACGACCGCCTTGCGCCACTGGCGGGTCTGACCGGCCGCGAGGACGTCATTGGTGATGTCGTATCGCTTGGCCACGCCATCGAACATGGCCGCGACATCGACTGGCTGCTTGGTGAGGTCTGCACGCACCTGCTGAACTTAGCAACTGCCCATACGCTGTGCAGATGCAAGGATCCGACCGCGCACCTGGCACCTCCGAGGCCACCGGCACCAGCAGCGTCCTGCGCGTGAGCACCCGCCCCATAGCCGACGCAGGCGATCTGCTTCGTCGAATCCCTCGCGACTCCCCCGTGGCCTGGGTCCGCAATGGCGACGGAATCGTCGGGTGGGGCGTCGCCGCCCGCCTCGAAGTCCGCGGTCGTGAGCGCTTCAGCCGCACCCAACGCTGGTGGAATCAACTGTGCGCGAGTGCGGTCATCGACGACACCGTCGCCGTTCCAGGCACCGGCGCGATCGCCTTCGGCTCCTTCGCCTTCGATCCCGAGCGCGACATGTCGGTCGTGATCGTCCCCAAGGTGGTTCTCGGACGCCGCGGCGGCCAGTCATGGATCACCACGATCGGCCTCGGCACCGCCGATCCGGCCGAGATCTCCCCCGTCACCGCTCTGCCGGAAGCACCCACCTCCGTCACGTGGTCGCGCGGCAGTCGCGAACGAGCCGACTGGGAGTCATCGATTGCTGATGCCATCACTCGCATCAATGCGGGCGAGATCGACAAGGTCGTGCTCGCGCGCGACATCATCGCCGACATCGAGGGTGAGCTCGATCCGCGTCATCTGCTCGTGAATCTCGCGGCGTCGTACCCCTCGACCTGGACCTTCAGCGTCGACGGCCTGATCGGAGCCACGCCTGAGCTGCTCGTGCGCCGCACCGGTGATCTCGTCACGAGTCGGGTGCTCGCCGGCACCGTCAGCAAGCTCGGCGACGAACGTCGTGATGCCTCGCGCGCGAATGAGCTGCTCGACAGTGACAAGGATCTCGAGGAGCACGAGTACGCGGTGAACTCCGTCGCGCGCGCACTCGCCGCGCACTGCACCGATCTCGACGTTCCCTCCACTCCGCATGTTCTTCCACTCGCCAACGTGCAGCACCTCGCCACCGATGTCACCGGCCGACTTGCCGACGGCGCATCAGTTCTCGCGCTGGCCGCCTCACTCCACCCGACAGCGGCCGTGTGCGGAACTCCCACCGAACGCGCCTTCGACCTGATCCGCGATATCGAGGGGATGGATCGCGGTCGCTACGCAGGCCCAGTCGGCTGGTTCGACTCGAATGGCGACGGAGAATTCGGCATCGCACTGCGCTGCGCCGAGATAGACACTGCGAATAAGCGTGTACGCGCCTTCGCCGGATGCGGCATCGTGGCGGGCTCGAACCCGGCAATGGAGTGGGCAGAGGCCGACGCGAAGCTCATTCCGATTCGCAGCGCACTCGGCAGCTGACGACTACGCCGAAGCCAGCGCCTCGCCGATTGCCCGTTGCACATTTCTCAGCATGCGTGCCTCGCGATCACGATCGCAGGTGACTGCCACGATCACGTGCACTCCGCCTGACTCGAGTGCCGACTCGACGCTCGCACGCAACTCCTCAGCAGTCGTGACGCGCACTGTCTCGGCCCCGTAGGACTGCGCAAGCGCAGCAATATCTGTCTCTGACGCAACACCGAATACGCGCTCGAATACGGGCGAGAAGCGCTCATCGCCTTGCTCGAGTGACGAGAAGATCCCGCCTCCGCTGTTGTCAGCGACGACGTAGACGAGATCGGGGCGCTCCTCGCTCTGCGGCACCGACAATGCGTTGCTGTCGTACAGGAAGGTGAGGTCGCCGACGAAGGCAAGTGCCGCCGAGCCGCCATTGTCCTGAAGCGCACGCGCTGCACCCCACGCGGTCGAGATCGCGCCATCGATACCTGACGTTCCGCGATTCGCGAGAACGATGGCATCGCGTACTGATGTCGAGGCAAAGTTCAGCAAATGGCGAATCGGCCACGACGGACCGCTGAAGAGAAGCCCGCCATCGGGAACCATCGGCGCGATCACACGTGCAATGTGCGCACCGGTGAGCACCTCGCCATCGCCGGCGAGTGCGGTCTCGACGGCTGCCGCGGCGAGCACATCGGCTCGCTGCCATTCCGCGAGCCAGCTCTCGTCGATCTCCATGTCCTCCGGCGGTAGCGGGACTGAGGTCACGACGAGATCGGCACTTCGCATGGGATCACTCCACGATGACTGCTGATCGACCGCAATGTGCAAAGGCGTGCGGGCGATCATGCGAAGCAGACCACGACTAAGACCCACTCGCCCGATCGTGATGATGATGTCGGGCACATGCTCATCGCAGAACGAGGCGTCAGCAAGCAGAAGTGCGCCATGCGCGAGCGCGGTGTCACAGCCCGCGACATTCGCGGTGGGCTCACCGATGACCGGCCAGCCGGCCGTGTCAGCGAGGTCGTCGATCAGCTCTACCGCATCGTCGCCGTCGTGATCGCCCACGATGATCAGGCCGCGCGGCGGAATTTCGGCGCCCTCGATCAAGGACTCGAGGATGTCGTCAAGTGGGGTGCTCATGCCGGCGATGAGGCGCGCATCGGCTGTCCAGGGGCGACCATCATCGCGTCCGTCGAGAGGTTCGATCCACTCGAGAGCATCGGCTTCGGGAACCAACGGCTCGGCGAACGGAATGTTCACGTGCACGGGGCCAGGACGCACGGCGTCGGTCGCGAGTGCGACCGCACGCGCGATGGTCGAGCGCCAGTAACGCACCTGGCCGACCGCCTCACGCGCCACCGACATGTCGATCGCCGCACGCGCATGCTCACCGAAGATCCCCGGCTGCCGAATGGTCTGGTTCGCACCGACATCACGAAGCTCGGGCGGTCGATCTGCCGTGAGCAGGAGCATCGGGATTCCGGAGAGATCAGCCTCGACGACCGCCGGATGCAGGTTGACCGCAGCCGTGCCCGATGTCGTGATCACCGCTGCAGGTACGCCGGTGATCTTGGCCAGCCCGACGGCAAAGTAGGCAGCGGAACGCTCGTCGATACGCACATGGAGGCGAAGTTCCTGGCGCAGCTCGGCTTCCGCGGCAGCAATGGCCAGGGCAGCGGAGCGCGAACCGGGCGACACCACGAAGTCGGAGACTCCGCAGCGCAGCAGTTCATCGACGATGACACGTGCCTGTGCGGTCGACGGATTCACGGCCTCAGCCTATGCCGAGGGCATCGCGCATGCGATCGGTCGCACCCGCCCGCCAGGCAGCCGTGAGCCGGTCACGCCACTGTGCGGCATCACTGATGCGTGCGCGCGCGCGTTCGAGCGAGTCGGCATTGGGCTCGATGCGAGTGACGGCGAGCGCGCCACCTTCAGGCACGACAGGGTCACTCGTCAGGTCGTCGGCCAGGAGTGCCCCCGTGCCAAGTCCGGACGCGAACGCGAGGTCGGGCAGTGCGCCGGCCAGAGCGAGTCCGGTGCCCAGGCCGACGGACGAATCCATCGCACCGCTGACCACGACAGGGAGACCGAGTGCCGCGACGAGTTCAAGTGATGCGCGCACTCCGCCCAGGGTGGCCGGCTTGATTATTGCTATGTCGGCAATGTCAGTCAGGCGAAGCGATCGAGGATCCTCCGAGAGTCGAATTCCCTCATCAACGGCAATCCGCACGCCGGTCTCGCGGCGAAGGACTGCGAGATCGTCGAGTGACGCACACGGCTGCTCGGCGTACTCGAGCCCGTAGCGAGTGCAACGCTCGAGCATCGCGATGGCCTCATCGAGATTCCATAGGGCATTGGCATCAATGCGAATCCGCCCGACACCGACGCCGAAGGCGTCATCAAGAACATCTCGCACGAGGGCAATGCGCGCGATATCGAGATCGGGTGATCCACCGACCTTGATCTTGATCGTGCGGCACCCACGCGCCACGGCCTCTCGGGCGAGCTCCTCGGATTGCTCAGGTTCAAGTGCGGGAATGATGGCGTTGATCTCGACCGTATCGCGAAGCGGAGTTGGCCAGCCCTCGAATGCGGCCTCGATTGCCGAGCCGAGCCAGCGCGAGGCGGCGACGGGCGAGTAGTCGTCGAACGGAGCGAACTCACCCCACCCTGCCGAGCCCTCGATGAGCATGCCTTCACGGATGTCGACACCGCGGAATGTGCGGCGAAGCGGCAGTGCGAAGGGCACGGCGGCATCGAGAAGCCGCTGAAGGTGCCGATCGATCATGGGCGCTTGGGGAACTGACTGAAGTCGGGACGCTGCTTGTTCTTGTAGGCGTCGCGCCCGTGCTGCGCCTCTTCCGACATGTAGAAGAGAAGCGTGGCGTCGCCGGCGAGCTGCTGAATACCGGCCAGGCCATCGTCGGCAGCATTGTGCGAGGCCTTGAGCATGCGCAATGCCATCGGCGAGAGCTCGAGCATGCGCTTGGCCCAGTCGACGGTCTCGATCTCGAGATCCTCGATCGGTACGACCGAGTTCACCAAGCCCCAGTCATAGGCCTGCTCGGCGCCGTACTGGCGGCAGAGGTACCAGATCTCACGCGAGCGCTTCATTCCGATGGTGCGGGCGAGCAGGCCGGAGCCGTAGCCGCCGTCGAATGAGCCGACCATCGGGCCGGTCTGCTGGAAGCGAGCATTGTCAGCGGCGATCGACAGATCGCAGACGACGTGCAGGACGTGGCCACCGCCGACGGCATATCCGGCAATCATGGCGACGACAGGCTTGGGCGTGCGTCGGATCTGGATCTGCAGGTCGAGGACGTTCAGGCGGCCGATGCCCTTGTGTGCCACGTGATCATTGCCGATGTAGCCATCGTCACCGCGGATCATCTGGTCGCCACCTGAGCAGAACGCGAGATCGCCCTCGCCCGTGAGGATGATGACTCCGACTGAGTCGTCGTCCCGCGCCTTGTTCATGGCGTCCTGGAGCTCGAAGAGGGTCTGCGGCCGGAAGGCATTGCGCTTCTCCGGTCGGCAGATGGTGATCTTCGCGATGCCCTCGGCCTCGCCGACGGAGAGTTCGTACTGGATATCGCCGTACTCCCCCGCCGAGCGCCACTCGCAGGCAGGCGTCGCGGACGAATGCGCGGGGTTGGTCAGCGCAGGCGAGCCCTCGGGAGCGACGGGAGGCAGGACATAACGAGTGCGGGTATCCATGCTGCCGAGGTTACCGTCACCTCCTAGGCTCGGCGCGATGGCTACTGACCCGCTGGTACGCATCCCCGTTCCCTCGGGGCCTGCCGGACTCGACGCACTCGCTGGCCCACTGCGGGCTGCACTCGAGGGCATCGGCCCGGCCATCGTTCCCATCCCCGTCGTGAGTGCGACTATCTCCGACGCCTACGTGCACTCACTGCTGCAGGCCACCTCTCCGGGTGAGCCACTCGAGGATGCCCGTACGGCTGTCGTGCTCTCCACCTCGGGCTCGACAGGCCAGCCCAAGGGTGTGCTGCTCTCGGCCGAGGGCCTGACCGCACTCAATCCGTGGCGCCTCGAGGCCTCGGCCTGGATCGCCGCCATCCCGCTCACCTCGGCAGGCGGCCTCAATGTGCTCACCCGCGCCCTTGCTCCTGATTCCACGTACGTGGGCATCGACAGCCTCGGCGGGGCTCGACCTTTCACGCCTGCCGGTTTCGCCGCAGGGCTCGCCGAGGCAGCATCACTCGGCCTTGCGGTGCGGACCTCACTCGTGCCGGCCCAGGTGCGCCGACTCCTGTCCGAGCCTCAGGGAGTCGATTCACTTCTGGCCTGCTCAACGATCCTCGTCGGCGGAGCAGGGCTTGATCCGGATCTGCGGGAGTCTGCCGCTTCCCACGGCATCACGCTGATCTCGACTTACGGCATGACCGAGACCTGCGGCGGGTGCGTCTATGACGGTTTTCCGCTCGACGGCGTCACCGTGAGCATCGACGATCTCTCACGCGTCACCCTGGGCGGGCCAAGCATTGCCCTGGGCTACCGAGGCGAACCCGCTCTCACCGCGCTCCACTTCACCGACGCCGGTTTCCTCACGAGCGATCTCGGCGAGATCGTCAACGGGAGACTGCGCATCATCGGCCGCACCGATGACGTCGTGACGGTACATGGCGTGAATGTCTCCGTCGCAGCGGTCGAGTCGCTGCTGCGCACGGAGTCGAGCGTTGAGGACTGTGCCGTGATCGCACTCGATGACCCCGAGCGCGGCAGCAGGCTCATCGCCTTCGTCTGCGGATCACACATCGATGCCACAGCGCTCGGTGACATGGTTGCTCACAGGCT
>JAHEIZ010000022.1 GCA_024639145.1 Actinomycetes bacterium | reverse complement strand
ATTCGCGCACCGCACGAGAACGCATCGGTGGTCGCTGGGCGCTGGCCTGGCAGACCTACCTGATCACGGGCGCACTCGGCATTCTCGCGCTCCTGGCCGGCGAGGCCCAGAGCTCGGTCGGCACTTTCCCGGCTCTCTCGTGGTTCCTGCTCGGACTCGCTGGAATGGCAGGCATCGGACTCGTGCTTGCGGCTCTCGACTACACGATCTTCCGCAATCGTCGCGAGCACCCCATGCCGATCTGGGCAGTAGTCATCGCTGACGGAATTCTTGGCCTGGTCTTCACTCTCGTGACCGGATTTGGCGCATCCATACTGGATCTGCCCACGTCCTCGAATCTCCTCGAGCGATGCCTTCTCAACATGATGTACGCGATGTGGTGGGGGCCAACGCTTAGCTACTTCATGGACCTTCGCGAGCAATGGGCATCGGAACGCGAGCAACTCGTCACCGAGTTCGTGCAGGTAGAACTCACCGCGATTCAGCAGGGTGAGTTCATGAGCCTGTTGCAGGAGGAGCTTGACGAGGAGATCGCCGATGAGCTGAGCCCTGCGCGTGAGCGAATCACTGCACTCCGGCTCGAGTCTGACGCACAGGGTCAAGCCGTGGGGAAGACCACCGCGGAGTGGCATGAGGCAGCGCAGCTGCTGCGCGGAACCGCAGAGAACTCGATCCGCCCTTTGAGCCGTCAATTACTCAAGGAGACGGCGAAGAATTACTCCGGCACTCACTGGTGGACCCTGCTCGCGAATGTGGTGCGCAAGCAGCCCTTCCAGCCGCTGGCATTTGCCATCATCGACATCCTCGGCACCTTTTCTCCGCTGATTCGCACCTATGGCGTGACTCGCGGCCTCGCACTCCTCTTCGGCGGCCTGGCCTGGACCGTGCTGCTCATGCTGATGGCGAATGCGCTGATGCGCCGCTTTTCCGGGCAGCACTCTCTGATCTTCATCACTGCGCTCATCGTCTTACAGTCGACAGTTCTGCTGCGCGGGCACTTCCGGGAGCTGTGGGAACCAGGCTCTGCTGAGCCATCGTGGTTCATCACTCAAGTCATCGCCGGCATTGCGGTGGTCTTCGTGACCTCCGGCATCGGAGCCTGGTGGAGTCAGCGCGTGGAGATCCGTGCGACGCTGCGCGAGGAGATCCGCACCGATCGCGTGCAGGCCATGGCGTTGAGCCAGCAGGTAGCACTGCTCGCGCGTGAGACATCGCAGGTATTGCATGGCTCAGTGCAGACACGACTTGTCTCCTGCGCAATGGCCATCGAGCAGGCCAGTTCGTCCGGTGATGCCGCCCTACTGAATGCAGCACTGAATGAGGCCATCGCCGTGCTGGAACGACCATTACCCGAATCCCTAGATGCCCGATCCCTTGCTGATGAGGTCACTCGCAAGACCGAACTCTGGGAAGGCCTCTGCTCGTTCACGGTGGTGCTTGATCCCGCCGCAGCGACCGTGGAGACGGTCGCGGCTGTGACCATCGGACGCATCGTGGAAGAGGGCATCTCCAATGCCCTTCGCCATGGGAAGGCAACGTCTATCGACATCACGGTCACTCGACTCGACCAGTCAACGGTGCGAGTCGTGGTGATGGACAACGGGCACGGACCACAGGGTGGCAAGGCGAGCGTCGGCAGCGCCTTCGTGCACCAGGCAAGTGCCGGAAGATGGAGCCTGACGGCTAGCAGTTCAGGGAGTCAGCTCGAGGCATTCGTCAACGCATGACGCGCTGGGCGAGAGCGCGGTACTCCACCGCGCCCTTCGACTTTGGTGATGTCGCAAGAATGCTGCGCCCCACTGCGGGCGCCTCAGCAAAACGGATGGAACGCGTGATTGGCGCGAGCACCTCGACCTTGTAGCGTGGACCAAGATCATTGAGCACGGCCTTGGCATGCGCGGTGCGACCGTCGTAGAGAGTGGGCAGGATGCCGAGAACTCGCAGGCGTGGATTGATCAGCCGCTTGACGTCGGCGATCGTCTCAATCAACTGACCTACCCCACGATGCGAGAGTGTTTCGCATTGCAACGGGATGATGACCTCATCAGCAGCAGCGAGCGCATTGATCGTGATGATTCCGAGCGATGGCGAGCAATCGATGATCATCCAGTCGTAGTCGTTCGCGACAGTTGCTAGCGCATCGCGCACGACGAACTCGCGACCGCTGCGGGAAGCGAGAAGCTGATCGGCGCCGGCGAGATCGATGCGAGCAGGCAGGAGGTCGATTCCGTCAGCGGTCTTCAGCACGACCTCGCGGATCTCAGTGCCGCGGAGTACGTCCATCGCACCGCGCTCGAGATCCTCCGGATCCCAGCCGAGGCAGAAGGTGGCGCAGGCCTGGGCGTCGAGATCGACGAGCAGCACACGCTGGCCGGCCTCGACGAGAGCGGCGGCGAGGTTCACGGCCGAGGTGGTCTTGGCCACCCCGCCCTTCTGGTTGGCCAGGGCGAGAATGCGTGCCATCTGCCCCGCCTTCCCTCGAATCGCGCTGTGGCCTGCAAGCCTATGTATATGAGCCTGACCGATCGTTGCGGCGGGGTTTCAGCAGGCCCCCGCACGGGTAGGACCCTCTCGTGACGGATGACCGTGAGCTCAGGTGGGATCTCCCCTGGGATGACACGGCCCCCGCTCAGGCTCGTCGCCTACTTACCTCCGCCTTGGGCCCACGGGCAGCCGATGACCTGCTGCTGATCGCCTCCGAGCTCGTCACGAACGCCTACCGCCACGGCCTGGCACCTCTGCTCCTGTGCGCTCGCCAGGATGACTCGCAGGTCGAGGTCGAAATCGAGCAGACGACCGCCGAGACCCGGCCTGAAGTCCGCGACGTCGATGAGACGTATCCGGGTGGACGTGGACTCGCACTGGTGAATCAGCTGGCCGATGCGTGGCAGTGGACGGAATCCGAGGGTCGACTGCGGGTCAGCGCAATCCTGCGCTTGCGCTAGAGCAACCCGTTCTCTCGCATGTAGTCGAGTAGCAGCGGCGTGGTCTCGAGCTCGCGAATCTCATGCAGGCTGAAGAAGCCGGCGTCGGTGGCATCATCACCGGGGCGCACGGGCAGGCGATCACTGGTGTGCATCAGGAACTCGCGAATATGGAACGTGCCGCCCTCAGGTGCGGGGCGAAGTGCGGGGCCAAGCTCGCGCTCGATGGTGACATGAAGGCCGGTTTCCTCCATCACCTCGCGGATGATGGCGTCCTCGGATGTCTCATCAGGCTCGACGCGACCGCCGGGGAATGCCCAGGTGCCCTTCGACGGCTCATTGGCCCGGCGCACCAGGCAGATGCGGTTCTCGTTGTCGAAAATGACAGCGCCGACACAGGGGATCATTTCCCCCGCGCCGGCGTCAGTCGAGTCAGTCATCACGAACGGGTCTTGTATTCCTCGAGCAGGCGACGCGCGATGATCATGCGCTGGATGTCTGCGGTGCCCTCACCGATCAGCAGCATTGGTGCCTCGCGGTACAGGCGCTCGATCTCGTATTCCTTCGAGTAGCCGTAGCCACCGTGGATTCGGAAGGAGTCCTCGACGACCTCCTTGCAGTACTCGCTGGCGAGGTACTTGGCCATGCCCGCTTCCATGTCATTGCGCTCGCCGGAATCCTTCTTGCGCGCTGACATCACCATCATCTGGTGAGCGGCCTCGACCTTGACCGCCATATCGGCCAGGCGGAAGGCGACGGCCTGATGCTCATGGATCGGCTTGCCGAAGGTGACACGCTGCTGCGAGTACTCCACACCGAGCTCGAAGGCGCGAATCGCGATACCGCAAGCACGCGCTGCAACGTTGACGCGGCCGACCTCGACGCCGTCCATCATCTGGTAGAAGCCCTTGCCCGGCTCACCGCCGAGAAGGTCGTCATTGCTGAGCTGAAGGTTGTCCATGACGAGCTCAGTGGTGTCGACACCCTTGTAGCCCATTTTCTCGATCTTGCCCGGGATGGTCAGGCCCGGGCGAACCTCGCCGAAGCCCGGGGTCTTCTCGATGAGGAAGGTCGACATCTTCTTGTAGACCGAAGCGCCCTCGGGTGCATCGCCATCGGTGCGCACGAGAACAGCAACGAGAGTCGAGGACCCACCGTTGGTCAGCCACATCTTCTGGCCGTTGAGCTTCCAGCCGTCACCATCACGCACTGCCTTGCTCGTGATCGCCGAGACATCGGAGCCACAACCGGGCTCGGACATCGAGAATGCGCCGCGCACCTCACCTGTCGACATGCGGGGCAGGTAGTTCTGCTTCTGCTCCTCGGTGCCGTGCTGCATAAGCATGTAGGCCACGATGAAGTGAGTGTTGATGACGCCGCTGACCGGCATCCAGCCGCGAGCGATCTCCTCGACCACGAGTGCGTAGGTGAGCAGCGACTCGCCGAGGCCGCCGTACTCCTCGGGAATCATCAGGCCGAAGACACCGAGCTCCTTGAGCCCCTCGACGATCTTGGTCGGGTACTCATCTGCATGCTCGAGCTCCTGCGCAACGGGAATGATCTCGTTGCCGACGAAGTCTCGCACGGCAGCCAGGATCTCCTGCTGCACATCGGTAAGTCCCTCGGTTTGCGCTAGACGCGGCATGGTGACTTCCTCTTCTGCGTAGGTCGTGGTTCGGCTGTTGCGAAAGCTTGGTGTTACGCCTCGGGCGGGGTGAAGGTCGTGGTGCGTGCCATGCCCGCGGCGCGGCCCTTTGCCGAGACGACGAGTGCCATCTTGCGCGAGGCTTCGTCAATCATCTCGTCTCCGAGCATTACCGCACCTCGAGCGCCACCGGCAGCCGAGGTGTAGTAGTCGTAGGCGTCAAGGATGAGCTCGGCATGGTCGTAGTCATCCTGCTTGGGCGAGAAGACCTCGTTGGCGGCAGCGACCTGATCGGGATGCAGAACCCACTTGCCGTCGAAGCCCAGTGCCGCGGAGCGGCCGGCGACGCGCTTGTAGCCCTCGAGATCCTTGATCGCCAGGTACGGGCCGTCAATAGCCTGCTTGTCATGCGCACGCGCCGCCATCAGGATGCGCATCAAGATGTAGTGGTACGCATCGCCGACGTCGTACCCCGGAGGCTGCTCGCCGACCACGAGAGACTTCATGTTGATCGACGCCATGAAATCGGCGGGGCCGAAGATGATGGTTTCCACGCGCGGGCTCGCCGTCGCGATCGCGTCAACGTTGATCAAGCCAAGAGCGTTCTCGATCTGCGCCTCGATGCCGATGCGACCGACCTCGAAGCCATTGGACTTCTCGAGCTGGGTGAGCAGCAGGTCAAGTGCGACGATCTGCTCAGAAGTCTGGACCTTCGGCAGCATGATGCAGTCAAGATTCTGGCCGGCACCCTCGACAACCTCGATGACATCGGCGTAGGTCCACTTGGTGGTCCAGTCATTGACACGCACCGAGCGCACCTTGCCCTCGTAGCCACCCTCATTCAGGGCCGCCACGATGTTCTTGCGCGCATCGGGCTTGGCCAGCGGTGCGACAGCGTCCTCGATATCCATGAAGACCTGATCGGCCGCGAGACCCTTGGCCTTCTCGAGCATCTTGGGGCTAGAACCCGGAACGGCCAGGTTGGAACGGCGTGAGCGCAGCATGCGGTCCTCCTCGGAAACTTGTGGACACAAGAATATCGGGAGTCCTAGTAATTCGTCCAGGGACGAACTCCCGAAGTGATGGAGGCCACTCTGCCTGATTCCCTCCTGGAACGGGCCTCCACCTGGGTGATCTGAGCCGCCCCGAGGCACCGCCGAGGAGTGGGCCAAGGGCGAGCCCCGGAGGAATGCCCGCATGAACGGGGGCATCCCGATCGGTGGATCAGGGCCCAAGCCCTCCGAGCCCCGAAAAGCGAGGGACGGATGAGGCTTGAGGGACGGTAGCCTTCCTCCGTGACGACCAACGCCCCCACGAGGATCTTCCTCGCCCGCCTCTCGGGGATAGGTGTCTTTGATCCCAATGGAGATCAGGTCGGCAAGGTCCGCGATGGCGTCATGGTGCTGCGCACCGGCTTGAACCCCCCGCGACTGACCGGCCTGGTGGTCGAGGTCCAGCCGCGTCGGCGCATCTTCGTCCCGATGACCAAGGTCACCGCCATTGACGCCGGCACAGTCATCGTGACGGGCACCGTCAACCTGCGCCGATTCGAGCAGCGCCCGAACGAGACACTCGTCGCAGCAGAACTGCTCGATCGCACTGTCGATCTTGTCTCCTCCAATGAGCAGGTCACCGTTCTCGACATGGGCGTCGAGCAGAGCCGCACCCGCGACTGGTTCGTGACCCAGCTCTTCGTGCGTCGAGGCGGCGCAGGCTTCCGTCGCAAGCACGAGAAGTTCGTCGTCGACTGGGAGGACATCCGCGGTCTCTCGCTGCCCTCCGTCGATCAGCCGGCGGAGCAGTTGCTCTCCACTCTCGAGGCGATGCTTCCCGCTGACCTCGCGAACGCACTTCACGACCTGCCTGACAAGCGTCGTATCGAGGTCGCACGCGAACTCGATGACGAGCGTCTCGCTGATGTGCTCGAGGAAATGCCGGAGGAGGATCGCGTCGAGATCCTGCAGGCACTTGAGGCAGAGCGCGCAGCCGACGTCCTCGAGGAGATGGCACCTGACGACGCAGCCGACCTGATCTCCGAGCTTCCGCCGGAGCAGGCCGCAGACCTGCTCGAGCGCATGGAGCCGGAAGAGGCCGATGACATCCGTCGCCTTCTCTCCTATGACGACTTTTCGGCCGGCGGCATGATGACGACCGAGCCGATCGTGCTTCCGCCCGATGCGACAGTGGCCGATGCGCTCGCGCAGATTCGCAACGCCGACCTCTCGCCGGCGCTCGCATCACAGGTCTATGTCACTCGTGCGCCTACGGAGACGCCTACCGGCAAGTTCCTCGGCACCTGCCACTTTCAGCGACTCCTGCGCGAGCCGCCCGGAACGCTCGTCTCCGCAGTGATCGACACCAATCTCGAGCCCATCACCGCTGATGCTCCGTTGGCCGAGGTCACCCGATATTTCGCCGCGTACAACCTTGTCGCTGTTCCTGTGATCGATGACAACGATCGCCTGCTCGGCACAGTCACCGTCGACGACGTCATCGATCACATGCTGCCCGACAACTGGCGTGAGCAGGATTCCGATGGGTAGCCCTCGCAAGACCAAGGCCTCCCGTCTCGATCTCCCGATGGAGCGCGGGCGTTCCTTGCGTCCCACCTACGACCCGGAGACCTTCGGACGCGTCTCGGAAAAGGTCGCTCGTTACATCGGTTCCTGGGCGTTCATCGCGTGGATGACCGTCGTTGTCGTCGGCTGGGTCAGCTGGAACTCACTGGCACCCGAGCAGTGGCGCCCGGATCCGTTCCCGTTCATCTTCCTCACCCTGCTTCTCTCGCTGCAGGCCTCATACGCGGCACCCCTCATCCTGCTCGCGCAGAATCGACAGTCCGATCGCGATCGTGTGCAGTACCAGGAAGATCGCGCGCGTACTGAGCGGCTGCTCGCCGACAGCGACTATCTGGCTCGTGAGATCGCCGGTCTACGCCTCGCGCTCAATGACGTGGCCACTCGTGATTACGTGCGCGGAGAGCTTCGCGACCTCCTCGACGATCTCGCTGATCGCATCAAGGAGAGCAAGTCCGAGCCCGAGGAGCCCACCTCCTCGAGCACGCCGACGGCCTGACACCTACCATCGGGTGCATGCCCACCCCTGATCTCTCCGCCATCGAGGCTGCCCTCGCCACCGTCAAGGATCCCGAGATCCACCGCCCGATCACCGAGATCGGCATGCTCAAGGGCGTCGAGATCTCCGGCGGCACGGTCACGGTCGGCGTCTTCCTGACGATCTCCGGCTGCCCGATGCGCGAGACGATCACTGACCGCGTCGTTGCCGCGGTCAGCAAGGTGCCCCACGTGGCCGAGGTCGTCGTCGAGCTCGACGTGATGAGCGAGGAGCAACGCGCGGAACTCAAGAAGCTTCTCAGCGGCGGCAGTGATGATCGCGAGATCCCGTTCTCGCAGCCGGGCTCCCTCACTCGTGTCTATGCGATTGCCTCCGGCAAGGGCGGTGTCGGAAAGTCATCACTCACTGCCAACCTCGCTGCCGCGATGGCAGACATGGGCCTGTCAGTTGGTCTCGTCGACGCCGACATCTACGGCCACTCCATTCCGCGCATGCTCAATGCGAGCACTCCGCCTACCCAGGTCGAGGGCATGATCATGCCGCCGACCGGCTACGGCGTGCGCGTCATCTCGATGGCGCCGTTCAAGCCCGGCGGAGTCACGCAGCCCGTGGCTTTCCGCGGCCCGATGCTGCATCGCTATCTCGAATCGTTCCTGAAGGACGTCTACTGGGGTGATCTCGACGTGCTG
Source organism: Actinomycetes bacterium (assembly GCA_024639145.1). Taxonomy (GTDB): domain Bacteria; phylum Actinomycetota; class Actinomycetes; order S36-B12; family S36-B12; genus CAIKZY01. Next base: position 11,274 of record JAHEIZ010000022.1, on the reverse strand, counting down.
CTGCTCGATCTTCCGCCCGGCACGGGCGACATCGCACTCTCGACTGCCAGCCTGCTGCCCGGCGCCGAGCTCGTGCTCGTCACGACCCCACAGGCCGCCGCTGCTGACGTGGCCGTGCGCGCCGGAACCCTTGCGGCGCAGACCCATCAGAAGGTCGCAGGCGTCATCGAGAATATGAGCTCATTCCCCTGCCCCAAGTGCGGGGAGCCGATGGATCTCTTCGGCATCGGTGGCGGATCACTCGTCGCCGAGCAACTGACCGAAGTACTCGGCACGAACGTGCCACTGCTCGGCAAGATCCCCTTCGACGTGAAGCTGCGCGAGGGCGGCGACTCTGGTCACCCGCTCGTGCTGAGCGATCCCGACGCACCTGCATCACAGGCGATCAGGGCCATTGCCGAGAAGCTCGGCAAGCGGCCGCGCGGCCTCGCCGGAATGTCGCTCGGCATCAGCTCCACGCGCCAGAAGTAACACTGTCAATGAAGAAGGGCCTCGATGCACTATGCATCGAGGCCCTTCTTTATTGCTCTTAGTCGCGACCGCGTGAGCGGGAGTACGACGGCTTGCCGCCACCGCTTCCACCGCCAGTGCGACGCGGGCCGCCACGGTTGAAGCCGCCACTGCGACCGCCCTGGCCATACGGCTTCGAGGGACGCTCGCGCTCCTTCGGCGGCTCCCACGGGATACCCGTCGGAGTCTTCGCACCGGTGATCGAGATGAGCTCGGAGTCACCCGGGCGCACGCGAACGATCATCGGGTTGACGCCGGCCTTCTTCGTGAGCGACTCGACGAACTTCTGCTGGCGCGGTGACGACAGCGTCACGACGGTGCCCTCCTCGCCGGCGCGAGCCGTGCGCCCGGCACGGTGCAGGTAATCCTTCGGGTCGGTCGGTGCATCGACGTGCACGACCAGGCTGATGCCGTCGACGTGAATACCGCGAGCAGCAACGTCAGTTGCCACGAGTGCGGGGGTCACCCCTTCGCGGAAGGCATTGAGCGTGCGCGTGCGCACGGCCTGCGTCTTGCCGCCATGCAGTGCGCCAGCAGGAATGCCCTGGGCGCACAGATATTCGGCGAGACGATCAACAGCGGCCTGGGTGCGCACGAAGAAGATCGTGCGGCCCTCACGTGCGCCGATCTCCGCGGAAATCTCGTCCTTGTCCTTCGGATGGATGATCAGAACCGCATGCTCCATCGTGTCGACGGGTGCGTGCACTGCGGCGAGCGAATGACGCGCCGGGTTGTGCAGGTAGCGCTTGACGAGATGATCGACATCGCCATCAAGGGTCGCACTGAACAGCAGGCGCTGGCTGCCTTCCTTGGTGCAGTCGAGAATCTCGCGCACGATGGGCATGAAGCCCATGTCGGCCATCTGGTCGGCCTCGTCGAGAACGGTAACGCAGACGTCGGAGAGATCGCATGCACCGCGATTGACGAGGTCCATCAGTCGACCGGGGGTGGCCACCAGGATCGGAACGCCGCGATCGAGGGCGAACAGCTGCTTCTGGTACGGCATGCCGCCGGCGATGAGGCGAACCTTGAGGCCGATCGAGTCGGCGAGCGGGGCGAGGGTGTCGTTGACCTGCATCGCGAGTTCGCGAGTCGGCACGAGCACGAGGCCCAGAGGCTTGTTCGGGTAGGCCTTCTTGCCCGCAAGACGGGTGAGCATCGCCAGGCCGAAGGCCAGAGTCTTGCCCGAGCCCGTCTGGCCACGGCCGAGGATGTCGCGTCCGGCGATTGCATCGGGCAAGGTGGCCGACTGGATCGGGAACGGCGAGGTGATGCCGCCACGGGCGAGTGCGCTCACCAGGTTCGACGAGACACCCAGATCGGCCCACGAGAGACCCTCGGTCGGCGCATCATCGATGACGTTGAACTGCTCCTCGACCTCGCGCGATGCCTTCGGCATGACCTGATCGGCGATGTAGTTGTTCTCCCGCTTGGAGGCGAAGGTGCGGTCACCGCTGCTCGGTCGCGAGTTCTGCGGACGATCGGTGAAGCTGCTACGAGCGCGGTCACTGCTCGGGCGATCGTTGTAGGAGCGGTTACTTGAGGGGCGATCACCGTAGGTGCGGCTGCTTGAGGAGCGGTCGTTGTACGGGCGGTCCGAGCTCGGTCGGTCGCTGCGCGGGCGATCGTTGTACGGGCGATCCGAGCTCGGGCGATCGGTACGCGGACGATCGTTGTAACGATCATTCGTCGGACGATCCGAACGCTCAGCGCGCGGGCGATCGTTGTATCGATCGTTGGTCGAACGCTCAGTGCGCGGCTTGTCACTGTAGGGGCGCTCGGTGCGCGGACGATCCGAGCTGAAGCGGTCCGTGCGCGGGCGCTCCGTGGCTCGCTCAGTGCGCGGCTTGTCAGAAGCGAAGCGATCATTGCGCGGACGATCGGTGCCCACGCGCTCCTGGCGCGGACGCTCGTCACGCGAACGCGGATCCCGGCTTGCCGGACGCTCGCTGCGATGCGAGGAGTCCGAGCGACGCGGGGATTCCGGGCGCTCGCTGCGATCGGTCCGCTTGGGAGCTTCGGCGCGAGTGGTGCGGGTATCGCCGAACTCGACGCGGCGACGCTCGGCGCGATTCTTCGGGGTGCCGGAGATCGGTCGTGCCGAGCCGGCCTTGTGCTTGGGCTTCGACGACTTCTTTGAAGCGCTCTTGGCGCCGGCCTTGCCGGTTGCCTTGGCGGTGGTCTTGCGGGCCCGTTCCTTCTTCGGTTTCGGGCGTGCGGTGGCTGGGCGTGCTGAAGGCATAACTATTCCAATCGAGACATCACGCGCGTCTCGAAAGTGGTCCTCGTTCGACCTCAGTTGTGCCAAGACTCGCTGGCGGGCCGATTCTTGATCGACCTCTTGGTATGCCACTGCGGCGCAGCGACCCCTCAATGTTACGGGAGTGAGCCGTGATACTGAAATCCACGAGGGCATACGCTCCTCCCGTGACCGAGATTCCCGTGAATAGCGCCGCCGAGGCCCCGGTGAACTCTCCCAAGAAGAAGCGCCTGCGCACGATCATCACGCTGCTCATCGGCCTGCTGATCATGGCCGCCGTCTTCTTCTTCCTCTTCCCTCAGCTGGGCAACTACGGCAAGGCCATCGAGCAGCTCAAGAACATCTCACCGATGTGGATTGCCTTGCTGGTCGCCGCAGGCCTTCTCAATATTGGGCTGTACCCGCTCACTGCAATCGCTGCCATCCCGCACCTGAGCTACAGGCACGCCTTCGTGAACAGGCAGGCCGGCTTCCTGGTCAGCAATGTGATCCCCGGCGGCGGCGCCGTAGCAGTGGGCACCCAGTATGCGATCCTCGCGCGCTATGGCGTCCCGGCTCCCGCCGCTGCGGCAGCGGTATCAGCAGACGCGGTCTGGACCTATCTCCTTACCCTCTCGTTCCCGATGATCGGCGTCGTCGGCCTCGTGATCGAAGGACGCTCGACCGCAGGGTTCATGACCGGCGCGATCATTGGCGTCGTCGTCGTCATCATCTCGGTGATCGCCATCGCCTTGATCCTGCGCAGTGAGGCCGGCGCTCGCTTGGTCGCCCGTATCGTGCAGAAGCCGGTCAACCGGGCGATGAAGATCATCAAGAAGCCCGCCCCCGACATCACCGAGAAGCTCGTCGAGTTCCACCATGAGGCATCAGAGCTCGTGGCTCGCCGCTGGCACTGGCTCACGATCACCAACGTGATCGCCCAGCTCACGCCCTTCATCGTGTTGCTGTTCGCCCTCGCGGGCCTCGGCCAGTTCCCACAGCCCCTGACACTGATCGAGATCTTCGCGGCCTACTCGATCGCACTCCTGCTCACGAGCTTCCCGATCACTCCGGGAGGCCTTGGCACTGTCGATGCCGCACTGGTCGCACTGCTCGTCGCATTCGGCGTCGACAGCTCAATTGCCGTCGTCGCCGACCTGATCTGGCGACTGGTGTGGTTCCTGCCGCAGCTGCTCGTCGGCCTTGGCGCATTCGGAATGTACAAGTGGGATACGAGGAAGCATGAACATTGAGATCTGGTCCGATGTTGTCTGCCCGTGGTGCTTCATCGGCAAGAGGCGACTCGAGCGCGCGCTCGCCGAAGTGGGCGTGAGCGATGCGATCATCACGCATCGCGCCTTCCAATTGGATCCGTCCGCGATGACCGAGGGCAAGCGCACCGTCGATGTCCTTGCCGCGAAGTACAACCTCGATGACGCCGGCGTGAAGCAGATGATGGGCCAGGTCACAGAGGTCGCAGCGAGCGAGGGGCTGAACTACCGCCTGCTCGAGGGCATCAGCGGCAATACCGTCCTCGCGCATCGACTGCTGCTGTGGGCACAGGAGCAGGGTCGAGCCCAAGAACTCCTCGAGCTCCTCTATTCCGCGTATTTCGAGAGCGCCAAGCCCGTCTTCACCCTCGATGAGCTGCTTCCGTACGTCACCGAGGCAGGCCTCGATGCCGATGCCGCGCGAATTGCCATGGACTCCGGCGCCTACGAAGCTGAAGTCGAGTCCGACGCCGAGCTGGCGCGAGCCTTCGGCGCAAACGGCGTTCCCTTCTTCGTCTTCGATCGCAAGTACGGCATCTCCGGAGCGCAGCCGTTCGAGGTATTCGTCCAGACGATTGAGAAGGCTCGCGAGATCGACGCCTAACGTCCAAAAACCCGCGCGCCCGGCTCGCTGAGGAGCAGCGGTCGATCCTGGATTCTCTTCAGAACTTCGGGATCAATGCCGTCCACTGCCGTGCGGTGCAGCACGATGACATCGTTCCCCGCGAAATATGCCTCGAGCCGTCTCTGGTACTCGGCCGAGCGCTTTCGGCGGGCGCCTGATGTCAGGTGATTCGGATTACTCCCCTGATCGATCGCGTACACCGTGCCGTCGACGTCGAAGATCACAGGGCATCCGTTGTCGAGATCTCGGCTGAGAGCGTTAGCCGCGATGAGCACGCCGGGTGAGTCAGAGCCCACGCAGCGAGCCGAGGCAGTAACTGATTCGACTCGGCTCACATTGATCACCTGGTGATCACTGAGGAATACGGAGCGATAGCCACTCGCGAGCACAAGGAGCACGCCGACGCAGCCGAGCGCAATGTGCACCCCACTACGGGTCCACAGACTCGAGACGACGGCACCTACGGTGAGCGCGAGTGCGGGTCCGATGAATGAGGAGTAGCCGGCGAAGTAGACGGGCACGTAGAGCAGCACGCCCACCTGGACGGCGAGAAGCGATACCCACAGCCGAGCCTGAGGTACCGCGCGCCAGCCACGCACCACGAGGAAGACAAGAAACACGACACCGAGAATCGCGAAGACGGTCACGGCGCGGCCGTGCGCAATCACCGTGTCGGTTCCGAGATTGAGCATCTCGACAATGCGCTGAGCTTCAGGTGCGCCACCTCGACCACGGCCGATCTGGCCCCTAATGACGAGGTCGAACATCTGCGTCGGAGCAGCGACGAAGAAGGGAGCCATGACGAGAGCGGCCGTCATGGAGCCGGACATGGCAAGGATCGCGGCGCTGCGCCAACGGCGAGCGAGGAGGAGCCAGGCAAGCAGCACGACTAGCGGCACGATCCCCCACAGTTTCGTGCTCGTGGCGAATCCGAGAAGCGCGCCGGCCAGCACGACGCGTGGCCAGCGCTCGCTCACGTCCCGAATGGCCCAGAGCGCAGTGGCAATCGCGAACAGGACGAATGCCTCCAGCATCGTCGTGCGCTCGACATGAACGACCGGCCACCACACGGCATACAGAAGCCCTGCCGTGATGCCGGCTGCGCGACTGACCCGTCGCGCGGTGAGGTACACGAGCACTGACGTCGCCGCTCCGAGAAGCATGACGCCCACGCGCGCGACCGCCCAGCCATCGGCATCGCTCGTGACGTGCGCGATCCACGCGAATGGAGCGAGGGCAAGAAGGACCCCGGGCGGATGCACCATCACGAAGTCCCGATAGGGCAGCAGGCCGGAGACAAACCCTGAAGAAGCCCCGAAGTAGACGCCCTCGTCGTAGCCGAGCATGCCGCGAAGATCGCCTGTCGCGGTCACGGAAAGCAGCCGCGTGATGAAAGCGAGGATGCCGATGCCGAGGGGAGTTAACACCGACTCAGTGCGAAAGCGCCTCACTCGTGGAGATTACGAAAACGTTTCTGACGAGAGACTGAGGGCAACCCGCTCGCCAAGGGCGAACTCGACCTGGGAGCATGAGCACCATGGATGCCTCAACCAAGCGCGCATTGCGCTTTTCCTTGTTCCTCCAGGGATTCACAGCACTCCTGTTCGGCACCGCGACAGTCGTACGCGCCAACGCCGAAGGCATCACCGTGCTCACCTGTGTCTTCGCGCTCGGATTCCTGCTCGCCTGCGGTGCACTGGTCTTTACCCTGCGTTACCTGCGCTCGCACTGAGCCGGCGCCGCTGCTAACCTGAGGGTGTCAGGGGAGCTCGCGAGTTCGGCGGGCTGAGAGGGTGGCCGCTGCCACCGACCCACGGAACCTGAACTGGGTAATGCCAGCGTGAGGGATGATGAAGATGTCATTTATTAAGCCTGTTTTCCTGTCCGCTGGCCTCGGTAGCGTCCTGCTCGTCTCCGCCTGTGCGGGCGCCACGACCGCTGATCCCGCTCCCGTCCTGAGCGGTCCGTCCACGGTCCGGCTGATCACCCACGATTCGTTCGTCGTATCCGATTCGCTGATCGCCGACCTGAAGGCGCAGACCGGCATCACCTTGGAGGTCGCCACCGGTGGTGACGCCGGACAGGTGGTGGCCAGCGCGATCCTCTCCGCAGGCGCGCCCTCCGGCGACGTCCTGTTCGGGGTCGACAACAGCCTGATCGCCAAGGCAATCGACGCCGGCGTCTTCGAGTCGTACGTCTCGCCGAATCTCGGAAACGTTCTTCCGACTCTGCGTGACGACACTGCCGAGGACAAGGTCACCCCCATCGACTACGGCGACGTGTGCATCAACATGGATGAGGCATGGTTCGCCCAGAACAAGATCGCGCCCCCGCGTCGCCTGGATGACCTGAAGAAGCCTGCTTACAAGGATCTCCTCGTGGTCGAGGATCCCGCCACGAGCTCGCCCGGTCAAGCATTCATGCTCGCCACGATCTCTCGGTACGGAGACTCCTGGCAGGAGTACTGGAAGGCCCTGCGCGACAACGGCGTGAAGGTGGCCGGCTCGTGGTCAGAGGCGTATGAAGGCTCGTACACCGCCGGCGGTGGAAATGGTGATCGTCCGCTCGTTGTCTCCTATGCGACAAGCCCGCCCGCTGAGATCGTGTACGCCGCTGACCCGAAGCCGACGAAGCCGTACAGCGCTGTCATGACCGACGGCTGCTACCGACAGGTCGAGTACGCCGGCGTGCTGGCGGGCACGAAGAACCCTGCCGGTGCGCAGACGGTCGTCAACTGGCTGCTCTCCCCCGCAGTGCAGGCCGATGTGCCGTTGTCGATGTTCGTCTTCCCTGCGCTCGCAGGAGTCATTCCGCCGAAGGTCTTCGCGGATTTTGCTGCACCAGTGAAAGAACCGTTGCAGATCCCCTCCCGCGAGGTCGCCGAGAAGCAGACACAGTGGCTCGATGAGTGGGGCCAGGTGATGGGGCGCTGAACACGCCCCGCTGGCTTCGCGGGATCTGGCTGATCCCGCTCGCCTTCTTGCTCGTCGCTCTTGTCGTGCCACTTGTGATGCTGGTGACTCGCACGTGGTCGGGAGATGGACTTCGAATCCTCGCTGACGCGTCGACCTGGCAGATCACGTCACTTGCGACGGCCCAGGCAGCACTCAGTACCGCCCTCTCTCTTCTCATCGGACTCCCGATCGCGTCGGTGGTCTCCCGATATTCGTTCCGCGGTCGGGCATTCGCGCAGGCCCTGGTGACGGTGCCATTCGTAATGCCGACTGTCGTCGTCGCAATGGCCTTCCGCACGCTTCTGGGATCCAGCCTTCCGCAGGGATTTGCCATCGTCGTCCTGGCGCATGCGTACGTGAACCTCGCTGTCGTGGTGCGCATCGTCGGTGCGCAGTGGGCGCAGCACGATGACCGCTACCTGCGTGCCGCACGCTCACTCGGCGCCTCTCGCCTCACCGCGTTCCGCACCATCACGCTGCAATTCCTTCGACCGTCGATCATTTCGAGCGCAGTCGTGGTCTTCATCTTCAGCTTCACCTCGCTCGGCATCATCGTCCTTCTCGGAGATTCCTCCACACGAACTCTCGAGTCGCAGATCCTTCGTCGCACGTCGGTACTCCTGGACTTCCCGACGGCCGCAGCCCTCGCACTCCTGCAACTGGCATTGATTTCCGCGGTGATCGCCCTCGGTGCCGCCGCGAGCCGACAGCGCGGGCGACAGAAGCCGGTGCGTGCAGCGCTGCTTCCCCTGCCACGAGGCCTCGGGTCGCGCGCAACCTTGCGCCTCATTGCCATCGCGGCCGGCCTGATTGTCCTGCTCCCGGTGCTTGCCCTGCTGATCGCGTCACTTCGCTCTGACTCGGGATTCACCCTGCAGTGGTGGCGTTCACTCGGCTCCGTCGATGCAGGCACGACTCGAATCGGATCACCACTCGCATCGCTGATGCAGTCGCTCCGGTTCGCGCTCCTCACCGGGGTCGTGGCCGCCATCATCGGAGGGTGCGCGGCAATTGCCGTTCTCGCGCACCGCTGGGGTCGCCTCGTCGCATTGTTCGCGATCATTCCCCTCGGAATCTCTGCCGCCACGCTCGGTCTGGGGATGCTGCTCGCCTTCGGCCGACCGCCGTTCGACCTCCGGGCAACCGGCCTCCTGATTCCCCTCGCCCACTCCCTCGTGGCGGTTCCACTTGTCGTGGCAGTCATGGCCCCCGCACTGCGCGGTATCAATCCGCGAATTCAGGATGTCGCGGCCACGCTCGGTGCCCGCCCCACGCGCGCATTCTTCACCGCCTACGGCCCCACCTTGCGCACGGTCACCATTGCAGCAGGCGGTCTCGCCTGCGCGGTCTCCCTCGGCGAATTCGGTGCCGCTTCCTTCCTGGCTCGCACGGGGGCACCGACCGTGCCTCTCCAGATCGTCCGGCTGGTCAGCCGGCCCGGTGAGCTGTCTACCGGAGTTGCTGCCGTGATGTCAGTGATTCTCATCGCGCTTACGCTCGCGCTCGTACTCGGCGTAGATCGACTCGGAAGGAGAGGCAATGGACTTCGCACTTCGCACTGACCGACTGGTCGTCGGCTACGACGACTGGGAATCAGGAGCAATTGATCTCCGGGTCGGGCCGGGAATGATCACCGCGATCCTCGGCCCGAGTGGCTGCGGCAAGTCGACACTGCTGAGCACCATCGCCGGAATCAGGCCGGCACTCAGCGGGGCAGTCATAGTTGACGGCGTCGATGTCACGCAGGTGCCGGCGCATGAGCGCACGGTGGGCATGGTGTTCCAGGAGCCGCTTCTCTTCCCGAACTACGACGTTGCGCGCAATGTCGGTTACGGCCTCGAGCGACAGGGCTTCTCGCGCAGTCAGGCACGCGCACGAGCGCTCGAACTGCTCGAGTGGGTCGGCCTCGCCGGCTTCGGTGATCGATCTGTCGATGAACTCAGCGGCGGGCAGGCACAGCGGGTAGCCCTGGTACGTGCACTCGCGCCCCAGCCGGCCGTCCTTCTACTCGACGAGCCCTTCAGCGCCCTCGATGTCGATCTTCGACAGCGACTGGCACAGGAGGTGTCCGAGCTTCTCCGCGATCGTGGCGTAGCCGCCGTTCACGTGACCCATGACCCCGCGGAGGCCGCTGCCATTGCCGATGACGTGCTGAACTTCGGTGACATTTCCGCCTAAGGCGGTTGACGGATGACCGGAAGCCTCGCTGGACCGGTCTCGGGAAAACTGGCTATGCCGCCAGAAGCAGACCGGCAGCCTGCATCGGGCCCTGCGGCGAATCCGCTGGAGTCTGCTCAATAAAGAGGTGGGCCACCCTCTTCTTCAGCTCGAAGAGCGCGGGGTCAGGCACGGCTGCGGTAATGGTCTTCTCGAAGATCAGGAAGGTGTCATTGATGGCCGGCTGATCCTTCGTGAGCTCGATCGGATTCAGGGCGGCTGCCGAGAGGTACTCCTGCCAGGCCAGGTTGTGGTCGAGATAGGCCTGACGGGAGTTCCAGATGGCGACGTCCCAGGGCAGCAACGGAACAGCGGCGACCTTGTCGCCGGCCAGTGCAATGCTCGAGGCTCCGTTTGCGGCGATATTCGACAAGGTGGCGTCGAAGGCGTCCTTCTGGGCGTTCGTCGGGTTCTTCGTGGCGGCATAGTCCTCGAAGGCGGCCGAGATCTGATCTTGGACCGTGCCCATGGCGGCTTCGGACCCCTCGATTGCCGTCACGAGTTCTCGTAACTGGACATTTCGGGCAACCCAGTCGCCTGCGAGGGCGCCTCCTGCAACCAGGGTGAGGACGAAGGCCGCGAGGCCGGCCACCCACGGAACCCAGGAGGGGAATCGGCGCGAGGGGAGGCCTTCGGTCGTCATGGGGACATCATGACCCATGCACTAGCGTTTGAGCGTGACAGAGCCCCGGGACTGGCGTTCGCAATACGCCGCCCTCACCGCGCGGCTTCAGCAGCAGTACCGCGAGCTGCCCACGAACGCACCCGTTCGCCTAGCAAAACGCACCTCAAATCTCTTCCGCCCCCGAGCCGCGGCCACCTCGCCCGGGCTGGATGTCCTCGCCTTCGATGGCGTGCTCAATGTCGATCCCGATGCGCGTACTGCCGAGGTTCTGGGCATGACCACGTACGAGCACCTGGTCGATGCAACCCTGCCCTTCGGCCTCATGCCGATGTGCGTACCGCAGCTGCGCACGATCACCCTCGGCGGCGCAGTCACCGGCATGGGCATCGAGAGCGCGAGCTTCCGATTCGGAGTTCCACACGAATCGGTCAACGAGATGGACATCCTCACCGGCAACGGCGAGATCCTCACCGTGACCGGCGCGACCGATGACCCCAATCGCGACCTCTTCTACGGATTCCCCAACTCCTACGGCTCACTGGGCTACGCGCTACGTCTGCAGATTGAGCTCGAGCCCGTAAAGCCCTTCGTGCACCTGCGTCACATTCGCTTCGACACCGCAGACGACATGGCCGCCGCTATGTCGCAGATCGTCGACTCGCGTGCCCATGGTGACTACGACTACGAGGGCGTGCGCGTCGACTTCCTTGATGGCACGGTGTTCTCCGCGCACGAGCAGTACCTGACCCTCGGAGAGATGGTCGACTCCGTCCCGAAGGGACTTTCGGTCAGCGACTACACCCGCATGGGTATCTACTACCGCTCGATTCAGC
>JAHEIZ010000068.1 GCA_024639145.1 Actinomycetes bacterium | reverse complement strand
GTGCCGCCTGAGACCCCGCCCGTGCTCAGCGACGGCCGCCTGACCCTGCGGCCGCCGGCCTCCTCAGATGCCTTCGACATCCTCGAGGGCTGCCAGGACCCCGAGATCATCCGCTGGACGACCGTCCCCAGCCCCTATGACATCTCCGATGCCCGGACCTTCCTCAACGATCGCCTAACGCCCTCGCAGTGGTGGCGCAATCCCACCTGGGTGATTACCGAGGGCGACAACCGCTGGGGCGGCACGGTCGACCTGCGGCCCGATGGCGAGGGCGCCGCGGAGATCGGGTACATGGTCGCCCCCGGTCACCGGGGGCGCGGAGTCGGCACCGCCGCCATCCGGCTGGTCTGCACCTGGGCACTGAGCCAGTGGGGCCTTCAGGTGATCACCTGGCGGGCGGTCGTCGGCAATGACGCCTCGCGCGCCCTCGCCGAGCGGGTGGGCTTTCGCATTCACTCCGATGTCGCACGGCTCGCCCTGACCGATCGAGGCACTCGCGTAGATGCCTGGACTGGCGAGCTGCTCGCAGCCGATCTGACTCCCCAGGCCTTCCTGGGCACTCCCCCTCGCGGGAAGTCGCCGACGGTCGCGCTCACCCGCCGCGAGCAGCAGGTGCTGGATCTCATCGCTGCCGGCGAGTCCAATCGCTCCATCGCGGGATCACTGGGCATCAGTGAGAACACGGTGAAGAACCACGTGCGCGCGCTTCTCGAGAAGCTCCATGCCCGGTCGCGTACCGATGCGGTCGTGCGCGGTGTCACCCTCGGGCTCACCCAGCTCACGCGTTGATATCCCCAGCCCGACGTCGCATCCCGACTCAGCACTTACCTGTGCTGCATGGGCGGTCGTAACCCCAGCATCGCCTCATGATCGACATGCGCAGCCTGGCCCGCGACCTCGCTGATCTCGTGCTCGCCCGCAGCTGCGCGGGCTGCGAGGCTCCCGGCACGGTGCTGTGCCCGGCCTGCTGGTCGCACCTGACGCGGAGCGTGATCGAGCGGAGCCTTCCCGACGGAACGCTGGCGACAGCAAGCACTGACTACCTCGGCATCGGCACGAATGTGGTTATCGCGCACAAGGAGCATGGCTGGCATGCACTCACGCCAATGCTCGGTGTACTACTCGCTCGGGCGGTCACGACGCTCACCGCTGATCCGGTGTCGTTGGTCCCGATCCCGCCGCACGCCCAGGCCCTGGCTCGCCGCGGCACCGACCCACTCGCCGACATCGTCACGGCAACGACTCGAGCACTTCACTCGGTGGGCCAGCACGCGCAGTGCAGACCAGTGCTCATGCGAAGGCAGGATGCGGGGGCGCTGAAGCTGCTCGGCCGCGAGGAGCGCCGGCTGGCGGTGCAGTCATCCTTCGCGCTTTCGCCTCGGACACCAGGCCTCACCGGCCGCGTGATCATCGTCGATGACGTGATCACCACCGGGATCACCGTCGTGGAGGCCCGACGCACCCTGGAGCAGGCCGGTATTGCCGTGCACGGCGTGGCCGCCGTGGCCAGCACTCCGCTACGCGGCGGCCTGCGCTAGTTCGGGTACGCGGGTGCCGCGCCAGTCGTTCGCGTCAGCCACGCCCCGCCGAGCACCTCGTAGACCTTGCTGTCCGAACTGCCCATGAGGTTGGCCTGACCGGGTGCGGCCGCCACGCTGACGGCCCCCAGGACGCCGCCCTCGTCGGTGACTGCCCCATCGGCCAGGCGCACAGTGAAGGCCTGCAATTCAGCGCCACCCGTACTGCCCAGTACGAGAAGGGTGTCGGAATCGGCCCAGGCAACGTCGAGCACCTCGGTGAGCTGCTTCTCGACTCGAATTGGGGCTGAGAGAGCGAGGTCGGTGCCCGATCGCGAGCCACCGGTCGTCACTCGGGCCAGGAGGAGTCGTGTTCGTGCGCCATTGCGCACGATCAGCGCCGCTCGGGTTCCGTCGCGCGAGGGGATCGCGGCGAGCACGAATGACTTTCGCGCAAGCCCATCGATCGCGATGGGGACGCTGACCCCGCGCGCATCGACGGATACGAGTCCGGCTCCCGCCACGACGACCCAGAGCGAGCCATCAGGCCCGAAGGCCGGGGCACTCGGCGCTCCGGCCAAGGTGATGCGCTGCCGTGCGGCTCGGGCAGTCAGGGGCACCTTGATCAGGTTGCCCTTCATGTCGATGCCCGCGAGCACTGTGCCGTCGCCAGAGATGGCGATGTCGGAGAAGTCGGTCGCGCCCGCCGGGCCGGGCACCGGCACTGATCCCTCTTCGGCGAGTGCGACCACGCCGGCCGTCTGCGCGACGAAGCCCGTCGTGCCGATGGGCATCGCATTGGGGTCCACGTCAGGCCACGCATCACGCGGCTGCGGCGAGGAGACTCCGGGCACGATGAAGGGCTCGCCTGCCGCGGTGATGCCGACGGACCGCACGTCGGAGAGCTGGGCCAAGGTCCAGACGAGCTGCTGCGAGAGGGTGATGCGTGCCTCATCAGTCGCTAGTCGCGCGCTGCGATTGAGATCGACTTGCGCGACACCGTTGACCACCGGTACCGACTCGAGGTTGAGACGCACTCCGTCGGGGAAGCCGGTGCGCACCGCCGGCTGCAGCCACTCACTTGGCCCCGAGAGCAGATAGCGAGTCAAGGTGGTGGCCTGCGCGGGGCCGTACACGGGGATCAGGCGCGGGTCGGGCACGAGTCGGGTGAAACTCGGATTGAAGAAGTAGACCGAGAGCGATCGGAATGTGCGCTCGACGTCGGACTGGGAGAGCACGAGGCCGGAGGGAAGCCCGCTGATGCGCCACTCACCGTCAACGCGCTGCAGGTCATAGCCCGAGATCAGGCCGGCACCCGCATCACTTACTCGATACGTGCCGTTCGCACTGATGGTCGCCGCCTGCGATGCACTGAAGTCGACACGATGACCTGTCTCGGTGAGAGTCCCACTCCCCTCGAACACGCGAACTACCGTCGAGGGATCCCACGTATCGTTCGCCTTCGTGGTCAGGTACTGGCGAGCGACGAAGTGATCGCCCTCGAAGGACGCGGAGGCGTCCAGGAATCCTTGAATGAGCTGGGTGGGAGTCATTCCGGCCGAAGGAGGTCGCGCGATAACGCGAATGAACTGGTCATTCGTGTTGCCGGTGACCTTCTCTCCCTGCTCGATTGGCCCGGACGTCGGCACCTGCGCAGTGAGAGTCGTCGAGAGATTGCCGCAGCCCGCGAGCAGCAGGGCGCACGCGGTGGCGGTGATCACTGCCAGCTTCCGTCTCATGACTTCCTCGCACTGTCGATGATGAAACTGCGCTCGCTGCCCGAGCTGTCGCGACCGACAAGACGAGTCTTGCTCGAGTCCTCACTCGCCCGAGACTCGTTCTCCTCGGGTTCGAGTGGCAGCGGCGACTCGAGAATCGAGACGCGCCCCGAGCGCGGCAGCGTGAGCCGGAAGCAGGCACCCTTGCCCGCCTCGCCCCAGGCTTCGAGCCAGCCGCGATGCAGACGGGCATCCTCGAAGGCAATCGACAGGCCCAGACCGGTGCCGCCGGTCGTGCGGGCACGAGCGGGGTCAGCGCGCCAGAAGCGATTGAAGACAAGGGCTGCCTCGCCGGGGCGCAGGCCCACGCCGTAATCGCGCACGCTGACGGCGACGGCAGTCTCGTTGACGTCGATCACGACATCTACGCCCTTGCGATCGCTGTGCTCGATGGCATTGTCGAGAAGATTGCGCAGGATGCGCTCGATGCGGCGGGCGTCCGCCTCGACTCGGTAGTCGTGTGTGCCGCCGAACATGCGCACCGAGGTGCCGCACTTGTCGGCTAGCGGAATCGAGGCCTCGACAACGCGTCGAACAATTCCGCGGAAGTCGACGGAGTCGAGCTCGAGTACTGCGGCACCGGCATCGAACCGTGAGATTTCGAGCAGGTCACCGAGTAGCACCTCGAAGCGGTCGATCTGGGTCTGCAGCAATTCGGCGGCTCGCGCCGTCGGCGCATCGAAGGAACTGCGCTCCTCGAACATGAGATCGGCTGCCATCCGAATAGTCGTCATCGGAGTGCGCAGCTCGTGCGACACGTCGGATACGAAGCGCTGCTGCACGCGCGAGAGATTCTCGAGCTGTCCGATCTGTT
>JAHEIZ010000049.1 GCA_024639145.1 Actinomycetes bacterium | reverse complement strand
AAGGGGCCATCGTGATCGCCACCGATATTCGCGAAATCGAGCCTCTGGGATCCCTCACGATCGTTCATGACGTGACGAGTGAATCTGGATGGGCCGACGTCGTTGCCCTCATCGATTCGAGGTACGGCCGACTCGACATTCTCGTCAATAATGCGGGTCAGACTGACTTCGGTGTCATCGAAGGCACCAGCCTCGAGACCTTTAACGAGGTCGTTTCCGCTTCCCAAACCAGCGTATTTCTCGGCATGAAGGCTTGTGGCCCCTTGCTCAAGGCATCAGGTCACGGCTCTGTGATCAACATGAGCTCCATCCTCGGCACGACCGGCGGGCTAGGCGGCTCCCCCGCGTACAGCGCTGCCAAGGGTGCAGTCCGTACCTTGACCAAGAGCACAGCGATCAGATGGGCCACCAAGGGCGTGAGAGTGAATTCCCTCCACCCTGGCTTTACCGACACCCCAATGCTCGAGCACGCCGCCCAGACGGGCGTTCTGGATCGCATGCTTGACGCCACTCCCATGGGACGGCTCGGCCACCCATCTGAGATTGCGGCAGCCGTGGCCTTTCTCGCCAGCGACGACGCCTCATTCATGACGGGGGAAGAAATGCATGTCGACGGTGGATTTACAGCGCGCTGACCAACGGATGGCTGCACCTCACAACAATGAAGTCCCGGGAACCTTGTGGATCCCGGGACTTCACATGGTCGGGCTGACAGGATTTGAACCTGCGACCCCACGGCCCCCAGCCGTGTGCGCTACCAAACTGCGCTACAGCCCGATGCCCGGCTAGCCGAGCGACGTAACCCTACCTGTTCGCCCCTGAGGACTACCAATGGGCTACCGGCGTGAGCGCTTCTCCCGCACTCGCATCACGATGCGTATTGGGGTGCCCTCGAAACCGAAGTCCTCCCGCAGGCGTCGCTCGATGAACCGGCGGTATCCGGGTTCGAGGAAACCGGTGGTGAAGAGGGCGAACGTGGGCGGACTCACGGCCACCTGAGCTCCGAAGAGGATGCGCGGCTGCTTGCCACCACGCAGCGGATGCGGATGCGCCTGGGTGAGCTCAGTGATGAACTGATTGAGCTTGCCGGTTGGTACGCGCGTTTCCCAGCCTGCCAGGGCACGCTCGATAGCAGGAGTGAGCTTTTCGACATGCCGCTTGGTCTTGGCCGAGATGTTCACCCGAGGAGCCCAGGGCACCTGCACGAGATCACGCTCGAGTTCACGATTGAGGTAGTGACGTCGTTCCTCGTCAACGAGATCCCACTTGTTGCAGGCCAGGACGAGAGCGCGGCCGGATTCGATGACCATGGCGATGATGCGGACATCCTGCTCACTGAGCGGCTCGCTCGCGTCGACGAGGACGACTGCGACTTCAGCACGATCGAGAGCGGCCTGAGTACGCAGCGTGGCGTAGTACTCGTGTCCGCTGGCTTCCTTGGCCCGACGACGGATCCCGGCTGTGTCAACGAACCACCACCAGGTATCACGGAGCTTGATGAGCTCATCAACCGGATCAACCGTGGTGCCCGCAACCGAATCGACGACCACGCGCTCGCCGCCGGCCAGGGAGTTGAGCAGAGAGGACTTCCCGACATTGGGCTTGCCGAGCAGTGCGACGCGGCGGGGACCGCCATGACGCGAGGTGCCCGAGCCCTCCGCAGGCAGCAACTTCACGATCTCATCGAGCAGGTCGCCCGAGCCACGACCGTGCAGGCCGGAAACGGGATACGGCTCGCCGAGACCCAGCGACCACAGGCTGGCCGCTTCGAGCTCGGTCTGCGCATCGTCGACCTTGGTCGCGCACAGCAGCACGGGCTTGCCCGACTTGCGCAGCACGCTGACGATCGCCTCATCGGTATCAGTGGCGCCCACGGTCGCGTCGACCACGAACATCACCGCATCGGCATCGTTGATCGCGCGCTCGGCCTGGGCAGCGATCTGGGCATGGATGCCCTTGACCTTGGTGTCCCAGCCGCCCGTGTCGATCAGCATGAATCGCTTGGAGTTCCACTCGGCTTCGTGCAGCACGCGATCGCGGGTCACGCCGGGGATGTCCTCCACGACCGCCTCGCGTCGGCCAATGATGCGATTGACGAGTGTCGACTTACCGACATTCGGGCGCCCCACGACAGCAAGAACCGGCAGCCCAGGCTCGCCAGCGCCGGGGACAGTGAGCTCAGCAAGCTCCTTGTCGAAGTCGCCGAATTCCGCACGCGCTGCCTCGAGGGCCGCGTCCAATGAAGGGCTGTCGGCGTCCCCTTCGGAATCATCCTCATACGAGCCAATTTCGTCCTCGCCCTCAATTTCGAAGGCGACCCAATCGTCGTCAGACATGCTGCTCCCTGCGCTCATTCACGAGATCGCAGACGTGATCGATGACCTGCTGCAACGTCATTTCGGTGGTGTCGACGACAACGGCGTCGTCGGCCTGGGTAAGCGGAGAGGCGGTGCGCGAGGAGTCGTAGGCATCGCGCGCCTTCAGGGCGGCCTCAGTGGCCGCCACTGCACGCGTGCCGGTCTCGGCAGCACGACGCGCGGCGCGCACGGCCGGGTCGGCGGTCAGGTACACCTTGAGGTCGGCATCGGGCAGCACGACCGTGCCGATGTCGCGGCCCTCGACGACGATGCCCACGCCGGCCTCACGAGCCAGTGCCACGTGATCGCGCTGAAGGGCAACCAGGCGCTCGCGCACCGCGGGCACTGCGCTGACCGGGCTCACGGCACCTGTCACCGACTCCGAGCGAATCGGACCGGCCACATCGACCCCGTTGACGGCGATGGTCGGCGCCAGGGGGTCGGTACCGCTGGTGATGGCCGTAGTGCCTGCGAAAGCAGCAACGGCATCGGCATCCGACGTGTCGATACCCGCGTCGATCACGGCACAGGTCATGGCGCGATACATGGCTCCGGTATCGAGGTAGCGCAGCCCCAGGGCAGCGGCCGTGCCCCGGCACACGCTCGACTTGCCCGAGCCGGCCGGGCCGTCAACGGCAACGATCACGCAATGGGGCATGACAGGAGCCTAACGGTCAGGCTAGGCCCGAACGTCGAAGCCTCGGGCGCGCAGGGCCGACCGCAGTGCTTCGCCGCGATCGGGGCTGACGAAGACCTCCACCAGGCCACTGGGCCGGCCGAGGATGTGCTCGATGCGGACGTCCTCGGTATTGATGCCCTCATCACCGGCGGCGGCGAAGAGTCGCGCAAGCTCGCCTGGCGCATCGGCCAACACGACTGCCACGCTCTCGTAGGACGCCGCGGCGCCGCCGTGCTTGCCCGGGATCCGTCTTTGACCATCGGCACCTGTGACCAGTACTTCTGAGATCGTCGACTCGGATCGGCCCTCGCTCACCGCACGCAGGCCCTCGCGGGCCACTGTCAGAGCGTCGATGAGGGAGGTCAAGACTTCCGCCACAGGGCCGGCATTCGTGCTCAGGATGTCTGTCCAGAGCTGGTCATCGGACGCGGCGATTCGAGTCATGTCGCGCAGCCCCTGCCCGGCTACTCGAACATAGGCCTCGTCAGCCGTCACGAGCTGCCCCGCCAGGACGCTCGACAGCACCTGAGGCGCATGCGAGACCAGCGCCACCGCCCGGTCATGCTCCTCTGGGCTCATCTCGACGGCGAGTGCCCCGCACGCAGTGACGAGTTGCTGGACGAGGCGCAGGCTCTCCGCCGAGGAGTCACCCGGGGTGAGGATCCACAGGCGGTCGTCCAGGAGATCCACTCGTGCCGCAGTCGCCCCCGATACCTCACGGCCCGCCATCGGGTGACCGCCCACCAGACGACGCGCATCAGCACCGAGGTCAATGGCCTCGCGCAGGACGGCGGACTTGACCGAGGTGACGTCGGTGATGACGGCATCGGGGTAAGCGCGTGATACTCGCGCAATCGTCGATGCCGCATGACGCGGAGGCACGCTCACGACGACGATCTCGGGCTTGGCGCCCTCATCCACGAGTTGGCCGGCTCCTAGTTCTCGCGCCACGATGGCCTGGCCCGGAACGAGATCGTCGAGGAGGACATCCACACCCGCTCTGCGCAGCGAGAGCCCGATCGAGGTTCCGATGAGTCCGGTGCCGACGATGAGCACGGGCCCTAGGGGCATGGTCGATGTCGACATGACTTCCCTCTCAGAGCCCGACGTCGGTGTACAAGGACCGCAATTCTGCCCCATGGAGCTCACGCATCACACCTGGACGCTGCTGGCCGAGGTGGATGGGGCCAATGCGGGTACGCACGAGTTCGAGCACAGGATGACCGACGGAATCCATCATTCGTCGCACGATGCGGTTTCGGCCTTCGTGAAGAACGATCTCGACCATCGCCCTATCAGGAAGCTGCTGCACGAGCCGGGCGCTGACCGCCTTGGCAGGGCCATCGTCGAGTTCAACTCCTGTCCGCAGTCGCGAGAAGACATCCTTGGAGGGCTTGCCCGCGACGGTGGCAATGTACGTCTTCTCGACATCGTGCGAGGGATGAGCCAGGCGATTGCCGAGATTGCCGTCATTTGTCAGGATCAGAAGTCCTTCAGTCTCCGCATCCAGACGTCCGACATGGAACAGGCGCTCCTCGCGATCGGCGACGTAGTCACCGACGCAGGGTCGACCATTCTCGTCAGACATGGTCGAGACGACTCCGCGTGGCTTATTGAAGGCGATCACGACCATGTCGGGGACCGTCGGTACGCGCTGGCCGTCAACACGCACCACAGCAGTGAGCGGGTCAACCCGCATGCCCTGCTCTTCGACGACGGCCCCGTTGACCTCAACTCGACCCTGCGCAATGAGAATCTCGCATGCTCGACGACTTCCGATACCCGCGAGCGCGAGCACCTTCTGCAGGCGAGGGAGATTACTGTCGTCAGTCACCGGTCGCCACCGAGTCGAGGACATCCTCGAGATCGGCGAGATCAGGCAGATGCTCGGCAAGAGGCGGCAGGTCGTCGAGTGAGGCGATACCCATGCGCTCGAGGAAGTGCGAGGTGGTGCGGTACAGGATCGAGCCATCATCGTGACCCGCCTCCTCGATCAAGCCGCGGGCGACGAGAGTGCGAATAACGCCATCGACGTTCACTCCGCGCACTGCGGCAACTCGGCCGCGGCTCACCGGCTGACGGTAGGCAATCACCGCGAGGGTCTCCAGTGATGCCTGGGTCAAGCGAGCCTGCTGTCCGTCGAGAACGAACCGCTCCACGAGGGGTGAGCAGGCAGCGCGCGTGTAGTAGCGCCATCCGCCGGCCACTTCACGCAACTCGAAGCCTCGCTCCTGCTCGTCGTAGTCGGACACGAGCTGCGCAATGGTCTCCTCGACCTCGCTGACAGGGCGTCGCGTAGCCGCAGCAAGCGAGAGCACTGTCATCGGCTCGTCGGCGAGAAGCAGAAGTGCTTCCACTCCAGCGGCGAGTGAGGGGGCTCCTAGCTCGTCGACGGGAGATTCCGCCTCGTCTACCTCATCGGATTCGAGCTCGATGACATCCTCGACAACTGTTGCGTCGATGGCAATCTCCTCGACGGTGTCGTTCTCACTCATCGGCACTCCCCTGCTGATCGTTCTCGTCTTCGGTCAGGTCATGATCCTCGAGATGGTGATCTCCATCGAAGGTGTCGCTCAGCTCAGGACTCGACTGGTCGTCCTGAGCATCGGGCGGAACCTGGGCTACCGCCGGCTCCACGACGGGGGTGCCTTCGAACTCGTCGACCACCGTGATCTCGCCTTCATCCGGCCCTGTCCAGCGAATCGTGAGATCGCCCAGAGGCGTGATCTGCTCAAAGGCGACCATGGCGTCACGGTAGAGCTCAAGCAAGGCCAGGAAACGACCCACGATCAGCATGGTGGTGTCGCAGTCGGCCACGAGTGCGCGGAAGGTGGACGTGCGCTGACGTCGCATGCGATCGGCGATGATGACTGCCTGTTCGCGAACGCTGACCTTCTGAACATGGATGTGCCCGATGCCCACCTCGGCAATCGGCTTGGGTGCTAGCGCCTTGGCCGCAAGAGCTGCGAATTGCTCTGGACCGAGACCGAGGAGAACCTCAGGCAGCAGTGCGGCGAATTGAGGCTCGAGGCCGACGGTGCGCGGGACACGTCGGTGAGCCGAGCCCATACTTTCGGCAAAGAGTGCGGCCACTTCCTTGAAGGCCCGGTATTGAAGAAGGCGGGCGAAGAGGAGATCCCGAGCCTCGAGAAGAGCGAGATCCTCTTCGTCTTCGACCTCGCCACTCGGCAGCAGCCGCGCTGCCTTGAGGTCGAGCAGAGTTGCGGCGACCACGAGAAAACTGCTGGCCTCATCAAGATCCCACTCGGTGCCCTGTCCACGAATGTAGGAGATGAACTCATCAGTGACCTGATGCAGGGCGAGCTCAGTGACTTCGAGCTTGTGCTTGGAAATGAGTTGCAGCAGGAGATCGAAGGGGCCTTCGAAATCCCCTACGTGTACGGAGAATCCGGCGGAGTCCTCGCTCGTGGTGGTTACCTCGGGGGCATGAGGCTCAGCATCGGTGGGAACACTCACCGGGACAGGACCTCACGCGCGAGCTGCTCGTAGGCCTGCGCACCGGTACTGCCGGGTGCATAGGAAGTGATCGGCTCGCCGGCGACCGCTGCGTCAGGAAACTTCACGGTGCGATTGATCACGGTTTGGAAGACCAGCTCACCGAATGCTCCGCGCACGGTCTCGAGTACTTCGCGGCTGTGCAGAGTCCGCGGGTCGTACATCGTGCCGAGCACGCCCATGATCGTCAGCTGTGGGTTGAGGCGCGAGGTCACCTTGTCGATCGTGTCCTTGAGCAAGGCCACGCCTCGGAGAGCGAAGTACTCGCATTCCATCGGGATGATGACGCCAGAGCTGGCGGTGAGGGCATTGAGCGTCAGCAGACCGAGGGATGGCTGGCAGTCGATGAGGATGACGTCGTACTCATCGATGATGGGTGCGAGCGCTCGGCCTAGGGCGTATTCGCGGCCCACTTCGCTGACGAGCTGCAATTCGGCGGCCGAGAGGTCGATATTGCTCGGGAGGAGATCCAGGTTCTCGACATCGGTCGAGACGATGACGTCGCCCACGTGGCAGTCCAGCTGCGTCAGGAGGTTGTAGATGGAGAGTTCCATCTCGTTCGGGTTGAGACCGAAGGAGATCGACAGCGCACCCTGGGGGTCGAAATCGACCAGCAGGACCTTGCGGCCGTAGCCGGCGAGAGCGGCACCGAGGCTCACCGTGGAGGTGGTCTTGCCCACGCCACCCTTCTGATTGACCATCGCGATCACCCGGGCAGGGCCATGCGAGGTCAATGGGGCGGGTTCAGGGATCTCGCGACTCACGGGACGACTCTACTGTGCGCGGGGCACGAATCCCGTGGTCCTCCCCCGTCGATACCTAGAGGGCTCGGGGGTGACTTGTGGCGTAGACCTGACGCAAGGTCTCGGCCGTCACCTGGGTGTAGATCTGGGTAGTCGTGACCGAGGAGTGACCCAGCAGCTCCTGCACGACGCGCACGTCGGCGCCCCCTTCGAGAAGGTGGGTGGCGAAGGAATGCCTCATCGTGTGAGGGCTCACTGCGGTGGCGATCTGAGCTCGTTGGGCAGCCGAGGCCAGCACTTGCCAGGCACTTTGCCTCGAAAGCGGCCCACCGCGTGTGTTCAGGAAGGCCTTGGGGGTGCCCCTGCCCCTGCTGGCCAGGGCGGGTCGTCCGCGCACCAGATAGTCCGAGAGCGCTGATGACGCATATTCGCCGAGCGGAAGCCGTCGTTGCTTATCTCCCTTGCCTGTCACGACCAGAGTGCGCTGATCGAAATCTATGTCATCGATGTCGAGCCCGACCGCCTCGGAGATACGCGTTCCCGTCCCGTAGAGCAATTCCAGCAGTGCCCTATTGCGCAACCCCGCCGCTGTTTCGAGGTCGCCGGATGCGTCGAGAATCGCGGAGATTTCCGAATAGCTCAGCGCCTTGGGGAGTCGCTTGGGGATCGCCGTGGGCTGCACGTCGACGCAGGGATCGCCGACTATCCAGCCCTCGCGTACGGCGAACTTGTGAAATCCGCGCACGGCGATAACTCCGCGCGCAGCACTGGAAGCCGACAGCGCCGGGCCCTGATCACCCTCATGTCGCAACGAGGTCGCAAAATCCGACACGTCATTTGCGCCGATCTGATCAACGCTCAGCAGCCCGCGCGATGCGCACCACGACTCGTAACGGCGCAGGTCACGCCCGTAGGCCTGCACCGTGTGGGCGCTCAGACCGCGCTCGACGGCAATGTGATCGAGGTATCCCATCACCGCATCGCGGAGTCGTGTGGCGATCAGGTAAGCACCTCAGCCAGCGAGACTGAGCCCAGTCCGAATGCATCGGCCACGGCTCCGTAAGTGATCTGCCCCTCGTGCACGTTCAGGCCCAGTGCCAGCGAGTGATCGTCTCGCGCTGCCTGCTTCCAGCCCTTGTCCGCGATCGCCACCGCGTAAGGCAAGGTCACGTTGGTCAGGGCATAAGTCGAGGTATGCGGCACGGCTCCCGGCATGTTCGCCACGCAGTAGAACAGCGAGTTATGCACCGGATACGTGGGCTCAGCATGCGTGGTCGGACGTGAGTCCTCGAAGCAGCCGCCCTGATCGATCGCGATATCCACGAGCACGGATCCGGGCTTCATCCTCGACACCATGTCGTTGGTGACGAGCTTGGGAGCCTTGGCGCCTGGCACAAGCACGGCACCGATCACCATGTCAGCATCCTTGATCGCATGCTCGATCTCGTAGGCGTTGGAGGCGATGGTCTGCATGTGGCCCTGGTAGATCGCATCCACGTGACGCAGTCGGTTGATGTTGGTGTCGAAGAGCAGTACCTCGGCCTGCATGCCGAGTGCGATCGCTGCCGCATTCATGCCGGCCACGCCCGCGCCCAGCACGACAACCTTCGCGGCATACACGCCGGAAACGCCGCCCATGAGCACTCCGCGACCACCGTAGGGGCGCATGAGTGCCTGGGAACCGACCTGCGGGGCCAGGCGACCGGCCACCTCGGACATCGGAGCCAGCAAGGGAAGACTCCGGTCGGGCATCTCGACCGTCTCGTACGCAATGGCCGTGACCCCGGACGCCACCAGGGCATCTGTGCACTCACGCGAGGCGGCTAAATGCAGGTAAGTGAAGAGGATCTGCCCCCTGCGGATCTTGGAGTACTCCGAGGGGATCGGTTCCTTCACCTTCATGATCATGTCGGCGGTTCCCCACACATCGTCGGCGGTGGCCAGGATCGTGGCTCCCGCCTTGACGAAGTCCTCATTGGAGATTGACGAGCCGAGTCCTGCATCAGTCTCGATCACAACCTCGTGACCGTGCCGCACCAGCTCATTGACGCCGGCAGGGGTTATCGCCACCCGGAATTCGTTGTTCTTGATTTCCTTGGGGATTCCGACCTTCACGACTTCCTCCTCGTGCCCTGCCCTCGCATGGCTCCTCATCGATAGTAGGCCCGCGAATCGGCTTTAGGACCTTTACAAGCCACCCGACGGGAGCCGAGTCGCCGACTCAATCGCCCAGATGGACACGTCCCTCGCGAAGCAGATGATCGCGGACCTCCCAGGGCGCATCCGCGGGGCGAAGGGACTCCCAGCCTCGATCTCGCGCCGCCTTGGCAGCGAGAATGCCAACAACTGCACTGGGGCTGCCCAGCACTCCGGAGAGGATGAGGTCGACCGCAGCATCGAGGCTCACCCACGCTCGCGGCAGGAATGCCTCCTCGGCCTCCCCCGTCATAGGTCGGCCCTCGGCAAGTTCGGAGAGATCTCGAGCGAGGAAGACGCGAATCGCCTCGCTTGAGCCACCTGGGCTGTTGAAGAAGTCCACGAGAACGTGCCACCTACCTGCGCGATATCCGGATTCCTCGGCCAGCTCGCGAGCAGCGGTCTTCTGCGCCGGCTCGCCCTCGACGTCAAGAAGCCCCGCAGGCGGCTCGAAGACCATCATGGCGATGGGGTGGCGGTACTGACGGACGAGGAGCACTCGATCGCTGTCATCGAGGGCGATGATGACGACCGCTCCCGGGTGAATGAGAACATCACGCTCGACGTTGGAGTCGTTGATCTCGACAACGTCGGAGCGCACCGACCACACATGCCCGACAAAGTCCGGCCGAGAGCTCAGGATCCGTGCCGGGGCCGCGGAATCACCCACGTCACCGATCCAGATCTCGTCGCGCACCTCAGGCCTGAGTGGCGACCGAGGACACCCCGGCACGTTGCAGTGCTGCACCGATGAGCCCGATGAAGAGCGGATGCGCACGCGTGGGACGCGAGCGGAGTTCCGGGTGGGCCTGCGTGCCGACGTAGTACGGATGCACCTCGGCCGGCAACTCCACGAACTCCACTAGACGACCATCGGGCGAGGTACCCGAGAAGACGAAACCCTTGTCCTCCAGCGGCGCCCGATAAGCGTTATTCACCTCGAAGCGGTGCCGATGGCGCTCATCGATGTACGGGAGGCCGTAGGTCTTGGCGACTTGGGAGCCGTCAGCCAACTTGGCCGGATAGAGACCCAGGCGCATGGTGCCGCCCATATCGCGTTCGCCCGAGACGACGTCGCGCTGATCGGCCATGGTCGAGACCACGGGGTGCGGTGTCGACTCATCGAATTCAAGGGAGTTGGCGCCTTCGAGACCCACGACGGTGCGTGCGTATTCGATGACCATGCACTGAAGGCCCAGGCACAGGCCGAGAGTCGGCAGCCCGGTCTCGCGCGCATAGGTCAGGGCACCGAGCTTGCCTTCGATTCCGCGCACGCCGAATCCACCCGGAACGCAGATCCCGTCAAGGCCGGCGAGTGCAGTCGCTGCACCTTCTGGCGTGGCGCAGTCATCACTGCTGACCCAGCGAATGTTCACCTTTGCATCGTTATGAAATCCGCCGGCGCGGATGGCCTCGGTCACCGAGAGGTAGGCATCCGGAAGGTCGATGTACTTGCCGACCAGGCCAATGGTCACCTCGTGCGCAGGCTGGTGAACTCGGCGCAGGAGCGTGTCCCAGGTTGTCCAATTCACATCACGGAACGGCAGGTCGAGCCTACGAATCACGTAGGCGTCGAGCCCCTCGGCATGCAGCACCTTGGGAATGTCGTAGATGCTCGGCGCATCAGGGGCCGCAACAACAGCTTCCTGATCGACATCGCACATCAGGGAGATCTTGCGCTTGATCGCTGCCGGAACGGGGCGATCGGCACGAAGCACGATGGCATCCGGCTGGATACCGATATTTCTGAGCGCGGCAACCGAATGCTGGGTGGGCTTGGTCTTCAGTTCACCGGATGGACCGATGTACGGGAGCAAGGAGACGTGGAGGAAAAAGACGTTGTCTCGACCGATCTCATGGCGAACCTGTCGTACCGACTCGAGGAATGGGAGCGACTCGATGTCGCCCACGGTACCGCCAACCTCGGTGATGACGACGTCGACATCGGCGGTGGCCATGCGGCGAATACGGGACTTGATCTCATTCGTGATGTGCGGAATGACCTGCACTGTGTCACCGAGGTATTCGCCGCGGCGCTCCTTGGCAATCACGGTCGAGTACACCTGCCCCGTCGTGACATTCGCGGAGCCGTGCAGATCAGTGTCGAGGAAACGTTCGTAGTGCCCGATATCGAGATCTGTTTCGGTGCCGTCATCGGTAACAAACACTTCGCCGTGCTGGAAGGGATTCATCGTTCCGGGATCCACGTTCAGATAAGGATCCAGCTTTTGCATCGTGACGCGAAGGCCACGTGCAGAGAGGAGATTCCCGAGGCTGGATGCCGTGAGGCCCTTGCCGAGAGAGGAGGCCACGCCTCCGGTGACGAATACATGCTTGGTCTGTCGGCTGCGGTCCACGGAAGGTCAGACTATCAGTGCTCGACAACAGTGCTCTCAGGACTCGCGGGCAGACGCAGCAAGCTCCAGGAGTTCACGCGCATGCGCAGCACCCGCAGTGGAATCTTCCAACCCCGACAGCATTCGGACAAGTTCCGTCACACGAGCATCACCCGTCACTGCACTGACATGTGACGAGGTGACCATGCCATCGGCACCCTTGCTCACGACCAATTGCACATCTGCGAATGCCGCAACCTGAGGCAGATGCGTGACAACCAGAACCTGGGAGGTTCGACCCAGGGTGGCAAGTTTACGACCGACCTCGACCGCCGCACGGCCGCCGATGCCCGCGTCCACCTCATCGAAGACGAAGGTGGCTACCGGATCGGCTCCCGCAAGCACCACTTCAATCGCCAGCATCACCCGCGATAGCTCGCCGCCAGATGCCGATGCGGCGAGGGGTCGCGGTTCACCGCCCTTGTGCGCCAGCAGGAGGAATTCGATGCTGTCGGCGCCGGTCAGAGTCCAGGCCGAGGGATCCTCGATCGAGGAGACAGACACCGAGAAGACCGAGTCGGGAAGCGCCAACTCGTGAAGCTCTCCGGTAACTGCTGCTCCCAGGGCCTCCGCGGTAGCCACACGAGCCTCGGTGAGAGCCATTCCGGCTCGACGTACCTCGGCTTCCGCCTGCGCTAATCGGACCTCAAGCTCGGAAATCGTGGAGTCGTCATCGGCCACTTCCGCTACGACGGCGCGTGAAGCATTTGCCCATGAAATGACGTCGTCGACCGTCGCCCCATATCGACGCTTGAGTGCCGAGAGCTGACTCCGGCGTTCCTCGACCCAGGCCTGCCGAGCCGGATCGGCGTCGACATCAGACGCATATGACGCCAGGTCAATGCCGACCTCTGCGAGGGACACCGCAGCTTCGGTGGCCCGTGATGCGAGCGACCCGAGACTCGCATCAATAACGGCTGCTCTCTCAAGCGAGCGGATCGCCGCATGGATGGACGTCACAGCATCGGTGGCGGCATCGCCAGACTCGTCTCCCACGAGTCGGAGTCGGGCCTCCTGGATCTCCAGAAGCAGTCCGCCCGAGTTGGAGAGGATCGCCGCCTGTCGATCGAGTTCACGATCCTCACCGGGAAGCGGGTTCACCGCGTCGATCTCGGCCAGCGCCTCGGAGAGTCGATGAGCCTCCGCGATGCGCGCCTTGCTCGTGGCGCGGAGTTCCTCGAGACGAGCTCGAGAAGTGCTCCACTCCCGATGTGCAGTGCGGAATTCCCGAAGCGCCGAATCGATAGCGCTTCCGCCAAAGCGATCGAGCAGGTCACGTTGCTTGGAAGTGCTCTTGAGCCTGAGCTGATCGGACTGGCCGTGCACGGCAATGATCTCGCCGCACACTTCCGTGAGTACCGATGCAGGAACGGATCGTCCGCCTGCAAAGGCCCGGCTTCTGCCTTCGCTCGCAAGCGTGCGCGACATCGTGAAGGTAATCGCCTCATCGACAACTTCGACGTCAGCGCCGGCGTCGTCGAGTCTCGCGCGAACAGAGTCGGCCATGGCTCCAGTTAGCCGCCATTCGCCGTCCACGTCAGCTCGCTCGCTTCCGTGGCGCACGAGAGAGGGATCAGCCTTGCCACCCATGAGTAAGGACAGCCCAGTGAGAAGCATCGTCTTTCCGGCTCCGGTTTCTCCGGTAACTGCTGTCAGTCCCGCAGTGAGCATGATCTGACTCTCGGAGATGACTCCGAGATTGCGAATGCGAATGCTTTCAATCACGCCGACCGCGCCAGCCGGTTACAGGCAGATCGAACTTGGCGACGAGCCGATCAGTGAATGGCGCGGTGACGATGCGCGCGAAATTGATCGGCTGATCAGCACGACGGACCTCGATTCGTGATCCGCCTGCGACGTCGAGCATTCGGCGACCGTCCGCCGAGAGCACTGCGTGCGAGGAGGACTGCAGTTCAAAGGCAACCACACTCAGCGGAGACACGACGAGAGGTCGAGCAAAAAGTGCATGGGCACTGAGGGGCACCACGAGGATCGCAGAGACTTCAGGCCACACGACGGGGCCACCCGCGGAGAATCCGTATGCCGTGGAACCCGTGGGGGTCGAACAAACCACTCCATCGCAGCCCCAGCTCGACAACGGCCGACCATCAATTTCGACCACGAGGTCGATCATGTGCTCTCGGGCAATCTTCTCGACGCTGATCTCGTTCAGGGCCCAGGTGCGATGTACCTCGACACCATTCACGAGCACCCGAATGTCGAGAGCCATACGCTCTTCGACTGACCAGACGCCATTGACGATCGCAGTGACCACCGCAGCGGCATCCTCTGATTCAGCCTCTGCGAGGAAACCCACGTGTCCGAGATTCACTCCGAGTATCGGGGCGCCGGCCGACCGAGCGCGCTCCGCGGCTCGAAGGATGGTGCCATCGCCTCCGAGAACGACCACTAGTTGGCATCCATCGCCAGCGTGATCATCGGCCGCAGCAATTCGCGCGCCCAAGGCTGAAGCCTCAGGCCACAGTTCTGCATCATCGGCAGCGACCACGACTTTGACATCTGCAGCACCAAGCTCGGCGATCATCGTCGCACCTATCCGGCGCGCCTCGTCACGAGCGGGATTTATCGTGAGCAGGACTTGTGAAGGCTTCACTGCGGTCCCTCCTCAATCGCGCGGTCGATCATCGACTCGAGAGTATCGGCTCCCGCATCCCCCGCCGCGAGCCAGAGGAAGAACTCGACGTTCCCGCTCGGCCCGGGAAGTGGGCTGGCCACCACGCCCCGCGTCGTCAATCCCAGCCCTGCAGCGCAGGAGGCGACCTTGAGCACGGCATCCGCCCTTAGACGCGGATCCCTAATGACGCCGTCACCCACGAATTCTCGACCTACTTCGAATTGCGGCTTCACCAAAAGAAGAAAATCTGCGTGGGGTTCCGCCGTTGCCCGCATGGCAGGCATCACGATCTCCAGCGAGATGAAGGAGAGATCTGCCACCACCAGGCTCGGCCTGAACGGGAAGTCCTCCAGGGTCATGGCTCGGACGTTCATGCGCTCATAAACATGCACTCGATCGTCGGTGCGCAGCGACCACGCAAGCTGACCGTAGCCCACGTCGACCGCCAGGACACCTGTGGCTCCACGCCGAAGAAGCACCTCAGTGAACCCCCCGGTTGATGCGCCTGCATCCAGGCAGAGGCGATTCTCAACCACGATCTCCGAAAAATGATCGAGTGCGCCGGCAAGCTTCACCGCCCCGCGAGAGACATAACCATGCCCGACTTCGTCGATCTGGACGACGATGGAGTCGAAGTCGTTGACTTGGGTTGCGGGCTTCGAGGCGACCGTTCCCCTCACGACGACTGCGCCCGAGAAGATGAGCTCACGCGCGTGCTCACGAGATCTCGCAAGTCCGCGCCGGGTGAGTTCGGCATCTAGCCGACGCAAGGCCATGGATCAGGAGCGCGCGGTATCGCTGAGGTCGGTCAGCCGTCCGCGCAGCTGATCGTGAATCGAGCTGAAGATCTCGACATGCTCTCCCAATTCGGCGGTTTCAAGACCACGAATATCCTCGAGAGCAGCGTCAACGATGGCATCGCCTGTGGGTTCCCACACCTCGAGTACCAGATCTGCGGGTGCCTCATCAAGGACCATGAGGTCCTCGACACTGTCAGTCATGCCAGTCTCGGCCACGTTCTCATCCATTGTCAGAGTCCTCAAGGTAGATCTTCTTCTTCGGTGCCGGGGCAACCGGCTCGACTGTATCGACAGTGACCGCCTCCGGTCGTCGGGAGACCTCCGACCGCAACTCGCCAATCTCAGACTCAAGCCGCTGGACGTGACGACGCAATGCCGCAAGTTCATCTTCTCGGACGAAGCCCATCCTGCCGACCGCCCTATCGACCTCTGTACGGATCATGCCGGTCAGAAGGTCGCGATTGCCCTTGCTCGTCGCGACGAGATCATCAGCGAGTTCCTGGACCTGACCGACCACGTCGGGAGCCTTGGTGCTCAGGCTCATGCCTTGCCCAACTAGTGCCATGGCAATCTCGCGGGCCTTTGACGCAGTCACCTCAGTCAGACCGCTGGCCATCTGCAGATAGCCGCGAATGTCATCGAGCATGGGACCCTCCTTCTAGGTCACTCCACCGTACTGGTTCTGACAGAAGGCTCCTGAGATCTTGACCGACGTACGTCGGGATGTCGTCGCCGTGGGCTGCCGCTGCCTCCTCCGCGGTGCAGACGCCGGTGAGAACGAGAAGGGTCTGCATCCCGGCCCTGTTGCCCCCCGCGATATCGGTGTCGAGACGATCGCCCACCATGAGGCCTCGTTGCGCCCCCGTGCGGCGAGTGGCCTCATCGAAGAGCGACTTCTCCGGCTTGCCAGCAACCGCATCGGGCCGGCGACCGGTGGCGTGCATCACGGCCATCACCATGGAGCCGTTGCCAGGTGCCAGCCCGCGCGGTGTCGGGAAGGTTGCGTCCATATTCGTGGCAACCCACGGAACGCCGCCCCGAATAGCAAATGTGGCCTCGGCGAGATCGCTCCAGGACAACTGCGGGCCGAATCCCTGCATCACCGCCTCGGGATGGTCATCGCTACTGAACACGGGGATCAGGCCGCGATCGACAAGCGCGGCGGCTACTCCAGGCCCGCCGACTGCCAGCACCTTGGTTCCGGGTCCAACGAAATCAAGGATGAGCCCGGCTCCGGCCTGAGAACCGGTGACGACCTCAGATTCCTCCGTGGGGATGCCAAGATCGGACAGGTGCATGGCCACCTCCATCGGCGTGCGCGAGGCGTTGTTCGTGACGAAGCAACAGCCGATTCCACGCCGCTTGAGCTCGGCGACCACCTGGGCAGAGTGCTCAACCGCATGCGGCCCGATATAGATGACGCCATCAAGGTCGAAGAACACGACGTCATGGGCGTCACACAAGGCCGTCACTAGTCCTCCACCGGAAAGGAGATGAAGGGACTCCTGTCGTCCGCCGACATCTGACCGGAGATGGGGCCATTGGGCGGTAGCCCGCCGTCGGCCCGCGCACGCAATGTCGCGCGCACCTGGCCGAGGGCCTTCCCGTATTCTGCGCGATCAGGTCGCATCACGAAGGCCATCGCCAGCTCGTCACGAGCGAGGGTGAACTCCTGCAAACGCCATAGCGAAACTCCGAGCCCGTAGTGCGCGAAATCATCAGAGGGAACACGTTCACAGATTTCGCGGAAGACGGATTCAGCTTCCACGAATCTGCGCGAATCGAACAGCGCGCGACCGAGTGCCTCCAGTACGGAGGTAGAGGAATCCTCAGCCCTGACACGGACGAGGAGCTGGAGGGCAGCATCGGCGTTACCAGTGGTGAGTAAGTCCTGCGCACGCTGGAACCAGTCGTACACGCTGCCTTCGGGCACACCGTGCGCGTCATGTGACATGCCGCAATCGTGTCATGGACTCCGGCTTGCGGCGAATGGTCCGGGTCATGTCAGGCGGAGTCCCGAACGACGCTCATGTGGCGAACATCGACCTCGGTGGCACTGGCCAGGCCTCCCGCTGACTTCCAAAAGCGCCTCCGCAGTGCACCCAGCACCTCCACTGACTGCCCGGTCTCGAGCTTGCCCACGCGAGTGGCCACTGCCGCCCGAGTCGTCTGGCAAGCAATGGTGTCCACCTTGGTACGGCCGTGAATCTCACGGGCGGACCGGTCAACGATGACACTGAAATTGGTCAGGATGGTTCCGCTGGGAAGCTCCCGAGTATCAACGGAGCCGCCGAAACGACCGACAAGTCGAACCTCATTCGCGTGCTGAGCCATGTGCCCTCCTGGATTAGCGTTGGTCACCCAAGAATGCGCCATTGCAGTCGCTACGCCCAGAACACGACTCTCGCTGTGGATGGTCAGGCGACAGTGAGTGAATGTGGAAAACCGAGTTCGACCCACGGTCATGGGGGCGGATTAGTCCTCGCTGTCCAGCTCTTCCTCAGTGAAACTGATGCCGGCGAATTCCTCGCAACGCTCGGCTGCATCTGTGTCCCCGTCGATGTCTGATCCGGCCGCGCGCTCCATCCATTCCCACGCTTCATTCAGTCGGCCTGCCGTGAGCAGCAGATCGGCATAGGCGTATTGGAGGCGGGCCCGCGGCGTTCCCGGGGGCAGTTTGGTGAGTTCCGGAACCTGAAGGGTGACGATGGCCGCATCCAGCTTTCCCATATCGGCGCGGGCGCCCGCGCTCACAATCAAGAGCTCTGATCGAAGTTCCGGGGACAGCTTGCTGTTAGCAACGGCCTTGATCGTGTCGAGTGCCTTCTGAGGCTTGCCGAGGCCGCGCTCGCAGTCCGCAATGAGCGGCAGCAGGGAATTTGAACCGGTCATCCGGCGAACAGCACGCAGATCGGTCAGCGCCTCGGCGAAGTTGCCTGACTGGTAGGCCACGATCCCTGCGGCTTCTCGCACGACGGACGAGCGTCCGGCACGACGCTTCGCGGCGCCCACATGTTCAGCAGCCAGAGCGAAATCCTCATTCTGCATGGCCAGATCGGCGGCTACCAGGTGACGTGCAACGATTTCTGCGAGCCCATCGGGAAGTGTGCGGAGCTCGAGCGCGATGGACTTATCGAGCTGATCCGCCTTGATCTCATCGGCGATATGCGGCTCTCGGACCCGTTCGGCGCGCTGCGGACGCTCGTCGCGTTCGTACCGATCATTTGTCCGCCGCGGCGCACTTGAGCCGCTGCGAATCCCGGGTGCGCTCCTACGATCGGATGAGGAAGACCGAGTGGGCCCTCCGCTTCGCTGTCCCCCTTCGACACGGCCATCATCGCGACGATCAGTGGAACGGGGTGCTCTCGAATCTGGGCGGCCGGATCCGCGACGGTCGTCCCGGGAATCCGCACGGCCCCCGGCACGTGGAGGACGAGAATCAGTCGAACGTGACGACGTGCGTCGGTCGTCCCGGGAATCCCGTGAGTCGCTTCGCGACGAACCAGCCGAGGCGCCACGCGGGCCTCCGGCGGACTTGCCAGCGCCTGGCCGCCCAGCACTCGTGGGCTTACCCGCACCGGTGCGGCCACCTACTGGCTTGCTACTGGGCGGACGACCGGAGCCGTTCGGCTTACCCGATCGTGACGACGGGGCAGGCTTGCCGCTACTGGATCTCGAGGGAGCTCCAGGACGCCCTCCGCTCGACGGACGACCAGAGGAAGGCTTTCGCTCTGATCCTCCACGTGAACTACCTGCTGCTGGCATCGCCATTCCCTTCGATGTGCCCCAGATTAGGGGCATTGTCGCCACAAACAACAAAGGCCACCCGAAGGTGGCCTTTGTTGAAAAATTGTCCGGCGGCGTCCTACTCTCCCACACAGTCACCCGTGCAGTACCATCGGCGCTGAGAGGCTTAGCTTCCGGGTTCGGAATGGAGCCGGGCGTTTCCCTCTCGCTATGGCCGCCGAAACTCTATTGAGATTTCAACGAAAATAAGCACAACTCTTTCGAGGTGCTTAGGTTCCCGATCGAATCTCGGGAACCACACAGTGGACGCGAATTTTTAGTATAAGAGGCAAGTCCTCGGCCTATTAGTACCGGTCAGCTCCATGCGTTACCGCACTTCCACATCCGGCCTATCAACCCAGTCGTCTAGCTGGGGGCCTTACCAGGTTAACCCTGTGGGAGATCTCATCTTGAGACAAGTTTCCCGCTTAGATGCTTTCAGCGGTTATCTTTTCCGAACGTAGCTAATCAGCAGTGCTCTTGGCAGAACAACTGACACACCAGAGGTTCGTCCACCCCGGTCCTCTCGTACTAGGGGCAGATTCTCTCAAATCTCCTGCGCGCGTGGCGGATAGGGACCGAACTGTCTCACGACGTTCTAAACCCAGCTCGCGTACCGCTTTAATGGGCGAACAGCCCAACCCTTGGGACCTACTCCAGCCCCAGGATGCGACGAGCCGACATCGA
>JAHEIZ010000006.1 GCA_024639145.1 Actinomycetes bacterium | reverse complement strand
CGGATGGTCGATGCCATGCCGCTCGATCGCCGAGTGCACCGAGTCCGGATTCTTCTCATGCTCGAACTTCGGCGAATGCACACCCACAACCGTGAGCACGTCCGAGTACTTTGCCTCGATCGGTCGCAGCTCGGCGAGAACGTGATGGCAGTTCACGCAGCACAACGTCCAAAAATCGAGCAGGACGATTCGGCCGCGCAGGTCATCGAGACTCAACCTGCGACCACCGGTGCCGAACCAGGTATCGCCAATGAGCGCAGGTGCGCTCACGAGAGTTGCCGGCGCGAGCTGATCACCCCGGTGTTGAAGCCGGCTAGATGCAAGCCACCGTTGAAGCGCGCGTGCTCGATCTTTACGCAACGATTCATGACGACATTCATACCTGCCGCTGTGGCGCGCTCCGCGATTGCTTCATCACTGATGCCCAGCTGCAGCCAGAGGGTCTTCGCATGGGCAGCAATGGCCTCGTCGAGCACCTCGGGAAGATCAGAGGGCTTGCGGAAGACATCGACGATGTCGGGGGCGGCAGGGAGATCGGCCAGGCTCTTGTACGCCTTGTGCCCCAGCACGGTCTCCGACATCGGATTCACGAACCACACGGTGTAATTACTGCTCGAGAGCAGGTAGGTGCCGACGAAGTAGCTGGCGCGGGCCGGATTATCGGAGGCGCCCACGATCGCGATTGTCTTGGCATCGCGCAGCAGCGCGAGGCGCTCAAGGGCACTCGGAGGGGTCCAGGTCATCGTGAGACTCCCGTCGCGATGGTGAGGGCCTGATCGATATCCCACAGGATGTCGTCGATGTCCTCGAGACCCACGCTCAGGCGTACGAGGTCAGCGGGAACGCCGGCGGCAATGAGCTGTTCGTCATTGAGCTGCTGATGAGTGGTGCTAGCCGGATGAATGACCAGGGTGCGCGAGTCACCGATATTCGCAAGGTGACTGAGCAGCTGCACGTTGTTGATGAAGGACTCAGCTGCCGCGAACCCACCATTGATTCCGAAGGAGAACACGGCACCGGGGCCGCGCGGCGTGTACTTCACAGCGCGATCGTGATTGCGGTGACCGGGAAGGCCCGAGTACGACACCCATGCCACGCGCGGATCCGCCTCGAGCCAGTCGGCCACCGCGCGCGCATTGGCGACATGCTCCGTCATGCGCTGGGCGAGGGTCTCCACACCCTGCAGCAGCAAGAAGGCGCTGTGCGGTGCGAGCGACGGGCCAATGTCACGCAGTTGCTCGACGCGCAGCTTTGTCAAGAAGCCGTACTCGCCGAAGTTGTCCCACCACTTGATGCCGCCGTAGGAGGGCACGGGCTCGGTCATGGTCGGGAATCGACCATTGCCCCAGTTGAAGGTGCCGGCATCGATGATGACGCCGCCCAGGGTCGTGCCGTGACCGCCCAGAAACTTGGTGGCCGAGTGGATGACGATGTCGGCACCATGCTCGATTGGCCGGCACAGGAACGGGGTGACAGTGGTCGCGTCGACGATGAGCGGAACGCCTGCGGCATGCGCGACCTCGGCCAAACCGGCGATGTCGGCAACTGCCGATGACGGATTCGAGACCAGCTCAGTGAACACTAGCTTCGTGTTGTCCTGAATCGCGGCGGCAAAGTCAGCGGGGTCATCGCTCTGTACGAAGGTGGTGTCGACCCCGAACCGACGCAACGTGACATCGAGCTGGGTGACAGTGCCGCCGTAGAGAGCAGAAGACGCGACAATGTGATCGCCCGCGCCGGCAAGTGCGGCGAAGGTCAAGAACTCTGCTGCCTGGCCGCTACTGGTGGCGACCGCCCCCAGGCCACCCTCGAGTGAGGCCATGCGCTCCTCGAATGCCGCGACGGTGGGGTTGCCGATGCGCGAGTAGATGTTGCCGTACTTCTGCAGGGCAAAGAGAGTGGCAGCATCAGCGGTGTTCTCGAACACGAAGCTGGTGGTCT
The DNA here is from genome assembly GCA_024639145.1 of Actinomycetes bacterium. GTDB lineage: Bacteria > Actinomycetota > Actinomycetes > S36-B12 > S36-B12 > CAIKZY01. Next base: position 83,472 of record JAHEIZ010000006.1, on the reverse strand, counting down.
GGAAGATCGGCACGGCACGCGCGCCGGTGCCTGCGTCGGGAGTGCCGCCGGCATGCAGGGACCGCGTGCGGAATCCCCATTCACGATCGGTCACTGCAACTCCTTCTCTTGGCACCACCCGGCCACCGGGCAGTGGAATTCAAGCACGCGATCTATTCGCCGGCTTTCGGGATCGGACGGGTCGGCCGTGCTGTCTCGTAACCGAGTTTCTCGCGCAGCGTGCCGGGCTTGTACTGCTTCTTAAATCGCCCGCGCTTCTGCAATTCGGGGATGAGCAGATCGGCGACCTGCTCCCACGCCTCGGGCACTGCGGTACCGGCGAGATTGAAGCCATCGACCCCGGTCTCATCGACCCAGGACTCGAGCTGATCGGCTACCGTCTCGGCCGAGCCCACGATGACCGGGCCGTCGCCCCCGAGGCGCACATACTCGGCAATCTCCCGAATAGTCCATTCGCGATCAGGGTCAGCACTCGAGAAGGCCTTCACGGCTGACTGAATCGCGTTGCTCTCTTGATCCTTCATCGTGGAGTCGAGATCGAGCTTGGCGAAGTCAATGCCTGTCCAGCCCGACATAAGCACAAGTGCACCGGTAGCCGACGCGTATTCGAGGTAGCCCTCGAAAAGACGTTGCGCCTGCGCATCGGTCTCGGCGACCACGACCGTCTGCTGATTGAGGATCGTGACTGCCTGTGGATCTCGCCCTGCGGCAGCGAGAGCTTCGCGCATGCCGGCCACCTGCTTGGTCAGCACGGTCTTGCTAGGTGCCGCGACGAAGACGCCCTCAGCATGCTTGGCCGCGAAACTGATGCCGCGAGTTGACGCACCTGCCTGGTAGATCACCGGGGTGCGCTGCGGCGACGGCTCGCTCAGGTGCATGCCGGGCACGTTGAAGAACTCACCTTGGTGATTGATGCGATGCACGCGAGAGGGATCTGCATAGATTCCGCGCTCAAGATCGGCGACCACTGCATCGTCATCCCAGCTCGTTTCCCAGAGCTTGTAGCAGACCTCCAGGTACTCGTCGGCAATGTCGTAGCGACGATCGTGAGCTTCTTGCCCGCTCACGCCGAAGTTCACTGCACCGCTGTTGAGGTAGCCGGTGACCACATTCCAGCCGATGCGTCCCTTGGTGAGGTGATCGAGGGTGCTCATTCGACGGGCAAACGGGTAGGGATGCTCATACGAGACCGCTGCGGTCATCGCGAAGCCCAGGTGCTCCGTTACCGACGCCATGGCGGCGATCACCGGCAAGGGATCATTGACCGGTACCTGCACACCGTCGATCAACGCGGCATCGGCGCTGCCGTTGTAGACGTCATAGACACCGAGAACGTCGGCGAAGAAGATCGCGTCGAAAAGGCCGCGCTCGAGTGTGCGCGCAAGTGATGTCCAGTAATCGATATCGAGATAGCGGCGCTCCTGGTCACTCGGATGACGCCACAAGCCGGGCGAGAGATGCCCTAGCGTGTTCATGCTGAAGGCGTTGAGCGCGATCTCTTGGCGGGCCATGACTACTTGCCCTTCTCTGCAGTGGGCTTGCCATTGCCGATCGCCCACTCGTACGGCGGCTCCACTGCGTTGACGAGCCAGTCACCGATGATGCGCGCCTTGAAGGCAACGGGGTTGTGTGAGCTGACCGTTCTTGCATTGCGCCAGTGACGGTCAAGCAGATGGGTATCAATGGTCGACGATGCGCCAAGTCCATCAAAGAGTGACTGCGCCGCACCCATGGCCAGACGCGTGCACACGACCTGAGCCTCGGAAGCGCGCAGCTCTGAGTCGCGCTTGAGATCGGCCACGGTCTGCACATCGGCATCGCGCGCTTCATAGGCGAACTGCAGAGTGTCAGCAGCACGCACAGTGATGGCCTCGCAGGCGGCGGCATCAGCGGCAATTCGCCCGACACCCTCAAGGATCTGAGGATCATTGCGGGTCAGGTCAGCCGTACCATGACTGAACGTGCGCGAGCGGTTCGCGACCTGATACACAGCTTCGTTCGCTGATGCACGCGCAATGCCGGCGAGCACCGCGACGAGGATCAACTGGTACAGAGCCGTTTGGTACGGGAAGCGATCACTGAAGACGTACACGTGATCAGCGCGAATCGGTACGGCTGAGAAGACTGCGCCACCGCTGCCGGTCAGTCGCTGACCGAAGCCATTCCAGTCATCGGAAACCGTGACGAGATCGCTCGAAGTGGGCACCAGTGCAGCCACTTCGACGCCGTCAGGATCGAGCGCCGTCGCATCGATCCACTCCGCAAAAATGCTGCCGGTGGTGTAGAACTTGCTGCCCGAGATCGTGAAGCCCTCGTCGGTCTTCGTCAGCCGAGTCTTGGTGTCACCAAGCTTGACGTTGCCAATCTCGGTCACCGCGTTACCGACCATTTCGCCGCGCGCGAAGCGCTCGAGCCACTCGTCGCGGGTCGGGCTGGCAGGGCGGTAGAGCTGATCCTCGACGAAGGCAATGTGGCCGCGGAAAGCCTGGGGCACATGCGGATCAACAGATGCCAGCTCAACGAGGAGGGCGAACAGCTGCGGAAGGCTCGCGCCATCGCCGCCGAACTTCTGAGGCACACGAACCGCGGTGAAGCCGGCCTCCTTTAGCCACTGCACCGGCTCATACGGGAGCGTGCGAGTGAGCTCGCGATCGAGTAGCCCATCTCCGATGCGCTCGAAGATCGGGCGGTACTTCGCAGCCAGGTCGGCGTAGGCCGGCGGATTCGAGGTCACGATGACTCCTAGGTGTACAGCGAGATCGGCTGAACAGTGCCGGTGAGGTAGTGCGCACCCACCTCGATCTTCTTGTAGTCGACCGGGTCATGAAGGCTGTGCGTGCGAATATTTCGCCAATAGATATCGAGTCCGTTCGACATCTTGGTCGAGCTGGCACCTGTCATCTCGAACACGCGATGCGAGACGTCGAGTCCAACTTCGGTCGAGATCACCTTCAGCTGGGCCACCTCGATCTCGATGCGCGCGCGATCCTCCGCCGTGCAGCGCTCGGCGAGATCAATCACGGAGTCGTAGGAACGATTCACGCGGTCAGCAAGCGCCTCGACCGCAACCGTGCGCGCGATGAGCTCGCCGAATGCACGATGGGTGATGGGGTCATCGGCGTAGCGATCGACACTGGCGAGGAACCACGCATTCGGGCGAGCCAGGGTCAGGACCTTCGCCTGCTCGAGAGCGCCCTCGGCGATGCCGAGGTAGATATTGCCGAAGAGCAGCTGTACGCCCGGGGTCACGACCGCGGAGAACGGCTCCTCAGTGTCGACGCCGAAGATGTCATCACGAGAGAGCAGGACGTTCGTGTAGCGAATCGAACCGCTGGCTGACGCCCGCTGGCCCAGGTGATCCCAGTCGTCGAGATGCTCGATGCCCTCGCCCTTGGTGTTGACGGCAAAGATCACGAGTTCGCCATCGAGCTCACCTCCGGTAGCAATGCCGCCAGCAATAACGATGTCGGCCACGGAGGCACCCGTCGCGAAGCGCTTCAGACCGCTCAATCGGTAGCCGTCACCGTCGGCGATGATGTCGAGATCGGGGCTGACGGGGTTGAAGGAGTCACTCCACATCCAGCGGTTCTCGGCCGAGCGACGCAGCCACTCGCCCTGCTTCACGGGGTCGGGGCCGTAGAACACGACGCAGGCCAGGTTCACGTAGTGGTACCCGAGGATCTGCGCGATGGACGCGTCGGCGCGGGCCAGGATCCGTGTGACCCGGAAAGCAGTCTCCCAATGCCCGCCGTGGCCGCCGAACTCCGCCGGGATCATCAGGTTGGTGAGCCCAGACTCTCGCAGTACATCCAGGGCATCGAAGGGACGCTCGCTCGTACGGTCGCGCTCCAGCGCGCCGATGGCCAAGGTGGCGGCCACCTCCTCGGCTACTGCTGACCAGCGCTCGATCTCATCGGCGCTTGCGTGGCCATGCCAGGGGCTGCGGGTGGACGGTGCCGCCATGGGGTCTACTCCTCAATGCTGCTCGGGAAATGCTCAGGCTAGAGCACCTGACCTGGGGATACTTCACCCTTCTCCGCACTCGCACAGAGTTTGCAATTCGGCCCACTCTCGGCACGCGTGAGCTGGCGCTGATCCACCTGCCCCATAAATCAGCGCCATCGCCGACGGAGCCGCAGAAGGTGACGTATATTCACGAAGCGACGACCAACCGTCGCTGGAGAGAGGTCGGCATGAACCCCTGGGAACGCACGGGAGCGGTCGTCGGGGCCTCGGTGGCCCTGATCACCAGCACCGCCGGTTTCTTCGCGAATCCAGCGGTTGCCACCGTTCCTCGCGGAGACATCGTTCCTGGCCACGGAATGCCCACGTGCGACACCTCCGGCGACATCAAGCGGGCGGATGACTGCGTCAAGCACGACTATCGAGGAACGGCAGCCTCCTCGAAGCGAATCCGGGGAATCGACACTCTCAGCCAAGACGTGACTCTCTCTCGGGTTCTGCGTGGTCGACAGGTACTCGGCGAGGTCCAATTCCGGAAGATGAACGGTTCACGGGCCGAAGCGCAATGGCAGACCCGACGCTCCTACGTGTGGGGCGACAATGAGTATGCAGATGGCACTCACCACGTCGAGGTGTGCGCGCCCACGACAACAGGCGCGTACGAGACTCGAGTGAAGATCACGGAGACCACGCGAAGTAAGGCGGGCACGCGCGCCAGGACCCAGGACGTGAGTCCGTCGGCAAGCGCAACCACGACACCCTCTTCATCGCCGTCGTCACCACCGTCAGTGACACCCACCGCCACACCATCGCCTAGCTCAACCCCATCCGCATCGCCCTCGGCCTCCGCTTCAGCCACGCCCACCGCCAGCTCAACTTCAAGCCAGACAGCCTCCGTCTCACCCACGCCGAGCGCAACACCGACACCCACTCTGACACCGGTGGCGAAATTCGTGGCGTACAGCGCGGTCTCGAATCTGGCCGTGGATAGCCCTGGAGCTTGTACTAATTCCGATGATGACGAAATGAATGTCGAGTACTTCAACGAGCAGAACTTCAACGAAACGCTCGAGATCATCGTCGAGGACACGGGAACCGCCTTCGACATCACGATGTCCTGCCCTTCAGCTCCCCCTTTCATTGCCGGTTCAGGTTTTGATGTCCGACTGATCACTGGGGATGAAAAACAAACCTCTAGCTGCTACGCCGGATCTCAGATCATCCTGCCCAAGCAAGCGCTTCCGACCCTGGAGTTCTGCCAAACACCGGCGAATCGGATCTCTGACTGCACATTCGAGATCGATGCCCTTAACTCAGACACAGGAACGGTCTACAGCTCCACGGTGTACATGCTCAGCATGCAATCAGGCAACGCGACGATCATCCCCCAGCTGAACGCTGGCACCCTCCCGATCTGCAATAACACCTTGACCTTCGCCAGCTCAGGAATGCAGTCGTTCGGGTCCTTGAACTCGTGACCTAACTCAGAACTAAGCCCGCGATTCGCAGGCGAAGGGCTCGCACGGTCGAATGATTGTTGCCCGAACGGCGAGCCCCCCGATGCGATCAAGCTGCCTGACCCTCGAGTACCTCACCCGTCTCGAGGTCAACGGACTCGAGTTCACCCGCTGAGGTCAGCACGTCAGCAATCAGGCGCTCCTCGCTCTCGACCACCGCATCGCGCTTGACCCGAGTAAAGGTGGCAATGCCGCGGGCGAGATCCGGGCCGACCGCGATGGCCTCGATGTCGTGGTACCGCACGATGTGCCCCTGCTCACCGCATGGCCTCGGAACCTCGCGGCTGCGCAGACGGCCGGTGACAACCACTGGCATCCCCTTCACCACGGACTGAACGACGTTGTGGGCCATCCCGCGCCAGCAGGTCACCGAGAAGTAATGGGTATCGCCGTCGACCCACTTATCAGCAGATCGATCGAAGCGCCGGGTGCTGGTGGCGACCCGGAAAGAGGCCACCGGATCGCCCGCCGTGGTGAAGCGCAGTTCTACGTCGCGGACAACATTGCCCACAACGGTCATCGTGATGTCATTCATCGTCACTCCTCGATTGGTCGAAGCCAGTCTTCGATTCCCCGAGAATTCATGGATTCGCGCGTTCGCTGAAGGTCGAGCGAGATTCTGTGGATGGACGAACACCCGCGCCCCGCCTGTGGATACCTCTTGCGAACGGTGTGCAGGTACGCAGCCACCCCTGAATGCGCTGCTCCCCTCTCAATAGGTTTGCGGGACTGCCAGATCCATTGCATTCACGCCAACAAGGGATGACATGACCGAGACCACCGCGCGCCCGGCCAAGAGCAACGGCCAGTGGGCTGTCGACGGCACCGAGCCGCTCAATCCCAATGAGGCGATGAAGCAGGAGGCCGATGGCCTGACCGTGCGTGCCCGCGTCGAGGAGATCTACTCCAAGGAGGGCTTCGACTCGATTCCCGGTTCCGATCTGCGCGGCCGCATGCGCTGGTGGGGTCTCTACACGCAGCGCAAGCCCGGCATTGACGGCGGCAAGACCGCGACCATGGAGCCCGAGGAGCTCGAGGATTCCTACTTCATGATGCGCGTGCGCTCTGACGGAGGTCGACTCACTCTCGAACAGCTGCGCACCATTGCCGACATCTCGGTCGAGTTCGGTCGCGACACTGCCGACATCTCGGATCGCCAGAACATCCAGCTGCACTGGATTGCCATCGAGGACGTCCCGGAGATCTGGCGTCGGCTTGAAGCCGTGGGGCTATCGACCGCAGAGGCATGCGGCGATGTTCCGCGCGTAATCCTGGGCTCGCCCGTCGCAGGCGTGGCCGCAGACGAACTCATCGACGGCACCCCGGCGATCGAGGCGATTCTCGCGAGGTACCTGCTCGATCCGGCGTTCTCGAACCTCCCGCGCAAGTTCAAGTCGGCCGTGAGCGGCTCACCACGCATGGACGTCGCGCACGAGATCAATGACATCTCCTTCCTCGGCGTCGTTCACCCCGAGCATGGAGTCGGCTTCGACGTCTGGGTCGGCGGCGGCCTGTCGACCAATCCGCACCTGGCCGTGCGCCTTGGCGCGTGGGTTCCGATCGAGGAGATCCCCGAGGTCTGGGCAGGAGTCGTCGGCATCTTCCGCGACTACGGCTACCGCCGACTGCGTACCAAGGCCCGCCTGAAGTTCCTGGTCTCCGACTGGGGAGCCGAGAAGTTCCGCCAGGTTCTCGAGACCGAATACCTGAAGCGTCCGCTTCTTGATGGTCCAGCACCCACCCCGGCCTCAGTCGATGAACGTGATCACGTCGGCGTCTGGCCGCAGAACAACGGTCTCTTCTATGTCGGCGCAGCCCCCATCGTCGGCCGTGTCAGTGGCACGAAGCTGCACGCGATCGCCGATCTCGCTGCGGCAGCGGGCGCTGATCGCGTGCACCTGACGGCTCATCAGAAGTTTGTCGTCCTCAACGTGCCCGGCGACAAAGTCGATGCACTTGTCGCAGGCCTCGCAGCACTCGATCTTCGCGTGGGCGATGCCACCAACTTCCGCCGCGGAACGATGGCCTGCACGGGCGTTGAATTCTGCAAGCTGGCAATGGTCGAGACCAAGGGTCGCGCCCGCGTGCTCATCGGTGAACTCGAAGCGCGTATCCCCGATTTCACTGAGCCCCTCGCCATTCACGTCAATGGCTGCCCGAACTCCTGCGCTCGCATTCAGGTCGCCGACATCGGCCTGAAGGGCATTCGAGCCCTTGACGCCGACGGCAATGACGTCGAGGGCTTCCAGGTGCACCTCGGTGGCCGCATCGGCCAGGCCGCGAACTTCGGCCGCACGGTCAAGGGCCTGCGGCTGCCGGCCGATGATCTTCCCGACTACGTCGTGCGCGTGACGACGAACTTCACTGCCGAGCGCCAGGGCGACGAGTCGTTCAGCGAGTGGGCACAGCGCGCAGACGAGGGATCACTGAAGTGAGTACGGTGACGCACGGCACTGCAACCAGGCGCTCGCCCGAGGAACTCCGTATCCTCGCGCGCTACGCGGCGGTCGACCTTGCCGGCGCTCAAGCCGCCGACATCATCCGCTGGACCTGGAACACCTTCGGCACGAAAGCAGTGCTCACCCAGTCGATGGCGAACACGGCACTTGCCTACCTGATCAATCAGGTCGCGCCTGAGATCCCTGTGGTCTTCCTCGACACCGGCTACCACTTCCCCGAGACCATCGAGACCCGCGACGCCCTGCAGGCACGCACCAGCCTGAACATCATCAGCCTCACCCCGAAGCAGACGGTGACTGAGCAGGATGCCGAATTCGGCGCGAATCTCTGGGAGCGCGATCCCGACCTGTGCTGCAAGATGCGCAAGGTCGAGCCGATGGAGAACCTCATCCACGGCTACGAGGCCTGGATCACCGGCATGCGACATGAGACCGCACCGCATCGTGCTGCCGTTCCGGTCGTGCAGTTCGACGAGAGCCGCGGCGTTCTCAAGATTGCACCGATCCTGCATTGGAGCGAGGCGCAGTTGCTGCGCTACACGATGGAGAACGATGTACCGGTCAACCCGCTGATGTACGACGGCTATCCGTCTATCGGATGCGCCCCGTGCACCAAGCGCGTTGCTCCCGGCGATGACCCCCGTGCCGGTCGCTGGGCAGGTCAGGGCAAGAACGAGTGCGGGCTTCATACGTGAGCAGTTACCCGCTTTCCCTCGACGTCACCGGCAAGCCGGTGGTTGTCGTCGGCGCCGGCGCCGTGGCCGCACGACGTGCGCGCACCCTGGTAGAGGCAGGCGCACTCGTCACGGTCATCTCCCCCGAGATCAGCGAGGCGATGCGGAACCTAGGTGACTCCGTGCACATCATTCAGCGCGAGTTCGCCCCGGGTGATCTCGCCGAGGCATGGGTGGTTCACGCTGCCACGAATATCCCTTCGATCAATGCAGCGATCGCCGCCGAGGCCCACGCACAACGCATCTGGTGCGTGCGTGCCGATGACCGTTCCGCCTCGGAGGCCTGGACCCCCGCATCGACCACGGTTGATGACGTCACGATTGCCGTAACCTCCGCTGACCCGCGGCGCTCCGTTGCGCTGCGCAGCAGCATTGCCGCGCAGCTGCGCTCGGGTGACCTGCCCGTCAAGGCTCGTCGCGCGCACGACGGGCACGTCGTGCTCATCGGCGGCGGCCCCGGCGATGCCGATCTCATCACCGTCCGCGGTCGTCGCGAGCTCAACAAGGCCGACGTCGTGATCTACGACCGCCTTGCACCGCTTGAGCTGCTGGCGTCACTCGACGATGACGTCGAGCTAATCGATGCCGGAAAGCAGCCCACCCACCACACGCTGAAGCAGGAGGAGATCAACGCGCTCCTGGTCGATCGCGCTCGCGCGGGCAAGCGCGTCGCCCGCCTGAAGGGCGGCGACCCATTCGTACTCGGCCGCGGATCCGAGGAGATGCTCGCCTGCATCGAGGCCGGCGTCACCGTCGAGGTCATTCCCGGCGTCACGAGTGCAATCAGCGCGCCGCTTGCGGCAGGAATCCCTGTCACGCACCGCGGCGTCACCACGGGCTTCATCGTGATGAGCGGCCATGAGATCGGCGATCTCGAGCTTGCCGCGAGATCCGATCTGACCCTCGTCGTGCTCATGGGCGTAGGTCGACTCGGCGCACTCGTTGACGGTCTCGTGCAGGGAGGCAAGTCAGCGAGTACTCCGATCGCAATCATCGAGCGGGCATACGCACCTGACCAGCGCGTGACGGTCGGCACCCTCGGGTCCATCGTTGAGATCGCTGCAGTGGAACAGATCGCTAATCCGGCAATCATCATCGTGGGCGATGTCGTGTCAGTGCCCACCTGGCTCACCGCCAGCGAGCTCGCCTCACACGCCTGACGTAGCGTTCACCTATGAGCGCCGTCATCCTGCTGGGCCACGGCAGCCCTGATCCGCGTGCCGGGATCGGTGCTGCAGCACTCGCCGGTCGCGTCGCCGACCTGCTGCCCGATGACGAGATCCGCCTGGCCTTCCTCGACAACACTGCGCCGACACTTACCGAGGCAGCGCTCACCGTGGCCGCCCATGTCGACATCACGGTCGTGCCTGTCTTCCTCAGCAAGGCGTATCACGTGAAGGTGGATGTGCCGGCCGAGGTCGCCAAGGCCAGTGCCGCGATCAATCGCGAGATCACGATCACCGAGCCGATCGGCCCGGATCCTCTGCTTCTGCCTGTGCTCGACTCGCAACTTCCTGCTCAGGCACCAGTCGTTCTCGCCACGGCAGGCACCAGTGACCTTGAGGCGCAGGCAGCGTTTGACGCACTCGCTGCAGAATGGGCGAAGCAACGCGGAGCCGAGGTAGTTGTCGCCTACGCCTCGCAGGCGCAGCCTGATGTCGCAACCGCGCTATCCCGCCTCGAATCAGTAGGCGAGCACAAGGCTGCGATTGCTCGATTCCTGCTCTTCGACGGGGTCTTCCCTGATCGCATCAAGGCGGAAGCGGGCGACCGCGCGATCTCCTCAGTTCTCGGCGATTCCCCGGTACTCGCGGAGATCATCGCCGATCGAGTACTCGCTACTCGCTGAGCACCTTCGCGACTGCTGCGGCGACATCCCCAGGACCTGGCGAATCCGCCACCGCCACGACATCAAGCCCAAGTTCGCGAGCAGCGTCAGCGGTCGTGCTCCCGGCGCAGATGACGGGAATCGGGATCGGCGGTGAGATGAAGTGCACGAGCGCTCGCGCCGCACTCGGTGAGCGCAGCACGATTGCGGAGATCTCGCCGCGACGAATGAGTTCGACACTCATCGGCTCCTGAGCCACTGTTGAAGTCTCGTAGACCACCACTTGGGCGAGATGCCAGCCCAGTTGCCTCAGACCGTCAGGCAAGGTGTCGAGAGCCAGATTTCCGCAGGGGAACATCGCTCGAGCCGCGGGACGATCTGCGAGCTCTTCAACCAGAGCCTTCGCCGAGGAGACCATCGGCACCATCACCGTCGGGAAGCCGAGTTCACGAAGGGTTCGGGCCGTGCGCTCCCCCGTCGCGGCAGCATGCACGCCGCGTGCCACCGCCGAGGCAATCGCCTCGCGCAGCACATGCTCGCCGACAAGCTCGATCAAGGCAGGCATGGTCATCGGCGAGGTTGCGATGAACCAGGTCTGCTCATCGGCACGCTCGCGAAGCTGTTCGACAAGCATGTGCGCCATCATCGAGTCACCGACAGGGGCGATTCGGACGTACGGATCATCGATCGAGGAGATTCCCCGTGCGTTCAGGCTCTCGACATCCGTGTCATTGCCCTCCGAGCGGATGAGCAGCACCGGATAGTTCATGCGAGTTCCGCGTTCAGGTCTGCCGAGGAACGGCCGAGCAACGCAGCCGCAGCGACTAAGCCGAGAGCATGCGCATCGGCTCGATCCTTGACCATGCCGCTCACACTCAGGCGCTCGTACTCGACACCCTTGTGATCAGCGAGCTCGGCGACGAGAGTCAACTCGCCCTTCTTGTCGATTTCAGCGTAAGCGCCCACGGCAGTCGTGCATTCGGCCTCGACCCCGATCAGCACCGCGCGCTCGGCTGCGGCGCGCAGAAGGGACTGCTTGTGACCGAGTGCCTTGAGTTGATCCATCAGGTCTCGGTCTCCTTGGCGGCACTCGATCGCGAGCGCCCCCTGCGCGGGCGCAGGTACAAGCTGATCGATAGTGAGGATCTGCGCGGCCTCCCTCTCGCGGCCGATGCGCGTCATGCCAGCAATGGCCAGGATCGTGGCGTCGTACTCGCCATCACGCACCTTGCGGATGCGCGTATCGACATTGCCCCGGATGGGTTCAATGCGCAGATCGGGCCTAAGGGCGAGCATCCGCTGGGCCCGTCGAGGCGAGCTCGTGCCCAGCACTGCACCATTGGGCAGCTGATCCAGCTTCAGGTTCCCCTTCGACACGAGCGCATCGCGGGCATCCTCGCGCTCGGGCACGGCGGCAAGGTGAATACCGATCGCAGGAGCACTCGGAAGGTCCTTGAATGAGTGGACGATGACGTCGACCTCGCCGGCAAGCAGCGCAGCGCGAAGTGCGGAGACGAATACCCCGGGCTGACCGGGTTGATTCAGCGGAACCGTGGTGTCATCACCGGCAGTCGTGATGAGGACTTCCTCCCACTCCTGCCCCGTCTGCCTCGACCAGGCGTTGCCCACGGTCGCCGACTGGGTGCGGGCCAGCAGGCTGGCGCGGGTGCCCAGGCGCATCGGGTACTACTTCGCGGCCGTGGCGTCGAAGTCGATGCCGAAAAGAGTGTGCATGGCCTTGCGGTAGTCATCGATGTCGCCGGTGCGGGCGAGCTCCTGAGCGCGCACGGAAGGGGTGTGCAGGAGCGCATTCGACACGCGATGAAGCGAACGTGCGACTTCCTCTGCCGTGTCGTCGCCCAGGCGACCACGGGTGCGCTCGATCTCCTCGTTGATGATGCTGCTCACGTAGGCGCGCATTGCCACGACGGCGGGATCAGCTGCGCGGCCGGTCTCGGCACGCTCAAAGCACTCGACCGCGCCGCGCACGATCTCCTGGGCCTCGAGGACGGCGGATGAATGCTCACGGGGGGCGTAGATGCGGATCACCTCGAGATCGATGACATCGACGTCGGCACGCTCGCGAACGTCAGGTGCGACATCGGGCGAGAGTGCGAGATCGATGACAGGAAGCACGGAGTCCTTGGATCCGCGAGCCTGCATCAGCGCACTGTCGATGATGTGGTGCGGTGCGCCACTGCAGGCAGCAACGAGATCGACGCTGCCAATGATGTCGGCCAGTTGCTCATCGGTGATCGGCGAAAGCCCGTGGGAGGTCGCGAACTTTGCTGCCCGGCCTGAAGAGGAGTAGACGAAGATCTCGTCGACTCCGCGCTTGGCCAGTGCGGACGTGACAACGCGCGCATAGGAGCCGGTGCCGAGCACGAGTGCGGAACGGCCGCTCAGCGTTCCGTGACGCTCCTCGACGACGTCGAGACCAACGGTGACAATCGACCGACCCGCGGCGCCGAGGCCCGTCATGTTCGTGACAGCCTTCGAGGTGGCCAGTGCACGTTGCATCATGCGCTCGAGAGTCGGGCTGGTGGTCTCGGCCACTTGGGCGGCGGCGAGTGCCGACTTCACTTGACCGGCGACTTCGTCCTCACCCACCACCATGGACTCGAGCCCGGAGGCCACGGAGAAGAGGTGTTGAGCAACCGAGGTTCCCATGGTCACCCGCATCGACTCCACCACCTCGGCATGAGCGACACCGGCCCGATCGGAGATCTCGCGGGTGGTCAGCTCAATGGCCTCGTGGAAGCGGTCGAGGTCGAGATAGACCTCGAAGCGATTGCAGGTCGACAGGACCAATGCGCCATGAACCCCCTCATGGGAGGTCAGGCTCGAAGCCAGGGAGTTGCCGGCGTGGCTGAGGCGCTCGATCTCCTCCAGGGATGCATCGTGATGGCTTGCACCGACGAGCACCAGGACCATGAGGGGAATCGTACGCCCGCGAGGGCACCTGTGAATGTTCGGTAGGTTGGGCATATGACCCAGGCCACTTCGCTACCCGCTCAGCACCCGCTGAACGAGCGCGGAACCGCTGAGTCCCCGCTGATCCGGGCCTACCGTGGCGAACGGCCGCCCACTCGCCCGATCTGGATGATGCGCCAGGCGGGTCGCTCCCTGCCCGAGTACCGCGCCCTGCGCGAGGGCGTGGCCATGTTGGATTCCTGCCTGCGACCGGAGATGGCTGCCGAGATCACCTTGCAACCGGTCCGTCGCCACAAGGTTGATGCCGCCATCTTCTTCAGCGACATCGTCGTCCCGCTCAAGCTCGCCGGCGTCGATGTGGAGATCGCCGCAGGAGTCGGCCCGGTCATGGGCACTCCCGTCCGCAGCCGCTCCGATCTCGCCGCACTTCCTGAACTCGACGAGTCCTCGCTCGCACCGATCGCCGAGGCCATCGGCATCGTCACGGATGAACTCGGCTCCACTCCCCTCATCGGCTTCTGCGGTGCGCCCTTCACGCTTGCCTCGTACCTGATCGAGGGCAGACCCTCACGCGAGTACACGCACACGAAGGCGATGATGCGCGAGGATCCCGAGCTCTGGAATGACCTCCTCTCGTGGGTGGCCCGAACCACCGGCACCTTCCTGCGTGGGCAGGTGCTCGCTGGCGCCAGCGCCGTTCAGCTCTTTGACTCCTGGGCCGGAGCACTCACCCCCGACGAGTACATCGCCTATGCGCGCCCCCACTCGGCTGCGGTTCTCGATCGAGTCAGCGATCTGCCCGTTCCTCGTGTTCACTTCGGCACGCGCACGCAGAATCTCCTGGTTGCCATGCGCGATGCCGGTGCCACGGTGATGGGCGTCGATCAGTACACCCCGCTCGATCTCGCTAACGCTCTCCTCGGTGGCACCACGCCACTCCAAGGCAATATCGATCCCGATCTGCTCGACGCACCCTGGTCGATCCTGTCGGCGCACGTCCTCGACGTTATCGAGCGCGGGAAGTCCGCTCCCGGTCACGTCGTCAATCTCGGACACGGAGTCCCGCCCGAGACCGATCCGGATGTCCTCACCCGCATAGTGGAATTGGTGCACAGCACATCGTGAATGCCATCGTCATCGGAGGCGGACTCTCGGGTCTCCTCGCCGCCCGCGAGCTCGCTCGCCGCGGAATGCAGGTCACCCTCTTCGAGTCCGCTCGCACCTTCGGCGGCGCGATCGCCGGCGCTGAACTCGGCGGCGTCACCACCGACATCGGGGCCGAGGCATTCGCGATCACGCGCCCCGAGGCTCTCGAGCTCATCGCCGAACTCGGGCTCACCAATGAGGTCATTGCCCCCGCGCGCTCCGATGCGCACCTGTGGACCGAGGCAGGCATAGCCGAGCTGCCCCGCAGCCTCATGGGCATTCCCTGCGATCTCGCCGATCCCGCTCTCGCGAAGATCCTCAGCGAGAAGGAGATCGCCACGGCGCAGAAGCTCGATGCCAAGGATTTCCCCTCTGATCTCGATCCCGAGATCACCCTGGGGGAACTAGTTCGACTGCGCATGGGCGAAGCAGTGGTGCGACGCATCCTCACGCCAGTCGTCGCTGGAGTCCACGCCGTCGATCCCGACCTGGTCGAAGCCGAGGCGGTCATCCCCGGCCTCATCGCTCGCTGCCGTGAGACCGGTTCACTGGCCGGCGCCGCCGACTCATTTCGCTCCGCGTCCGGCGCTCCGGGCTCTGCCATCAATGGTCTTCGCGGCGGCATGACGACACTGATCAACGCCCTGGTTGCCGATCTCGAGGGCGTCAACGTGAAGTCCAATCGCACTGTCACGGCCGTGCGCAAGTCGAAAACCGGTTGGATTGTCGAGACTGCTGACGTCTCCCTTCGCACTGACAACGTCGTGCTCGCACTCTCAGCTCCTGCGGCGCGACGAGTCCTGCGCGGCCAGGATCGCATCAATGCCGCCCTCGAGAAGTTCAGCGTGGGCGACGTGGCCGTCGTCTCCCTCGTCGTGCAGAGCGCCAAGCTCGACAAGGCACCTGTCGGCTCGGGGGTGCTCGTCGATCCCGACCAGACCGCGGTGCGCGCCAAGGCCTTGACCCATGCCTCCGCGAAGTGGGACTGGATCAAGGAGACCTTCGGCCCGGGCACACACCTGATCCGCCTCTCCTACGGCCGCAATGGCATCATCGAGGAGTCTCTCGACGAGCTTCCCGACCAGGCGCGGCGCGATGCGGAGCGCATTCTCGGCGTGAAGCTGCCGAAGGTGACCGACTCGAAGGTCACCCGATGGGCCGATTCCCTCGTGCATCAGCGAGTCGGCCATCGCCAGAACGTGCGGGCCCTCCAGGAAGCCGTGGCCGCACAGGACGGTCTTGCCATCATCGGCGCGGGCATCGGTGGCAACGGCATCGCCGGCTCCATCGCCTACTCACGCACCCTCGCCGACCAACTCGGGGCCACGGACTCCTAGGTCACTGAGCGTTGCCGTCCACCAGGTGAAAG
The DNA here is from genome assembly GCA_024639145.1 of Actinomycetes bacterium. Classification (GTDB taxonomy): domain Bacteria; phylum Actinomycetota; class Actinomycetes; order S36-B12; family S36-B12; genus CAIKZY01. The sequence continues at coordinate 67,522 of JAHEIZ010000006.1, read as the reverse complement.
ACTGGGGGGGTGTCGACAGAAGAACGCTCCAAGGTGTCCGCTCGTGAGATCAACGAGACCATTCGCTACACGTGCTGGGCCGTGTTCGCCCGTACCGGCATTACTCCGCCGGTAGATGCGGCGGCCGAACTCGAAGTTCTCGTAGCCAAGCTCGAGAAGGACGATGTGATCGTCCGCGGCTTCTACGACGTGTCGGCGATGCGCGCGAACGCCGACATCATGATCTGGCTGCACGCCCCGACGGCCGAGCAGGTGCAGGCAGCCGTGCGTCAGATTCGCCGCACCAGCCTTGCCGACAGCATGGAACTCGAGTTCTCGACGATGGGCATTCATCGCCCGGCAGAGTTCAACAAGGGGCACGTGCCCGCCTTCATGTCCGGCGTCGAGCCCTGCGAGTGGGTCTGCATGTACCCCTTCGTGCGCTCCTACGACTGGTACCTCATCCCCGAGGAGGAGCGCCGCGCCATGCTCGTCGAGCACGGGATGATGGGACGCGACTTCGGCATGATCAAGTCGAATACGGTCGCCGCCTTCGCTCTCGGTGACTACGAATGGGTTCTCGCCCTCGAGTCACCCGAATTGCACGAGATCGTCGACATGATGCGTACCTTGCGAAGCTCGCAGGCGCGTCGCCACGTGCGCGAGGAGATCCCGTTCTATACGGGCCGTCGCATCGATGCCGCAACCGCGGTCGACGTCCTGCGATGACCTACACGGCCCTCCTGCTCTCCTCATTCGGCGGCCCGGAGGGGCCCGACGAAGTCATGCCCTTCCTCGAACGCGTAACCGCCGGGCGCGGGGTTCCGCGTGAGCGCCTCGAGGCGGTCTCGCATCATTACCTGGCCCTCGGTGGGGTGAGCCCCATCAACGCCCAGAACCGTGAGCTGATCGCCGCGCTCGAGGCCGAACTGGCACGACGGAGCATCGATCTGCCCGTGTATTGGGGTAATCGCAATTCCGAGCCGTTCTTCGAGGGAACGCTGCGGCAGTTGCACGCCGACGGTCACCGGGAGGTCCTCGCCCTGGCCACCAGCGCGTACTCGTCCTACTCAGGCTGCCGTCAGTATCGCGAGGACATCGGCATGGCACTCGAGGCCACCGAACTCAACGATCTCCACGTGCGCAAGATCCGCCCGTACTTCGACCTCTCCGGGTTCACCGATCCTGTCGCCGAGGGCCTGGCCGCGGCACTCGATCGACTCGCCGAGCAGGGCATCGATCCGACCACGACAGCGATCTTCTTCACGACTCACTCAGTGCCGATGTCCATGAGCCAAACCTCAGGCCCGGTTGAGCTGCGTGGAGAGGACGAGGAGTCCCTCGGCATCTACGCGCAGCAGCACGAGCAGGCCATTGAGCGCGTGATCTCGAATGTGCACTCCAATCGCGGCGGTGCGGTGCCCGAGTGGGCACTGGTCTACCAATCGCGAAGCGGCCCTCCCACCATGCCGTGGCTCGAACCCGATATCAACGACGCTATCCGCGGCGCCGCTGCCACGGGTATCACGGCGGTCATCGTCGTGCCGATCGGTTTCGTCAGCGATCATGTCGAGGTGATCTGGGATCTCGATCATGAGGCCCTCGAGACAGCAACAGAGCTCGGCCTCGCATTCGAGCGAGTGTCCACCCCGGGAACCGACGCTCGGTTCGTCTCATCCCTGGTCGATCGCATCGAGGAATCGCTTCGTGGCGAGGTGCCCGAATACTGGAAGCCGTTCTGCTCGCAGGCCTGCTGCCCCAACGCCAGAGCCCAGCGCCCAGTGATCTCCGGCACCTAGACTGACGCGCATGAGCACCTCCGTCGATCGCTTCGATCTTGTCGAGCGCCCCCGCCGCCTTCGCCGCACCGCTGCCATTCGTCGGCTCGTGCAGGAGAACCGACTCTCGGCCGCCGATCTCGTACTGCCGGTCTTCGTGCGCGAGGGGGCCACTGAGCCGATCGCTATTGGCTCGATGCCCGGTGTCGTGCAGCACTCGCGCGATTCGCTCATGCGCGCGGCAACCGAGGCCGCCGAGGCAGGTGTCGGCGGCATCATGATCTTCGGCGTTCCGAAGGAGCGTGATGCCTGCGGCGATGTCGCCATCGCAAGCGACAGCATTCTGGCCGAGGCCGTGCGCTGGACTAAGCAGGCCACCGGCAACTCACTGCCGGTGATTGCTGACCTCTGCCTCGACGAGTTCACCTCCCATGGCCATTGCGGTGTTCTCGACGCCGATGGCAATGTCGACAACGATGCGACACTCGCCGTCTACCAGCAGATGGGCATCACCCTCGCGGAGGCAGGCAGCGACATCCTCGGCCTGAGCGGAATGATGGACGGCCAGGTGGGAGCCGTGCGCGAAGCGCTCGATGACGCAGGCCATCTGGATACAGCGATTCTCGCGTACGCCGCCAAGTACGCATCGGCCTTCTATGGCCCGTTCCGCGACGCTGTCGAGTCAGCACTGCAGGGTGATCGCAAGACGTATCAGCAAGATCCCGCCAACGCCCTCGAGTCACTACGCGAAGTGCGACTCGATATCGCCGAAGGCGCTGACATGGTGATGGTCAAGCCCGCGTTGCCCTACCTCGACATCCTCGCGAGAACTGCGGATTCCGTCGACGTTCCTGTTGCGGCCTACATCGTCTCCGGCGAGTACTCGATGATCGAGGCTGCGGCCGCCGCAGGCATGATCGATCGCGAGCGCGCCATTCTTGAGGCGCACATGAGCGTCAAGCGCGCCGGCGCCAGCGTGATCTGCACTTACTGGGCAACAGAAGTTGCCCGACTCATCAAGTAACGACAGAGGGAAGCCCCGTGACTGAAAGCTCGGCAGCCTGGTTCGCACGTGCCCAGCAGGTAATCCCCGGTGGCGTCAGTTCACCGGTGCGTGCGTTCCGTTCAGTCGGCGGCACCCCGCCGTACGTCGCACGAGCCCAGGGCGCCACGATCACCGATGTCGAGGGCAAGCAGTATGTCGATCTCGTCGGCGCCTGGGGCCCGGCCATCCTCGGCCACGCCCACCCCGCTGTCGTGGAGGCCACTCAGCGAACCATCGCCGATTCCTTCTCGTTCGGCGCCCCGTGCCCGCCAGAGGTCGAGCTTGCCGAGGAGATCGTCCGCCGGGTCGGCGCTGTCGACCGAGTCCGATTCACCAACTCAGGCACTGAAGCAGTGATGACTGCATTGCGTCTCGCACGTGCGAAGAGCGGTCGCGATGTCATCGTGAAGTTCGCCGGCTGCTACCACGGCCACGCTGACTCGATGCTCGTCGCCGCAGGCTCAGGCGTCGCGACTCTCGGCCTCCCCGACTCCCCCGGTGTCACCGAGGGAACCGCGAAGGACACCCTCACCCTCGATTACGGGAACATCGCGGCGCTCGAGGCACTCTTCGCTGAGCATGGCGATCGAATCGCCGCAGTGATCACCGAGGCGATTCCCGCCAACATGGGTGTCGTACCCCCGCCCGCCGGGTTCAACAAGGCGATTCGCGATCTCACCACCAAGCACGGTGCAGTGATGATCCTCGATGAGGTCATGACCGGCTTCCGGGTCTCACGCGACGGCTGGTGGGGCATCGAGGGCAAGGCCGAGGGCTGGGCGCCCGATCTGTTCACGTTCGGCAAGGTCATCGGCGGAGGCATGCCGCTCGCCGCTGTGGCCGGCAGCGCCGAGATCATGGACCTCCTGGCTCCCGCCGGCCCGGTCTACCAAGCAGGCACGTTGAGTGGAAACCCCACGGCTACCACTGCCGGTCTGGTCACGCTCCAGCACTGCACCGACGATGTCTACGTTCGCCTCGATGACATGGCGACCCAGGTGCAGGCGATCATCACCGATGCACTCAATGCCGCGGGTGTCCCGAACTCGCCCCAGCGTGCGGGCAATCTCTTCAGCTGGTTCTACACCCCCGACCAGGTACGCACGTACGACGAGGCTAAGACCCAGAACACCAAGGCCTTCGGTGCGTTCTTCCACTCGATGCTCGAGAACGGTGTCTGGTTGCCGCCCTCGGCCTATGAGGCATGGTTCGTCTCGGCTGCCCATGGCGAGCGAGAGCTCGACGTCATCCGCGCGGCCGCGCCGGCCGCAGCCCGCGCCGCTGCATCTGCCTGAACTACGCCCAGACCGGTAGCGAGTCATCGGCGCTGAACGTGACGCCGCTGAGGCGCTCGGGATTCGCGACGAAGTAGTACACCGCCTCGGCGATCTCGTAAATACTCAGCGGCTCACGGGTCGCACGCTCCTCGGCATTGAGATGCTCGAGGAAGGCATCCGCGTCGGTTCCCGCGTACGGAAGACGTGAGCCATGTGCCTCAACCGTGAGGTATGGCGCAACCGTGTTGATGCGCACTCGCGGCTCCATCGCGGCAACAGCAGTCGTGACCTGCGAAATCTCGGCCAGATCGTGGGTGCGGATTGCCTCGATACCGAGAAGGTTGACGATCGCACCGTTCATCTCGCTCAGGAAGGGCTCCGCTGCCGCGCGAATGAAATCGATGCCCTGGGCATCGGTGATCGGAACGCGATCGCAGTTCACGACACAGTCCAGTCCATTGCCGCGGATCGCGGCGAGCTCGATCATCGTGCGGTAGGACTCGAGGCTGCCGATCTCGGCACGAATCTGAGCACGCGAGAAGTGCGAGGTGTGGGCGAGCTCATCGGCGCCCATCACGAACCAGCCATTGCGGATGAACTCGTAGCCGACTGCCTCACCGACGGCAGTGTGGATGCCGGTGATGAGGACGGAGGGCGCATGGCTGGCAGGCATGGCACCAGTCTTGCACCTGCCTACTCCCGAGAAGCTCGGAGGAGGAAGAATGGGCTCCGCCTGCCGGGGGAAGCCTCGACGGCACGCGCCCGTAGCTCAATGGATAGAGCTACTGGTTTCTACCCAGTCGGTTGGGGGTTCGAGTCCCTCCGGGCGCACCACGACTACTGAGCGGCACCCTGGACGACGATCCCTGAGGTTCTTTGCACTGAGACCTGAACATCGCTTCCCGCAACGCACGAGATCACGTGACCACCTGCCTTGCGATCGACGGTGAGCCCGTGAAGGTGCAGGCCAGGTGCACCGGTTCCGGCGAGATCCGGGCCCGTGCGAAAGCCGACCAGGACAGCACGCTGACGACCGAGGGGAAAGAGGGTTTGCGTGGTCACCACCTGGGCGAGCGGGAGATACGGAGCCGTCTGCGCAGGGACGCTGCGGAAGGTGATGTCGGAGAAGGTGCCACGCACCCGTACTGCCGCGATCCCTTGATCGGATCCCACTAACGCGTTCACCGCACTGAGCAGGTTCGCGCACGTGGTTCCGGGGGCAACCGGACCGGCGTCCGTGGGGGCAAAGCGCACTGCCTCGAAGAAGGGCGTCGACTGGCTGCCGTCAATGCGCACTGGCGTGCCGTCGGTTCCGACGCGGAACATCTGACCGCCCACCATGACCATCTCGCCGTCGAGACGGTCGAAGGTGCCCAGACCCTGAGTCGTGCCCTTCGATGCCGAGTGAATCGAGGCAAGTCCGTCGTAGTCGGGAGAGGTGAGGTAGTCATACGTGCCGATCTGATGCACCCATGCATCATCGGTCGCCGCGGAGGCGGCAGGTGCGAGCGAGCCTCCGACGGCCACGCACGATACGAGGGCAACGACGAGACGGCGATTCATGCGGGACTCCCCTGGCTGTGCGCATATGGCTGTGAACACAGACACCATGCGTGGTACGAGCGTAGTTGGGAAGGTCGCGGGCATTAGCGTTACCGCATGGACTCAGGGCAGCGGCGCGCCTCATGCTGATCCTGGAGTTCCTCACCGCAATCGCGGCCGGCGTACTTGCCGGCTTGACCGGCGGCGGTGGTGGAATGTTCTTTGTGCCTGTGCTGATCTTCGCCGGCCTTCCGGTTGTGCAGGCTCTGGAGACCAGCAACCTCGGCATCTTGATCACGAGCGCCTCAGGAACGCTCACGAATGCTCGCCGCGGGCTCGTCCCCTGGCGCCGGGTGTTCTGGCTTGGAATTCCCGCAATCGTCATCGCACCTTTGGGCGTCTGGATCGCTCTCCAGCTGCCAGGGAAACTGCTGATCGCAGGGTTCATTCTCATGAACCTCATCAACATCGTGTTGACAGCACGAAAGCCCGCCGAGCACGAGCATCACGATCAAGGCAAGGTGCCCACGGCGCTGGAGTACGCGGCGACCGGCGGCTCCGGCGGACTGCTCGCAGGGCTCTTCGGTATCGGTGGCGGACTCATCGTGGTGCCGCTGCAGATTCTGTGGCTCTCGACCCCGATCAAGATCGCAGCACGCGCATCACTCGCCGTGATCATGCTCTCAAGCGCAGCAGCCGTGGTGGGCCACACCATTTTCGACAACAACATTGTCTGGACAACCGGCATCCTTCTCGGCGTCGGCGGCATTATCGGCGCACCGATGGGCACGTTGCTGCTGCGTCGGATCAGCCCGACAGCGGCCACACGAATACTCCAGTGCGTGCTACTCGGCGTCTCACTCGCTCTCGCCTGGCAACTGGTGAGCTAGGGGGGTCACAGGGCGGTCGATTTCGACAGCACGTGTGTCGATCTTCCGGTCAAACCGCACTGTGTCTATCGACGAGCGCGCCTTTGCTCCCAAGCCTCAAGGGCCTGGTCATACGGACTGACGTAATTCATCCCGCCGCCGTCATCATCGACATTGAATCGCGGATCGTCCTGACGTGGCTTGGGATCATTGTCAATCAGCTCGGGGGCGAGGCCGTATTCACCGCCGTCACTGCCACCTACTTGGCTGTCGCTCCCGAACTGCTGCATGCTTCCGCCATCGTCAATGGCTTCAAGTTCCGGGCCCACGGGCTCGGTGGAGTTTCTGTTGTCGATAAGTGCCGGCGCGATGTCACTCCTCGAAGGAGAGGCGAAATTCGGCTGGGAAGCAGCGATATTGGTGGATGCCCCCTGCGGTGCCGCGCTGACTTGGGGGCGAGTTCGAGGGGTAGTGCCGAACAGTCGTGCCATGGAGAACATCGAGGAGGCGCGCTGATCGCGGCGCTTTCTGGTCGCTGCTTTCTTCGCATTGATTCGATTCGCTTCCTGCCCAGGAGCGGCAGCGAATCTCGTATCGGGCGCTTGCCCGAAGAGCTTGCCCATCCCGGGAAGCCAACGCGCAATTGAATCGAACATGCGCGAGAAGATCCCGCGTCTGGCATTGGCACGTTCGACGATTCCACCCTGAGTGGGGCCCTCTTGGGAATTGAGTGCCTGCCTGCGACGTGACGGGCCGAAATACTGACTGCTCCCGACGTCATAGCTGACCATGCCCCGACCAGCATCGCCGTAACCGAGAGCAAGGGCCTGGCGCTCCTTATTGCCTTCGTCCGGATGCGACGACGAGATGATGTCCATGGTTTCGCGAGCTTCGCGAGCCCCTTCGCCTCCTTGGGCGGCCTTGATCTCTGCACGCATGTAGTCCCTGTTCAATCCGGCCATGCCTTCATTCGAGTGACCGAAGTCAACTCCGCCGTCCGGGCTGTAGTCGTTCACGTACGCGCTATCGCGCCGCTCACGGGGGTTAAGTAAATTGACGTATTGCTGAAGCTGGTGGTGCCTGATGGGGGCGTTTGCATCTGCCCTGGCATTCAATTCACTCTCGCGCTGGCGCATCGCCTCGCGATCGTCTTCCAGTGGCGAAGGCTTCGCAATGCTCCGAGTGCCTTCGTTGGTCGAGGGTGAGATGCGAAGGGCCCTATCGAGCATGCTCCGCGGTACTGCGCGCGCGGCATCATCAGATGCGAGATCCGCAGCGACCTGCTCAGGCTTGTCTGTCCAGTCAAACCCGAGTGACTTCTCCTGGCTGAAGCCGACCCTGCGTGGAAGTTTCTGCTGATTCTCCATGCGGCGCCAGGCAGACCTATCACCCTTCGACATCCCGGCAAGGAGTCCTTTGCGTGCTGTCCTCAACTCGCTCGTGGTTGGCTCCGCCCCACTTCCGTTATCGGCCGCCTCCTTGATTCGGCGTGAGCGGGCACCCTTGATGGCCGGCACTGCCGGGGCGGGCCGGCTTGCACTGAAACCTGCGGGAACGCCACGGTTGGCCGTCTGGTACTCAGCCTCGGCGATCGCCTCGGCACCACGCCGCTCCTCCTGCTGGGCTACAGCATGGCGTTCGAACATATCGGCGCCGCTCATCTCGAGTTGTTGCTGTTGCTCCCCGCGGGCGGCAATCTTCGCCTGGACCCACTGATTTTGTTCCACTTCTCGATATCGCGAAGCGGGAACATCAAGCCGCGACTGCCCTGGATCGGCATCCATGCGGTCCTCGGCTTCCTGAGCGATGCGCACTTGCTCTGCAGGTGTCGCGCCGGAGTTCTTGTCGAGGAATCCACCGTCACCGTATTTGCCGAAGATTGCCGCCTTGCGCGCTTGAATCTCTCGCCTGGACTCCTGCTCTTTGTGCACGTGATCCCAGATGGCGGGTGTACGACGCTGCGACCGGAACGTGTCGCCGAGATCGAGGTCCAAGGCCCCGCCTACTTCAGGACGAGTGCTGCGCAGGTTCTCGACTTCACTTGCCGAATAGTCGACTCCAGCATCGACGAGTGGTCGTCGGGCGTGCACATCGGAGTGAGTGAGGGCCGTGTCATCATTGCGCGACCTGATGCGGGCAACATCCTCGGATTCGAGGAGTGATTCGAACACCACACCCCCAACCGTCACGGACTTTCAGGCTTCGAACGCCGTAATTCTAAGGCCGTCGGCCCTCACTTAAGCACCGCACGCGGGAACATCACCCGAACACGTGTCACGAGGATCGTTAGCTAGGCGAGAGCAGCCTTCAGCGCCTCGATGCGGCGACCCGAGATCTTCACGCTCAGTGCCGCTTCCGGGGCGAACACCTCTGACGCGTGATAGGCGCCCGGGTAAATCGTGAACTCCACCGTGCCGCCATCGGCACGGAGCTTCTCGACAAAAGCGATGTCTTCGTCCATGAACATGTCGCAGTCGCCGACATCGATGAACATCGGCGGCAGGTTGCTGAGATCAGTGGCACGCGCCGGTGCTGAGTACTGATCGGCTGGCTTACCGCCGAGGTACCAGGCCCAGGCTTCGATATTGCCGGCACGATCCCAGATGCCAAGATCGACGACAGCCTTGCTCGATTCGCTCTCATTGCGATCGTCGATCATCGGGTACGGGGCCATCACGAAGGAAATGATCGGAGCGCCACGGTCGCGTGCAACCAGGGCAGTCGCAATGGCGAGTCCGCCGCCCGCGCTGCCGCCGTACACCGCAAGCCGGGTCGGATCGAAGCCCAGTTCACTCGACGCTGCGTGCATCCAACGCAGCGCCGCGTAGCAATCCTCGATTGCTGCGGGCGCCGGGTTCTCCGGTGCCAGGCGGTAGTCGACCGAGACCACGACGGAGCCCGTGAACTCGCACAGTGCGGCGGCAGACAAGCTGTCGGTCTCGAGGTTGCCCAGGACCATTCCGCCACCGTGGAAGAAGAGGATGCCCGGCTTACTCGCCGCGGGAGTGTTCGGACGGTAGACGCGAATCGCGATGTCAGGAGCACCCGCCGGACCAGGAATGCTCGAGTCCTCAATGCTGATATTCGGGTTCGGCGGGAGGTCAGCAGTCATCATCGCCAGCATGCCGTCGAGCGTGGCTCGACGAGTGGCGAGATCAGCGATGGCATTGAAGCCGCCGGGCAGTGCCGCGTTCAGGGCATCGAGCGGGATACGGGACTCCGGGTCGACCCGGTCGATCATCGACATCTGCGCTCCTTGGGCGTCTGTACTGCAAGTGCGCGAATCGTCACACACTCTCCCCCGCCCCGCACGAAGAATTGCCGACATTTCGGCGGAGTTAGGGGTGGACTATCGCGCCTCATCCGCCACGCGAGGAGAATGTGGGCGTGAGCCCCCAGCAGAGCGCCTCCTTCCTCAGTCGACTCGACCTCACCCAGGTTGACCGCGACATCTTCACCGGGCTGTGCCACGCAGGCTCCCCCCTTCGCGCCTACGGCGGCCAGATCGCCGCGCAGTCCTTGATGGCCGCCGGGGCCACGGTCGAGGGCGATACGCGCCAGGTGCATTCCCTACACGGCTATTTCCTTCGGCCAGGTCGCTCCTCCGACCAAATCACCTACCTGGTCGAGCGCCCGCGCGACGGTCGATCGTTCTCCACCCGCATCGTGCGCGCAGTGCAGCACGGCGAGACCATCTTCATGATGACCGCATCGTTCGCCATGGTCGAGCAAGGCCCCATGCATCAGTTCGCCGAGCCCGAGGCACCGCTTCCCGAGGATGTTGCAGCGATCCTGCTCCCCCGGCACCTCGACCTCAATGAGGATGAAACCGGCATGCATGATGCCGAGAGCCAGGGCTTCGAGTTGCGCATCATCAACCCGGATTCGGCGATGCCGTTGCGTGATGGTCGCTATGAGGGCATGTCGTGGGTGCGGATTCCCAGCGAGCTGCCACATGAGCAGTTGATCCAGGCCTCGGCGCTGACCTATCTCTCGGATCTCACAATGGTGAGCACCGCACTCGGACCCCATGGCGGGAAGACAGCGGCAGAGGAATTGATGCTCGCCTCGATCGATCATGCCGTGTGGTTCCACGCGCCCATCAACACGAATGAGTGGATGCTTTTCGCGCAGGACACACCGGTCGCGCGGGGCGGCCACGGTCTCGCCCGCGGACTCTTCTACGACCTGAACGGCATACTCGTCGCATCGGTCGTGCAGGAATCACTCCTGCGCACCCGACTCCCGCGCTAGTTAGATCTCCGGCGCCTCGGGCACGTACTCCGGCGCGGTTCCACCTCGGCGACGCGGCAGCCACCAGGCATCCTCGCCCGGAAGCGGTGCCGGGTAGCGATCGAGCGTCTGGTCGAGCAGCACCTGCATGCGCGCACGAAGCTCGACGGTGAGTGCATCGGCATCCTGGCCGCGCTCGGGGTACATCGGCTCTCCGACAGTCAGGCAGACGGTGCGACCACGGGTGAGATCCTTGTGCCCGTAGTACAGGATGCGCTGACCGCCGTAGATGATCATCGGCACGATCGGCGCCTTCGCGCTCATCGCCATGCGCACGGCGCCGTTCTTGAATTCCTTGATCTCGAAGGACTTGCTCATCGTGGCCTCGGGAAAGACTCCGACGATCTCACCTGCCTTCAGTGCACCGACGGCATCACGGAAGGACTGCGATCCCGCGTCACGATCGACAGGAATGTGCTTCATTCCGCGCATCAGCGGCCCGCCGATGCGGTGCTTGAAGATGCCGTCCTTCGCCATGAACCGCACGTGGCGCCCGATGCGCTCGGCAGGGATCCCGCCCAGCGCGAAGTCGAGATAACTCGTGTGGTTGATGGCGAGCACCACGCCGCCCTCGCGGGGCAGATTCTCGGCGCCCTCGATCACGAACTTGATCCCCAGGCCCTTGAAGACGGACTTCGCCGCGAGCACGACAGGGGGGTACACGAAGTCGGCCACAGCCCGAGGCTATCTGCTAATTTCGGCACGGACGCGCTGAACGACACGTGGAGCACCCTCAGCGGCCATCCCGGGAATCCTGACCTGGCCGCCCCGCCACCTAGGTCGTGACCTAGGTCCCTTCCCTCTAGGCCCTGCTCCCCTGCTTCCCGGCTCGGCCCGCGCCCATGATGGTCACATGGCCACCCCCGGAGTCACCCTCGGCGACGTGATGTCAGCGCCGGTGCTCACGATTGAGGTCGGCGAATCCCTGTGGGATGCCTGGCAGATGCTGTTCGTCTCCGGCCTTCGCCATATCGCTGTCATCAACGCCGATGGCGCCTTCGCGGGGATCCTGAGCGATCGAATGATCCTGGCGAATGCCCCGCTGACCGCCGAGACACTCGGTGCCCGCACGGCCGGTGAATTGCTGAGCACGATTCCCGCGGTACGCCTGGCGACCGACGCCTCTCCTGTCGAGGCCGCTCGGGTGATGTCGGAGAGATCCCTTGAGGCCGTCGCGGTGCTGGACTCTCGGAACAAGCTGGTGGGCATCGTGACCGAGACCGATCTCGTGCGCTGGCTGCTCGCTGCCTGAACCACCGCAGGGGCAGGGCACCTGTGCCCGTAGGCTCTCCGCATGGCCAGTGCTGACCGACTCGTATGGATCGACTGCGAGATGACCGGGCTCGATCCGAAATTCGACGAGATCGTCGAGATCGCCTGCATCGTCACCGATGCGGAGCTCAATGAGCTCGATGAGGGCATCACCCTCGTGGTCAAGCCCGGCGAGGAATCCTTCGCGGGTATGGATGACTTCGTGGTCAACATGCACACTGTCTCCGGCCTCATCGAGGAGATCCCGCTGGGTATCGCTCTCGCCGACGCCGAGCAGCAGGTACTTGCCTACGTGAAGACCCACGTGCCCGAGGCGCGCAAGGCTCCGCTCGCCGGGTCGAGCGTGTACGTCGACCGCGGATTCCTCGCCAACTACATGCCCGAACTCGACTCCCACCTGCATTACCGCCTCGTCGATGTCTCGAGTGTCAAGGAACTCACCCGCCGCTGGTATCCGCGGGTGTACTTCGCCTCGCCGGAGAAGAAGGGCAATCACCGCGCCCTCGGCGATATCCGCGACTCCATCAGCGAGCTGCGGTATTACCGAAATGCCGTCTTCGTGCCCCAGCCCGGCCCTGATTCCGAGGCCGCTCGTGCACTCGGCGCCGAGCACGCTTCCTGAGGCCCGAAAATTCGGTGGTCTGGCCTCCTGTAGTCTTCGGGGGCTCCATGGTGACCGTAGTTCAGCGGTAGAGCGTCGCGTTGTGGTCGCGAATGTCGCGGGTTCGAATCCCGTCGGTCACCCCAGCTCCTCGGCCCCCGTGCTCCTGCACGGGGGCCGAGTCTTTGCTGCAAAGCCCTCGCAGGTGAGATTCGCCCCCATGGACCTCCGCAAAATCACCTATAGAGTCGACCCATGCGTATCGCGAATGACATCACCGAACTAGTCGGCAACACCCCCCTCGTCCGCATCCGGAAGGTCACGGACGGCGCTGACGCCGAGGTCCTGGCCAAGCTGGAGTTCTTCAATCCGGGCAATAGCGTCAAGGACCGCATCGGCGTAGCGATGATCGATGCCGCACAGGAAGCCGGCCTGATCGGCCCCGACACCATCGTGGTCGAGCCCACAAGCGGTAACACCGGCATCGCACTGGCCATGGTCTGTGCTGCCCGCGGCATCAAGATCGTGCTCACCATGCCCGAGACGATGAGCATCGAGCGGCGCATGCTGCTGCGCGGCTATGGCGCCGAGTTGATCCTCACTCCCGGCCCCGAGGGCATGGGCGGTGCAATCGCGCGGGCCACCGAACTCGCTGCGAGTGACCCGAAGTACTTCATGCCGCAGCAGTTCAACAATCTGGCGAACCCGGCGATCCACCGCAAGACAACGGCGCAGGAAATCTGGAACGACACCGATGGCACCGTCGACATCGTCGTGGCCGGTGTGGGCACCGGTGGCACCATCACCGGTGTCGGCCAGGCCCTCAAGGAACTCAAGCCCTCCATTCAGATCGTGGCTGTCGAGCCCGACGCCTCGCCGGTTCTCTCCGGTGGCGCCAAGGGCCCGCACCCCCTCCAGGGCATTGGCGCAGGTTTCGTGCCTGCCGTCCTCGACACCGAGGTGTACGACGAGGTCATCCGCGTCGTGGCCGATGACGCCATGGCTACCGCTCGTCGCGCGGCGACAGAGGAAGGCCTGCTCGTGGGAATCTCCTCCGGTGCTGCACTCTGGGCGGCCCGCGAGGTGGCGAAGCGCCCGGAGAATGCCGGCAAGACCATCGTCGTGATCATCCCGAGCTTCGGCGAGCGCTATCTGTCGACCGCGCTCTTCGCCGGGCTCGGCGACTAGTCACTCACACACGGAGACACTCATGAGTCGCATCGGCGATGAGCTTGCCTCGATCGTCGAACGCGATCCGGCCGCGCGAAGCCGCATCGAGGTAGCACTGCTGTACCCGGGCATTCATGCCGTCTGGGGTCATCGCTGCAGTAGCTGGCTGTGGCGCCACCGCATGAAGTTCCTCGGCCGCGCTGTCTCCCAGTTCACACGCTTCCTGACCCAGATCGAGATTCATCCGGGTGCCACCTTGGGCGCACGGCTGTTCATCGACCATGGGTCCGGCGTCGTGATCGGCGAAACCACCGTGATCGGAGACGATGTCACGATCTACCACGGTGCGACCCTCGGCGGAAACACCCTCGATCCGGGCAAGCGTCACCCCACCATCGGTGATCGCATCGTGGTCGGCAGTGGAGCCAAGGTCCTCGGCGACATTCACGTGGGCTCCGACAGTCGCATCGGCGCGAACGCAGTGCTGCTGCGCACCGTCGCCGAGCATTCGGTGGTTGTCGGAGTTCCGGGTCAGGTGATTGCTGACTCACGCGGACGTATTCGTCCGACAGGCGAGGATGCCGATCTTCCGGATCCCGTCGGCACGAGCGTGAAGTCCTTGCTACGCCGCGTGGAGGAACTCGAGATGCAGGTGACAGGTCACCTCACGACCTCGAACTCCTACATCAGCACCGACGGCGTGTGGCAGACCGAGGATGACTTCTCGATCTAAGTGAACTACTTGCGGATATCGCGCGAGTAGCAGTCAGCCTCGATCTCGACGAGCATCGCCGGATCGACGAAGGCTACACCGGACAAGATCGTCAGGGCCGGACGAATATCACCGAAGATCTCGCCGTGGGCACGGGCGACATCGTCCATTGTTTCCGCATTCGACACGTAGCAACGCGTGCGCACGACGTCAGCGAGGGTCACGCCCACCTGCGCGATGGCCTTCTCGATCACGCCAAGCGCGGTCAGGGTCTGGTTGTAGGCGTCACCGGGATGCTGCACCACGCCATCGATTGTCGCGGTCGTGCCGGACACGTGAACGTAGTCACCGGCCACCACTGCTCGGGAGTAGCCGATCTTGCTCTCCCATGGACTTCCACTTGAAATCAGCTTGTCTGCACCCATGCGAAAAACCTACAGGGCGCGCTCTTCGGCAATGGAGTTGCCACCGTCGACGACGATCGACTGTCCGGTGATGTACGAAGCCCCGGGCGAGGCCAGCCAAGCGACCGCCGAGGCGACCTCCTCCGGCTGAGCGGCACGCCCCATGGGCACGGTGAATCCCTGCTCGAACTCCGGGCCGGTCAGGGCCTCGGTGTGGATCCACCCGGGCGAGACCGAGTTGCACGTGATGCCAGTGCGCGCCTCATCCAGGGCCAGGCCTTTCATCAGGCCGTTCATGCCGCCCTTGCCGGCTGCGTACCCGACGAGATTGCGCATCGCCATGTGAGGTCCGGTCACGCTCGAGATCATGATGATGCGACCCGTACCCGACGCGCGCAGGTGAGGAAGCGCGGCCTTCGTCGCGAGGAAGGCCGTGTCGAGGTTACGGCCCAACGCCGCCTGCCAACCGGCAAAGCCGATCTCGGCAACTCCGCCCATCTCCGCAACTGCTGGGTTGTCGTGACTTGTCATGCCGGCGTTGTTGACGAGCACGTCGATGCCGCCGAGTTCGTCGGCCACCATGCCGAAGACTTCGGAGGTCGCGACAGGATCGGTGAGGTCGCAACGCGCGGCAATCGCATCGAATCCCATGTCGTTGAGCTCATGCGCACGATCGATCACTCGTTCGCCCAGGCCGAGGAGTGCGACGGATGCACCGAGCTCCGCCAGTACCCGGGCCGAGACAAATCCGATGCCTATCGCACTACCAGCACCAGTGATCACTGCTCGACGTCCGCTGAAATCCCACATGCCAGACTCTCTCCATGAGTACGCCGTCCGAGAGCGAGGCCATTGCCATCGCTCATGCCCAGGCTATGGCACGGGAGGACGACGGATACTTCGATCCACGCACGGGATTGTTCGTGATGACCGAGGCCTATCACCTAAATCGAGGGGCCTGCTGCGGCAATCGATGCCGGCACTGCCCCTTCGACTACGAGGCCTGCGACTGACGCAGTCGGCTACGTGACCTGCAGGCAGCGTCGCTCGAGCCGCGCACTGTCGAGTCGACTGCACACGTCACTCGGGGCCCGCAGGCCCTTGTGGTGAACCGACCAGTAGGAGCCCATGCCGGCTAGGCAGGAATTGATTAGTTCGCCGGCTCCGGCGCACACTCGTGCACCAATCGTCGGATCATCGGGGTGATACTTGATCGTTCTACTCCCTACCCCCTTCGCGCACAGCTGCCGACCGAAGTCCGATGGAGCCTCGGCGCACCACTGCATGGCTCCAGTGAAGTCATCGGGGCGATCCGCGAGCCACAGGGTGGGCGTGTAGAACCAGCAGGCACCCGCATAGGGCATACGGATACTCGCGCAAGTACTGCTCGCGGTCTCGACAGTCTCCGCACTCGCACCCTTGCCGGCCGCATGACCGCCGGCGACATCTGCGCTGAACAACTGCATGAACACACCCTCACCGCATCGCACCGAGAGGACAGGCTTCGGGGCGAGATCGCAGAGTTCAAGTGATGCGTCAACATCGAGCCCGGTCGCGAACATGACGCCATGGCCCACTCCGTGGAAGCAGGAACCGTCCTGCTTCGGCGCGCATATCTTCATGAGGTCACGCGCCGGTTCCTTCGACGTCGCCAGAGCATCCTCGATCACGCCGTGCGTGAAGCCTCCCCCGCAGACGTCATTGCGCACGGTGAGCGCGGATCCCGGATTCCCGCCGGCGATTTCGAGTGCCTGATGGCCGAGATCGTGGGCAATCGCATGACACACGCCACCTATCTCGACATCAGCGCGCGAGCGCACGTCGAGTTCATCTAGCGCTGCCGCGGATCCCTGCAGTCTCTGCACGGCGAGCAACTCATCCCGCACTTCGGTGTACACGTCGTGAATGACGGAGACGGGAGCATCCGGAGTATCGGCCTGGATCGGGCTTCCATGATGGGAGGCCGCAGGCGCGGCTGCCGTCGATACCTCGGCGACGGGGTGCCCGTGATCACCTGATCCGGTCACCACGAAGGCGACGGTACCCGCGATGAGAACGATCACGACTGCCGCGGCAATGACAGTCCTGCGCATGTGGGTCATCGTAGAAGCGGTCGCGTACGGTGAGCGCATGCCTCGCAGGATGCCTCTCGCCCTGGCCGCGTGCCTTGTTGTCACCACAGTCGCCGTGGCCGTGCCGGCACAGGCAGCAGGCGGCCCGATCGCCCAGGGCAGTTGGGCGATGGCACCGCAGAGCAAGGATGCCAATGGCGATGGCTACATTGACGGTGACGGAGGAGTCCCCTCCCGTGGCTCGCTGTCGCTTAATCCCTCGGCCACCATGATCGGGGCGGGCAATCGCGTCGCCCAGCCCAATGAGCGGCTGATCAACGGATCACTCTCGTGGTACCTCGGCACCAGCTACACGATCATGCTCAATGCCTGCGGGTCCAAGGGTGACTCCTATACCTGGACTGTCACCGGGGCGACGACTGTGCGGACTCCATCGAAGCCCATCAAGAAGTGCACGACGACGGTCTCACTCCCGGAAGGCACCTACGCTTTCGATCTCGCGGTGAAATCCGGTCGCGCGACCACGCATCGTCTACTGCGCGGGAGCGTCCGCAATTACGTCCTGGTCTCCCTGGGTGATTCCTATGCCTCCGGCGAGGGCAACCCGAGGAATATCGATGCCTATCTGCAGCAGGGCGGGCTCTTCACTTCGTTCACCCCCTATTGGGACGACACCTCGTGCTCCCGCAGCACTCATAGCGCCCCGGCGAGGGCCGCACTGCGACTCGAGCAGGCCTCACCGCATTCCAGCGTGACCTTCATCGATGTCAGCTGCAGCGGGGCGACTATCGGCGCGGGGATCCTCGGCCCTCAGACACGTGCGCGGCAGAGCGCGAGCCAGGTCGAGCAGGCTCGAGCCCTCGCCGCCGGCCATCGCATTGACGCGATCACGCTCTCCGTTGGCGGCAATGACATTGGCTTCGGTGCGATCCTGCAGGCCTGCGCACTCCAGGCCGACTGCCCCATTCAGCCCTCGTCGACTCCTCCTCTGAAGGGCTACCCGACCACGCAGGCCGGCGCACAGGCCAATCTCACTGCACTCGCCAGCAAGTACGCCGCGGTCAACGCCGCCCTCGCCGGGTTGGCACCAGGTGCACCTGTCTTCCCGACGATGTATCCCGATATCACCCGGAACACCAATGGTTCCCCGTGCAGCTACCTGACCATGAACGAGTCAGATTTCGCCTGGGCACGGGCGACCTTGCTCGTCCCTGACCCGCAGTCGCCTTACTCGTACACGACCACCACGGGGACGTCTGTCCCCATGCCCCTGCCGGCAGGCAGCCTGAACAGCCAGATCGCTGCCACCCAGGGCACCCTCGGCTGGTCAGACATCCCGGGCACCTGGGGCGCAAGCGGCAACTCCTCGGTCGGCCACGGCGTGTGCGCAGGCGATCAGGCCTGGACCTTCGGCCTGATTAGCCTCGGCCCGTTGGCTTCAGCCGCCTTCCATCCCAACCCGAAGGGCCTGGAGGTCATGGGCAAGGCCATCGCCGCTGCCCTCCGACAAGCCATCCACTAGCAGGGCGGGAGGCCGTTCGAGGGGGCCGAAACACGGTGGTAGAGTTCTGGCTTGCACGGCAGGCACCGCTAGCTCAATTGGCAGAGCAGCTGACTCTTAATCAGCGGGTTCACAGTTCAAGTCTGTGGCGGTGTACGTAGACGAACCGCTCCCTCGGGGGCGGTTTCGTCATGTCGGGGCTTGTCGGGCCTTCACGTTCGTGAACTTTCTGGGCAAATCGCCGCATGCATGGGATGCTCACTCGTCACCCCTACGGGTGACGCCACTCGCTCGAGCCGTCAGGCAGCCGACCAATTCCTCGGCCTGCCCTCGGCTCCCTCGAAAGGAACACACGGTGCGCCGCTGGACCCCAGGAATCATCGCCGGCATCAGTCTGAGCCTGCTGACCCTTCCCGCCTCGTTCGCCTGCGCGGACGATGCCGACGTGCAGACCTCGGCGAATCGCGAGCCGGTGACGGTCAGCGTGCCGATCCGGACGATCAACACCCCTGAACGCACCGGCCTTGACGGCATCATCACCATCCGGGTCGGCAAGGCAGCGCCGATCTCGGTGATCGCCGATACCGGCAGCGTGGGCCTGTTCCTCTTCGAGAAGCCGACCTCGGCACACACGGCCGGAATCCAGAACACCGCCTACCTGCAGGGCAACAAGCTGCCCGGCGTCCTCTTCACCGCGCCCGTCACCATCGGCGGCGTGACCACGGCGAATCCCGTCTCCATCCAGTACGTGAACTCCAACAGTTCGTACGTGCAGAAGTGGAAGCGTCGCGGCATCGTCGGTGTCCTTGGCCTAGGCGACGGCAACGGCGGGCGGATGACCAACGTGCTGAAGTCGATGCCCGGCAGCCTGGGGCTGCGCTGGAGCATCCACTTCGATCGCCCCTCCACTCCGAGCTCTGCACGTAAGGGCGCCCTCGTGCTCGGAGCGGAACCCCCGACCGACGTCACGATGCACTTCCAGCTTCCGTACATGGGCGTCGACGTCAATGGCGCCAAGATGTGGAACGACCACGCGGCTCCCGGATGCTGGAGCTTCACCTCGGTGCCCGAGCAGTGCGTGCCTACCTGGTTCGACTCGGGGGGAACGATCATGCGCCTCGTCGGTCGCAACTTCCGCAATGTTCCTCGAGCCGCGGATTCACCCTCGGAGCGAGCAGCCGTGAGCGTTGACACGGTGCAGGCCCCGGGCAAGCAGCCGCCGGCGACGTACCACCTCGTGAAGCCGGGAACGCACGTGAAGTTCGCGGAGGCGAATAGCGCCTTCTACGGAAATGAGTTCATCGCGGGTCGCGATGGCTCTCGGAATCTCGTGCGCGTGATGTTTGCCGCGGGATCGCCCGCGGTGAACACAGGAAATTCGCTCTACTTCGACTTCACATTCACCTACGACCAGGCACTCGGCACCATCTCACTGAGCGACAAGAAGGGGAACTAGTTCCATGACCGAGACCACTGAGTCCAACGACGGCCTGAGCCGTCGCCGACTCATCCAGAGTGCGGGCGTCGCGACAGTTGCCGTTGCCGGCCTCGCTGCAGCGAGCGGTGCAAGCGCCCAGGCGGCACCCATGCCGAAGTTCAAGCCGCGCGGTCGTCTGCGCAAGCGCCCGAACTTCCTGATCATCATGATGGACGAGCAGCGTGCTGCCCCGTTCTACGAGAGCCCCGAGCTTCAGGCGTGGCGCCTCCAGAACCTGACGACCCAGAACTTCCTGCGTCGCAACTCTGTCGAGTTCACTCACCACCACATCATGTCGACGGCCTGCCAGCCGAGTCGTGCGTCGATCTACACCGGCCAGTACCCCTCGCTGCACGGCATCGCACAGACCTCAGGTGCGGCCAAGAGCGCCATCGAACAGGATCTCTACTGGCTCGACCCCACCACCGTGCCCACGATGGGCAACTGGTTCCGCGCCGCGGGATACGACACCTACTGGAAGGGCAAGTGGCATATCTCAGATGCCGATCTCTACCAGCCGAGCTCGTACAACCCCCTCCCCTCCTACAACGACATGGGCGGTCGAGACCCTTATCTCGAGGATGTCTACCTGGAGGCAAAGCGTCTCGAGCAATATGGCTTCACCGGCTTCATCGGCCCGGAGCCGCACGGCAGTAACCCGCTGAATTCGGGATCCTCGGGCCCGCATGGCCGCGGTCGCGATGAGGTCTTTGCCGAACTGAACGTGGAGCAGCTGCAGAAGCTCCGCCGCAATGACAAGCCGTGGCTTCTCGTGGCCTCGTTCGTCAACCCGCACGACATCACCCTGTGGGGAAGCCTCACCCTGGCCTCGGATGTCTCCGGTCAGCAAGGCTCGTTCTACCTCGCTGAGCAGCTCGTCGGCTCCAATGTGCCGCACAATCTTTTCGGCCCCGCCTACACCGCTTCCTCAAATGAGGACCTCAGCACCAAGCCGGTCGCCCAGGGCAGCTTCGTGGCGCAGTACCCCAAGGGCTTCCAGCCGCTCAATAACAACGAGATGTATCACCGCTTCTACTACCAGCTGCAGAAGAACGTCGATGAGCAGATCGGCAAGGTGATCAACACCCTCACGGAAGATCGCGAGCAGTACCGCGACACGATCGTCATCTACCTCTCGGACCACGGAGAGATGCTCGGCGCTCACGGTGGAATGTTCCAGAAGTGGCACTCAGGCTACGACGAGATGATGCGCGTGCCGTTCATGTTCCACAATCCCGAGTTGTTCCCGCGCTATGAGACCAGTGACATCCTCACGAGCCACGCCGACCTCATCCCGACGATGCTCGGCCTCGCCGGGCTCGACGAAATGGCACTGGCAAAGGAATTGCGCAAGTCCCACACGCAGGTGCGCAGGCTCGTTGGAAATGACCTCTCCGGCTACCTCCTCGGTGATGCCGATGAGTCCAAGTTCGACAAGCCGGTGTACTTCATGACCGACGATCAGCCGTTCAAGGGTGCCAATGCAGTGTCGATCGCGGGCCTGCCGTACCTGCCGGTGGAGCAGCCCAACTGCGTCGAGACCGTCGTGGCCTACCTGCCCACCGGCCCGGCCGGAGCCAAGCAGCGCTGGAAGTACTCGCGCTACTGGGATAACCCGCAGTACTGGAGCAGCCCGAATGTGCAGGATGTCCAGACCATCGTGCTCGGCATGGTGAACCAGCCGGGCACGAAGGTGGCAAAGACGGTCGTGAAGGCTGCGAACCCGACCGATGGCCAGGTGGCACCACCCGCGGATCAGTTCGAGCTCTACAACGCCACGACTGACCCTGCCGAGATGAGCAACCTCTACGGAAACTCGGATTACGCCGCAACCCAGGCGGTCATGGCCAAGCTTCTTGACGCCCAGCGTGCTGCCAAGCGCCTCACGCCGACCCAGCAGCCTTGGGCCGACGGCACCATGCAGCAGTTCCCGTTCACGCCAAACTAGAGCACCTGATCACCCCTTGAAGGCCACTCCTCCCGGAGTGGCCTTCAACGCATCCGGCTTAGATATGGTTCCCTCGTGACCCGCTCGATCCGCTTCTCCGGCAGCACGCGCCTGGCGCGCGGAGCCGCGCTGGGTGGTGCCGCGGTCATGATCACGGTCCTCGGTCACTCCGGTGGCCGGGGCGCCCTTCCGGAGCCAGGCCTGCTGATCCTTCTTCTCCCCCTCGCCCTGGCCCTCGGCACCCTCGTAGCCCAGAAGCGACGCTCAGGCATGTGGGTGCTCGGCTTCGTGCTGGCTCTTCAGGTGCTCTTCCATCTTCTGCTGACCATTGCCGCGGGCCACGGGCATCACGGCTCATTCCTGCCTGATACCCAGATGCTCCTGAGCCACCTCATCGCTGCCCTCGCTGTCGCGGGCGTGCTGTCGCACGGAGATGCCCTGGTCCATCGCTGGATTGTGTTCTGGCAGGCGCTGGCCCTACAGCTCGGCTGGATTCCCGCACCGCTGGCTGTGGCCATCACACCTGCCTTCATCGAGCCGACTCTGGTCGAATCCACGACTCTTGCCCATGTGATCGCCCGACGAGGGCCACCTATCTCCTGATGTCACCAGTCGCCGCGCATCGCGCGCGCGACCAATTCTCGCGTGCTCGGCACGCACTTCATCACAGACATCCAAGGAGTAATTCAATGAACGTACGTATTTCCCGTGCCCAGGCACTTCTCGCTGCAGGCACTATCGCCACGACCTCCGTGATCGCCATCGTCGGCGCATCCTCGGCCAGTGCCCACATGGGCATCGAGCTTCGCGGCTCAACGCCCACCGCGGGCAGCAGCAGCACCCTCATGTTCCGTCCGGGCCACGGCTGCGATGGCGACGCCACCAACGCCCTGAGCGTCGAGATCCCCGCAGGGGTCACCGGCGTCAAGGCTCAGCAGAAGGACGGCTGGAAGATCAGCACGAGCAACAATGGCAACACCATCACCTGGTCGGGCGGAAGCCTTCCCGACGATCAGTTCGATGAGTTCGGTCTTCGCGTCACCTGGCCGAAGGCGGCGATTGGCTCGGCAGCCCAGAAGTACTACTTCAAGGCGGTGCAGACCTGCAATGCCGAGCTCAAGGTCGCATCCAAGGGCACCACGTCGACGATCACCGGATTCCTGCCCGCGTACGCCGGGCAGAAGGCAGCGATCTTCGTGGGTGACACTCAGCTCACTGCCCACGATGTCACCATCGGCGCCGACGGAAAGTTCAGCCTGACCACGAAGGCCTCGAAGATCCCGGCGGACGCCGAGATCTTCGCGAAGATCAACGGGCGTCTCGTCGGCACCTCGAAGGCCGGCGCCGACACCTGGATCGAGATCCCGACCGCAGGCTCGACGGCCACGTTGGCAATGCCGGCGCCCGTGGTCACCGTGGTTGCACCGGCCGCAGCAACGACCGGACACTGATGCGCAAAGCCCTTGTGGCTGCAGTGCTGGGCTCACTTCTCCTGCTGGTGAGCCCAGCACCTGCGTACGCCCACGCCGATCTCGTCCGCAGCACCCCCTCGAACGGAAGCCTCGTGGCGAAGGCTCCATCGACGATCCGCCTGACATTCAGCGAGGCGGTGACTCTCGATGCTTCGAGCATTCTCGACGCGTCCGGCGCAGTGGTTTCCTCACACGGAGCCATCAATGGAACGGTCCTGACCCTGACTCCCTCGTCTGCGCTGAGGCCGGGAATCACGACCGCCACGTTCCGCATCACCTCCAATGACGGCCATCAGGTCGATGGTGCGGTGTCCTTCGTCATCGGCAAGCCCGGTGCTCGTGGACCTGCTCAATCCATCGGTACAACACCCTCCGTCGCGACTCGTCTGAACGGGTCACGCCCGGGCGCCCTGACCGCGACCTTCGCGAACAAGGCCTCCTCGGGTGAGGTGATCTGGACATCACCGAGCCTGCAGGGATCACTCACCTGGCCGGTGCATGCACGCGGGAAAACATCCGAGGCAAGCGGCGTACTGCCGTTCTCAGGTGCCTGGACAATGCGAGCCACGTTGATCAGTGCCAAGGGTGCCCTGGTCATCACGACCGGCACTGCGACACTTACCCCATGACCGCCATCCGAGACGGAGCAGCAATGAGTTCACGCACGACCAGGCGCATCCTCGCCATCCTCGCAATCTCGACAGTGGTCTGGGCAGCGGGAGCCACATCTGCGTCAGCGCACTCCGGGCTCACCTCCTCGACCCCCGCTGATGGATCCGTCATCAGCGAGGCGCCCGCGTCGATCAGCTTCACCTTCGACGAGGAACTTCTGCCCGACGCCGATTCGATTTCACTGAACGCAGCTGACGGCACCAATGTGATCAGTGCCAAGGTGCAACCGACCGGCAACACTGTCGAGCTTCCCTTGCCGGCTGATCTGCAGGCCGGCGAGTACCAGGCGGCGTACCGCGTGGTCTCAGCCGACGGTCATCCGGTCACCGGCGCGATCGGCTTCACGTATGCGCCTGCCGACGCAGGTGCGAGCGCCGTTGCAAGCCCGGCCGCAACAGCCGAGCCGAGTGGATCGGCCGTGCCCATCTCGGAGACGACGGAGCCCGAGTCCACGGGTGGTAACCCATGGCTCGGGCTCGGCATCGGAGTCCTGATCGGACTCGTGCTGGTCGTGCTATTCGCCGCTATGCGACGAAGGCGTTCGTAGGAACTAGCCCTTGAGTGAGGTCAGCACGCACTCGGCGGTGCTGGCCTCGATCTTGAAGCCACCCTCTTCGGGCATGAATGCGGTGACGACGCCGTCTTCGATGACCATGGCGTAACGCTGCGAGCGGATGCCGAGGCCGGCGCCGCTGGCGTCGACCTCCATGCCGATGGCCTTGGCGAAGTCAGCGGCGGGATCGGCGACCATCAGGATCGAGTCACCGACGCCTTGCACGGTGCCCCAGGCATCCATCACGAAGGCGTCATTGACACCCATGCACACGATCGAATCAACGCCTGCAGCGGAGATCTCGGCCGCCTGCGACACGAAGCCGGGCAGGTGCTGCTTGTGGCAGCCCGGGGTGAAGGCGCCGGGAACGGCGAAGAGAACGACTCGACCGGAGCCGAGAACCTCGGTGCTCGGGATGACGGCCTGTGCGCCATCACGAATGACTCGGACGTCAACCTCGGGAATGCGATCGCCAACAGCGATGGTCATGTGTGCTCCAAATGTCGGGGTGTGAGGACTCGACTTTATCCGCCCTCCCCCGAGCCCGCATCAGCGGATCAGCGACTGCCCTCGGCTGATCCCGGCTCGTCACCAATGGCCACCGGGACCCCGACCAGGGAGCCGTACTCCGTCCAGGATCCGTCGTAGTTACGCACGTCTGCCCAGCCGAGCAGCTCATGCAGCACGAACCAGGTGTACGCCGAGCGCTCGCCAATGCGGCAGTAGGCCACGGTCACTCGATCCGGGGTAATGCCCGCCTCGGCGTAGATCCGCGCGAGTTCATCATTGGCCTTGAAGGTGCCGTCGTTATTGGCTGCGAGGTTCCACGGAACGTTGATCGCCGTCGGGATGTGACCGGGGCGGTACGACTGCTCCTGCGGGAGGTGAGACGGGGCCAGCATGGCTCCGGAGTACTCATCAGGTGATCGAACGTCGATGACCTGCAGGCTGCCGAGACCGCTGATGATCTCATCGCGGCGAGCACGGTGACTGGAGTCCTCGGAGGGCACCGGGTAGTCGGTGCGGTCACGAACGGGTGCGTCCTTGACCAGCTCACGGCCATCGAGCTCCCACTTCTTGCGACCGCCATCGAGCAGCTTGACGTCGCGGTGCCCGTACATGGTGAAGTACCAGAGCGAATAGGCAGCAAACCAGTTGTTATTCGCGGCGTAGAGCACCACTGTCGACTCGGGCTTCACTCCAAGGGTCGACATCAGCTCGGCGAACTGCACGGGGCTGATCACGTCACGACGTACGGGATCCTGGAGGTCGCGACGCCAGTCGAGGCTCACGGCACCCTTGATGTGGCCTTCGAAGTACATGCTGATGTCTTCGTCGGCCTCGATGAGGACGACGTTCGGATCATCGAGGTGCTCGGCGACCCAGGCGGTGCTGACGAGTACGTCGGAGCGAGCCATGGATCAGCCGCCGGCGACTGCGGGAATGATCGAGATGCTTGCACCCTCGGCGATCGGCGTGGCCAGACCGTCAAGGAAGCGAACATCGTCGTCATTGACATACACGTTCACGAAACGACGCAGTGCACCGTTGTCGTCAAGCACGCGTGCAGCTATGCCGGCGTACTGCGCATCCAGGCTGTTCAGGACATCCTGCAGTGTGGCGCCCTCGGCCGAAACCTCAGCGACGCCGCTGGTGTAGGTGCGAAGGATGGTGGGGATACGGACTGATGCGCTCATGACACGACCTTCGAGTATTCGGCCTCGAACTCGTCGTACGACGGGCTGATGACCATGGTGGGCTTGGAGGTTGCCTCAACGGCGTCGAGGGTCTTCAGACCATCGCCAGTGTTGAGAAGTACGGTCTCTGCGCCGGGGTCGATCCGACCCTCGCGCAGCAGCTTGCGGTAGGTCGCGACCACGACACCACCGGCGGTCTCGGCGAAGATGCCCTCGGTGCGCGCGAGCAGCTTGATGCCCTCGACGACTTCCTCATCGGTGACGTCAGCGATCGCGCCGTTGGTGCGGCGGACGACATCGAGGGCGTAAGGGCCGTCTGCAGGGTTGCCGATCGCGAGTGACTTCGCGATCGTGTCGGGCTTGACGGGGCGGATGACATCCTGGCCGGAGTTGAATGCCTGCGAGACGGGCGAACATCCGGTGGCCTGAGCCCCGTATATCGCGTAGGGGTGATCATCGACCAGGCCGAGATCGACGAACTCGCGGAAGGCCTTGTCGACCTTGGTCAGCAGCGAGCCCGAGGCCACTGGCGAGACGACAGCGTCGGGCAGGCGCCAGCCGAGCTGCTCGGCCACCTCATAACCGACCGTCTTGCTGCCCTCGGCGTAGTACGGGCGCAGGTTCACGTTGACGAAGCCCCAATTGCGCGAGGCCGCGACCTCAGTGCACAGACGATTGACGTCGTCGTAATTGCCGTCAATGGCGACCAGGGTTCCGCCGTAGACCGCGGTGGTCACGATCTTGCCGGCCTCGAGATTCGACGGAACGAAGACAACCGACTTCAGGCCCGCTCGTGCGCCGGCAGCAGCCACCGCATTGGCGAGATTGCCCGTTGAGGCGCAGGCAATGGTCTCGAAGCCAAGACGGCGGGCGTTCTCGAGGGCCACCGCGACAACGCGATCCTTGAATGAATGGGTCGGATTACCCGAGTCATCCTTGACCCACAGGGTCTTCACGCCGAGCGCACGGGCGAGGTTCTCAGCACGCACCAGCTTCGTGAAGCCGGCCTGCAGGCCCGGGCGAGCGTCGGCACCGGGCACGACGGGCAGCAACGACTCATAGCGCCACATCGAGTTCGGGCCGCTCTCGATCTGCGCACGGGTGACGCTGCCAAGCTCATAGGCCACCTCAAGGGGGCCGAAGCACTCGTAACAGGCGTAACTCGCATCAAGCGGATAGCGAGTGCCGCACTCGCGACACTTCAGTGCAACGGCGGAGCCGATGGCGGGTGTGGTGGTAACAGTCATGACGAGGCCTCTCTCCTTGCTCATCTGTCCTGGTTGTCAGGTCGGAGTTGGCACCGAAATCCAGCGGCCTCGGAGATGGAATCTCGTCGATTAATGCTGGGTAGGTTGCCGGGGCTTCATTGGGCCGTTTCCCTCTGCCCCTCTTGATGAGGTATTCAGTTGTGGGTGAAACATAACGTGCGATTCAAGGCCGCGACAAATCGCCCCCGCGTCAGCGGCGACGCAGGATCTTGATCGCGACGATGCCCACGACGACGCCGCCGACGATCGCCACGCGCTTGACGTTCACGCCACCTTCGTCGGTGGTGAAGAATCCGGTGACAGCACGCTTACCGCGCTCGACAATCGCGGCGGGTGCTGCCTGCGCCTTGAGCTCGGCGATGCTGGCGGCGAGCTCCTCGCGGGCAGCGGCAAGTTCGGCCTGGAGGTCGACAATGCTGGGCTCAGTCACGGCATCAGCCTACGGCACGAGGTCACTCGCTTCCCGCTGCGGGATTACGCCTTATTGCATATGATTTGCAGGTACTCCACACCTCTTTTAGGATCCTTACGTGCGCCTTCGCCCTGCCCTCACCGCGCTTGTGGTGCTGCCGCTCATGCTCGGTGCCTGCTCGTCGGCTGGTTCCTCGGCCCCTGCGGAGAGCGCAACGGGCCTGCTCGTGGCCACCACGGTCTCCCCCATCACCTCCATCGCCGCGGCCATCGCCGGAGACAGGGCACGAGTCGAGGGAATCGTTCCCGAGGGCACGAACAGCCACACTTTCGAACCCGAGCCTTCCGTCGCCAGGCTCCTCAGCGATGCCGACATCGTGTTCGTCAATGGCCTCAAGCTCGAAGATCCCACGGCTGAGCTGGCGAAGGCGAACATGAAGTCCGGCGCCGACCTGGTCGAGATCGGCACCAGCGTGATCCCCGAATCCGAGTACATCTACGACTTCTCCTTCCCGAAGGAGGAGGGCAAGCCGAACCCTCACCTGTGGACCGACCCGCTGTACGCGATCAAGTACGCGGCAGTGATTCGCGATGAGTTGTCGAAGCGTGATCCGGGCAATGCTGCCTACTTCGCGGCCAACTACGACACCTTCGCGGCGCAGGCCACCGCACTCGCCGATGCATTGCGAGCCGATCAGGCCACTGTGCCCGATGGAGCCCTGAAGCTGCTGACCTACCACGATGCCTATGCCTACTTCGCGAAGGACTTCGGCTGGCAGGTCATCGGTGCACTTCAGCCGAAGAACTTCGAGGATCCCTCGCCTTCCGAGGTCGCCGCGCTCATCGACCAGGTGAAGGCGCAGCAGGTACCGGTGATCTTCGGTTCCGAGGTCTTCCCGTCCAAGGTGCTCGAGGAGATCGGCACCGCCACGGGCGCCACCTACGAGAGCTCGCTGCGCGATGACGATCTTCCCGGGGCTCCCGGCGACACCGAGCACTCCTGGCTGGGCCTGATGAAGTACGACTACACCACGATGGTCCGAGCCCTCGGCGGCACGACCACGAATCTCGACGCCGTCGACATCACGCCCAAGGTCAAGGACTCGGCGGTGTACCCGCAATGACCGGAACCGGTGTCGGCGAGATTCTCGTTCGTCTCGATCACGTTTCTGCTCGCTACGACAAGCAGATCGTGCTCGATCACGTCGACTTTCACGTGCATGAGGATCAGTTCACCGGCATTGTCGGCCCGTCGGGCGCCGGCAAGACCACGCTGCTGCGCTTGCTGCTCGGCACCCTGAAGCCGGTCGCGGGCACGTTGACGACCGAGCCCGATCTGCGAGTGGCCTACGTGCCGCAGCTCGAAACCGTCGACTGGAACTTCCCGATCACCGTCTTCGAATGCGTGCTGATGTCGCGCACACACGGCCGGCGCCTTCCGTGGGCCAGTGCAGCTGAGCGTGCACGCGTGATGAGCGTGCTCGATCGCCTGGGCATCGCCGATCTCGCGCAGCGTCACATCCGCGAGCTCTCCGGCGGTCAGCAGCAGCGGATGTTCCTTGCCCGAGCACTCCTACGTGAGCCGCAACTGCTCCTGCTCGATGAGCCCACCAGTGGCGTTGACGTATCGACCCGTCACGACATCCTGCACCTGCTCGGCGATCTTCACGAGGACGGCGTAGCGATTGTGCTCACCACTCATGACCTCAACGGCATGGCTGCGCACCTACCCCATCTGGTGTGCGTGAACAAGCGCATCGTCGCCGATGGCCCCCCTGCCGAGGTCATCACGCCTGCCGTTCTCGAGGAGACCTTCGGCGCGCGCATGGAGGTGCTCGAACACCTGGGCATGCTCGTGGTCGTCGATGGGGCACCCGAGATCCGGACGGAGGCCATGTAATGGATGTCCTGTTCGAGCCGCTCTCCTATGCGTTCTTCAACAAGGGTCTTATCGTCGCGACTCTCTCCGGGGCATTGCTGGGTTTCATCGGCGTCTTCATCGTGCTGCGCGGCATGAGCTACATCGGCCACGGGCTCTCGCACTCGATCTTCGGCGGATTCGCCGCCTCTCAGCTCTTTGCCGCTCAGTTCTACATGCTGGGCGCGGGCCTGTGGGGCGTTGCCTCGGCCATCGCCATCACCACCGTGGCGCGCAAGGGCAGGGTCGGTGCCGATGCTGCCATCGGCGTGATCACGACTGCGTCGTTCGCGCTTGGCGTGGCCCTCTTCGCGAAATTCGGCACCAGCGGGCCCTCATTCGAGAACGCCCTGTTCGGCAGCATCTTGGGCATCAGCATCCAGCAGATCATCGGGCTCGTGGCCGTCAGCATTCTGGCCGCGGTGTTTGTCTTCCTGCGCTACCGGGCGCTGATCTTCTCGACCTTCGATCCCGATGTCGCCGACGTCTCGGGCGTTCGTGTCGCACGGCTCGAAGCCATGCTCATGATCGTGCTCTCCCTTGCGATCCTGGCCACACTGACCGTGATCGGCGTGACCCTCGTGGCAGCAATGCTGGTGATCCCGGCTGTGATCGGCCGCATGCTGACCGACTCCTTCGGCAAGATGCTGGCCTGGAGCACCGGCATCGGCATGTTCTGCGGATTCGTCGGCATGTATGCCAGTTACTACGCAGGCGTTCCCTCGGGCACAATGATCGTTCTCGTCGGCGCCGCCATCTTCGTTATCGTTCTCGCCATCACCGGCAGCCGCGGCCTGCGCCGTTCCGCCGGACTCGACAAGCATCATGACGTAGCCGAACTAGCACCGGTGGTGACCAGATGAGACTCGAACCCGGCGACAAGGCCCCGGCCTTCGCACTTCTCGACGACACGGGAAAGACGGTGAAACTCTCGGACTTCGCGGGCAAGCGCGTACTGCTGTATGCCTATCCTGCCGCGATGACCCCTGGCTGCACCAAGCAGGCCTGCGACTTCCGCGACAATCTCAAGGCCTTCGCGAAGCAGGATCTCGTGATCATCGGCATCTCCCCCGACAAGCCGGAAAAGCTCGCGAAGTTCCGCGAGCACGACCACCTGACCTTCACGCTTCTCAGCGATCCCGATAAGTCGGTGCTCGCCTCTTACGGCGCCTTCGGAGAGAAGATGATGTACGGCAAGACCGTCACCGGCGTGATCCGCTCGACCTTCGTCATCGACGCCAAGGGCAAGATCGAGCACGCCTTCTACAACGTGAAGGCCACCGGGCACGTCTCGAAGCTCATGCGCGACCTGGAGATCTAGCCGGCATTCGGCTCTGTCGTAGACTTTCGCCATCACGCGGGAGTGGTGGAATTGGCAGACACGCAGGATTTAGGATCCTGTGTCTTCGGACGTGAGGGTTCAAGTCCCTTCTCCCGTACTCAGCGCAAGACGTCAGCGAACAGAAGTTCCCAGCGAGCGAAGATCGCCTCGGGCGACAGTCGTTCCGCACGCGCCCGGGCCGCCGCACCGAACTCCCGGCGCAGGCCCTCGGACTCCATCAGCCAGGTGAGCTGATGCGCGAGATCCCCGGCATCACCGCGTGCGGCAATCAGGCCCGTCACTCCGTCATCGATAAGTGCTCGCACACCAGCCGAGCAGTCAGCGGCAACCACGGGCACGCCGCAGGCCATCGCTTCCGCAATCGCGAGTGGGAAGCCCTCAACGAGCGATGGCAACACCACGATGTCGCTGGAGAGCAGCACTCGCTCGGGATCCGAGACCGGTGCCAGGAATTCGATGCGCTCAGCACCCTCAGGCAGTCGATCGACCATGGCTCGAATCGCAGGCTCATCAGGACCATTGCCGACAAAGCGCAGAGACCAGTCCGGATGCTGAGCCGCTATTCGGCCCCAGGCCTCGACCAGGAACTGCGGGCCCTTCTCCGGAGAGAGACGACCGAGATACGTGAGCACCCGAGTGCTCAGGGCGGCAGGTGCCGCTGGCCTGAACGAGACCGAATTAGGGATCCAGCACGTGTTGTTCAGTCCGGCGCGACGAAATGCCTCGGCATCCTCGTGAGTGAGGAGCACGAAGGAATCGACATCGGCATATGACTTCTGCGCCCGAACCAGGTCGCGTCCGGCGGCTGCCGCCTCGAATGACGAGTGGTACTGGCCGATGATCCGCCAGCCGCGATGATCGACTTCCTCGAGATGTTCCATTGCCCATAGTTGCGTCGTAATGATGATGCCCGGCTCACCCGCATCGAGCAGTGCTTGTAACGAGCGCAGAATTGCCGTGCGGGCACGCTTGCGCCCGGCCGGATCACTGGTCGAGGGCAGCGGGCGATCGGCGAGCGTAATCGCTCGGTACGCGGGATCGACAGTGAACTGATGCCGGGGCTCATGCGGCACAACGCCCACGAGCTCAACCTCGAAACCGCGGTGAGCGAAGCCTTGCGCCAATGAGTGCGCCACGCGCTGCGCGCCACCGACTTCGTCGATGTTGTTGGCCAGGATGATCATCCGGGAACTCATGCGAGCTCCCTCAGGGCCGCGAATGCCCGGGCAGCCCCCGTGCCATCGGTTTGCCCTGCGAACATCGAGATGAAGTCAGTGCGGCGCTGAGGCGGAATGGGATCCGTGCCACTCAGAACCTCCTCGAACCAGGTGTGCAACTCCGCGTTAGCGCGCAGCAGCGGCCCGGGAGCAGAGCGCTCGAGATCGAGGTACAGCCCCACTGTGCGACGCGCGTATTCATCGTGGTCGGGTACGAGGAAGCCGATCGGACGCTTCAGCCTGGCGAAGTCGAAGAGCGCCGAGTTGTAGTCGGTGATGAGCACATCAGCAGCGCCGAGGAACGAGGCATAGTCATCCTCGTTCGAGATATCCCGGATGGCATTGTTCCATCGCGCCGGAACGGAAAGCGGGTCAGACGGATGCGAGCGCACCAGCAGATAGGCGCGATCGCCGAAGGCGCGCCACCACGCTTCGAGATCGAGCTTCGACTCGCCAGTGCGCGCGAGGGAACGCGTGGGCGCGTAGACAACCACCATGCGATGTGATGGCAGATCCAGTCGGGCGCGCAGGTTGGTCTCCCGCGATGCGGCAAGAACTGCGTCGCCAAATGGCGTGCAGTCGGCGATGACCGGGCCCTCGAATCCAATGGCCCTTGCTGTCGTCCCGGCGAAGAACTCGGACGGTGCTACGAGGGCATTCCAGCGCGAGAGATTCGCGCGGGAGGGGCGACGCTTACGCACAGGGGTGAGCGACCAATCAGGTGCATCAGAGCCGACTCGCTTGAGGGCCACGCCGTGCCAGGTCTGCAGGTAGGCGGTGCGCGGGTTCATTCGAATGGCCGGATCTATGCCGAAGTCATCGATCCAATAACGGGCGCGAGCCAGATTCCAGGCACCGCTGATCGTGGCGGGGCGCAGCGGCTTCACGTCGTCCGGCATCTCAAGGCTGCCGTGAGCATCGATCCAGTACTGACGTAACCGTGGCTCCGCCGTGCGGAGGTATTCGCTGATCACTCGAGGATGACCGTCATACCGACGCCCGTGATCACAAGAGAACACCGCACTCTCGGTCACCGACAGTCGACTGCCTACAGCCGCTGCCCAGCGCGGAAGCACACCCTGACGAAGGCGCGTGAGCGCCGACGCCACCGCCTTGGCTCCCGGGAGCCTCATCCACGCCTTGCGAATCCCGGCGCGGGCGAGACTGATCGGCGAGCGACGAATTACTCGCCAGCCCACTACGCCGAAGTCGCGGGATTCCAGGTGGAGTCCTTCGGTGCGCGCGAGACCGAGTCGAATAGGCAGGGTCGTTCCGGTGCGCACGTCGCTTGCCCGGACGATCGATATGTTGACCAGGTCTCCGATCACCAGCTCGATCGCGAGTTGTCCGCGATCACCGATGGCAATCTTCCCCGACGGCCGCAATTCCTCGACCGCGCGCCATTCCCAGTGCAATGGCGTCACATGCTCGAGGACGGCATTGGCGCGAGCGATTACTCGCCCATCGCAAAGTGCCACCAGGCTGATGCGATCGACGTCGGCAATCGAGTCGAGGTAGTCAGCCGTGCTTCCGCCGAGGAGCACAGTTCCCTCTGTCACGTCAGCTAGCTGGTGGCAGTACCGCCGCTGCGTGATCGGGACTCGAGCGATGCCCTGCACCGTGACATCGAGCCACCAATCCGCAGCATGACCGGCCACATCGCCAGCAGGGTGATCACTCGTGCAGACCCACAATTCACGTCCGTCGCGAACCTGCACGGTGCCATCGACACTGGCGGACCACTTGATGAAGCGCATTGACCGTCGAATGCCCTCGATGTCTCCCATCAGCAGGTGATACACCGCCACTTTGAGGAGCGGGCGCAGCCGTTCGGCACCATCGAGATCGACGGTCGAGACGTATGGATGAAGCTCATCGACGAGTGCCCGAGCCGTGGAGTCATCGACATCGAGGATGACCGCCAGGTAGAGGTAGAGATCATGGGAGAGGAACTTGAACGCCTTCGCAGCCCGCAGGGCGTCAGAACCGTTCTCTGAGAGAAATTGGTCAATCAGCCTGTTCACGGCGATACGGCTGCTCACATTGCGCAGTTCACGTCGACGCTGGGTGATCGAGAGCTCATCGCTCACGCGATCGACATTCCAGAAGTACACGGTCTGCGGGATCACTGCGATGCGTGAGGCACGGACGAAGGCCTGCATGGTGAACAGCTGATCCTCGTAGAGGATTCCCTCGGGGAACTGGATCCCCTGGTCGATCAGCATGCTGCGGCGATAGATCTTGTTGACACTCACCGTGTCGTAGATGAGCGAGAGTCTCTCGTCGATGGAATCCAGCGTGGCCGCCTCATGCGACTCCTCGCGCCACCGCACGTGCTTGCCGGTGCGTGAGTCCACGCGCTCGACTACTCCGCATCCGAGATCTGCATTCGCGGCCTCCACTGCCAGGAGCAGGTTCTTCGCGGCGTGGCGCTCATACTCATCGTCGGAGTCGCAGAACATGACCCAGCGACCGGTGGACTCGGCGATGCCCCGATTACGCGGCCTGCTGCACCCACCCGAGTTCTGCTCGAGACGCACGTATCGAACTCGCGGGTCGGCCGCGGCTACTTTCGCTACGACCTCGGCCGTGTTGTCGGTGGATGCATCGTCGACCACGATGATCTCAAGCGACGCCAGGGTCTGGCGGGTCAGCGAGCGAAGTGCCTTCGGTAGGCGTTTCGCGTCATTGAAGGTGATCAGAACAATGCTCACCTCGGGCGTGGCGGTCATCGCGCACCGCGAATCTCGTGTGCTGTCGCGATGAGCTGCGCGGCGCGGGCATCGAAGGAGTGCTCGATCGCGATGCGCTCGGCATTCGCGAGTCGCCGCTCTCGCGAGGGAAACGCGGAATCAAGCGGTGCATGCAGAATCTTGCGCAGCTGCTCGGCGGTTGAGTACGTGACCACTGCGTCACCGAATATCTGCTGCAGGCCGGCGGCCTCATCGCTGATCACGCGCGCACCTGCCGCCACGGCGTCGAAGAGTCGGTTCGACAGGAATCCGTCCGCAGCCATCTCCGGCCAGTGGTCGTTGAGCACCACTCCTGCCGAAGCGTAGGCAGCGGGAACCTCGTCATTGGTCAGGAATTCACCGCGAATGAACTCTGCATCGATGAACTCGCTCCAGCCGACGCCGTGCACGCCCAGCGGGACGCCCGCGGCGATGGCATCGCGGACGATCGCGCGGTACTCGCCGCGAGTGGATCCGACGAACAGGTACCTCTCCCCCGAGTCCGGAACTCCTGCACTGGGGGTGAAGCGCCGAGAGTTCGTTGCCTGCAGGAGCGCAGTGACACTGTCACGGCGCCAGGTCGGACTCGCGGCAAACACTCGGTCGTACTCCGCGAACTCAGTCTCATCAACGAGCTCGGGATGCGAGATCACCCAGAGCAGCCAGGTATTGCCCGCGCGTCTGGGTGTCACGCGACGCAAGCCGCGCAGGACGAGGACGACGTCATCCTTGTCGCGCGCCTCCGTGCTCGCGCCGCCTCGGTAGACGAGTCGTGCCTGCTCACCGTGACGAGTAAGCGCATCGACCAGATCACGCCCGAACCATGTGTCGCCCCATTGATCACCGGCGTCGCCACTGGGCGAGGCCACGACGACTGCCCACCTCAGCGGTCGAGTACGCCGGAACCACGCCATCAGGAATCCCGCCCGGCGCCGCCACGCAGGAAGCCTGCGCCCCAGGTCAGGTGCATGGTGCCGTAGACGATCGGAAGCCAGAGCGCGGAACGCAGTCGAAGCCGCGGCGTACCCATCGCACTGACCAGGCTCGCGAGAAGATTTGCGAGCAGGTAGCCGACAGGAGGGATCAGACCGAGGAGCGCCAGCCATTGCTGGCCGACGGCCAGACCCAGCACGAGCAGCACCAGGCCGACCGCGATGGCCGCGACGGCCACCGGTGCGGCGAGGTAGCGCAACGAGAGCGTGTCGGGATGACGACGCACGACCTCGCGACGCCAGCGACCGTAATCGTGATACTGGCGAGCAAGTGACCTGACCGAGGCGCGCGGGCGATACGTGACGAGCATCGCCGGAGTGAACCAGATCAGGCCACCGGTCTCGCGAATGCGCAGGTTCATCTCCCAGTCCTGTGCACGCACCATGGTCTCGTCATACCCGCCCACGCGATCAAGCGCGCTTCGACGGAAAGTGCCGAGGTAGACGGTGAGTGCCGGACCCTCGCCACCGCCCACGTGGAAGGAGGCACCGCCGACCCCGAACGTGGAGGTCATCGCCCGAGCCACCGCGATGCCGAATGGCGTGACTCCCTCGGCTGCCATGATGCCGCCGACGTTGTCGGCTCCGGTGCGCTCCAGGGTCTCTACTGCGATCGCCACGTATTCAGACGGGATCATCGCGTGGCCATCAACGCGCACGATAACCTCACCCGTGGCGGCAGCGATCGCCGCATTCAGACCGGCAGGCGTGCGACCCGTGGGATTGTCGACGACAGTGACACGATCGCTGGTGCGCTGAAGTTCTTCGGCCACCTCGCGAGTGCGATCCTTCGATGGCCCAACAGCAAGCACGACATCGAGTTCTCCCTCGTACTCCTGGGCCAGGATGCGGTTCACCGAGTCGACGAGGTGGAGCTCCTCATTCAGGATCGGCATGATCACGGTGACCGGGGGCGTGCTACCCATGGGCGGTGCCGAATTCCTCGTGCCTGATCAGGCCCGACCAGCGTGCGGCATTCTTGGTCAGGAAGTGCTCATCGCTCACCTGCGCCGTGTGCCCACTGCCGTGGCGCACGTACACGTACCCGAGCCCGGTCGTGCGGTACACGAGCGCGCCGTCCGCGAGGAAGGCATCGAGAAGTGCGCGATCGATGTGCTTGGCCACCGGAAGCCAGCCGCCGATGTCAGCGAGATCCGCTCGTGACATCAGCATCGTGCCCCCCGCGACGAAATCCGCGTACTTCTCTGCCGCATACGTGGGACGAAAGACCGTCAGATCGGCTGACTCGACTCGAATCCAGTCGAGTGACTTGCCCGTGACCTGCGCTCCGGAGTACATCCGAGCGAGCACGAGATCCCAGACATGCTCAGGGCCGTAGAAGTCGTCATCGTCGATCTTGGTGATGAGCTGCCCGTCAGATGCATCGCACGCCATCTGCATTGCGGTGCCGAAGATGACGTCAGAGTCGATTCGAATAACCCGCACCGAGTGTGGGTGCTGCGCGACCGCGCTCTGCACCTGCTCATCAGAGACCGCATTGCCGTGAATCGCCAGCACGATCTCGATTCGCGGATACCTGATGCCTGCGAGCTGGCGTAATGCGTGATCGAGGAAGTCACCTCGATGAGTGAGGAGCACCGCGGATACCGATGGCCAGTCGTTGAGCCGCGCGGCAGGAGTCTGGGAGCGCAGGGCATGCCGGCGAGCGGCGAGGGATGCCACCTGCCATCCGATCTGATCGTCGTCCTTCGGAAGCCCTTCTCGTGAAGCTGCGACGAGCACGCCGCAGGCCTCCAGCTGGTGCCGCAGACGGCAATCGACCGACGGTGTGATCACTCCCGTCGTCGTGCGCAGTCCTGCGACGTCGACGGCGGTGAGCTCGGAATCGAATGCAGGCATCGTGATCACCTTCGGTACGAGATCCGAGCGTCGGCCCACCGGTCGATGAATGGTGGGGTCGACATCCCAGTCGGCGCCCTCGAGCACGAGGTCGGCATCTCGACCGGGGGCGGCGTTCACGCAAGCGGCCAGCGCAGCGAGGCGAGAACCGCCGTGCCCGACGGCGACGCTCGCGAAGTGATTCAGCGGAAGACTCGGACGCAGGACGCGCACTGCGGCGCCCAGCGCGACCGAGGCATCGACATCGGGGGCGAAGGCGAGGCGAAGTCGCACACCATCACCCTTGGGCTTGAACTCCAGGGCAGCAACCTCGGCGAGCTCCGGCGTACCCGACCAGCCCTTCGGCGACTTCCAGGTACCGAGACGCACCTCGAGTTCGCGCACGTGCCCTGCACCTGCCGCAAGGCCGGTGGCCTCCTGGAGTGAGTGGACGCCCGGGAGGTCGATTCGCCATCGCGAGCCCTTCTGGCGGACTCGGACCCCTGCCGGCCAGGCAGGCGGCGTCGATGGGTGCCCAGTCACAGGTTCACTGTAACGGCGGGCACTTAGTTCAGGCGGGAGAGCAACTGCTTGGCCATGACGATTCGCTGGACCTGATTGGTGCCCTCGTAGATCTGGGTGATCTTGGCATCGCGCATGTAGCGCTCGACCGGCCAATCGCGGGTGTAACCGGCGCCGCCGAGCACCTGCACGGCGTCGGTGGTGACCTCCATCGCGACATCCGAGGCGAAGCACTTGGCCGCGGCACCGAAGAAGGTGAGATCGGCATCGCCACGCTCGCTCTTGGCAGCAGCGGCGTAGACGAGCTGACGTGCGGCCTCGACCTTCATCGCCATGTCAGCGAGCATGAACTGAATCGCCTGGAAGGACGAGATTGACTTGCCGAACTGCTGACGATCCTTGGCATAGGCCGTCGCCACGTTCAGCGCCCCCTGCGCGATGCCCAGTGCCTGCGCACCGATCGTGATGCGAGTGTGGTCGAGGGTGCTCATGGCCGTCTTGAAACCAGTACCCGGCTCCCCCACGATGCGATTAGCAGGGATGCGGCAATTGTCGAACAGGATCTCGCGGGTCGGCGACCCATGGATGCCGAGCTTGCGCTCCGGCGTGCCGAGGGAGAAGCCCTCGTCATCAGCATGAATGACGAATGCCGAGATGCCACGCGCGCCCGCTGACGGATCAGTGACAGCCATGACCGTGTAGTAGGTCGACTCGCCCGCGTTGCTGATCCAGCTCTTCTGGCCATTGAGCACCCAGGCATCGCCATCTGCCACGGCCCGTGTCTTCATCGACGCGGCGTCGCTTCCGGCCTCGCGCTCGCTGAGTGCGTACGAGAACATCGCCTCACCGGACGCCACCTGAGGCAGGTAGCGCTGCAGCAGATTGTCATCGGCAGCGATCATCAGCGGCAAGGTGCCGAGCTTGTTCACTGCGGGAAGCAGGCCGGTCGAGGCGCATACTCGAGAGAGCTCCTCGATCACCAGGCAGGCAGCGAGAGCGTCGCCGCCCTGGCCGCCGAACTGCTCGGGGATGTGGATGGCGTGGAGGTCGGCCGCCACGAGAGAGTCGTACACCTCTCGCGAGAAGACTCCGGTCTCGTCGATCTCGGCCGCGAAGGGGGCCACCTTCTCATCGGCGAACTGTGCCACCGCCTCGCGGAGGGCCTGATGCTCCTCCGGCAGGGCGAAAAGGGTGAAGTCCGGATTGGCGGCCAGGCCCACGATGCTCCTCAAAACTTGTCAGACACCACAGATACGGACCCAGCGTAGAGGTTCGGCTCCCAGCCTGCTCCCCACTAGCCTTCTGGCATGGCCCCACGTCTTTCTGTCATCGGTACCGGCTACCTCGGCGCGACCCATGCCGCATGCATGGCCGAGCTCGGTTTCGAGGTGATCGGCGTCGACGTCGACCCCGCCAAGGTGGAGCTGCTGCGCAGCGGCCGAGTGCCGTTCTATGAGCCTGGCCTCGATGAGGTACTCGCCCGCAACATCGAGGCGGGCCGCCTCCGTTTCACCACCAGCTTCGAGGAAGCCGGCGCGTTCGCCGACGTGCACTTCATCTGCGTGGGCACCCCGCAGCAGGCCGGCTCGCACGCCGCCGACATGACCCAGGTCTTCGGCTCGATTACCGCCCTGACCCCGCACCTGAAGCCCGGCGATCTCGTGGTCGGCAAGTCGACGGTACCCGTGGGTACCGCTGACACCATCGCCGCGAACCTCGCGTCCGTCGAAGGAGTCGAGGTGGCCTGGAACCCCGAGTTCCTGCGTGAGGGCTTCGCTGTCGAGGACACCTTGCACCCCGATCGCCTAGTGGTCGGCGTGCGCTCCGAGCGCAGTGAGCAGCTCCTGCGCGAGGTGTACGCGCCGCTGCTGGCTGAGGGCATTCCCTTCCTCGTCACCGACTTCCCGACAGCCGAGCTCGTCAAGGTCGCCGCTAACTCCTTCCTCGCGACGAAGATCTCCTTCATCAACGCCATGGCCGAGGTGTGCGAGGCCGCGGGCGCCGATGTCACCAAGCTCGCTGAGGCCATCGGCTATGACCCGCGCATCGGCAATCGCTTCCTCGCGGCCGGTCTCGGCTTCGGTGGCGGCTGCCTGCCCAAGGACATTCGCGCTTTCATGGCGCGCGCCGGCGAGATTGGTGCCGAGGAGGCCCTGACCTTCCTGCGCGAGGTCGACCAGATCAATCTCCGTCGCCGCGCGCATACTGTCGATCTCGCCCGCGCCGCGGTCGGTGGAAGTTTCGATGGCAAGAAGGTCGTCGTGCTCGGCGCCGCATTCAAGCCCGACAGCGACGACGTGCGCGACTCTCCCTCGCTCGCCGTGGCGGCAACGATCCACAACGAGGGCGGAAATGTCACCGTGCACGACCCGAAGGCACTGGCCAACGCCGCACGCATCTACCCGAAACTGGGCTATGAGCAAGATGTCATGACGGCACTTGCCGACGCCGAACTCGTGCTGCATCTGACCGAGTGGCGCGAGTACCGCGAGCTCGACCCCGCGAAGGCCGCCGCCGTGGCCACGTCACTTCACGTCATCGACGCGCGTAACACCCTCGACCCCGCGAAGTGGCGTGCGGCCGGCTGGACCTACCGCGCCCTGGGCCGCCCGACTGCATGAACGAGCCTGCGCGCATCCGCGGAGTTCTCGATGACTCGAGTCTGTGGTTCGTGGTGGGTCTCGGCAACAACCCCTCCCGCACCGCGTACGCCGTCGCGCGCACCATCGTGGCGCATGGCAAGCGTGTCATCCCGATCCACCCGCGCGCCGAGAGCGTGCATGGCGAGCAGGGTTTCGCCTCGATAGCCGAGGCGGCGGCAGTGCACGGCGCACCTGATGTCGTCGACATGTTCGTGAACTCCGAGCGAGTGGGCGCACTCACTGACGATGCCCTCGTGGTCGGCGCGGGAGCGATCTGGTTCCAGCTCGGCGTTGTCGACTACGACGCGGCGAGGCGCGTCGAGGATGCCGGCGTGACGATGATCATGGACCGCTGCCCTGGGATTGAGTGGTCGCGCGCTTAGGCGAAGACTCGTCGCCTGACGGGTGCCACGCTGATGGCCGCATCAACGATCACGAGCGCAGCGCCTACCAGGGTCAGCCATCGGGCTTGGTCGGGGATAACCCACAGGGCCAGCACCGAGAGCGCGGCAAGCAGGAGCACGATGATGGCCTCGCTCAACCACGCTGATCGCGGACGACGGCTGAGAATCGACAACCCCAGGAGCCCGAACATCACGTAAAAGAGCGGCAGCGGGGTCCAGAAGCTCTGCGACGTGGGTGCTTCACCGAAGGGGATGAGGGTCAGGGCAGCAAAGCCACCGGCCGTGGCGATAGCCCCGAAGATGAAGATCACGTGGAGCAGGAGCCAGAGGCGCACACGCGCTGCCGTGGCAGGAACTCCCGCGGGCACGACGCCGGTGAAGTACTGGGTCCAGATCGAGAGAACGACGATGAAGTCGACGATGAAGTACAGGGGGTTCGGGATCCGGGACACGCCACTGAGACTGAAGATCAGGCTCACGAATGACTCGCCCAGCACGATCAGCACGAGCTGACCCATGCGCTCGCTGAGATGCTCCGCGTTGATCTGCGCGAAGGTCGTGCGGTGATTGAGCACCATGAAGAGCAGGGGAACGATTCCGCAGAGCATTCCGATGGCGAAGACCCAGGTGATCGGATTGGAGAGCACGCCCCCATTCGTCGGGACGAACACGCCCGCCAGCATCACCGCGGCCGCGAGAAAGCAGGACGGCGTGATCACGCGAGCTGCCGAGGATGGCACTTCAAACTTTCGTCCGCAGCTCCAGTAGAGCAGGGCAATGGACACGAAGGCAATGGCCAGCGCCGCGAAGCCGATGGAGTCAGGAAGCCCCTCATCACCGCGACCCAAGGACAGTGAGGCGACCACGAGCGCCACCATCTGCACGATGATGAGGAAGCGACGCAGGATTCCATCACCCGGGTAGAGGTTATGACTGACGATCGTGAGCATCCAGAAGGTCATCAGCATGACGAGGCTCGCTGCGAGCCAGGTGCCCATCGTCCAGGTGGGATGCTCGCCGTAGAGATGACTTCCGTGACTGACGCTCGCGACCACAACTAGGTCGTAGAAGAGCTCGAACCAGCTCACGCGAACGCCGTGTTCGTCGTTCGTCACGGCGCGAAGTACAGGTGGCTTCATCACTGTTGCCTAGCGCGCGAGGTTCTGGCCCTTGGCCTTTGCCGCCGCATTGAGATCACCCTGGAAGGTGACCATGGCGTCGCGAAGTTCCTCGTCAGCCACGCCGAGGATGCGCGCGGCCAGAAGCCCGGCATTGCGGGCATTGCCGATGGCGACAGTCGCGACGGGAACACCGGCAGGCATCTGCACGATCGACAGCAGGGAATCCATGCCGTCGAGAGTGCCGACCGCCACGGGCACGCCGATGACCGGAATCGGAGTCAGCGAGGCGAGCATGCCCGGCAGGTGCGCGGCACCACCGGCACCGGCGATGATGACCTTGAGACCGCGAGCTACGGCCGACGTGCCGTAGTCGACCATCTCCTGCGGCATGCGATGCGCGGAGACCACGCCCACCTCGAAGCTCACTCCGAATTCCTCGAGCGCGGCTGCCGCTGCCTGCATGACCGGCCAGTCAGAGTCACTGCCCATGACGATGCCGACGAGGGGTGCTCCGGCTGATGAGGTGGTGCCACTCATGGAATCTCCTGTCGGATGACTATTCGTCAATTCTGCCCGAGAAGTAATCGGCCGCGTGACGGCCCCTGGCCAGCAGGTCATCGAGGTCATTGCCCA
Source organism: Actinomycetes bacterium (assembly GCA_024639145.1). Taxonomy (GTDB): domain Bacteria; phylum Actinomycetota; class Actinomycetes; order S36-B12; family S36-B12; genus CAIKZY01. Next base: position 24,147 of record JAHEIZ010000006.1, on the reverse strand, counting down.
GCACGGTGACGTGCCCGACCTTGCGGCCAGGGCGCACGGCCTTGCCATACAGGTGCACCTTCAGCCCGGGATCGCGCGCCATGACGTGCTTGTACGCCGAGTAGAGATCGCCGACGTCGCCGCCGAGGATGTTCACCATCACTGCATGCTGCGCCTTGAGCGCGGGGCTGCCCAGAGGAAGGTCGAGCACCGCGCGCAGGTGATTCTCGAACTGACTCGTGACCGCACCCTCGATGCTCCAGTGGCCCGAATTGTGCGGACGCATCGCGAGCTCGTTGACAAAGAGGTCGTAGCCATCGTCGAACAGCTCGACGGCGAGCATGCCGGTGACATTGAGGTCCTGCGCGATCTGAAGTGCGATGCGCTGGGCTTGCACCGCGCGCTCATTGGGCAGCCCTGGAGCCGGGGCGATGACTTCAGCACAGATGCCATTGGCCTGCACGGTGCGCACGATCGGGTACGCCACGGCCTGGCCATGCGGTGAGCGTGCGACCTGCGCTGAGAGCTCCTGCACGAAATCGATGCACTGCTCGGCAAGCCATGCAGCACCTGCCGGAAGTGGAAGCGAGATGACCTTCTCGGCTTCGTCGAGGGAATGGACGACCCACACGCCCTTGCCGTCGTATCCGCCACGCGAGGTCTTGAGCACCATCGGCCAGCCGACAACTTCGGCGAAGTCAGCGACGCCTCGCAAGTCCTGAACTTCCGCCCATGCAGGGCACGGGATGCCCGCATCACTGAGCGCGCGGCGCATGTGTAATTTGTCCTGCGCGTGGAACAGGGCCGAGGGTCCGGGTCGAACTGCCACACCCAATGCTTCGAGCTGCTCGAGGTACGCGGGCGGGACGTGCTCATGATCGAAGGTGATCACATCGAGCCCGCGCGCGAAGGCCTTCAGGTCATCGATGGAGTCATGGGAGCCGAGATAGACGTCATTGACCACCTGCGCCGCTGACTCCCCTGCGGAGGCGGCGAGAACCCTGAATCCGATGCCAAGTGCCGCCGCTGGTGCGGCCGACATGCGAGCCAACTGGCCACCGCCGACCATGCCGACGCGAGGGGCGGGATCAGGCTGTTCGCTCACCTGCCAAGGCTATCGGCAGCGTGCGAGATCAGGAGCCGTCAGTGAGCGGGGAGGAGCCGCCGGTGCGCCGACGGGCATCATCGGACTCGATGAACTGGTACACGTCGCGCTGAATCTCCTCGACATTCGGCACGTCGCGAATAGTCAGGCCCTCATTCTCGCCAGCCGACTGGATCTGCAGCTCGCCGTAATTGAGCAGCCGGCCCAGGGCGGGAACGACAAAGGACACGTTGTTGATCTTCGAGAGGGGAACATCGCGCCCACGCTTGGAGATGATTCCCATGCGAGTGATCACCCGCCGGTCAGTGAACACGTAGTCGGTGGTGAGCCAGCGCAGGAACGGACCGATAGCCCAGAGGACGAGAATGAGGATGGCTCCGACGAGAATCGGCCACCGTAGCCAGCTGAGCCAGTCGCTCTGACTCACCGCCCAGGTGAAGAGCAGGGCGAATCCGAAGACCGTGAAGATGAGCACGACAGCAGGAGCAATGAGTGCGCGCCAGTGCGGCTTGGTCTCGAACTTGATGGTCTCGTCGGGCGACAGCAGCTTCGTGGGGTAGGCCATGGTCAGATCGTTGCATGGATAACGTCGCCCGCGGCGACGATGACCGTGTTCGCGCCCTCGCGCACCATCAGGCGCCCGTCGTCGGCGACGCCCTCGGCCAGGCCCACGAGCTCGGATCCGTCAGGGAGCCGGACACTGACCTGGCGACCAATCGTCACGCAGGCGGATCGGTAGTCAGCCAACGGTGGCTGGCCCGAGCGCCACTGGCGCAGCCGCGACTCGAGGGTGCCCTGGAGAGCCACGATGAAGGCCTCCCGATCAGGCGTGCCCCCCTCACGCAGGACCGAGGTCGCCGCGGGGGTCGGTAATTCCTCGCTCAGCAGGCTCATGTTGATGCCGATTCCCAGGATCACGGCGTCCGCGCCGACCACCTCGACCAGGATCCCGCCGAGCTTGCGCACCTGGTCACCCCCGCTGACCAGGTCATTTGGCCACTTCAGCCCGCAGTCGAGGTCGCAGGCCAGGGCCAGGGCATCGCGCACGGCCAGGGCGGTGACCAACGGGAGCCAAGCCCAGGAGGCGCGGGGCTGGTCTGCGGGGTGAACAAGCACGGACATCCACACACCTGAGCCCCACGGGCTCTCCCAGGTGCGACCGAGTCTGCCTCGGCCGGCTGTCTGGATCTCGGCCACGATCGTGGTGCCCTCAGGGGAATCCGGACGCTCGGCCAGGAGACGATTCGTGGAATCCACCTCGTCGAGCAGCTCCGGGGCGGACCATGAGTTACTTGAAAGTGTGAGGAGTAACTCAATTCGCTCGGCGGAAAGCGGTAACCGAGAACTCGGGGTCGTCACCTGGCTAAGGTAGCCCAGGCGAGGAGGCCCCTATGACTGCGGCAGCACACGAGAACACCCCGGCGATCGACAAGCGCTCGACCAAGGGCAAGGCGGAGGTCCTGAAGGCCCGCCGCGCCGAAGCGCAGAACCGTCGAGCCGATTCGATCGACAAGCAGCATGCCAAGGGCAAGCTGACGGCAATGGAGCGCATCGACGCCCTGCTTGATCCGGAGTCCTTCCAGCAGCTCGACGGCCTCGCTCGTCACCGCTCGCATAATTTCGGCCTAGAGAAGAACCGCCCCTTCGGCGACGGCGTCATCACCGGCTACGGCACCATCGACGGTCGCCCTGTCGCCGTGTTCGCCCAGGACTTCACTGTCTTCGGCGGATCCCTCGGCGAGGTCTTCGGAGAGAAGATCGTCAAGGTCATGGACTTCGCCATGAAGACCGGCTGCCCGGTTATCGGCCTGAACGACTCGGGCGGCGCTCGCATCCAAGAAGGCGTGGTCTCCCTCGCTCAGTACGGCGAGATCTTCCGCCGCAATGTGCAGGCTTCGGGCGTGATCCCGCAGATCTCACTGATCCTCGGCCCGTGCGCAGGCGGCGCGGTCTACTCCCCCGCCATCACCGACTTCATCGTGATGGTCGACAAGACCTCGCATATGTTCATCACCGGTCCTGAGGTCATCAAGAGCGTGACCGGTGAGGACGTCGAGTTCGAGGAGCTCGGCGGCGCACGCACGCACAACTCCAAGAACGGCGTCGCCCACTACATGGCAGCCGATGAGGAGGACGCCTTCGAGTACCTACGCGCGCTTCTCTCCTACCTGCCGAGCAACAACCTCGAGGAGCCGCCGGTCTTCGACGTCGAGTCAGATCTCGACATCAATGACGAGGATCTCGAGCTCGACACGCTGGTTCCCGATTCCCCCAACCAGCCCTACGACATGCACCGCGTGATCGAGCACCTACTCGACGACGACGAGTTCCTCGAGACCCAGCCGCTGTTCGCACCGAACATCATCTGCGGCTTCGGTCGTATCGAGGGCCGCTCCGTGGGCATCGTCGCCAATCAGCCGATGCAGTTTGCCGGCACGCTCGACATCGACGCCTCCGAGAAGGCCGCACGCTTCGTGCGCACCTGCGATGCGTTCAACATCCCCGTGCTCACCCTGGTCGACGTTCCCGGCTTCTTGCCCGGCACCGACCAGGAGTGGAACGGCATCATCCGCCGCGGCGCGAAGCTGATCTACGCGTACGCCGAGGCCACCGTCCCCCTGGTCACGGTCATCACGCGTAAGGCCTACGGCGGCGCGTATGACGTCATGGGCTCCAAGCACCTCGGCGCTGATATCAATCTCGCCTGGCCCACTGCCGAGATCGCCGTCATGGGCGGCCAGGGTGCCGTCAACATCCTGTACCGCAAGGAGCTTGCGGCATCAGGTGATCCCGATGCCGAGCGCGTTCGCCTTCTCGACGAGTACCAGGACACTCTGGCAAACCCGTACATGGCAGCCGAGCGCGGCTACATCGATCGCGTGATCTTGCCGCACGAGACTCGCGGCATGGTCACCCGCGCATTGCGCGCGCTGCGCAATAAGCGCGAGTCGCGTCCGCCGAAGAAGCACGGGAACATCCCGCTGTAGGCGGGAGACTTACATGGCAGAGAACGAGAATTCGCAGCCACTGCTTCGCGTTGTCTCCGGCGATCCGACACCCGAGGAACTCGCGATCGTCATCGCTCTCGTGTCGGCACGCGCGGGCGCGAGCAAGCCGAGCGAGCCGAAGCGTCTGAGCCTGTGGGCCAGCAAGGGCCGTCAGACCAGGCCCTCGCTCGGCGCGGGATTCGGCTCGTGGCGCGCCTCGAGCATGCCTCGCTAGACATGCCCACACTTGTCCTCGCCTCCGCCTCGCCTGCGCGCAAGCGGCTGCTCACCGATGCCGGTGTCACGCCGGTGATCCGCGTGAGCGATGTCGATGAGAGGGCCATCGAGATTGCGATGCCTGACGCCTCCCCCGCTGACCTGTGCCTGGAACTCGCGAGGGCGAAGGCGCTCGCCGTCGCGGCAGAATTCGAGAGCGACCCGGACATGATCGTGATCGGCTGCGATTCAGTTCTCGAGATCGACGGTGTCGCCTATGGCAAACCCGAGGATGCAGCAACGGCGCGGAGCCGCTGGCAGTTGATGTCGGGTCGCTCGGGAATCCTGCGCACCGGGCACTGGGTGATCCGGGGCGAGCAGCAGCTCGGCGAGGTTGCCAGTACGACCGTCGTGCACGGCGTGCTCACCGATGCCGAGATCGATGCCTACATCGCCACTGGCGAGCCCTTGCAGGTAGCCGGCGGCTTCACCCTCGACGGACTGGGCGCGCCCTTCGTCGAACGGATCGACGGGGATCCCTCCAACGTGATCGGCCTGTCGCTGCCCCTGCTGCGCTCGATGCTCACCCGCTTGGGCGTGGCCTGGCCCAGCCTGTGGTGATCTTCACAGAAGGCGGCCCTCTCCGGCCGATCATCTGAGCCCCTGACCCTGCAATTACTCAATAAACTGCACTGCCGGATGAGAATCCGGTCCCGAAAGAAGGAGCCCCGTGCGTACCGTTCTCATCGCCAACCGTGGTGAAATCGCCATCCGCGTCATCCGCGCCTGCCGTGACGCCGGGCTCCAGTCCGTCGCCGTCTATGCCGAGCCCGATCGCGACGCCCTGCACGTGCGCCTGGCCGACCAGGCGATCGCCCTCGGAGGCAGCACCGCGGCCGAGAGCTACCTGGTCATCGACAAGATCATCGATGCCGCGAAGCAGTCCGGAGCCGACGCCATCCACCCCGGCTACGGCTTCCTCTCCGAGAATGCAGACTTCGCCCAGGCCGTCATCGACGCAGGCATCACCTGGATCGGCCCGTCACCTGACGCCATTCGCTCACTCGGCGACAAGGTCTCCGCGCGCCACATCGCGCAGCGCGCGGGTGCTCCCCAGGTTCCCGGCACTCCTGATCCCGTCAAGGACTCGGGCGAGGTTGTCGAGTTCGCCAAGAAGCATGGCCTTCCCGTGGCCATCAAGGCAGCATTCGGCGGCGGTGGCCGCGGCCTGAAGGTCGCCCGCACACTGGAAGAGATTCCCGAGCTGTTCGAGTCGGCCGTGCGTGAGGCCATTGCCGCCTTCGGTCGCGGCGAGTGCTTCGTCGAGCGTTACCTCGACAACCCGCGTCACGTCGAGACCCAGTGCCTCGCCGACAAGCACGGCAATGTCGTCGTCGTGTCGACTCGCGACTGCTCGTTGCAGCGTCGTCACCAGAAGCTGGTCGAGGAGGCCCCTGCGCCGTTCCTCTCCCAGGCCCAGCTCGATGAGCTCTACTCCTCGTCCAAGGCGATCCTCAAGGAGGCGGGCTACTACAACGCCGGCACCTGCGAGTTCCTCGTCGGCGTCGACGGCACCATCTCCTTCCTCGAGGTGAACACGCGTCTGCAGGTCGAGCACCCCGTCACCGAGGAGGTCGCCGGCATCGACCTCGTGCGCGAGCAGTTCCGCATTGCCGAGGGCGGCATCATCGACTACACCGACCCGGTGCTGCGCGGTCACTCGATCGAGTTCCGCATCAACGGCGAGGATCCCGGCCGCGGCTTCCTGCCCGCCCCTGGTGCCCTGACCGTCTGGAATCCGCCGAGCGGCCCGGGCGTGCGCGTCGACACCGGCTTCCAGGCCGGCGATGTCATCGGCGGCAACTTCGATTCACTCCTGGCCAAGCTGATCGTCACTGGCCGCGATCGCCAGGAGGCCCTCGAGCGCTCACGTCGCGCACTCGACGAGTTCCAGGTCGACGGCATCGCTACCGCGCTCACCTTCCACCGCGAGGTCGTGCGTGATCCTGCCTTCGCGCCGGAGAATCCCGACGAGGCATTCACGGTTCACACGCGCTGGATCGAGACCGAGTTCAACAACACGATCCCCGCCTATGCAGGTGCCGGTGCCGATATCGACGAGCCCGCAGCTCGCGAGTCGGTTGTCGTCGAGGTCGGCGGCAAGCGCATCGAGGTCACTCTCCCCGCAGGCCTCGGCGCGGTTTCCGGTGGCGGTAGCGCCAAGGCTGCAGGCCCGAAGAAGCGCGGCGGCAAGAAGGCCGGCGGCGGCGCCACCGGTGACTCACTCACCGCTCCCATGCAGGGCACCATCGTCAAGGTCGAGGTCGAGGAGGGCCAGGTCGTGGCCGCCGGTGACCTCATCGTCGTGCTCGAGGCAATGAAGATGGAGCAGCCGCTCACCGCCCACAAGGCAGGCACCATCACCTCGCTGAACGCCGAGGCCGGCACCACCGTGCCGACCGGGACTGTGCTCTGCGAGATCAAGGATTGATCTCGACCTTGATCTCGTGAGATCAAGGACTAAGGCTTCACCACATCAGAAGGGCCGGTATCCGCGTGGGTACCGGCCCTTCTGATGTTTCACTTACTCAGCAGCGGGCGGTGCGCCTTCCATCTGGCGCAGCAGTGCGATTCGGTCGGCCAACGGCGGATGGGTGTCGAACATGGATTTCGACTTGCCGTCGAGTGGCGACTCGATCCAGACATGAGCCACGGCGGTCGACTTCTGGTGCACGACTGTCGAGTCAGCAGCGAGGGTCTCGAGTGCGCGACGCAGCCCGGTGGGGTTTCGCGTGAACTGCACGGCCGTGGCATCAGCGAGCGCCTCACGCTTTCGCGAGATGGCTGCGCGAAGAAGAAGTGCGGCAATCGGAGCCAGGATGATGATCACGAGAGACACCACCATGGCCACCGGGTTGCTGTCATTGTCGCGCCGCGAGAAGAACGCCATGCGAGCCCCCATGTCAGCGAGGATCGCCAGCAGGCCCGCGGTCGTCGCAGCCACGGCCATCACCAGGGTGTCGCGATTGCCGACATGCGCCATTTCGTGCGCGGCCACGCCCTGTAGTTGCTCGCGATCCATCTTCTCGAGGATGCCGGTCGTGAAGGCGATCACCGCATGCTCGGGATCGCGACCTGTAGCGAAAGCATTCGGGGCGGGATCCTGCACGATCGCCACCTTGGGCATCGGCAGGCCGGCAGCGATGCAGACTTCCTCGACCAGGTTGTAGAGCTGAGGAGCGTCCTCATGCGAGATCACCTTCGCCTGGGTCATGGCGAGTACGAGCGAATCGGACTTCCAGTAACTCGTCCAGACGCCGATCAGCGATATGCCGACAGCAATCGGTACGAGCAGGTAGGCATTGAAGTTGAGAAGGGTGCCGGCGGCCCAGACCATTGCCACGACAGCGACGAACATCGCGCCGAGAAGAAACCAGGTCTTGCGCTTATTCGACGACTGCTCGGCCCGAAAGGAGACCGCCATTGCTACTCGAACGAGACGGTCGGGGCGTTGCGATCAGCCGTGTCGGGCACCTCATAGAACTCGCGAGCGCTCACCTTGGCCATGCCCACGAAGAACTTCGAGGGGATCGTCACGATCATCGTGTTCAGGTTGCGGACCGAGTCGTTGTAGAACTGGCGAGAGAAGGCAACCTTGTTCTCGGTGGCTGAGAGTTCTTCCTGAAGTGAGAGGAAGTTGGCTGACGCCTTCAGGTCGGGGTAGGCCTCTGCTACCGCCAGCAGCCCGCGCAGTGCCTGGGTGAGCATGCCGTCAGCGGCAGCGACCTCGGCGACTCCGTTGGCATGCTCGGCCACGGCCCGAGCCTGGGTGACCTTCTCCAGCGTGCCGGCCTCATGGGCGGCGTATCCCTTGACCGTGCTGACAAGGTTGGGGATCAGATCGCTGCGGCGCTTGAGTTGCACCTCGATCTGCGCGAAGGCCTCATCGACCGCCACATTGGCGCGCACCAACTTGTTGTAGGTCGCGATCAGGAAGATCACGAGCAGCACGACAATCAGGGCAAGAACAATCCAGATCCACATATCTCCACGCTAACACGGCTCCGCCGCGGCCTCACGGTGACGAATGCGGAACAATGGCACCGTGAGCCAGCCTGAGTCAGCACATGTGGTCATCATCGGCGGCGGCCCCGGCGGATACGAGGCAGCCCTCGTGGCCCGCGCCTCGGGCGCCGAGGTCACGATCATCGACCGGGATGGTCTCGGCGGCTCGGCAGTCCTCACCGACTGCGTGCCCAGTAAGACCCTCATTGCCACGTCGAACGTCATCGCCAGCGCCGCGCACAGTGCCGAGCTCGGCGTCCGCATCAACGGCACCGAGCCCGAGGCCGGGCAGATTGGCGTCGACCTCGTGGTCGTCAATGAGCGCATCAAGGCACTCGCGGCGGCCCAGAGCGAGGACATTGCCGAGAAGATGGCCGCCGAGGGGATCTCAGTGATTCGCGGTCGCGGTCGCCTGACCGGTCCGGATTCGGTCATGGCCCTCGATGAGTCCGGTCGCATGACCCAACTACATGCCGATGTCATCCTGCTCGCGACCGGCGCGCGGCCGCGCGTGATGGAAACTGCCCTTCCCGACGGAGATCGCATCCTCACATGGGAGCAGGTCTACGACCTCCTCGAACTCCCCGATCGCCTCATCGTCGTCGGCTCGGGCGTCACCGGCGCCGAGTTCGCGGGCGCCTATCACGCCCTCGGCTGCGACGTCGTGCTCGTCTCCAGCCGTGATCGCGTGCTGCCCGGCGAGGATCCCGATGCGGCTCAGGTACTCGAGGATGTCTATGCCCGCAACGGCCTCGAGGTGATGAGTCATAGCCGTGCCATCGCCGCTCGACGCACCGAGACCGGAGTCGAAGTCGAGCTCGAAGACGGCCGCATCGTGACCGGCTCGCACGTCCTCATGGCAGTCGGATCACTGCCGAATACTGATGATCTCGGGCTCGAGGATGCTGGTGTCGCCGTTGACGACCGCGGCTTCATCTCCGTCGACCGCGTCTCGCGCACCTCGGTGCGCGGCATCTACGCTGCCGGCGACTGCACGGGCGTGATGATGCTGGCTTCCGTGGCCGCGATGCAGGGGCGCATTGCAATGTCGCACGCACTTGGCGAGGCCGTCGCTCCGCTCGAGCTGACCCACGTGTCGAGCACGGTTTTCAGTAGTCCGGAAATCGCGACCGTGGGCCTGACCCAGCGGGACCTCGACAACGGCGTCTTCCGCGGCGACGCCTTCCTGCTCCCGCTCTTCACCAACGCACGATCGAAGATGGAAGGCCAGCACGATGGCTTCGTCAAGATCCTCTGCCGTCGCGGCACGCGCACGGTTGCCGGCGCAGTGGTCGTGAGCGAGAACGCCAGCGAGCTCATTCATGCACTGACTCTCGCGGTCGAGCAGCGCCTGACTGTCGATGAGCTCGCTACGACCTTCACGGTCTACCCCAGCCTGTCGGGCTCGGTGGCGGAGGCTGCTCGTCGGCTGCATGTGAACGCGGAGGGCTGATGCCCGACAGGCGTGCTTTCGAGGCCGCGACAGACATCGCCGCTCGAAGTGGCGCACCCGCGCACGACATTGCACTTGTTCTGGGCTCGGGCTGGGCGGCAGCCGCTGACGAGCTGGGCTCCCCCAGCTTCGAGACCTCACTCGACTCCATTCCTCACTTCACCGCACCCGCGGTCACCGGCCAGGTCAGTCGGCTGCGCAGCCTCGAGGTCGGCGGTCGGCGCGTACTCGTCTTCCTGGGGCGCACCCACCTGTACGAGGGGCAAGGCATCGATGCCGTCACGCATGCCGTGCGGACGGCGGCTGCCTGCGGTGTCCGGTCGATCATCCTTACCAATGCCGCGGGCTCGCTTCGCACCGATTGGACGCCCGGCACCGCTGTGCTCATCAGCGATCACCTGAACCTGACCGGGGAATCCCCGCTTACCGGACCGCAGTTCGTCAGCTTGACCGATGCCTATTCCCCACGCCTTCGGGCGGCGGTGCGCCATCACTTCCCGGCAACTCCCGAGGGCGTCTACGCGCAGCTTCGCGGACCGATGTACGAGACTCCGGCGGAAATTCGCATGCTGCGCACGCTCGGCGCGGATCTTGTTGGCATGAGCACGGCGCTCGAGACGATCACCGCGCGTGCCGTGGGCCTCGAGGTACTCGGAATTTCCCTCGTCACCAACTTCGCCGCGGGAATCACCGGAGAGGCACTCGACCATGCCGAGGTACTTGCCGCAGGCCAGGCCTCCGCGGGCCGACTTGGTCGAATGCTGACCGAAATTCTCAGCACGCTCTAGCCGGAGACCTCAGCACGTAGGGCCGCATAAGCCGGCTTGATGCGCTCGTTGATGATTTCCAAGCGTTCGTCAAAGGGCAGGAACGAGCTCTTCATCGCATTGATCGTGAACCACTGCATGTCGTCGAGGCTGTAGCCAAAAGCCTCACTGAGGAGGGTGAATTCGCGAGTCATCGAGGTACCGGACATCAACCGATTGTCGGTGTTCACGGTCACCCTGAAGCCGAGCCGGCGCAGCAGGCCGATCGGATGCTCGGCAATGCTGGGTGCAGCACCGGTCTGCACATTCGAGCTCGGGCACATCTCGAGGGGAATGCGACGGTCGCGCACGTAGGCCGCGAGTCGACCTAGCGTCGCAGTGCCGTCAGCACTGACGTCAATGTCGTCGACTATGCGCACGCCGTGCCCGAGACGATCGGCGCCGCACCACTGGATGGCCTCCCAGATCGAGGGCAGGCCGAAGGCCTCCCCTGCGTGAATCGTGAAGTGGGAGTTCTCGCGCTGCAGGTAATGAAAGGCATCGAGCTGTCGCGTGGGCGGGTAGCCAGCCTCGGCGCCAGCGATATCGAAACCGACGACTCCACGATCGCGATACTCGACCACGAGCTCGGCCACCTCGCGTGCATTCGACGAGGTGCGCATCGCGGTGAGAAGGGTGCCGATACGGATCCAGTGCCCAGCCGCCGATGACTCGGCCGTTCCCTCGGCAAAGCCGGCGAGGACAGCCTCGATGACCTCGCGCATGGTCAGGCCACGAGTCAGGTGCAATTCAGGAGCGAAGCGCACCTCCGCGTACACCACGCCGTCGGCGGCAAGATCCATGGCGCACTCCCGCGCTACGCGCCGCAGGGACGATGCCGTCTGAGTTAAGGCCACCGTGTGCGCGAAGGTTTCGAGGTATCGCTCCAGCGAGCCTGACGATGCTGCCTCGACGAACCAGGCCCCGAGGGCCTGGGCATCAGATGCCGGCAGGGCGTCGTACCCGACCTCGGCCGCGATCTCCAGGAGGGTCTCGGGACGAATTCCGCCATCGAGGTGGTCATGAAGAAGGACTTTCGGGGCGCGGTGGATGATCTGCGATGACAGGGGTGCCGCGCCGAGCGAAGTCATGCCTCGAATGTACTCCCAGCCACTAGGGTCCGAGAGTGCTGAGCATTGTCTTCGGAGTCCTGACCGCCTGCTGCTTCGCCTCGGGCACCCTGGCCTCCTCGCGCACCTCCCGCACCATCGGCCCGTATTCGACGATCGCCGGAATCATGCTGGTGGGCCTTCTCATCACCCTGCCGTTCCTGTTCATCGCCGGCATCCCTGAGCAGCTCAACGGCACGAGTGCACTGTGGCTGGTGGCCGGTGGCCTGGGCAACTTGGTCGGCTTGATCCTGGCCTACTCGGCGCTGAAGATCGGCAAGGTCGGAGTCGTCGCACCGATCCTGTGCACTGAGGGCGCCATCGCCGCGGTGATCTCAGCGCTGACCGGTGAGGCTCTGGCTGTCACGACCACGTTCATCCTGATCGCGATCGTGGCCGGAGTCGTGCTGGCCGCCGTCGCCCCTGATCCCGAGCCGCTGGCCCACGAAGAGCCGCTCAAGGCAGCGATCATCGCCAGCCTCGGTGCCCTCGCCTTCGGCGTCGGTCTCTTCGCCCCCGGCCACCTCAGTGCCGATATGCCCATCGCCTGGATCCTGTTGCCGGCGCGACTGTTCGGAGTCATCGCTCTCTTGATCCCGCTGCTGATCACACGCCGATTCCGGATGACCAAGAAGGCGGCACCCCTCGTGGTGCTCACCGGCTTCACCGAGGTCATCGGCTTCACGTTCTACTCACTCGGTGCCGCCACCAGCGTGGCCATCACGGCAGTGCTCGCCTCGCTCTTCGCGCCGATCGCGGCGATTGCCGCCTTCTTCTTGTTCAAGGAGAAACTGGGCCGCCTGCAGGTTGCGGCGGTCGCGGTCATCGTGGCCGGAGTCGTCGCGCTCACTCTCGCCGTCAACTAAATGAGCGCCCGCCCCTCCAGGGACGAGCGCTCATCAGACGTGCGTGCTACAGGGCGTCAATCGGGCTATAGGTGCCCCAGACCTCACGCAGCGCATCGCTGACCTCACCGACAGTTGCCTTGGCCTTCAGGGCGTCCTTCATCGGGTAGAGCAGGTTGGCATCACCTGCGGCAGCCTCGCGGATCGCGGCGAGGCAACGCTGCACCTCGTCGTTATCGCGTTCGGCACGAAGCTTGGCGAGGCGAGCAGCCTGCTCGGCGCCGATGGCCGGGTTCACGCGCAGCGGGTCATAGTGCTCCTTGCCCTCGATCGTGAACTTGTTGACGCCCACCACGATGCGCTCACCCGAGTCAGTCTCACGGGTGACCTGGTAGGCCGAGTTCTCAATCTCCGACTTCTGGAAGCCCTGCTCGATGGCAGCGACAGCACCACCCATATCGGCGATGCGTTCGATGAGCGCTGTCGCCGCTGCCTCGATGTCGTCCGTCAGTGACTCGACAACATAGGAGCCGGCGAAAGGATCGACGGTGTCGCAGACATCTGTCTCAAATGCGAGAACCTGCTGCGTGCGCAGGGCCAGACGGGCGGCCTTCTCTGTCGGAAGCGCGATCGCCTCGTCGAAGGAGTTGGTGTGCAGCGACTGGGTGCCACCAAGAACGGCAGCGAGGCCCTGGATCGCCACGCGCACGAGATTGACCTCAGGCTGCTGTGCGGTGAGCTGAACGCCTGCGGTCTGCGTGTGGAAGCGCAGCATCCACGACTTCGGATTCTTCGCACCGAACTGATCACGCATGATGCGCGCCCACATCCGACGGGCGGCGCGGAACTTCGCGACCTCCTCGAGGATGGTCGTGCGCGAGACGAAGAAGAAGGCCAGGCGCGGAGCGAACTCGTCGACATCCTGCCCGGAGGCAACAGCGGCCTTCACGTACTCAATGCCGTCAGCGAGGGTGAAGGCGATCTCCTGAACGGGAGTCGCACCGGCCTCGGCCATGTGGTAGCCCGAGATCGAAATGGTGTTCCACTTCGGAATCTCGTTGCGGCAGTAAGTGAAGATGTCGGTGATCAGCCGAAGTGACTGAGCCGGCGGGTAGATGTAAGTACCGCGAGCGATGTACTCCTTGAGTACGTCATTCTGGATCGTGCCGTTGAGGGCCGATGCAGGAACACCCTGCTCCTCAGCAACCAACTGGTACAGAAGGAGCAGCACCGAAGCGGGCGCATTGATGGTCATCGAGGTCGAGACCTGATCAAGTGGAATGCCGTTGAACAGCAAACGCATGTCCTCGATCGAGTCGATCGCGACGCCTACCTTGCCGACCTCGCCATTGGCGAGCGGGTGGTCGGAGTCGTAGCCCATCTGCGTGGGCAGATCGAATGCGACTGACAGGCCCGTGGTGCCTGCCGCAAGGAGCTGCTTGTAGCGCTCATTCGACTCCACCGCTGTGCCGAAGCCGGCGTACTGGCGCATTGTCCACGGGCGACCTGTGTACATCGACGGATAGACACCGCGCGTATACGGGAACTCGCCCGGCTGACCGAGTTGTGCAGCGGCATCCCAGCCCGCGAGGGCCTCGGGGCCGTACACCTGCTCCAGGGGAAGACCGGATTCAGTGGTGGAGCCGTTCTCGCTCACTCCTGGCCACGCACCCGGATCTTGGAGCCCAGCCAGCGGATCGGGTCGTACTTGACGTCAGCGACGCGCTCCTTGAGCGGAATGAGAGCGTTGTCGGTGATGTGGATGTGTTCGGGGCAGACCTCGGTGCAGCACTTGGTGATGTTGCAGTAGCCCAGGCCCAGCTCATCTTGTGCGAGCTTCTGGCGATCCTCGGTATCGAGCGGGTGCATGTCAAGCTCGGTCACGCGCATGAGCACGCGCGGGCCTGCGAAGTACTTCTTGTTCTCCTCGTGATCGCGCACCGCGTGGCACGTGTTCTGGCAGAGGAAGCACTCGATGCACTTGCGGAACTCCTGCGAGCGCTCGACGTCGACCTGCTGCATGCGGTACTCGCCGGGCTTGAGACCCTCGGGTCCCTTGAATGCCGGAACCTCTCGCGCCTTCTCGTAGTTGAACGAGACGTCGGTGACGAGGTCGCGGATGACAGGGAATGCGCGAAGAGGCGTGACCGTGATGGTCTCGGTCTCGTCGAAGGTATTCATGCGGGTCATGCACATCAGGCGCGGGCGCCCATTGACCTCGACGCTGCAGGAGCCGCACTTGCCGGCCTTGCAGTTCCAGCGGACAGCAAGATCGGTATCTTGCTCGGCCTGGATGCGGTGGATGACGTCGAGGACGACCTCACCCTCGAGCACCTCGACGTCGTAGTCCTTGAGCGCCCCGGTGCCGTCAGGACCGCGCCAGAGTCGGAACTTCGCCATGTAGCTCATGCTTATGCCATCCCAACTGCGTCGAGTTCTTCGATCGTCATGTACTTCTTGAGCTCTTCCGGATCGAAGAGCGAGATGAGCTCCTTGGGGATGCTCGGCAGTGCCTTCTTGGTGATATCGAGCTTGCCGTCCTTCAGGCTGCACACGAGGTTCACCTTGCGCCACTCGGGATCCATCTTCGCGAAGTCATTGCGGGTGTGACCGCCGCGTGACTCCTCGCGGGTGAGCGCTGCGCGGGCGATGCACTCGGAGACCAGGATCTGCTTGGGCAGGTCGAGGGCGAGATGCCATCCCGGGTTGTATTCGCGGCCGCCGCTTGCCTTGGCACGCGCGATACGCGGCTTGAGCGCATCGATCTTGGCCAGGGCCTCACGCATCTCGTCACCATCACGGATGATGCCGACGAGATCATTCATGATCATCTGCAGCTCGGCCTGAATGGTGAACGGATTCTCGTCACGCGAGGCGTCGAACGGCTCGAGGGCCCATGAGGTGGCCGCAGAGATCTCGGCGTCGGTCAGCGGGGTGGCCTTGCCGGTGTTCTTCGCATCGGAGACGTACTCGGCGGCGTAGAGACCGGCGCGACGGCCGAAGACGAGCAGATCGGAGAGCGAGTTGCCGCCGAGACGGTTGGAGCCGTGCAGGCCGCCACCTGCCTCACCTGCGGCGTAGACGCCCTTGATGCCGATGAGCTCCTGGGTGTCAGCGTCAACCTCGACGCCGCCCATGACGTAATGGCAGGTCGGACCGACCTCCATCGGCTCGAGGGTGATGTCGACGTCAGCGAGCTCCTTGAACTGATGCCACATCGAGGGCAGCTTGGCCCGGATGACGTCAGCGGGCAGGCGCTTGGAGACATCGAGGAACACGCCTCCGTGGGGGGATCCCCGGCCGGCCTTGACCTCGGAGTTGATCGCGCGAGCGACCTCGTCACGCGGGAGGAGCTCCGGCGGGCGCTTGTTGTTGTCAGGATCGGTGTACCAGCGATCGGCTTCTTCCTCGGTCTTGGCGTACTGCGCCTTGAAGACGTCGGGGATGTAGTCGAACATGAAGCGACGGCCCTCGGAGTTCGTGAGAACGCCACCGTCGCCACGCACGGATTCAGTCACCAGCAGGCCCTTGACCGAGGGCGGCCAGACCATGCCCGTGGGGTGGAACTGGATGAACTCCATGTTGATCAGTGAGCCGCCGATGAGCATGGCCATCGCGTGGCCGTCACCGGTGTACTCCCAGGAGTTGGAGGTGACCTTGAAGGACTTGCCGATGCCGCCGGTCGCGATGATCACGGCCGGTGCGTCGATGGCCACGAAGCCGCCGGACGGGCGCCAGTAGGCCAGCACACCGGCAGCGCGACGATCCTCGCCCTCGCCGTGCATGAAGATCTCAGTGACCGAGCACTCCGCGAATACGCGAATGCCGGCCTCGTAGTCGCCGAGCTCCTTCTTGTCCTTCTGCTGCAGCTGGACGATCTTCTGCTGCAGGGTGCGGATCATCTCCAGGCCGGTGCGGTCACCGACGTGAGCGAGACGGGGGTACTCGTGACCACCGAAGTTGCGCTGGCTGATCTTGCCGTCGGGGGTGCGATCGAAGAGGGCGCCGTAGGTCTCGAGCTCCCAGACGCGCTCAGGCGCTTCCTTCGCGTGCAGTTCGGCCATGCGGTACTGGTTCAGGAACTTTCCGCCGCGCATGGTGTCGCGGAAGTGGACGTTCCATCCGTCGTTCTTGTTCACGTTGGCCATGGAGGCCGCAATGCCACCCTCGGCCATGACAGTGTGCGCCTTGCCGAAGAGCGACTTGCTCAGCACGGCAACAGTCTTGCCCTCCTCGCGAGCCGCGATGGCTGCACGAAGACCTGCTCCGCCGGCGCCAATGACGACGACGTCGAATGAATAACGCTCGATGTCAGACATGTGATCCCTCGGCTTAGAAGAAGTAGAAATTGGAGATGGTGCCGACTGCGACCTCACGAACGTAAAGGTCAGTGAGCGCGACGCCGAACAGCGAGATCATCGCGAACTTGCCGTGATTGACGTTGAGCTTCGACACGATGGTCCAGCTCTTGTAGCGCACGGGGTGCTTGGAGAAGTGCTTCAGGCGCCCGCCCATGGCGTGACGGCAGGAGTGGCACGAGAGCGAGTACAGCCACAGCAGGGTGGCGTTGGCGACGAGAACCAGGGTTCCGATGCTGATGTGACCCCAGGCGCCCTCGGCGTTGCGGAAGGCGAGGACTGCGTCCCAGGTCAAGATCACGTTGAGCAGAAGGCCGAGGTAGAAGAAGTACCGGTGGCCGTTCTGGAAGATCAGCGGGAAGCGGGTCTCGCCCGTGTACTTCTTGTGCGGCTCGGCGACGGCGCAGGCCGGCGGAGACTGCCAGAAGGAGCGGTAGTAGGTCTTGCGGTAGTAGTAGCAGGTAAAGCGGAAGCCCAGCGGGATGATCAGGATGAACAGGGCCGGCGAGATCGCCATGCCGAAGATGGTCCAGGCACCGAAGGGGGTCCAGCCGAACAAGGTCGCCTGCTCGGGGCAGGTCGACATCAGGCACGGCGAGTAGAACGGCGAGATCAGCGGCTCGGCGAAGTAGTAGGCGTTCTCGAATGCACGCCACGTGGAGTAGCCGATGAAGCTCAGGAAGATGATGACCATGATCAGCGGCATCAGCCACCACTTGTCGGTGCGCAGGGTCCGCACGCCGATCTGGGCCCGGCGATCCGGTGAACCCTGGCTGGAAGCGGGACTTGTGACAGTGGCCATTCTCGGAATTCCTTCCACAGGGCGTGCTGACTCGCGAACATCCGAATCCTAGGGGGCTCCAGGGGGGCCTGCAGCCTGCGTGCATAGGAGGTACGTCACACGTATGTGGACGTCCGATAACCGCGGGTGACCTGGATCTCAACGCCCTCCCGACAGGCCGCCTAGACTCGTGGATCATGGCTCGATTACCGCGACTTGCCACCGTGATCGCCCTGCTGGGCGCCATGGTCGCCCTCTCCTCCCCAGCCCTGGCCGAGCAGTCCCCCGCACCCGGCAGCACCCCGTCGGGCCAGAGCGCCCAGATCGCACCCGCGCAGGCGGTCGGCGGCGATCAGCTGGCCCTGACAGGCAAGCAGGTCAACCTCGGCCCGGGCGCCACGCCACTGCCCGATATCTGGGCCAGCAGCTGGGTTCTGGCCGATGCCACGACCGGCGACATCCTGGCTAGTAAGGGTGCCCACAAGCTGCGCGCACCCGCCAGCACCCTGAAGACCCTGACCGCTCTGACCCTGCTGCCCAGGCTGCCCCTGGACGGCACGTATGTCGGCAGGCAGTCCGACGTCGTCCCCGGCACAGCGATGGCCGGCGTGAAGCCAGGAGTGACCTATACGAATGAGCAGCTCTTCTACGGAATGATGCTGCCCAGCGGCAACGACGCAGCGCGGGCACTCGCGCATTCCAACGGCGGCATCAAGGGCACCGTCGCGCAGATGAACGAGGTCGCGGCCTCGATCGGGGCTCTCGACACGTTCGCGAAGACTCCGAACGGGCTCGACAAGAAGGGCCAGCGCTCCAGCGCCTTCGATCTTGCACTCATCGCGACGCACGGCCTGCGCTTACCCGAGTTCGCCACGATCGTCCGAACCGAGAAGGCGCCCTTCCCCAGCGAGGGCGGGGGCACTCACCCGATCTACACGAATAATCACTTGCTGCTCGGCGGGTACAAGGGATGCATCGGCGTGAAGACGGGCTTCACCTCCAAGGCCGGCCGTACCTTCATCGGTGCCGCAACCCGCAAGGGCCGCACCCTCGTGGTCGCGCTGATGGGCATCAAGTCGGGAAGCGCTCAGGCCGCGGCTGCAGCGCTGACCTGGGGGTT
The DNA here is from genome assembly GCA_024639145.1 of Actinomycetes bacterium. Lineage (GTDB taxonomy): Bacteria > Actinomycetota > Actinomycetes > S36-B12 > S36-B12 > CAIKZY01. The sequence goes on along the minus strand of JAHEIZ010000006.1, from coordinate 5,323 downwards.
CAAGAATTACGGGAAGGTCACTCCGGTCGGCACCCTCAATGTCGCCGGCTCCGCAGTCACGCCTGAAGTCACGCCCAGGGAATCGACATCCGAGGCAGCAGTGATCGTTCCGAGCGGTCCGCCGGCCACGGCAGCGATCGCGGTGCCTGACGTCGCACGCACCAGCTGGCCGCCGGTCGTCTGGTACACGCTCATGGCACTCGTGGTGGCCGCCGTGCTCCTCTGGGCGTGGCTTCGACGCAAGTCGCGCAAGTCGCCCTACAGCGTGATCTAGCCCGCGAAGTCGAAGGCCCGCAGCGGATGCCAGCCGTCACCCTGAAGCTGAAAGAGGTGCATCTGCGTCACGGTGAATGCGGCGCGGAAATCCGTGAAGTCGTCAAACGCACGATTGAGCAATTCGTCACTCACGTCATGAGCGAGCGTCACGTGCGGGTGATACGGGAAGCGTGACTCCACCGCCAGGACTCCGCTGCGCACCATCGCCTCAGCCCGCTCGCATGACGAGATTCCGCGCGAGAGGGCGATGAAGACGACCGGAGAGACCGGCTGAAAGCTGCCGGTGCCGTGCAGCTCGACATCGAATGGCGCGCACTGCGCAGCGACATCCGCGAGGTGATCGATGACACCGGCCAGCACCTCGGAGTCAACGTCGACAGGAGGAAGCAGCGTGATGTGCGCAGGCATACGGCCCACGGTCGGCTCGTAGCCCAGTCGTGCACTGTCGACCGCCGAGCCGAAGGGCTCGGGAATCTCGATCGCGACCCCGAGGGTCATGCCGCTCATCGAGGCCCGCGGCTACGACTCGTCGATCGCGACGAAGCCAATGCCCTCGTACACGCGAGCAAGGGTCTCGCGCGCAGTAGCGCGGGCCTTGCGCGCACCGATGCCCATCAGATGGCGCAGTTGCTGCTGGTCGCTCATCAGCTCATTGACGCGCGCACGAATGGGCTGCACGAGATCGAGCACGATGGCGGCGGTATCACCCTTGAGATCGCCGTAGCCCTTGCCCTCATATGACGCGACGAGCTCTTCCATCGAGGTGCCGGTCAGTGCCGTCTGGATCGTCAGGAGATTGGACACACCCGGCTTCTCCACCGGATCGAAGATGATCTCCCGGCCGGAGTCGGTGACCGCGCTCTTGAACTTCTTGGTCAGCGGAGCGTCCTCATCAAGCAGGAATGCGCAGCCACTCGGGCTGGACTTGCTCATCTTCGAGGTCGGATCCTGGAGATCGACGATCTTCGCGGTCTCCTTGACGATCATCGCCTCGGGAACGGTGAGGGTCTTGCCGAAGCGCGTATTGAAGCGCTGCGCGAGATCACGCGTGAGCTCGAGATGCTGGCGTTGATCCTCGCCCACGGGCACGAGATTCGCCTGGTACAGCAGGATGTCGGCTGCCTGCAGGATCGGGTAGGTGTACAGGCCCACGGTCGCACGTGCAGCGCCGTCCTTCTGTGACTTGTCCTTGAACTGGGTCATTCGCCCGGCCTCGCCGAAGCCCGTCTGGCACTCCATCACCCACGCGAGCTGGCTGTGCTCGGGCACGTGACTCTGCACGAAGATCGTGGACTTCTCGGGGTCGAGGCCGATGGCGAGCAACTGAGCGAAGGTGAGCAGGGTGCGGTGACGCAGCACCGCGGGATCGTGCTCGACGGTGATCGCATGCTGGTCGACCACGCAGTAGTAGGCGTCGTTGGTGTCCTGCAATGCCACCCAGTGGCGGAGGGCGCCCAGGTAGTTGCCGAGCTGGAGGGAATCGGCTGTGGGCTGGATTCCGGAGAGAACGCGGGGGCGCGGTGACATGTGCCTATTGTGGCAAAGTGCCCTCGGACTGCTCCGCCAGGCTGTCCGGAGCCGCCGCGACAGGCACCGGGGTCACGCGCACGCGCGAGATGCGGCGGCCATCGAGCTCGGTCACCTCGAAGCGATGCGCACCGACGATCACCTCGTCGCCCACTGAGGGCACATCGCCGAGCTGCGAGACGACAAAGCCCGCGACGGTCTCATACGGGCCTTCGGGCAAGGTGATGCCGGTCTCCTCGGCGAAGTCCTCGATATTGAGCAGGCCGTCGACCGTGGTGACGCCGAAGGAGCGGGCAGCCTCGGGGCGCTGCACGAGGTCGTACTCGTCCTTGATGTCGCCGATGAGCTCTTCGACGAGATCCTCGAGGGTCACGATGCCCGCCGTTCCGCCGTATTCGTCCTCGACGATGGCCATGTGCTGACGCAGGCGTCGCATCTCGGTGAGCGTGCTGAGCACCCCCTTCGTGCCGGGGAATGCGGTCATCGGACGCACCAGCTCGCCCACGCGGATTGATCGCTCCGCCAGGTCGGGCGCCAGGATGTCTCGCACGTGCACGAAGCCGACAACGTCATCCATCGAGTCGCGGGTGACCGGATAGCGCGAGTGCGGCTGATCGGCCACGGCCTTGACCGCCTTGAAGATCGGCATCGACGCATCGAGGAATTCCACCTCGGTGCGCGGGATCATCACCTCGCGCAACTCACGATCTCCGGCGGCAAAGACGTCGTCGATCAGCTCGCGCTCCTCGACCGAGAGATCCTCGTGACCGGCGACGAGATCCCTGAGTTCCTCGCCGCTGATCTGCTCCTTCGCCGCATGCGGATCACCGCCGAAGAGTCGCATGATCGCGTTGGTGGACACGGACAGGAGTGCGATGAACGGCCGAAAGATCTTGGCGATGACATCGATGGTTCCGGCACTGGCCAGGGCAACGGACTCGACCCTTTGCAGCGCGAGGCGCTTGGGAACGAGCTCGCCGAGCACCAAGGAGAGGTAAGCGATCACGACTGTCACGGCGATGAAGCTCACTGTCGATGCCCAGGATTCGGACATGCCCAGATCCACGAGATAGGGCGCGATCATCGGCGCGATCTCGGCTCCGCCGAATCCGGCCGAAATGAAGCCGGCGAGCGTGACACCCACCTGGCCGGCGGCGAGGAAACGATTCGGATTCTGCGCGACGATCGCCAGGCGTCGACCACGGCGACCACGCGTGGCGAGACGTTGCACCTGGCCCTCGCGCAAGGAGACGAGCGCTAGTTCGGCAGCCGCGAAGAAGCCGCCGATCAGGATGAAGATCAGCACGATCAGGAAGCTGCGCAAGAGGTCCATGTCGAATCAACAATACGGATGCCGGCTCCCCCGGCCACGACGGCGTGCTCTACGGCGTGGGCGCACCTACGCGAGAGCGCGTCATGGTGACCGCCACGATCAGGGCGAGAAGGGCCGCGACGGCCATGCACACCGTCATTGAGACGGCAGGGTCGCCTGGAGTGAGTCCCACGAAAGGCGTGATGAGGATGCCACCGAAGAAGGTGCCCGCGCCGAGCACGGCTCCTGCCGCTCCCCTGGTCTGCGAACGCTCCACTCCGAGCACAGTCGCATTGGGAGTCACGATGCCCCGCGTGGCCACCACGACGAACAGGCCGATGAGGATCGGCAGCAGGTGCCGTTCGATGACGAGCACGGAGGTCAGCAGCACGACGCCTGCGAAGACCGCGATGACCAGGCCGGTGATGAGCAGTCCGCGCACCGGCCAGCGCCGTACGAGTCGTGCATTGAGAAAGCCCATCAGCATCAAGCCGAGGGAGTTGACCGCGAGCACCATCGTGAACTGATTCGCGCTCAGGCCGAATTGCGACTCGAGCACGAAGGCCGACTCGGCGAGGTAGGCGAAGAGGGAGGCGAACGCGAGCACCAAGGTAATCGCGTACCCCATGAAGACACGGTCGCGCAGCAACGCGAGATACGAGCGTCCGGCGGCGGTGAAGCCGCCGACCGTGCGAGCGTGATGGGGATGCGTCTCCGGGACGTAGATCGCGATCGCGACAGCGAGGATCAGATCGACGATGAAGAGGAAGACGAAGCCGGAACGCCAGGAGCCGGTCACCGCAAGGAGCAGTCCGCCGATGATCGGCGCGGCGATGGTCGCGGTAACGGTCAGGCTGATGAAGATCGAGAAGAGGCGCGCGGCCGCCTTGCCCGAGGTCACGTCGGCCGCGATCGCACGTGCGATCGCGATTCCTGCTCCGCCGGCCAGGCCTTGGATCAGGCGCATCGCCAGCAGGATGCCGATGGTCGGCGAGAGTGCGACGCCCAGACTCGCGAAGGCTGCGATCGCGGTCGTGATGATGACGATGCGTCGTCGACCAAGCGAGTCAGTCATCGGGCCGAAGAGCAGCTGGCCGATCACGATGCCGGCGAGATTGACCGCGAGGGTCAGCGCCACCTGAGAGGTGGTCGCGTTGAGCTCCTCAGCAATCTGCGGGAAAGCCGGCAGGTAGATGTCCATCGACGTCGGCGCATAGGCGTTGAGCGCCGCGAGGATGACGGTGAGGATCGTCATCCGACGACCGGTAAATGAGACGGGCGAGGAAGGGGACGTCATGCGCATCCCTTCCTCGCCCGGTCGATGTTCGTGAAGACTAGGCCTTCATCGCCTTCTGCAGGTTCTCGTCGATGGCTGCCAGGAAATCCTGGGTGGTCAGCCACGGTGCGTCCTTGCTGATGAGCAGGGCGAGGTCCTTGGTCATCTTGCCTTCCTCGACGGTCTCGACGCAGACGCGCTCGAGGGTCTCGGCGAAGGCAGTGACGGCGGGGGTGCCGTCCATGCGACCGCGGTGGGTCAGGCCCTGGGTCCACGCGAAGATCGAGGCGATCGGGTTCGTGGAGGTGGGCTGGCCCTTCTGGTGCTGGCGGTAGTGACGGGTCACGGTGCCGTGAGCGGCCTCGGCCTCGACGGTCTGGCCGTCGGGGGTCATGAGCACTGAGGTCATCAGGCCGAGTGAGCCGAAGCCCTGCGCGACGGTGTCGGACTGGACGTCACCGTCGTAGTTCTTGCATGCCCAGACGTAGCCGCCCTCCCACTTCATGGCCGCTGCGACCATGTCGTCGATGAGGCGGTGCTCGTACTCGATGCCAGCGGCCTCGAACTCCGACTTGAACTCGTTCTCGTAGACGTCAGCGAAGATGTCCTTGAACTGGCCGTCGTAGGCCTTGAGGATCGTGTTCTTGGTCGACAGGTACACGGGGTACTTGCGGTTCAGGCCATAACGCATCGATGCACGAGCGAAGTCGCGGATCGAGTCGTCGAGGTTGTACATGCCCATGGCCACGCCGGCACCCGGGAAGTCGAAGACCTCGAACTCCATCGGAGCCGAACCATCGGTCGGGGTGTAAGTCATGGTGAGCTTGCCGGCACCGGGAACCTTGAAGTCGGTGGCCTTGTACTGGTCGCCGAACGCGTGACGGCCGACGACGATCGGCTTGGTCCAGCCCGGCACCAGGCGCGGGATGTTG
>JAHEIZ010000056.1 GCA_024639145.1 Actinomycetes bacterium | reverse complement strand
CACGGAGACAGCAGCTTGGCCCCCTGGTGGGGTCCAGCCGACTACGCGGACGATCTTTTGGCCGTAGCCGTCATCGGCGAAGCCGCGTCCGAATTGCTTGTGGTTTTTGAACGGGCGGACAGCGAAGCCGGCGGGGTAGTTCACGCCGTAGTTCAGGGCTTTGTCAGGCACGTACATGATGTACGCCTCTTTCAGCCACGTTGTTTCGTAACCGATTTTGCCGAAAGTGCCTAGTGCGGGGCGGTCGGTGGGTGTCGCGTTGGTGACGTTCATCTGCTGAGTGACGCGCGCCGAGCCGTTTTCTTCAAGTTGCACGTTGACGACGACGGTGCGCTGCTGGAAAACATCGACCTTGCTCTGGTTGCCGTTTTGCGTATACATCGCCGACCAGTCACCGGTGCCGGGGTCTTTCACTTCCCCGGCTGCGCCTGCATCGATCGCGAGTTGTTCGAGTTGTGGGGTTGCGGCCCATACCTGGAAGTGGCGGCCAGGTGCGGTGCCGGCGACTGCTTGGGCGGCGGGCACGAGGGCATCACCGGAAAGAAGTTTGGTGAGGAGGTCATCGAGTAGTTGTTGGTTCGCGGCTTGGCGCGCATCGGCATCTTCTTGCCCGAACTTCGCGTAGGCGTCGATGAGCAGGATTTGTCCGAGCTTTTCGCCGGTGACTTCGCCGTAGGCCTCTGATTGCACTGGCCCGGTGGCGTCGAGCATGGCGCCGATAGCGGTGAGGTCGAGGGTGATGACGCCATCAACCTTCGGGTAGTCGCCGCCAGCCCAGGCGCCGGCCATTTCACGTCCGCTTGTCAAAAGTGACGGGTGCGTGTTCGTCACGACGAACGGTGCAGTGCGCGGGTTGCTCGAGAAGAACGGGTTGCCACCGGGGCCCCACCAGGTGACGGGGCGATTGACCGGCGGGAAGAGTTGCGTGCTCGTCTGGCCCTTGATCGGGATAGTGATGCGGCCATTGTCGAATTCGACGAGTACGAGTGACAGTGGTGCACCGCCGGCTGCACGCATTTCGGCTTGGTTGTCGATTGCGATGAGGTAGCGCTTGGTGCCATTAGCGCCGAGTGCGTCGGGCAGTAGCGGCGCGATGCCGACGAGGGCGCTTACGGCTTGTTGCACTGGTTGCGCGGTGTCGAGGGCTTTGGTCTTCAGTTTGCCGAGCAGGCCTGCGGTTGGGCCGGAGGTGTTGATGGCCTCAAGTTGTGCGACCACTGTCTTCATTCCGCCATCGACCATGTCGACGCGCGGGGGCAGCGCTTCGAGCTGTGCGATGTCAATGGCACCGTCGCTGAAGATCTTCTTGCCACCACTTTTGCCCGACAGATCGCCGTAGAGGTTCACGAGTTCAGTCGTGCTCGAAGTGATGCCGTCGGTGGCCTGGCCGAGGTGCTGCCAGTTGTGAATTGCGGTGCCGATACCTGGCAGCGTGGCAAGAAGTGCCATATGCGGGCCCGATGCGGAGAAACTGATCGCGCCAGCGGCATCAGAGGCCGTGGACACCTCTTGCTTTGCTTCCGGGAAACTGCCGGCCTTGATTTGATCGACAGCCGAACTCATCGACGTGGTGAAGCCCTTAGCGCCAAAACCGAGGGCCGCGACAGAGGTGACGAGACTCAACTGGAGCCAGAGGACAAGGCCGCCGCCCAGGAGCACAAGAACCAGGATCAACCACGCTTTCGGGGTGAGCCTGGACACCTGGTGAGTATACGTACTGTTCTAGGGGATTCCCCTCGTGCGCGAGGGGCGACGGCGCGCATTGCGGGTGCCTTCGCGCTCGTCTGACGGTGACCTGTGCGCCGATAGTCTGGCCATGTGCGTATTGCCACCTGGAACGTCAACTCGATTGGCGCCCGTCTCGAGCGCGTGCTCGCCTGGCTTGAACTCCATCAACCCGATGTGCTGGCTCTTCAAGAGCTCAAATGCACCGATGCCGCCTTCCCGCTGATGGAAATCCAGGCCCTGGGCTACGAGGTGGCCACGTGGGGCACTGGCCGCTGGAACGGGGTGGCCTTGCTGAGCAAGGTCGGGCTTTCTGACGTCACGATTGGTCTGACCGACCAGCCTGAGTACGAGGGCGCCCTTGAGCCGCGCGCGATCGGGGCCACGTGCAATGGAGTGCGCGTATGGAGTGTCTACGTGCCTAATGGCCGCGAGCCCGATCACGATCACTACTCGTACAAGCTCGAGTGGTTCGCAGCACTGCAGGCCACCGTCGATGCAGAGATGAAGGCGTCACCTGCGCTGCCGCTGGCCATCATCGGTGATTTCAATGTTGCGCCGAGCGATGACGACGTCTGGGATATCGCGAAGTTCGAAAACTCGACGCATGTGACACCAGCCGAGCGCGCCGCATTAATTTCATTGCAGTCAATTGGTCTCGTCGATCACCTGCCGCGAGCGCTCAAGGGTGCGCCTTACACCTTCTGGGATTACCGCCAGGCCGCATTCGGTCGCGGATGGGGCATGCGCATCGATCTTGTCTACGCGAATGCGCCCTTCGAGGCAGCAATCACCGATTGCTGGATTGATCGCGAGGAGCGCAAGGGCAAGGGCGCATCCGATCACGCACCTGTTGTCGTTGATATGGAAGCTTCCGCATGACGCTCACCGTTCGCGCCATCAGCGCAGAGCAACATCGTGCGTGGATTAGCACCCGGCCGTCGGTCTCATTTCTGCAGTTGCCTGAATGGGGTCGTGTGAAGGCCGGTTGGCGGCCGCAATCCATTGGCTGGTTTCAGGGTTCCACCCTTGTCGGCGCTGGCCTGGTGCTCTACCGCCCCATCCCGAAGCTCAAGTCGAGATCACTTGCCTACCTGCCCGAAGGCCCTGATATCGATTGGCTGCGCGAGCGGCTACCGACGGTGCCGTTGCGCGAATGGCTGGATCCACTTATCGCGCACTGCAAGGCCGAAGGCGCCTTCCAAATCAAGATGGGCCCGCCTGTGGCAATTCGCCGCTGGCAGGCCGACACTGTCAAAGAGGTCATGGCCCATGCAGGCGAGCCTGGCGTGCCGGGGCGCATTGGTGAGATTCCGGCTGACTGGCATTCGTCTGCTGCTGCGGCCGCCATTGATGCACTTCGCTCCACCGACTGGGTGCAAGAAGCATCTGACGGCGCAGGCTTCGGCGATGTGCAACCGCGCTATGTCTTCCAAATCGATCTCGCGAATCGCACACTTGACGAAGTCTTCGCCGGATTCAACCAACTATGGCGCCGCAATATTCGCAAGGCCGAGAAGGCAGGGGTTGACGTCACCCGCGGTACTTACGACGATCTTGCTGCCTTCCATGAGGTGTATGTCGAAACAGCACAACGCGATCACTTCACCCCACGCGGCCTCGCCTACTTCCAGCGGATGTGGACAGAACTCAATGATGTGGATCCCGATCGCCTACGCCTGTACATCGCTCGGCATGACGGACACGTCGCTGCCGCAACTGTGATGGTGATCGTCGGCGAACACTCCTGGTATTCCTACGGCGCTTCCACCACAGCCGATCGCGATGTGCGGCCATCAAATGCCCTGCAGTGGCACATGATCAGCGATGCCCATGCGGCTGGCTGCACCATCTACGACCTGCGCGGAATTTCCGACACCCTTGATCCAGCAAATCATCTGTACGGCCTGGTGCAGTTCAAGGTCGGCACAGGCGGTTTTGCCCAGGAGTACGTGGGAGAGTGGGATCGCACGCTGCGCCCAGTGTGGGCTCGGGCCTTCAAGGCTTATCAGTCACGTCGCTAGGAGACTTGATGTCGTTCACGCTGAGCATTGACGCCGATCGCTGGCGCGCACACCAGTCATCAGTCATCGCCGCGGTCGCAAGCACCGGCGCTGGCGAGGTAGTCCCTGTCATTAAAGGCAACGGTTACGGGCTGGGCCAGCGCACTCTTGCCGACGAAGTAGCGCGCCTCGAACTAAACACGATCGCAGTCGGCACGGTGTTCGAACTCGGCGAGATGCTCGATTCGCACTCCGGCGAAATCGTCGTGCTTCAGCCGTTTGAGGTACGCGATCTCTCAGCAGCGCACGCCTGGCACGACCTCGCAGATCGCGGTCACCGCATCATTCGCACGATCTCCTCGACAGACGCACTGCTCGCCTTAGCCGAGGGGCCAGGCCCGGTGCGCGTGATTCTCGAAGGGCGCACCTCGATGCAGCGCTTCGGTTTCACACCCGATGAGTTGCTCGCGGCACTCGCAGATGCGCGCGTGCGC
>JAHEIZ010000058.1 GCA_024639145.1 Actinomycetes bacterium | reverse complement strand
ATCTCCTCGTACCAGGGCGGCCACGTCGAGTACTTCAGCTACCTGCGCGAACTGCTCAACGCCCAGGGCGCCGAGCACGTGAAGATCTACGGCGGTGGCGGCGGCGTCATCGTTCCGGAAGAGATCGCCACCCTCGCCGGTCGCGGCATTCGCATCTTCTCCCCCGAGGACGGCCAGCGTCTCGGCCTCGTCGGCATGATCACCGAGATGATGGACGAGTGCGATGTCGATCTCGCACACGATCTCCCGTCACTCGATGCTGTGCTCGCTGGCAGCGAGCCCGCGCTCGCCCGCGCGATCACCGCACTCGAGGAAGGCGCGGCAACCGACGAGTTCCGCACCGCAATTCACGATGCAGCCGTGCGCAGCAACACTCCCGTTCTCGGCATCACCGGCACTGGCGGCTCGGGCAAGTCCACTCTCACCGACGAACTGCTGCGCCGCTTCCGCCTCGACCAGGAGGGCAAGCTACGCATTGCGGTGATCGCCGTGGATCCGACTCGCCGCAAGGGCGGTGGCGCACTTCTCGGCGACCGCATCCGCATGAACTCCGTTGACCTCGGCTCGGTCTACTTCCGCTCCCTGGCCACGCGCAAGGCCGGTTCGGAGATCCCCGAGAACCTCGCCGATGTCATCAACGCTGCGCGCGCCACTCACGATCTCGTCATTGTCGAGACCCCGGGCATCGGTCAGGGCGACGCCGGCATCGTCCCCTTCGTCGACACCTCGCTCTACGTGATGACACCGGAGTTCGGCGCTGCCTCGCAGCTCGAGAAGATCGACATGCTCGACTTCGCTGACGCCGTAGCCATCAACAAGTTCGAGCGCCGTGGCGCTGAGGACGCCCTTCGCGATGTCGGCCGCCAGATGGTGCGCAACCGCGAAGCCTTCGGCTCCTCATGGGAGGACATGCCGGTCTTCGGCACCTCCGCTGCACGCTTCAATGACGATGGCGTCACCGCCCTCTACCAGTACCTCAAGGGCGCACTCGTCGAGCGCGGCCTGAAGGTCAACGAGGGCCAGCTGCCTATCGTCGAGGGCAAGCAGCCGACCGGCCTCACGACCGTCGTGCCGCCGGCCCGTACGCGCTATCTCTCCGATATCGCCGAGACCATCCGCAGTTACCACTCCACGACCGCATCGCAGGCGCATATCGCCAGCACGGTGCAGCACCTCGAGACCGCGCGCGCACTACTTGCCGAGAGCGGCTCGGGCACCGGCGAGATCGATGCCCTGATCGCCAAGCAGCAGGCTGAGCTCCAGCCCACCGTCAAGGCCATGCTCGACGAGTGGCCCGCGATGCGCGAGGCCTACCGCGAGGAAGAACTCGTGGTGAAGATTCGCGACAAGGAAATGCGCAACGCCCTGTGGCGACAGACTCTCTCCGGCAATCGCATCCCCCGCGTGGCCCTGCCCCGCACTAATGACGCCGGCGACCAGGTCACCTTCCTCCGCGAGGAGAACCTGCCCGGCTCATTCCCGTACACCGCAGGAGTCTTCCCCTTCAAGCGCGAGGGCGAGGCCCCTGCGCGCATGTTCGCCGGCGAGGGTGACCCCTTCCGCACGAACCGCCGCTTCCACCTGCTGGCCTCGGGTCAGCCCGCCACCCGCCTGTCGACAGCCTTCGACTCGGTCACGCTCTATGGCCGTGATCCCGAGGAGCGCCCCGACATCTATGGCAAGGTCGGCACCTCGGGCGTCTCCATCGCGACCCTCGATGACATGAAGGCCCTCTACTCCGGCTTCGACCTGTGTGATCCGACCACCTCGGTGTCGATGACCATCAATGGCCCCGCCCCGGCCATCCTCGCGATGTTCCTGAACACCGCAATCGATCAGCGCGTCGACGGATTCCGCGACCAGCACGGCCGTGAACCCAATGCCGACGAGTACGCGCAGCTGCGTGCTTGGGTGCTCGCCAACGTGCGCGGCACCGTGCAGGCCGACATCCTCAAGGAGGATCAGGGCCAGAACACCTGCATCTTCTCGACCGAGTTTGCCCTGCGCTGCATGGGCGACGTGCAGAGCTGGTTCATCGACCACAAGGTGCGCAACTTCTACTCGGTCTCGATCTCGGGGTACCACATCGCAGAGGCAGGTGCGAACCCCATCTCGCAGCTCGCGTTCACGCTGGCCAATGGCTTCACCTACGTCGAGGCCTACCTCGCACGTGGCATGAAGATCGACGACTTCGCGCCGAACTTCTCCTTCTTCTTCAGCAACGGCATCGACGCCGAGTACACCGTGCTCGGTCGCGTCGCTCGCCGCATCTGGGCAATCGCACTTCGTGATCGATACGGCGCCGATGACCGCAGTCAGAAGCTGAAGTACCACATCCAGACCTCGGGCCGTTCCCTTCACGCCCAGGAGATGGACTTCAACGACATCCGCACCACGCTCCAGGCGCTATGCGCGATCAACGACAACTGCAACTCACTGCATACCAATGCCTACGACGAGGCCATCACGACCCCGAGTGCGCAGTCGGTTCGTCGCGCCCTCGCGATTCAGATGATCATCGACCAGGAGTGGGGCCTCACCAAGAACGAGAACCCGCTCCAGGGCTCCTACATCGTCGATGAGCTCACCGATCTCGTCGAGGAAGCCGTGCTTCTCGAGTTCGATCGCATCGCCGACCGCGGTGGAGTTCTCGGAGCGATGGAGACCGGCTACCAGCGCGGTCGCATTCAGGACGAGTCGATGCTCTACGAGCACAAGAAGCATGACGGCTCCCTGCCGATCATCGGCGTCAACACCTTCCTCAACCCCGATCCCGCCGAAATGGGCGAGATCGAGCTTGCTCGCGCCAGCGAGGAGGAGAAGGAATCCCAGGTCGCACGCGTGCGCGCCTTCCAGTCTGCCCATCAGGGCGAGTCCGAGGCAGCCCTTGCTCACCTCAAGTCGACGGCGGCCAGCGGCGGAAACACATTTGCCGCGCTCATGGATGCCGTACGGGTATGTTCACTCGGGCAGATCACCTCGGCGTTCTTCGAGGTCGGTGGCCAGTACCGTCGCAACGTCTAGGGAGATCACGAGATGACACTCGGGAAGATGCTCAGCACGGATCCCATCGAGGAGGCCCGGCGCCAGTGGGTCGACCACGGATGGGAAGCGGCTGCTGACGGCATGGCCGCGGTCACCTCGCTCGTGCGTGCGCAGCAGATCCTGATGCAGCGCATCGACTCAGTTCTGCGCCCGCTCAATCTGACCTTCGCCCGCTACGAGATCCTGATGCTGCTGAGCTTCTCGCGCAGCGGCGCTCTGCCGATGACCAAGATGGGTGCCCTACTTCAGGTTCATCCCACCAGTGTCACCAGCGCTGTCGATCGACTCGAGAGCCAGGCATTCGTGGAGCGCGTGCCACATCCCACCGACCGCCGCGCGATTCTCGCGTCGATCACCGAGCTCGGTCGCACTCAGGCCGCTGCTGCCACAACGGCCCTCAACGCCCAGGTGTTCGAGAACCTCGGCGTGACCGACAACCAGGTCGATCAACTGCGCGGCGTGCTACGCAGCCTGCGTGCCAACGCCGGCGACTTCTAGACCCTGCTTCAACCACCTGCGAATCAGAACGAGGAACTCAATGAACAAGCTTGGTGTAGTCGGCTGCGGCCTGATGGGCTCCGGCATTGCCGAGGTCGGCGCAAAGGGCGGCTGCGATGTCATCGTCGTCGACGCCATTGCCCCGGCACTCGAGAGCGCGAAGGAGCGCATGACCGCGTCGCTGACCAAGGCTGAGGCCGCGGGCAAGCTCAGCGAGTCGGTCGACACCATCATGGGCCGCATCACCTTCACGACTGAGCTGTCGGCCCTCGCCGATCGCGAGATCGTCATCGAGGCGATCCGCGAGACGATCGAGGACAAGTCGGCACTGATGGCCCAGCTCGATGACATCGTCTCCTCGACGACCATCATCGCAACCAACACCTCGTCGATTCCGGTCGCTCAGATCGCCGCAGCAAGCACCCATCCGGAGCGCGTGCTCGGCATGCACTTCTTCAACCCGGTGCCGGTCATGAAGCTCGTCGAGATCATCGCCTGCCTGGTCACCGACCCGGCCAACGCCGACAAGGCGGCCGAGTTCGCCACAGAGAAGCTCGCCAAGACCGTTATCCATGCCGAGGATCGCTCGGGCTTCCTCGTCAATGCAATCCTGGTGCCCTACCTGCTCTCGGCGATTCGCTCGCTCGAGAATGGCGTGGCGAATAAGGAAGACATCGACACCGGCATGGTCTACGGCTGCGGCATGCCGATGGGCCCGCTGACCCTGTGCGACATGATCGGCCTCGACACGCTCCTGCTCGTCTCGCAGAGCCTGTACGCGGAGCACCTCGACTTCTCATTCTCGCCGCCGGCCCTGCTCAAGCGCCACGTCGAGGCTGGCCTGCTGGGCCGCAAGTCAGGTCGCGGTTTCTACGACTATTCCAAGAAGTAGCCGGCCCGCACGACGAATGCCCGGCTCGATGAGCCGGGCATTCGCATTCGCGCACTAGGCGAGAAGCCCGAGGTTTCCGTACTTCGACGGCTCGAATGCGGCCTCGATGAACGAACGCGTCACGCCTGCGGTGGTCGCCGGCAGCCACTGCGGATTCC
>JAHEIZ010000004.1 GCA_024639145.1 Actinomycetes bacterium | reverse complement strand
TCTCGAATGCCTCGTGCACCACGAACTGCCTCGCCCCGATGGCCAAGGTTCTCGACGACACCTTCGGCATCGAGCGCGGTCTCATGACCACGATCCACGCCTACACCAATGATCAGAAGATCCTCGACTTCCCGCACAGCGATCTTCGTCGTGCCCGCGCCGCTGCGCTCAACATGATCCCCACCACCACGGGCGCAGCCAAGGCGATCAGCCTCGTGCTGCCGCAGCTGAAGGGCAAGCTCGATGGCTACGCCATGCGCGTACCGGTTCCCACGGGCTCGGCAACCGACCTCACCGTCGAGCTGAAGACGCCGGCCACCACCGAGGAGATCAATGCGGCGATCAAGGCGGCGGCCAATGGTGCGCTCAAGGGCATCCTGAACTACACCGAGGATCCCATCGTCTCGAGTGACATCGTCACTGATCCCGCCTCGTGCATCTTCGACTCGGGCCTGACCTACACCAACGGCAATCTCGCCAAGGTCGTCGGCTGGTACGACAACGAGTGGGGCTACTCCAACCGCCTGGTCGACCTCGTCGGCCTCGTCGGCTCGAAGCTCTAGGAATCCGCATGAAGTCACTCGACGATCTCTCGGTCGCCGGGAGCACGGTGCTGGTCCGCTCGGACTTCAACGTGCCCCTGGCTGATGGGCCTGGTGGCACTCGTGTCATCACCGACGACGGCCGCATCCAGGCCGGCCTGCCGACCATCAATGCCCTGCGCGATGCCGGTGCGAAGGTTGTCATCGTCGCCCATCTCGGTCGCCCCAAGGGCGAGCCGAAGCCCGAGTTCAGCCTCGCACCCGTGGCAGCTCGTCTGAGTGAGCTTCTCGGCATCGATGTGCCCCTGGCTGCGGACATCACCGGTCCGCAGACCAGGGCGCTCATCGCCGCAATGTCGGCAGGCGATGTCGTGCTGCTGGAGAACATTCGTTACGACAAGCGCGAGGATTCCAAGAGCGCTGATGACCGAAAGGCACTGGCGTCTGAGCTCGCTGAGCTCGCTGACTTCTATGTCAGCGATGGCTTCGGCGTCGTGCATCGCGAGCAGGCATCCGTGACGGATGTCGCTCGCCTGCTGCCCAGCGCCGCAGGTCGCTTGGTGCACAAGGAGGCCTTGGTCTTCACGAAGCTTCTCAACGATCCCGCCAGACCCTTCGTGGTCATCCTCGGCGGCAGCAAGGTCAGCGACAAGCTGGGTGTCATCGGGAACCTGATCGGTCGCGTTGACCGCTTGCTTATCGGCGGGGGTATGGCCTACACCTTCCTCGCGGCTCAGGGGTATGGGGTGGGTACCTCACTTCTCGAAGCCGATCACGTCGACACCGTTCGCGGTTTCATCGAGCAGGCCATGGAGCGCGGGGTCGAGCTGCTTCTCCCTGTTGATTTCGTCATTGCGGATGCCTTCGCACCCGACGCGAACACCGAGATCGTCTCGGCGGATTCGATTCCCGACGGCTGGATGGGACTTGATATCGGTCCGCGCACCCGTGAGCTCTTCGCATCACGCATAGCCGACGCCGGCACCGTCGTCTGGAACGGGCCGATGGGCGTCTTCGAAATGGAGGCATTTGCCGCGGGCACGAAGGCAGTCGCCGTGGCGATGGCCGACAGCGCAGCGATGACCGTCATCGGTGGCGGCGACAGCGCAGCTGCTGTGCGCATTCTCGATGTCGATGAGACCAAGTTCAGTCACATCAGCACTGGCGGCGGTGCAAGTCTGGAATTCCTCGAAGGGAAGACCCTTCCGGGTATCGCAATCCTTGAGGAGAACTGACATGGCCAAGACCACCCGCATGCCTCTGATGGCCGGCAACTGGAAGATGAACCTCAATCACTTCGAGGCGATCGCGCTTACCCAGAAGCTTGCGTTTGCGCTGAATGAGGATGACTTCAAGGTCGTTGATGTCGCGGTTCTCCCACCGTTCACTGACATTCGCTCAGTCCAGACTCTCATCGAGGGCGACAAGTACGACATCCACTACGGGGCGCAGGATCTCTCCGCCCACGACTCCGGTGCCTTCACCGGAGAGGTGTCCGGTGCGATGCTCGCCAAGCTGGGCTGCTCGTACGTCACAGTGGGGCATAGTGAGCGCCGTCAATACCACGGCGAGGATGACTCAGTCGTCAACGCGAAGGCCAAGGCGGCACTTCGCCACGAGATCACCCCGATCGTCTGCGTAGGCGAGGCGCTGGAGATCCGTAAGGCTGGCGAGCAGGTTCCCTACGTCCTGGCTCAGGTCGACGGATCCCTCGAAGGGCTGAGCGCCGAGCAGGTGGCCGGCCTGGTGATTGCCTACGAACCCGTCTGGGCAATCGGTACCGGTGAAGTTGCTACCCCCGAGGATGCCCAGGAGGTCTGTGAGGCCATCCGCGGCCGAATCTCCGAGGTATGGGGAGCTGAGGCAGCTGCCGCGGTGCGCGTTCTGTATGGCGGCTCCGTCAAGTCCACTAACGTGGCAGCGATCATGGCCAAGCCCGATGTCGACGGAGCTCTCGTGGGCGGCGCCAGCCTTGATCCTGACGAGTTCGTGGGGATTGTCCGCTTCCGCCTGCATCCTGCGGAGTAGGCACCCTCACCGATCAGTTATCCTTGACAGGCCCGCCATGGGCCTGACACCCACCTGGAGTCCCGAATGCTGCTTGCTCTGACGATCGCCCTAGCGGTGATCCTGGTCATCACCAGCGTTCTGCTGATCGTGCTGATCTTGTTGCACCGTGGCAAGGGCGGCGGTCTTTCCGACCTCTTCGGCGGCGGCGTCAGCTCCTCCATCGGCGGTTCATCCGTGGCCGAGAAGAACCTCGACCGTCTCACGGTCGGGCTCGGCTTGATCTGGGCCGCTGCTGTCGTGGCAGTCGGACTCCTCGTTCCTCGTCTTGCGTAATCGTCTCACTCGAAGTTTCTAGGAAAGAGGGCTCATGGCCGGTGGAAGTGCTATTCGCGGCAGTCGAGTAGGCGCCGGCCCCATGGGCGAGGCCGAGCGGGGAGAGGCAGCTCCGCGCATCTGGGTCTCCTTCTGGTGCTCACGCGGACACGAGTCCAAGCCCAGTTTCGCCTCCGACGCCGCCATTCCTGAGGAGTGGGACTGCCCGCGATGCGGCCTGCCAGCGGGCCCGGATCAGGCCAATCCGCCGGCCCCGGTCAAGATTGAGCCATACAAGACTCACCTGGCCTACGTGAAGGAGCGCCGCTCCGATGTCGATGGCGCTGCCATCCTCGAAGAGGCACTTCAGCGCATTCGCGGCAACTAGTACTCGCGCTTACCGATATCCGTCGCCAGCTTGCTGGCGGCGGATTCGTCTATCAGCAGCAGGGTGCGAAGCTGAGCGCATATTCCGGCGGCCGGAATCTGCAGGGGTCCTGCCCCTTGAGTGAGCATGAGGTCGATGACGGCAGCCTTCTCACCACCGCTCGCAAGCAGCCAGGATTCCGTGCAATCATTGAGTGCCGTGTAACCCAGAGTGACGCGCACGGGCGGCGGCTTCGGCGAGTCATGTATTACCAGGGTGATGGCATCGGATCTCAAGGACGCCGTTTCGGGGAACAATGAGGCCACATGGCCGTCGGGGCCGATGCTCAGCAGCACGATGTCGAATGCCGGCCTACCGTCTCGTGCACGGCTGGTCGCAGCGGATTCGATCTCTTGGGCATAGGTCCTGGCTGCATCCTCGGCAGACTCGGAGGCTTCAGGGCCGAGGACTCGATGTATGCGCTCCTCAGGGATCGTGACCTGGGGGAGAAGTCGCGTGTCAGCTAGGTGGTCATTGCGTTCGGGATCCCCTGCCCTCAGATAGCGCTCATCGCCCCACCACAGGTCAAGCCGAGACCAGTCGATGGAGTCGGCGATGATCGGGTCGGCGAGTGCGAACATGAGGCCACCGGCTATGCGGCCTCCGGTGAGCACAATCGATGCTGATCCGAACTCGGCCTGAAGCTGAGCAACCGTGGTCGCTATTCGCGCGGCCGTTGCGGTCGCGAGATCCTCGGCATCGTGGTGCCTGATGATCTCGAGTGTCACCCGAACATCCCCGTGATGGTGCGTCCGTACACCTCATCCGGATCGAGACGACGAAGCTCTTCGGACACGAGTGCCGCGTAGTCACGACGACGCAGAGCAATCGCCGAGTCTGGTACTCCGGGTCGCGCGAGAACAGCATGGATACCGTCGCTTCGACTCACGGAGATATCGCCCGTCGGCGTGGACATGCGCACGGCCGTGATACCTGGACCCTCGCTGTCACGGACCACGACACCTACGCGAAGTGCATCCTGTAGCCAGGCCTGAAGGAGCAGTGCGCTGGGATTGCCGGGTTCGGCCTCGATCCCGACTTCAGCAATGTCGGGCACGCCTTGATCCAGCGCTGAGGCCAGGACGGAACGCCAGGGTGTCAGGCGTGCCCAGGCAAGGTCCGTGTCTCCCGGCCGGTAGCCCGTGGAACGCGCGCGAAGTGCCGCAACCGGATCGGTCGCGGCAGCGGCATCAGTGATCCGACGCTGCGCGTGCTTGCCGATGTGATCGTCTGCGGGGACTGCTGGGCAGTCACCAGGCCAGAACGCGACCACCGGGGTATCAGGCAGCAGAAGTGGGACGGCGACTGAATTCGAGAACTCGGCAAGCTCACCACGCAGTCGTAGCTCCGCCACTTCGCCGGGGCCCTGGTCGCCGCCCACGGAGATCTGGGCATCGAGTCGCGCCGCTACCTTGCCCGGCTTGGGGATCAAGGTGATGATCCGCATCGGATGCTGTCGGGCAGCCTCGACTGCAGCATTGGTGGCGTCTGAGGCATTGTCCTCGTCGCTAAGGATCAGCAGGGTGAGCACCATGCCAGTCGTCGGAGATCCGAGGCGTCGACGTTCCGCCGCGATTGCGGCTGCGACTGCCGAGCCGCTGGTGTCATCGAGCCGGATCATGGTCGCCTCCAGACTCGGCCGTCGCGAGCGAGCATGTCATAAGCCGAGTGAGGACCCCAGCCGCCTGACACGTACTGCTCAGGTTCGCCCTGGCCAGCCCAGAAGTCGAGGATGGGATCAAGGATCTTCCAGCCCAGCTCGACTTCCTGATGCCGGGGAAAGAGCGGCGGATCACCCAGTAAGACATCAAGTATGAGACGTTCATAAGCTTCAGGGCTCGTGTCGACGAAGGAGTCGCCGTACTGGAAGTCCATCGTGACATCACGTACCTCGATTGACGACGTGTTCGGAACCTTGGATCCGAACTTCACCGTGATGCCCTCCTCGGGTTGGATTCGGAAGACGAATGCGTTATTGCTGAGCTCCTCCACCGAAGTGCTCTCGAAGGGCAGATGCGGCGCGCGCTTGAACACGACGGCAACCTCGGTCACCCGACGACCGAGCCGCTTGCCGGTGCGCAGATAGAAGGGAACTCCGGCCCATCGCCTGTTATCGACATCGAGTCGAATGGCGGCATAGGTCTCAGTGGTCGAGCCGGGATTGATGCCCTCCTCCTGGAGGTAGCCCGGCACGTGAATGCCGCCCTGCCAGCCCTCGGCGTACTGTCCGCGCGAGGTGTGGAGCTCGAGGTCGCGGGGAAGACGGACAGCCGAGAGCACCTTGACCTTCTCGGCACGCACGTCATCAGCCGAGAACGAGAGGGGCTCCTCCATTGCGGTGAGTGCCAGCAGCTGCAGCAGGTGGTTCTGGATGACGTCGCGGGCCGCGCCGATGCCGTCGTAGTAGCCCGCGCGACCGCCGATGCCGATGTCCTCAGCCATGGTGATCTGCACGTTGTCGACGTAGTTGGAGTTCCACAGCGGCTCGAACATCGCATTCGCGAAGCGCACGGCCAGGATGTTCTGGACGGTCTCCTTGCCGAGGTAGTGATCGATACGGAACACCGAACCAGACTCGAAGACCTCGCCGACGACGCGGTTGAGCTCGACTGCTGATTCGAGATCATGGCCAAAGGGCTTCTCGATCACCACTCGTCGCCAGGAGCCATCGGTGCTCTCTGCAAGGCCCGAAGTCTTCAGGTGCGAGAGCACCACCGGGAAGAGTCCAGGTGGAATCGAGAGATAAAAGGCGTGGTTTCCGCCTGTGCCGCGATGGGCATCGAGATCGTCGACAACTGTCTTGAGCCGCTCATACGCGTCGGGATCATCGAGGTCACCGGCGACGAAGCGAATTCCCTGGGCGAGTTGATCCCAGATCTCCTCGCGGAAGGGTGTCCGGCAGTGCTCGCGCACTGAATCGTGGACGATCTTCGCGAAGTCCTCATCGGCCCAGTCGCGACGGGCGAAGCCCACGAGTGCGAATCCCGGCGGGAGAAGTCCCCGATTGGCGAGATCGTAGATCGCCGGCATGACCTTCTTGCGGGAGAGGTCGCCTGTCACGCCGAACAGGACTAGCCCGCACGGGCCGGCAACGCGCGGAAGCCGCTGATCGAGCGGATCGCGAAGCGGATTGCGTTGCGTAGGGGCTTCAGGCATCAGCTGGACGCCATTGCCGCGGCCACGGTGGTGCGCAATGATTCCCACGAGTCGATGAACTTCTGCACACCCTCGGATTCGAGGAGATCGCAGACCTCGGTGATGTCGATTCCGACAGCTGCAAGCTCCGAAATTTCCTCGCGCGATACTGCCGCCGTGCCGGTGACGGTATCGCCGCGAAAGCGGCCATGTTCACGGACAGCGTCCAAGGTGGGCTCGGGCATCGTGTTGACGCAGCCATCGACGGCCAAGTCGACTACGTACATGGTGTCGTCGTAAGCCGGGTCCTTCACGCCTGTTGATGCCCACAGCGGACGCTGGGGGAGTGCGCTGACTGCTGCCAGCTCTGCCCATCTTCGCGACGCGAGAACATCCTCGTGTGCAGCCCAGGCCAGGCGTGCATTCGCGAGACCGGCCCTCCCGCGCAAGGCACGGGCCTGCTCGGTCCCGAGCCCGTCGAGGCGCTTGTCGATCTCCGAATCGACTCGACTGACGAAGAAGCTGGCCACGGAATGAATACTGGAGAGGTCGATGCATGCAGCCCGAGCGATGTCGAGACCAGCGACATACGCGTCAACGACCTCGCGATACCGATCCACGGAGAAGATGAGCGTCACATTGACGCTGATACCCGCACCGATAGTTGCCGTGATTGCCGGGAGGCCGGCCTTCGTTGCAGGAATCTTGATGAGTGCGTTCGGTCGAGCCACGAGTTCCCAGAGTTCTGCGGCCTGCGTCACAGTGCCGTCAGTGTCGTGGGCGAGTCTCGGGTCCACCTCGATGGAGACACGGCCATCGACCCCGCCACTCGATTCGAATACGTCCATCAGCAGATCGCATGCCGTTCGAACGTCATCGGTGGTCAGTGTGCGAATGGCCTGGTCGACGTTGCAGCCCTGCGCCGCGAGACGGGCAAGATCCGGTGCGTAGGCATCAGCCTTCTCGGAAATTGCCTTCTGGAAGATTGCCGGGTTAGTGGTGACGCCGCGCACGCACGACGTGCGCACCAATTCGGCAAGGTTGCCGGACACCAGGCGTGCGCGGCTGAGATCATCGAGCCAGATCGAGACCCCTAGGCCGGTGAGCTCCTGCAGGCAGTTGCTCATGTCTACTCTCCTGACGCCGAAGTGATGGATTCATGAGCCGCAGCCACGATGGCATCGACTGTGATGCCGAACTCGCTGTACAGCACCTGATAGTCAGCGCTGGCGCCGAAGTGATCCAGGCCAATTGCGCGCCCATGGGTGCCGATGTACTTCCACCACCCAAGAGTTGCCCCGGCCTCCACCGATACCCGGGCCTGGATGGATGGGGTGAGCACTGTGTCGCGGTAGGCGGAATCCTGGGCATCGAACCATTCCAGGCAGGGCATCGAGACGACGCGCGCGCGAATTCCCTGCGCGGCAAGTGTGTCAGCTGCGGCGAGGGCCAACTGAACCTCTGAACCCGTGGCCAGGAGAAGCACCTGGGCGTCGTCGGCATGGCGAAGGATGTACGCACCTCGATCGACACCGGCTATTGCGTCGTCGGCATCCACGAGAGTCGGCACGTTCTGCCTGGTCAGGATCAGGCCAGCCGGAGCGCGGCGCCCGAGGATGCTGCGCCAGGCAGCTGATGTCTCGTTTGCATCCGCCGGGCGGACGATCGCGAGATGAGGAATGGCCCGAAGTGACCACAAGTGCTCAACCGGCTGATGTGTCGGGCCATCCTCGCCGAGACCGATGGAGTCGTGGGTCCAGATATAGGTGACGGCGAGATTCATCAGCGCGGACAGCCGCACCGCTCCGCGCATGTAGTCGCTGAACACCATGAAGGTCCCGCCGAAAGGTCGGGTCAAGGTGTCCAGCGCGATTCCATTGAGGATCGAGCCCATCGCGTGCTCGCGAATGCCGAAGTGCAGGATGCGTCCGTAGGGCGATGTATCGGGGAGACCGCTGCCCTCGGGAAGGAAGCTTTTGCCGCCCTCGATCGTGGTGTTGTTGCTCTCGGCAAGATCGGCCGAGCCGCCCCAGAGCTCGGGCATGATCCCTGCGATGGCGTTGATGACCTCACCTGAAGCCTTACGCGTTGCAACCGAGGCTCCGCGTTCATACGAGGGGTAGGCGCGGCCGATCCCTGCAGGAAGCTCGTGCGCGAGCAGCCGGTCGAGGAGTGCGGCACGCTCGGGCTGGGATGTGCGCCATGCGACGTACACGGCATCCCACTCGTTGCGTACCCCCTCGACGCGAGTAGCCACGGAAGTTCGCAGCGCATTCAGCAGACTCTCGTCGAACTGGAAGCTCAGTGAAGGATCGAGTCCGAGTTCGACCTTAATCGCCGCTACTTCCTCGGCGCCGAGGGCGGATCCGTGCGACTTGGCCGTGCCCTTGGCCTTCGGTGCGGGCCAGGCAATGACGGTAGAAAGCCTGATGAAACTGGGCTTCGGCGAGGCAGTCGCGGACACGAGTGCCGCATGCAGGCCTTGCACATCGGCACTTCCATCGGCAGCGAGTGGAACCTCGTGGACATCCCAGCCATAGGCGCGGTAGCGCTCGCAGACGTTCTCGGTGAAGGCGATGGCCGTGTCGCCTTCGATGGAGATCCGGTTGTCGTCCCAGATGACGATGAGGTTGCCGAGTTGCTGCGTGCCCGCCAGTGAGGACGCCTCGGAGGTCACACCCTCCTCGAGATCACCGTCGGATGCGATGACGAACACCCGGTGGTCGAAGGGACTCGCGCCCGCAGGTGCCGTGGGATCCAGCAGCCCGCGCTCGTAGCGAGCTGACATGGCCATGCCCACGGCCGTGGACAACCCTGCACCCAAGGGCCCCGTAGTCGTCTCGACGCCCGCAGTGTGCCCGTATTCAGGGTGACCAGGTGTGAGGGATCCGGCCTTGCGGAAAGAGCGGAGGTCATCGAGAGAGAGCCCGTAGCCGGCCAGGAACAACTGGGAGTAGAGGGTCAGGCTCGAATGCCCGGCCGAGAGGACGAAGCGGTCGCGGCCCAGCCACTGGGGATCACTCGGATCGTGCTGCATGACCTTCTGGAAGAGCAGGTAAGCGGCCGGTGCAAGGGCCATTGCCGTACCGGGGTGCCCGTTCCCTGCGTGTTGAACCGCATCGGCGGCCAGGGCACGCAGGTAGCGCACCGCATCGTCATCAAGAGGGGTCCAGGACAAGGGCGCCAGCGCGTTTATCGTCACAGGAAGACCCTAGCCAATCGAAGGGTGGAGCCCGCGGAGCCGTCGGTCTGTAGGCTGCCCTTCATGAGTGCCGTGGCCCAGAACCCTCCCGCGACTGGTGGTCGTCAGCGTTTGATGGCCCACATCGCGCTGACCAAGCCTCGAATTGTCGAACTCCTCCTGGTCACGGCCGTACCCACGATGTTCCTCGCCGCGCAGGGCCTGCCTGATCTGAAGCAGACCGTCGCTGTGCTCATCGGCGGGGCGCTGGCAGCGATGGGAGCCAATACCCTCAACAGCGTGTATGACCGCGATATCGATGCGGTCATGCACCGTACGGACAAGCGGCCGGCCGCAATGGGTCTGATCAGCGTCAGAGCTGGGCTCTTCCAGGGATTCGTGCTCTCGTTCGCCAGTGCATTCTTCTTGTGGTGGTGGACGAACCTGCTCGCTGCGGTTCTCGCGCTTCTCGCGATCTTCTTCTACGCCGTCGGCTACACCATGTGGCTGAAGCGTCGTACCCCACAGAACATCGTGTGGGGCGGAGCAGCTGGGTGCATGCCGGTCCTCATCGCCTGGTCGGCCGTCACCGGATCGTTGTCCTGGACTCCTGTAATCCTCTTCCTTGTCGTGTTCTTTTGGACGCCGCCGCACTACTGGCCGCTGGCAATGAAGTACAAGGAGGACTACGCGAACGCGGGGATTCCGATGCTGCCTGTCCTGCGTACCGATGTCCAGGTCTCACGACAGATCATCGCGTATTCATGGGTGATGGTTGCCGTCTCGCTCCTCCTGGTGCCGGTTGCCCCGATGGGCATCATCTACATCGCGAGTGCCGTGATCCTGGGTGTCGCATTCCTCTTCATGGCCTATCAACTGCAGTCCGCAGCACGTCGCGCCGACGCGGATATTACGAAGATCGCCATGCGGTTATTCCACTGGTCGATCAGCTACCTCGCACTGCTCTTCCTCGCGGTCGCTGTTGACCCATTCGTCTTCTAGGCGGATACGCCACGCGAGCGAAGTGTCGAAGGCAGGAATAGCACGGTCACCCAGAGCAGGCAGGCCAACGTGACATGAAGTGCGACCGTGAGCACCGGCAGACCCGTGAAGTACTGCGTGTAGCCGACTGTTGCTTGAAGTATCGTGATTACCACTAGCAGCACTGCATTTCGCCAGGTACGCGAGGGCGATGAGGTCACCCGCAACACAATCAGATACCCGATCAGCATTCCGATGAACAACAGAACGATGTCCGCATGCAGCCAGGCCACCGTGCGTGGATCAAATGGGAAGCGAAGTTCGCTCTTCGAATCACCGCTGTGCGGTCCGCTGCCGGTGGTCACGACACCCATGATCACCACAAGTCCGGTTACCGCTATCAGTGCCCACGTGTAGAGGCGAACCTCCCTGCGCGCGTGGAATGCGACAGGTCGATCGCCGTCGTCGCGCGCGCGGACGACGAGTGCGACAGCGGCGGCGATCAAGGCGATAGAGAGCAGGAAGTGGAGTCCGACGGTGCTCGGATTGAGCCCCGTGAGCACGGTAATCCCGCCAAGAATCGCCTGCGCGAATGTTCCAGCAAGGGGAGCGATTCCGAGCAGGAGAATCGAGTACCGCATCTGCTCTCCGGCGCGCGCCCGACGCACGGTGTACGTGATGGCGGCGACGAGAGTGAGGATGGCGATGATGCCAAGGGCGAAGGTCAGCATCCGATTGCCGAACTCGACGTACTTATGCCATGCCTCGGCTTGACGAGCTACGGGCACGTAGGAGCCGTCCACGCACTCGGGCCAGGTGGGGCAGCCGAGACCGGAGCCGGTAAGTCGAACGACCGCGCCCGTCACGATGATCGCGGTCTGCGCCACGAGGTTTACCACGAACACGATGCGCATCCAGCGCGGAACGAGTATCACGATGGCAGCCTAGTGATCACTGCCAGCGGAAGCGGCTGCGCGCAAGAGCGAAACCGACGATCGCCCATGCAGCAAGCGTGACCAACTCCGACCAGCCCGGTGCCAGTCCTGCCCCGAGTGAATCGCGCAGTGCATTGGCGAGCGCGGCGGATGGCAGCAGCGAGATAAGTCCGCTCAGTGGCATGGATGCAGAGTTGATGATCACGCCGCCGAGCAGGATCAGAATCAGGAAGAGTGCGTTCGCAATGGCCAGAACCGCCTCAGCGCGGAAGGCCGAGGCGATGAATAGCGCCCAGCTGGCAAAGGCGACACCCGCGATGAGGAGTACGGGCAGCGCCCACAGGGCACAGGCATTCGCACGCCAGCCGAGGGTGATGGCCGTGATGGTGACCAGGGCTATCGAGAGTGCCGCAAGCAGCACCGTGGCGATCACCTTTCCGAGAACGACTCCCTGACGGCCTATGGGAGTGGTGGCGAGAAAGGTCAGCGCTCCTGAACGTCTCTCGAATCCGGTGCCTATTGCCAAGGACGTGAAGCATGTCGCGATGACCGACACCGTGCACACCACCGGGTACGCCGAGGCCACACGAGTGAGGCCATCGACGACCGGCACGAAGGACGTGACGCACATTGCGATGAGCAGGACGAGCGGAATGATCAGCGTGAGAAGGAGTTGCTCGCCATTGCGAAGGGTCAGACGGAGCTCCCAGGATGCATGCGCGAGTGCCGCCCTCATTCGGCGTCTCCAATGATGAGCTCCTCCAGGGTGGTGCGACCCGTGCGAATTCCGGTGGTCGGCACGTCCCGCTCTGCAAGCCAAGCGGTGACGCGAGCTAGCGCCTGCGGACTCGGATCGCCTTCGATCACATAGTGACCAGCACGCGGCTCACTGACGGAATAGTTCGCGGACAGGTCATCTGCCAAAGACTCGATGTCTAAGTTCGGTCGCGCGTCGAAGTGCATCGACGAGCCCTCGCCACGAAGCTCCGCGAGGGTGCCCGAGGCCTCGATCTCGCCCTTGCGCAGGACGATGACCCGATCGGCGAGCTCTTCAATATCGGCCACAAGATGAGTAGTGAGCACGATGGCCGCGCCTGAATTGCGCAGGTCACGAATAATGCTTATCAAGGAACGGCGGGCCTGTGGATCCATGCCGGCGGTCGGTTCGTCAAGAAACAGGATGTCGGGGTTCGGCAGCAGGGCTGCGGCGAACTTGAGTCGTTGCTGCTCGCCGCCTGACATTCGACGAGCCGTGGTAGTGGCGGATTGGTCGATCCCGACGAGTGCCAGGAGTTCCCTCGGGTCTCGGGCATTGGGGTAGACCCGAGACAGGTAGGTCAGCCATTCAAGTGCTCGAGCGGTGGGGTAGAGGCCGCCTGTCTGGAGCATCGTTCCGACTCGGGTGCTCTCTCGGCCCGGCTCGGAACCGAGGACTCTGATCACGCCTGATGCATAGGACCGAATACCGGTACAGGCCTCCAGGACACTTGTCTTCCCCGCACCGTTGCGCCCGACGACGGCCGTGATCTCGCCCTCGGCTGCAGTGAAGCTGATGCCTCGAACCGCCTCGATCTCCCCATAGGAGATCCGCAGATTCTCCACCGCAAGAGCGCTCACGCGGGTGAGTGTACGCAGGTGGGAGGTCCCCGAGTTGCGGGCTTCCGAGGAATAACGCAACAATGGTGTTGTGAAATTCCCCGGAGAGGCAGCAGAGCGCATCGCCCGGTCCCTGCAGGTCCAGGGGCCCGCGACGGTTGCTGAGTTGGGCGTGCGCCTGAGCATGACCGGAGCGGGAATTCGTAGGCCTCTGGCCTCCCTCGCAGATTCTGACTTCGTCGTTGCCACCGAGCGCGCGCCATTCGGGCCGGCGCCGGCGCCGCGCCGGGGTCGTCCGAGTCTGGTCTACAGCCTGACGCCACGCGGTCGAGCCGCACTCACCGACGACTCCGCCTCACTGGCCATCGAGGTTTTGCGCTTCCTTGACCGCACTGCGGGTCCTGACGCGGTTGCCGCCTTCGCACGAGAGCGGGCCGGTCGGCTGGTCTCGACCCTTGGTGTCACTGCCGAGGCCTCCGTGGACACTCTCGCGACGACCCTCACGGAGGCCGGTTACGCCGCCACCGTCGAGGACGACAACGGTCCAACCGTTCAGCTGTGCCAGCACCACTGCCCCGTCGTCGATGCCGCAACCGAGTTCCCGGCCATCTGCGAGGCCGAGACAGCCGCGCTCAGCGAGGCCCTCGGCACCCACGTTCTCCGTCTCGCGACTCTCGCCCATGGCGATGGCGTGTGCACGGCCGTAATTCCCGTCAATCGAGCACACGACCGAAAGGTGTCGGCATGAGCACTGCAGCCGAGGAGCAGGCAGCAACGATCGATGAGCTCGGTCGATATGACTATGGCTGGAGCGACCCCGATGCGGCTGGCACGAATGCGCGCCGCGGTCTCAATGAGGATGTCGTCCGCGATATCAGCGCCAAGAAGAACGAGCCCGAATGGATGCTCGAGCTCCGCCTCAAGGGACTGCGACTGTTCGACAAGAAGCCCATGCCCGCCTGGGGTTCAGATCTCGCCGGCATCGACTTCGACAACATCAAGTACTTCGTCCGCTCGACCGAGAAGCAGGCGACAAGCTGGGAGGATCTTCCGGCTGACATCAAGAACACCTACGACAAGCTGGGCATCCCCGAGGCAGAGAAGCAGCGTCTCGTGGCCGGAGTCGCGGCCCAGTACGAGTCCGAGGTTGTCTATCACGCCATTCGCGAGGATCTCGAGGAGCAAGGCGTTCTCTTCCTCGACACCGACACCGCGCTACGCGAGCAGCCCGAACTCTTTCGCGAGTACTTCGGCACAGTAATCCCGGTCGGTG
Source organism: Actinomycetes bacterium (assembly GCA_024639145.1). Classification (GTDB taxonomy): domain Bacteria; phylum Actinomycetota; class Actinomycetes; order S36-B12; family S36-B12; genus CAIKZY01. The sequence continues at coordinate 82,048 of JAHEIZ010000004.1, read as the reverse complement.
ACAACAAGTTCGCCGCACTGAACACGGCCACCTGGTCGGGAGGCTCATTCATCTACGTTCCCAAGGGCGTCAAGGTCGACATCCCCCTGCAGGCCTACTTCCGCATCAACACCGAGAACATGGGTCAGTTCGAGCGCACCTTGATCATCGTCGACGAGGATGCCTACGTCCACTATGTCGAGGGCTGCACCGCACCGATCTACTCCAGCGACTCCTTGCACTCCGCGGTTGTCGAGATCATCGTCAAGAAGGGCGGACGCTGCCGTTACACCACGATCCAGAACTGGTCGAACAACGTCTACAACCTCGTGACGAAGCGTGCCGTCGCTCACGAGGGGGCCACGATGGAGTGGATCGACGGAAACCTCGGCTCCAAGGTCACCATGAAGTACCCCGCCGTGTGGTTGATGGGGGAGCACGCCAAGGGCGAGACTCTCTCAATTGCGTTCGCAGGTGAGGGTCAGCACCAAGATGCCGGCTCCAAGATGGTCCATGCCGCACCGCACACCTCGTCGAGCATCGTCTCGAAGTCCGTGGCACGAGGCGGTGGCCGCACCTCGTACCGAGGGCTCGTCCAGATCCTCGAAGGTGCCTATGGTTCCAAGAGCACCGTGCGCTGCGATGCACTTCTCGTCGATGACATCTCACGAAGTGACACCTACCCGTATGTCGATGTCCGCGAGGACGACGTGTCCATGGGTCACGAGGCGACCGTCTCCAAGGTGAGCGCCGACCAGCTCTTCTACCTGATGTCTCGCGGTATGGCCGAAGACGAAGCCATGGCGATGATCGTGCGCGGTTTCGTCGAGCCGATCGCTCGTGAACTCCCGATGGAGTACGCACTCGAGCTCAATCGTCTTATCGAACTGCAGATGGAAGGCGCTGTCGGATGACCTCGCCCACCGCTGAACTCGCCCCGCCGCTGGATCTTGCCCCTCGGGTTCGCTCACTCGACCCTGCAGACTTCTCCCTTCCCACTGGGCGCGAGGAGGAATGGCGCTTCACGCCGAGCGATGCCTTCACTCAATTCATGGAGATCGTCCCCGGTGCCGGGTATGTCACTGCCACCGGCCCCGCACTCGTCGTTCCGATAGGCGAGATCTCGAGCACTTGGTTGCCGATCGACAGGCCCTCTGCCGTCTCGCGCGCCCATGTGTCTCATGCCGTGGTCCTCGATATTCCTGCCGATCACGAGTCCACGGAGCCCATTCACCTTCGCCTCTTTGCAACCGCTGCGGTGTCTTATGAGCATCTCGAAATTCGTTTCGGCCGATTTTGCAAGGCCACCGTGGTCATTGAGCAGCCTGTCGATGCGGCGATCTGCGGCGCAATTGTCGTGACTGTCGGTGATGGCGCACAAGCGACCATCGTCAACGTCGCTGATTCAGAGCGCACCCAGGAGACCATGCTCGCCTGGCACGCTGACCTTGGCCGCGACTCGGTTTTCCATGGCACTCAGGTGAGCCTTGGTGGATCCCGCCTCCGCATCCTTCCCAGCGTTGCTTACCGCGGCCCAGGCGGAAATGCGCAGCTGCTCGGGGTGTTCTTGGCCGATGATGGCCAGTTCATGGAGCATCGCCTCCTCGTCGAGCACGACCAACCGCACTGCACGAGCAATGTCGTCTACAAGGGTGCGATCTCTGGCGATAAGAGCCACACCGTCTGGGTGGGCGATGTACTCGTCCGCCGCGAGGCCATCGGAATCGACACCTACGAAATCAATCGAAACCTGCTCCTGACTGATGGTGCACGCGCCGATTCCGTTCCGAATCTCGAATTGGAAACCGGCGATATTGCCAGCGCGGGGCATGCGAGTGCCACCGGACGTTTCGACGACGATCAGCTGTTCTACCTTCAGGCTCGCGGCATTGACGAAGAGACAGCACGCCAGCTCGTCGTGCGCGGCTTCTTCGCCGACATCGTCTCGCGTATCCCGGACATCGAGTGGCAGGCCGACATCATGGGCCGCATCGGGACACGACTGGGCGTACCGGCCGAGATCGCGGGTATCGATGACTGACTTCATTCGCACCATCGCCGTCGACACACTCGTCGACCGCCAGCCCACCCGGGTACTGGTGGGCGAGACGCCGGTCGCGGTGGTGAGCATTGACGGCGAGTTCTTCGCCATCGGTGACCGGTGCAGCCATGCGGATGTATCGCTTTCCGAGGGTGACGTCGATGGATGCGCACTCGAATGCTGGCTGCACGGCTCTGCATTCGATCTACGCACCGGTGCGCCACTCACTCTTCCTGCGATCGAGCCGGTGCCTGTTTATGCCACACGATCCGCCGACCATGACGGAATTACTTATCTCGACATCAATCCAACACCGCTCGACATCGCGAAAGGCCACTCCTCATGAGCCAGCTCGTCATTACCGATCTGCACGCCAGTGTCATCACGGATGCAGGGGAGCGAGAGATCCTTCGCGGTGTCACGTTGACACTCGATTCCGGGCGCACGCACGCGATCATGGGGCCGAACGGTTCCGGCAAGTCGACCCTTGCCTACGTGATCGCCGGTCACCCCAAGTACGTGGTGACCTCAGGCAGCATCACGCTCGATGGAGCCGATGTGCTGGCAATGAGCGTTGATGAACGTGCCAAGGCAGGCCTGTTCCTGGCGATGCAGTACCCCGTCGAGGTTCCGGGAGTGTCCGTCTCGAACTTCCTCCGTACTTCCGTCACGGCGGTCCAGGGTGAGGCGCCGAAGCTGCGTACCTGGGTCAAGGACATGAAGTCCGCCATGGCAGAACTCCAAATGGATCCAGCATTCGCCGAGCGGAGCGTGAACGAGGGATTCTCCGGCGGCGAGAAGAAGCGCCACGAGATCTTGCAGCTCGGACTCCTCGCACCGAAGTTCGCCATTCTTGACGAGACCGATTCCGGCCTTGACGTCGATGCTCTGCGAATCGTGTCCGAGGGAGTCAATCGGTATCGAGAGGCAACTGATGGAGGCGTCCTCCTCATTACCCACTACACGCGTATTCTTCGTTACATCCATCCCGATGTCGTGCACGTGTTCGTCGGCGGACGCATTGTCGAGACCGGCGGACCCGAGCTTGCCGATGTACTCGAGGCCGAGGGTTACGACCGATACGTGACGGCGTCTGCCTGACCATGACGCCCCTCGATCCTGCTCGGATCAAGCGAGACTTCCCGATCCTCGAACGCACAGTTCGCGACGGGAAGCCGCTGGTCTACCTCGACAGTGCTGCGACATCGCAGAAGCCGCGTTCAGTTCTGGATGCCGAACGCGCCTACTACGAGACCTGTAACGCGGCGGTACATCGCGGGGCCCATCAGCTCGCCGAAGAGGCAACTGAGGCGTACGAATCAGCTCGGGCAGCGATTGCCGGCTTCATTAGCGCAGCACCGTCGGAAGTCGTGTACACGAAGAATGCCACTGAGGCCTTGAATCTCGCGGCCTATGCATTCAGCAATGCGACCGCGTTGCATGGAATCGTCGGAAATCCGCGACAGGATCCGCGCTTCGTTCTAAACTCCGGCGACAACATCGTGGTTTCCGAGATGGAGCATCACGCGAACCTGGTGCCATGGCAGGAGGCCTGCGCCAAGACCGGTGCCCAATTGCGCTGGTTGCCGGTGTCGGACGACGGGCGTCTCGATCTCGCGTCTCTTGACACAGTCATCGACGAGCGCACTAAGGCCGTGAGCATCGTTCATCAATCAAATCTTTTAGGAACCATCAATCCGGTGGAGACCGTGATGGCTCGAGCTCACCAGGTGGGCGCACTCGGGGTCGTGGATGCCTGCCAGTCCATCCCGCACATGCCCGTGCGCATTCGCGAGCTCGGTGCCGATCTGGTCGCGTGGAGCGGGCACAAGATGCTCGGGCCCACTGGGATTGGCTTCCTGTGGGGGACTCCGGAGGTCCTTGACGCCATGCCGCCGTTCCTCACGGGTGGATCCATGATCGAAATCGTCGAGATGGAACGCAGCACGTACGCCAAGGCCCCGCAGAAGTTCGAGGCCGGGACCCAGATGGTGGCGCAGACCATAGGCATGCGCGCCGCGGTCGAGTACCTCTCGGCGCTGGGCATGGACGCCATCGCAGCGCATGAGCACGAACTGACCGGATACGCCCTCGACAGGCTCGACGCGCTCGACGGAGTAACCGTGATCGGACCCCAGGACAACGTGAACCGGGGCAGCGCCATCTCCTTCACCGTCGACGGCCTGCATCCGCATGATGTGGGGCAAGTACTCGACAGCCGCGGAGTGGCCGTACGCGTGGGACATCACTGCGCATGGCCTACCTGCCGACGTTTCGGAGTCCCGGCTACGACGCGGCTATCCACGTACATCTACAACGACCGCAGCGATATCGATGCGGCAGTCTCGGGCATCCTCGCTGCCCAGGAATTCTTCGGGGTGAGCTAAATGGATCTCAATGGTCTCTACCAGGACATCATCCTGGATCATTACAAGCATCCCCGTGGCAAGGCGGCTCTGGACGCTCCGTTGGCCTCTGCCCACCACGTGAATCCCACCTGCGGCGACGAAGTGACCGTCGACGTCGCAGCTGATGCTGAAGGACGCCTGATCCTCGGATACCAGGGCCAAGGCTGTTCCATCTCCCAGGCGAGTGCGAGCGTGATGTCGGAGCTTCTCGAGGGTGCAAGCGTCGAGGAGTCGGTGAAAGTTCGGGAGGCCTTCGTCGCCATGATGCATTCCCAGGGCAACGTTGAGCCCGATGAGGATGTCATCGGCGATGGCGTGGCCTTCGTCGGAGTCGCGAAGTATCCGGCACGCGTGAAATGCGCGTTGCTCCCATGGATGGCACTTCAGGATGCACAGATCAAGGCGGGGCTCATGGCCCCCAAGGAGGAGACACGATGAGCATCGCCACTAGTGAGGACATCATCGAGGCGCTCAAGGATGTCGTCGATCCCGAGCTCGGGATCAATGTCGTTGACCTAGGCCTGGTGTATGGCGTTGCCGTGGACGAGGCGAATATCGCCACGGTCGACATGACGCTGACCTCGGCGGCCTGTCCGTTGACTGACGTCATCGAAGATCAGACCCGGGCGGCCCTGACCCCCGTGGTCAGTGACTTCCGGATCAACTGGGTCTGGATGCCCCCGTGGGGACCCGACAAGATCACCGATGACGGACGCGACATGTTGCGTGCGCTCGGCTTCAACGTCTGAGCCGTTCCGGGCGTCAGGGGGAGTCCGCTTTCCCCCGTAGACTGAGGGCCTCATGATCACTGCATCCGGCATCGAGCTTCGCGCTGGATCCCAGCTCCTTCTGGATAACGCCAATTTTCGGGTGGGCCCTGGGGATCGCGTCGGACTAGTCGGGCGCAACGGCGCCGGAAAGACGACCCTCACCAAAGCCCTGGCGGGGGAGACAACACCCGCTGCGGGCACGATCTCCAGCACTGGCACGGTCGGGTACCTTCCCCAGGATCCCCGGTCGGGCAACCCGGAGGAGATTGCCCGGGACCGAATCCTCTCAGCGCGGGGCCTTCAGGACGTCATGCGCCGTATGCATGAGGCAAGCATGCGCATGGATGAACCCGATGAGGCAGAACGAGATCGCATCATTGCTCGGTACGCGCGCGCGGAGGCAGAATTCGAGGCGCTTGGCGGGTATGCCGTCGAGTCACAGGCAGCAGCCATCGCGGCATCAGTGGGACTGGAAGAGCGAATCCTGGCCCAACCCCTGGGCACGCTGTCGGGCGGCCAACGTCGCCGTGTCGAACTCGCGCGGATCCTCTTCAGCGGCGCCGACGTGTTGCTTCTGGATGAGCCCACTAACCACCTAGATGCTGACTCGATCAAATGGCTGCGCAAGTTCCTCATGACCTACGAGGGCGGATTCATCGTCATCAGTCATGACACCGAACTTCTCGGCGACACAGTGAACAAGGTGTGGCATCTCGATGCCACACGACGCGAGCTGGATGTCTACTCGATGGGATGGTCCACATATCTGACTGCCCGCGAGACGGACGAACGACGGCGCAAGCGCGAGCGACGCAATGCAGAGCAGCAGGCAGAGGTTCTTCGTAACCAGGCGGATCGCATGCGCGCAAAGGCGTCGAAAGCCAAGGCCGCACAGAACATGCTGCGCCGCGCTGACACGCTGATCGCCGGGCTCTCCGACGTCCGCCAGAGCGACAAGGTGGCAAAGCTGCGATTCCCCGAACCCAAGCCCTGCGGAAAGGTGCCTCTGACAGCAAGCTCGCTGTCGCGTTCCTATGGTTCACTCGAGGTGTTCACCGACGTAGACCTTGCGATCGATCGTGGAAGCAAGGTCGTGATCCTCGGCCTCAACGGCGCCGGCAAGACAACCCTCCTGAGGATTCTGGCGGGCGTGGACAAGCCCGATACCGGCGGAATCGAGCCCGGGCATGGTGCCGTGATCGGCTACTACGCCCAAGAGCACGAGACACTCGATCCGAACGCCACGGTCCTGGAGACCATGCAGCGTGCAGGCGGGCACCTCGATGACGCCAAGCAGCGCACCGTGCTGGGGTCATTCCTTTTCCAAGGGGATGACGTCAGCAAGCCCACAGGAGTTCTCTCCGGTGGTGAGAAGACCCGCCTCGCACTCGCCTGCCTCGTTGTGTCGGGCGCGAACGTCTTGCTTCTCGACGAGCCCACGAACAACCTCGACCCTGCCAGTCGCGAGGAAGTCCTCAGTGCACTGCGCAGTTACGAAGGCGCGGTGATCCTGGTAACCCATGATCCCGGGGCCGTGTATGCACTTGAGCCCGAACGCGTTCTGATCCTGCCCGATGGTGACGAAGACCTCTGGAGTGATGACTATGCCGACCTCGTCGAACTTGCCTGAGTCAGCCACGACGGTCTTCGAGGCCGACGGAGTTCGCGTCGTCGACTCAGGCCCCCGTCTCAACGTGATCTTGTGCACGCCCGAGAATCGCAATGCGCAGACTCCTCGTACCTGGGCCGCGCTTGCGGGCGCCCGGGAGTTCGTCCGATCCCAGACTCGAGTCGTCGTGCTCTCTGCCGAGGGCGCGAGCTTCAGCGCAGGGCTCGATAGATCGATGCTCGGCGCTCCGAGTGCCGAGAACCCCGTGACCTTGGCCTCGCTCGCCATGGCCGGGGAGTCCGCCCTTAGCGACTTCATCATGCAGGCGCAGCAGGCGTTCATCTGGTGGCGGGAGTGCGAGGCGATCACGATAGCCATCGTGCAAGGTCACGCGATTGGCGCCGGCTTCCAGCTGGCACTTGCCTGTGACCTCATCCTGGCACTTCCTGATGCGAGCTTCGCGATGCGCGAGACTCGGTTGGGCCTGGTGCCTGATCTGGGTGGCACCCACCCGCTCGTTCGCACCGTCGGATACTCGCGGGCGCTCGAGATATGTGCCACGGGTCGCGAAGTGTCGGCCAACGAAGCCCTGAGCCTCGGAATTGTTCAGCAGGTGCTCGCTACGAAGCGCATCGAGCAACAGGTCGACGAGCTCGTCACCGCGCTGACCGTACCGAGCAGGGGAGCGGTCAGCGATCTCAAGGGCCTGCTCCGGCTCGCGGAGATCAGCAGTCCTGATGAACAGTTGATCAACGAACGTCGAGTACAACTCGCTCGGATAGCGGCCTTGATGAGCGAGACCACCTGATGTCCATGGACAACGTGTGGCATGCGTATCGCTCGCTCACGCGCGACTCATCGGTCAAGCAGAGCAAGGTCAGTCGCGCGCTGGTCAGGAGAATTCTCGGCTATGCGCGTCCTTACCGTGCGCTCGTGATCCTCTTCTTGATCACGCTCGTCCTCGCATCCCTTCTCAGTGTCGCGCAACCCTTGCTTTTCCGAAGAATCGTCGACAAGGGCATCACCGTCGGTGACGCCAAGGTCGTCACCGTCACCGCCTTGATCATCGCAACCCTGGCCATTCTCGATGCAGGGCTCGGTCTCGTGAGTCGCTATTTCAGCTCACGCATCGGTGAAGGACTCATCTACGACCTGCGGAGCCAGGTCTACTCTCATGTGCAGGAGCAATCGGTCGCATTCTTCACGCGTGCGCAGACCGGAGCCCTGATTTCTCGGCTCAACAGCGACGTCATCGGCGCCCAACAGGCATTCACCTCGACACTGGGTGGTGTTATCGGGAACATGATCTCGCTGATCATCGTCCTGACGACCATGTTCATCCTGTCGTGGCAGGTCACCATTGTTTCCTTGCTGCTTGTGCCACTCTTCCTCTTCCCAGCGCGCTGGATGGGACGGCGCCTTCAGTCGATGACGCGTGAGCAGATGAGCCTGAACGCCGACATGAGCGCACAGATGTCCGAGCGCTTCAATGTCTCGGGTGCACTGCTCGTGAAGCTTTTCGGACGTCCGGCAGAGGAGGCATCATCCTTCTCGAGTAAAGCCGCGCAAGTGCGCGACATCGGTATTCGCATGGCGATGGCCAACCGCTGGTTCTTCACCGCGCTTACGTTGGTGGCTTCTTTGGCCACGGCTATCGCCTATGGGCTGGGCGGTAATCTCGTCATCACCGGTGCACTGTCCCTGGGCACGCTACTGGCCTTGATCGGTCTCCTCGCGCAGCTCTACGGACCCCTCACCGCACTGTCCAACGTCCGAGTCGATGTCATGACCGCCCTGGTGTCCTTTGAGCGTGTCTTCGAGATCCTTGACCTGCCCCCCATGGTTCGCGACTCTCCGGATGCCGTTCCTGTAGCCAAGGGTCCGGTGTCACTGACTTTCGACAATGTCGTATTCGCCTACCCGAAGGCGTCAGAGGTCTCGCTTGCCTCGCTTGAGTCCGTTGCACGCGAGGAATCGGGGCTCGCGGGCACTGATGTCCTCAAAGGGGTGAGCTTCACGATCGAGGCTGGCACGATGACAGCACTCGTCGGCCCCTCCGGCGCTGGCAAAACCACGATCAGTGCACTCGCCACTCGCCTGTACGACGTCAACGAGGGTGCCGTCCGCATCGGCGGTCAGGATCTTCGAAGCGTCACGCTGGAATCCCTGCACGATGCAGTGGGGGTCGTCACGCAGGATGCGCACATGTTCCATGACACGATTCGGGCGAATCTGCTCTATGCGCGTCCGGAGTCCTCTGAAGCCGAGCTGCTCGACGCATGCGTATCCGCTCAGATCGGCGACTTGATCGCCGCCCTTCCCGACGGTCTCGACACTGTCGTGGGTGATCGCGGGTATCGCCTCTCCGGAGGCGAGAAACAGCGCATCGCCTTGGCGCGCCTGCTCCTCAAGGCGCCTCGCGTACTGATCCTCGACGAGGCCACCGCACACCTGGACTCCGAGAGTGAGAAGGCTGTCCAGAAGGCCCTCGACACCGCATTGGCGGGTCGCACATCGATGGTGATCGCTCACCGACTGTCGACGATTCGCCGCGCTGATCAAATCCTGGTGATGGTCGATGGCCACGTGGCTGAGTGCGGCACTCACGAGAATCTCTTGGCCCTGGAGGGCGTCTACGCCGATCTCTACCGTACGCAGTTCGAACGTCCCGATGAGGGTGACGAACGGCAAATCTAGTCGCATGGCAGGCTAGGCACCCTTCAATGGAAAGGCACACATGAGGGCGACTCCTCGCGGTGGCAACGCCGTGTACCACTACTCCGACACGGCTGTCCTGTCCTTCGGTGTTGCCGAGGCACCGATCGTGGTCACTTCGGATGACTTCGACTCCGCGCTCACCGAGACCCTTGATCGAGTGGGCCTTCGCGCCGGGATGCTCGAGGGGCTCGCGGGCATTCGTGCTCGCCGCTGGTGGCCTGAGGGTGTCAGCTTCGCCGATGCTGCCGCGGCAGCCGGTCGCCTTGCACTTGAGAGCTCCGGCGTGAGGCATGCGGATATCGGGCTGCTCATCGACACCTCGGTATGCCGTGATCATCTTGAGCCCTCGGCTGCGGTCGACGTCCATCATCAGCTCGGCCTCTCCACCTCGTGCCTGAATTTTGACCTTGCGAATGCCTGCCTCGGCTTCGTCAACGGTATGCAACTGGCGGCCACCATGATCGATGCAGGTCAGATCGACTATGCCCTCATCGTTGACGGCGAGGGGAGTCGTCGTACCCAGGAAGGCACGATCCGCCGCTTGCAGGACCCATCGGCCACTCGACAAGATGTCCTCGACAACTTCGCGACGCTCACGTTGGGTTCGGGCGGCGCAGCCATGGTGCTAGGCCGGGCTTCCGATCACCCCGAAGGACACCGATTCGTCGGTGGTGTTTCGCGAGCTGCGACCGAGCACAACAAGCTGTGTATCGGTGACCTCGACCGCATGATCACGGATTCCAACGGGCTTTTGCGTGCGGGCGTTGAACTCGCGGGAGATACGTGGGACGCCGCACGCGAGGTATTCGACTGGGACAACCTCGATGCGTACGTGATCCACCAGGTCTCCAAGGTTCACACGGCAGCAATCACCGAACGCCTCGGCATTGACATTGCCAAGGTGCCCGTCACCTTCCCTGACCTTGGCAACATCGGTCCGGCGTCGGTGCCCACGACCTTGGCCCATGCGGCTCCGGGATTCACCCGGGGACAGCGCATTGCCTGCATGGGGATCGGATCCGGGTTGAACTCTGCGGTCATCGAGATCGACTGGTAGCCATGGAAGGCTCACGCACTGTTCGCGCAGCCGACTTCACCGGGGTCGAGCGACAGTGGCACCTCCTTGATTCCTGGCGCGGGCGAATCGGCACACCATCAGTCACCCTGCTGTGCGTTCACGGCAACCCCACCTGGTCCTACTTGTGGCGCTCACTCGTATCGCAGGCGCCCGAGAGCATCCGGGTTATTGCGGTCGATCAGCTCGACATGGGCTATTCGGAGCGCACCGGCATTGATCGCCGTCTGGCCGATCGAGTCATCGACCTCGGAAACCTGACATCCGAGCTGGGGATCACCGGACCTGTCATCACCGTGGCCCACGACTGGGGCGGGCCTGTGTCACTGGGATGGGCGCTGGCGCATCGGCACCAACTGGCCGGCATCATCTTGCTCAACACTGCGATTCATCAGCCACCGGAAGCACGTGCACCCGCCCTCATCAGGCTCGCCCGGTCTCGACCTCTGTTGACTCTCAACACGCGCCTGACATCTCTCTTCATTACGTCCACCACGTCGTTGAGCCGAGTAGCCCGCGGATCCCTCCCGCGAATGAGCAAGGCCGATGCCGATGCCTATCTCGCTCCCTACGACGAGTCAGCACGCCGTGCTGGGGTCCGTCAGTTCGTTGCCGACATTCCACTTGAGGACGACCATCCGAGCGCCCACGAGCTCACTCGCATAGCGGAGGGGATCCGTGAGCTCGGTGACGTGCCGGCACTCCTCATGTGGGGGCCGGATGATCCGGTCTTCAGCGATCTCTACTTGCACGACCTCGAGCGTCGGCTCCCGCACGCACAGGTTCATCGGTACGAGGGTGCACGCCACCTCGTCATCGACGATGCCCCGGAACTCGTCCGCGACCTGCTCGAATGGGTAGCGGCGGGGCCCGCGCTGCCTGATGCGCACGTGGCAAGCAATGAGCCGTCGACCCTCAACGATGCCTTGTCCGCCCGACATCTCGACTCATCCGCCGCCCTGATCACCATGGGGGAGACCGGAAATGCGCACTCGATCAGCTGGGCGATGCTGGCCGAACGCGTTGCCCGCGTGGCAGGTGCCCTCGAGGAGGCAGGTGTCCGCCGAGGGCATCGCGTTAGCGTGCTCATCCCGCCTGGCCCAGACCTCATCTGCTCGGTGTACGCGCTCTGGCGCATAGGTGCGTGCGCCGTCATCGTCGATCGCGGGCTCGGAATCCTCGGCATGAGGCGTGCAATTCGTGGCGCGGCCCCCCAACATGTCATCGGTTCGCGCGAGGGACTCCTCCTCGCCCGCACTCTGCGAATTCCCGGTGCGCGCATCTCGATGCGCGATCTTCCGCGTCTGATTGGCGACAGTGCACCGGCCGAAATGCACGCTACGAAGGACGATGAGGCTGTCGTGGTCTTCACCTCTGGGGCAACCGGTCCTGCCAAGGGTGTCATTTACCGGCACCGCCAGGTGGCGGAGACCATGAACCTGCTCGCCTCGCACTACTCGCTTGGAGCTCAGGACACCCTGGTCGCCGCATTCGCGCCCTGGGCACTTCTCGGGCCTGGCCTCGGAATTTCGTCGGTGATTCCCGATATGGACGTCACGCGTCCCGCGACGCTGACGGCGAGCGATATTGCCCAGGCAGTGCGTACCGGACACGGGACAGTGGTCTGGGCGGCTCCGGCCGCGCTGCGCAATGTGGTCGCAACATCCGGCTCCCTCTCGGATGACGATCGCCGCGCGTGTGCTTCAGTGCGGCTACTGCTCTCCGCAGGAGCCCCTGTGCCGCTGTCTCTCCTGGAGCAGACGGCCCAGATCTTCCCTCAGGCGTCCTTGCGCACGCCCTATGGAATGACCGAGGCCCTGCCGGTGGCGGAAGCCGATCTCAATGCAATTCGGGCGCAGGGAATGGGCAATGGTGTCTTCGTCGGAGCCGCGCTGCCGGGCGTAGAGATCGCCATCGCCCCGCTCGATGATCGTGGCGTTCCGGTCGATGACCTCACTGATACACGCGAAGTGACCGGCGAGATCGCTGTGCGGGCGAGCCATATTCGCGAAGGATATGACCGACTCTGGGCCACAAACGCACGCGCATCTCGCAACCTGGGGTGGCATCGCACCGGTGACGTGGGGCACCTCGACGAGGCAGGTAACCTCTGGGTCGAAGGCCGACTCGCGCACGTCATCTCGACCGCAGAAGGGCCCCTGACCTCCATTTCCCTGGAACAGCTCGCCATTCTCAATGGCGCAGTCAACGCCGCCTGCGTGGGTATCGGCCCGCTGGGAACCCAGCAGGCAGTGCTCATCATCGAGGAAGCCGGCCCCTCTCACCTGCTGAACGCAGCGGAAAGCGACCGCTTTCGCCAGGCCTGCGATTTCCCCTTCGCTGCCGTCATGCGCATTGATCGAATGCCGGTCGACATTCGGCACAACTCAAAGATCGATCGCTTGCACTTGAGTGCTTGGGCATCAGAGATCCTCGGGGGAGCCCTCGGATGAACGACCGTGTGCTCGTCACCGGTGCGAGCGGCCTTCTCGGACGCACCGTGGTACAGCAGCTTCTCAGTCGTGGTGAGCGCGTCACCGTCATGCAGCGAGGCGAGAGCGGTCTGCCCGTCCTCCAGGTGCGCGGGGACATTGCGGATCCCGAGGCTCTCTCGCTGGCTCTTGAAGGCGTCGATCGCGTGATTCACTGCGCTGCCAAAGTGTCGCTCAATGGGCCACCCGCGGAATTCAGACGAATCAACGTCGACGGCACCTCGGCACTCCTCGCTGCCGCACGAGCGTGTGACGTGCACTCGTTCGTGCACGTCTCGACACCATCGGTCGCGCATCTCGGCCGCGCAATTCACGGTGATGGCGCTCAACCGGCAGATCCTGGTCGAGCTCGCGGCCAGTACGCGCGTACCAAGGCCGAAGCGGAACTGCTGGCATTAGCCGAGTCTGACTCGGCATTTGCCGTCGTAGCAATTCGGCCGCACCTGGTCTGGGGACCTGGAGATGAGCAGCTCATCGGCCGTATTGTCGCCCGCGCCCGCGCAGGTCGACTGTTCCTGATCGATCACGGGTACGCGCTCATCGACACGACATACATCGATAACGCTGCATCAGCTCTCGTTGCCGCACTCGATACATGCCAGGCGAATCAAGGGCGGGCTTTCGTTATCAGCAATGGCGAGCCCCGCACAGTCGCCGAGCTCCTCGAGCGCATCTGCCGTGCTGCCCAGGAACAACCACCGACACGCAGCGTGCCGGCGTCTATCGCGCTTCGCGCTGGGCGTGTGGCCGAGAGACTGTGGGGTGAAAGTGAGCCACCACTCACATCATTCCTGGTCGAGCAACTGTCGACCGCGCACTGGTTCGATCAGCGGGAAGCGAGGTCATCGTTGTGCTGGACCCCTGCGGTCAGTCTCGAGGAGGGGTTCGCCCGTCTAGCCGACTCCTATGGCACGCGAGTCGACCCTCCGTCTACTGCGACGAGCGTTCCGGTCACGTAGGACGATGCAGGACTCAGTAGGAAGGTCGCCACATGCGCGAATTCCGAGGCGCTTCCATAGCGACGAAGCGGAATCCCTGCGCTGATGCGCTGACGATTGGCTGCGGCGTCGCCACTTGCCTCGTCGAGTTCGCGCACGCGTTCGGTATCGAAACGTCCGGGGAGAAGCCCATTCACGCGCACGTCGTGCGGGCCAACCTCGTCGGCAAGGTCGGTCACGAGCATTGCGAGACCGGGGCGGAGCCCATTGCTGATGCTGATGCCGGAAAGCACCTGGACTGCGGAGCTGGAGAGAACCACGGCGATCGAGGCTCCACGGCCGGGGTGCTCCGATCTCGTTACCGACGTTGCCCGAGCGACCTCTCGCATCAGACGGAGGCCGCCGAGGAATACCGAGCCGAAGGCGGATGACCACTGATCATCAGTGGTAGTGAGCACCGAGCCCGCGGGCGGCCCACCAACACTCACGAGGGCACCATCGAGACGACCGAAGGCCGCGTGGGCACATTCGATGGCTCGAGAGGCCAATTCCGGATCACCCAGGTCTCCTGCCAGGGCCACGGCTGATGCACCGAGTCGAGCGCGCACTCCCGCCAGGCGGGACTCATCGCGTGCGAGGAGAACGACCTTGGCTCCTTCGCCGATCAGCATTTTTGCGGTCGCCAGGCCCAGACCTTTGGTTCCGCCGCTGACGATGAACGTGCGTGACTCGAGATCAAGTTCCATCAGGATTCCTCAGCTTCTTGTCGCACGTCGTCGCGCGCTTCGCGACGAAGGAAGAAGAACCAGCCTCCGACGCACACGAGCGCGAAGAGTATCCACTGCACGGCGTACGAGATATTCCGCGAATCGTCGATCTCCGGTAGGAGGACGGCGGAAAGCCCGCTCTGTGTGGGATTCGACTGAGTCAATTGCAGGTATCCGTCGAGCGGAGTAGGCACCCCCAGGACTGCTGGATCCACATCCGAGATCATGCCCTCAGGTAAGCCGGATGTCGTGCGAGCCACCTGCCAGTCACGCCACATCCCCGTGATGGTCACCGGGCCGACAGGGGCCGCGGGAACATTCGGATAGGTCACCGCATTGGCCTCTGCGCGGAGCCAGCCTCGATTCACCCAGACCGTGCCCGCATCGGTCAGCAGGGGAGTCATCACCCAGAAGCCATTCACGGTGTCCTGCGGTCGCTTACGCACGACGAGCTCGTGGGACGAGTCATAGGTTCCGGTGGCGACAACGGGGGTCCATTCGCCAAGTCCGGAGGACGGAGGTACGGGAGCTGCACCCCGAGCCGACACCATGCTTGCGTTGAGCGCCTTCTTCTCAGCGGCCCTTGACCATTGCCATCTGCTCAGAAATCCGAAGGCGACGATGACCAGAAGGACGATCACGGTGAAGGAGAGCCAGCGCCGGGTGCGAAGCAGGCTCAGCATGGCTTCACTCTACGGGGCGCGATAGATATTTCCCTCGGGGCCGGGCAGCATCGTGGTGGACATGCCCAGCGCGCGGGAGTCGTAGTGAGCCACCCCTGTCTCGCCAGGTTCGTCGTTCTCGCGCCCGGCGTTCGCGATGACGACGGCCAGGTACGGAAGTGCCACGGCCCCGACGATGAAGACCCAACGAGCCCAGCCCGGCACGAAGATCGCCAGGATGACACAGGCGGTGCGAATGCCCATGGAAATGAGGTAGCGGCGCGTTCGTCCGGTCTGCTCGACGCTGAGACCGCGCTGGGCATCGGTGATCGTGAAGACATCCTCGGAGCCCTTGCTCATCGCCCCTCCTTCACGGTCAGTCGCTTACCCACGTTCCCAGGCTAGGGCCCTCGGCCATATCCTGCTCGGCGAGCCCCGAGTGGTCGGGGAATGGATGAAGGAGCAGCATGGATCGCGCATACGGACTCACCGAGATCGTCGGCACCTCCAAGGTCGGCATCGACGACGCCATTCACCAGGCGGTCACCCGTGCCTCCCAGAGTGTGCGCCATGTCGACTGGTTCGAGGTTTCCCAGATCCGCGGCTACGTGCGCGATGGCGCCGTTGACCACTTCCAGGTCTCGGTGAAGCTCGGCTACCGTCTTGAAGACGCCAACTAGGCCTCATGATGACAGTCGCACTCGTCACCGGTGGTAACCGCGGTATCGGCCTCGCGTGTGCCAAGCGCCTACGCGATTCCGGTCACACCGTGGTCGTCGGATGTCGCACCGGTGTCGCGCCCGACGGCCTGGCGGCCGTGGCCATGGACGTCTCGGATCCTGCGTCGATCAATGCCGCCTTCGACGTAGTCGAGGAACAGCACGGGCCGATCGGCATCGTCGTGGCCAATGCCGGAATCACTCGCGACAACCTCCTCATGCGCATGTCTGATGAGGAGATCGACGAAGTACTCAACACCAACCTCGCCGGATCCATTCGTATCGCTCGTCGTTCGCTGCGCAACATGATCAAGGCGCGCTCGGGACGCATCATCTTGGTGTCATCGGTTGTCGGCCTTATGGGCTCCGCCGGCCAGGTGAACTACGCCGCGTCCAAGGCCGGACTCGTCGGCGCAGCTCGATCGCTCGCACGTGAAGTGGGATCACGAGGGATCACCGTGAACGTCGTGGCACCAGGCTTCGTTGACACCGACATGACCGCTGAACTGGGCGAGGAGCGCAAGGCCGAGATCCTCGGGGCCGTACCCCTGTCTAGATATGCTCAACCGGAGGAAATTGCCGGAGTGGTCGATTTCATCGCGTCTTCTGACGCCGGATACATCACGGGGGCCGTGATCCCGGTCGATGGCGGACTCGGCCTCGGTCACTGACACACGAAAGGCTCGACATGGGAATTCTCGACGGTAAGACAATCCTCGTGACCGGCGTTCTCACCGATCAGTCGATTGCCTTCCATGTCGCTAGGTTCGCGCAGGAGCAGGGTGCGAAGGTCATCCTCACCTCGTTCGGGCGCACGATGTCCCTGACGAAGCGCTCGGCAACGCGACTACCGGCCGAGGCACCGGTAATCGAACTCGATGTCACCAACGTCGAGCATCTCGACGCACTCGCCGACCGCGTTCGAGAGCACGCATCCGAACTTCATGGCGTCCTGCACTCCATTGGCTTCGCTCCCGAGGCGGCCCTCGGTGGGAACTTCCTCAATACCTCATGGGAAGACGTTGCCACTGCCGTGCACGTCTCCGCGTATTCACTGAAGGCGCTGGCCGTCGCAGCCAAGCCCCTCATGCCGGCCGGCTCTGCCATCGTGGGGCTCGATTTCGACGCCACCATTGCCTGGCCGAAGTACGACTGGATGGGCGTGGCCAAGGCGGCCTTCGAGAGCACCTCTCGCTATTTGGCGCGAGATCTCGGGCCCTCCGGCATTCGCGTGAACCTGATCGCGGCCGGCCCTATTCGCACCATGGCCGCGAAGAGCATTCCCGGCTTCGATGACTTCGAGAACGTCTGGGCCACGCGTGCTCCACTGACCTGGGATCTCGACGACCCGCAGCCGGCGGCTCGAGCATGCGTGGCACTGCTCTCGGACTGGTTCCCCGCCACGACCGGCGAGATCATCCACGTTGACGGTGGAGTGCACTCACAAGGTGCCTGATCTCATCCTGATGCGGCATTCGAAGTCCGCCTACCCCCTCGGTACCAGTGACCACGATCGACCGCTCAATGAGCGCGGGGCTCGCGATGCACGTGCAGCGCACCAGTGGTTCTCCCAGCAGGCCTTTGGAGTCGATCAGGCCTGGGTCTCCAGCGCCATGCGTGCTCAGCAGACGTGGGAGGCGATCGAGGGCGGCCTGCGTACCGCCGCTGTGCCCTCGTGTGCCCAAATCACCGTTCCCGAGCTCTACGAGGCCTCGGTCGGGAGGCTGCTGTCGCTGCTGAGCAAGGCCAATGCATCCACGCTGCTGGTGATCGGTCACAACCCCGGCCTCGAGCAGGTCATTGAGAGAGTCACCGGCCGCGATGCTCAGGGATGGATGCCACACATCAGTCGTAAGTACCCCACGGGGGCCATCTGCGTTCTGCGACACGGCGGCTGGGAAACCCTCGGCTCAGGCGAAGCCGAACTCCTGACGTACGCCGTACCGCGAGCTAGTTGACCGGTGGCGTCGTCACGTCGATACCGGCATGCGCGTCGGCGTCCTCAACCTCTTCGCGGGAGATACCCATCAAGTAGAGCACGGAATCGAGATAGGGCACGCTGACCGAGCTATCGGCAGCGTCACGAGCCGCGGCCTTTCCGTTGAAGGCGATTCCGAGTCCGGCTGCCTCGAGCATGTCGACATCATTAGCGCCATCACCGATAGCGATAGTGCGACTGATCGGGATGCCATACTCGCGGGCGAGCTCCTCAAGGGCCGTGCGCTTGCCGGCGCGGTCGATGATCTCGCCGATCACCTTGCCCGTGAGCCGTCCGTCGACTATCTCGAGGGTGTTGGCACGCACATGATCAACGCCCAACTCGACAGCGAGCGGGGCGATGACTTCAGTGAACCCGCCGGATACCAGGGCGATGCGGTAACCGAGATTGCGGAGCGTGCGACAGAGGGTGCGGGCACCTGGAGTCAGCGTGATCCGGTCGCGAACACGGTCAATGACCTCAGCAGGTAGGCCCTCCAAGAGGGCCACACGAGCCCGCAGGGACGCACCGAAATCGAGTTCTCCTGCCATCGCTCGCTCGGTGATCTCGGCCACCTGCGCGTGAGTGCCTGCTTCGTCAGCAAGCAGGTCGATGACTTCATCCTGGATCACTGTGGAGTCGACATCCATCACGACGAGATGCTGGCCTCGTCGATCGAGACCCGCAGCCTGCACGGCTATGTCGACACCCGTATCGACGGCGGCAGCAGCAAGCGCCGATCGAAGCTCAGCGACATCAGCACCTGAACCCTCGAAGGCAACAGCCGTCACCGGATAACTGGCGATACGGCGAATGCGATCGATGTTGCCCCCGCGATCTGCGATCTCGCTCGCGACACGGGCGATCGCCGCAGGACGCAGTGGCGCCCCCATGACAGTGACCTGGATTCGACCCCGACGCCCAGTTTCGGATTCCGGCTCGCCCACCTGAGCATGCACGTCGAGTCCGAGCCCGTTACCGAAGTCACGAACCGCGTGAGTGATGGTGTCAGTCTGGTCAATGCTGTGCGGGGTCGAGACAAGGAAGGAAAGCATCAGGTGTCCACGAACCACGATCTGTTCGATATCGATGATCACGACATCGTGCTCAGCGAGAATTCCGCTTACCTGACGTGTCACGCCAGGGCGATCAGGCCCGGTGAGGATCAGCAGGAGTGTGCCGGCGGCTGCGTCGTTCATCACCCTCACACTAGTGCGGGGAGTACGGACCGAGCCGCATAGGCTCCTCTCGTGGCTGAGGTATTTACCGGCATCGGGCTCACGGTGCGACGTGGCACGACGCTGCTTCTCGATGACGTGAACTGGAGCGTCGCGGAGGGCGAGCACTGGGTTGTCATCGGCCCTAACGGCGCCGGCAAGACCACGCTCCTGTCGATTCTCGCCGGACGCATGTTTCCGACTAGTGGACTCATCGAGGTTCTCGGCGAAGAGCTCGGAGCCACCGATCTCGCAGAGCTCCGCACCCGTATCGGCTGGGCCAGCAGCGGAGAGCTGATCGACCTACCACCGGGTGAGTCGGTGGCCAATGTCGTGATGACGGGCGCACAGGCTGTCGCCGGCCGATGGATCGAGGAGTACGACCCCGCCGACGAACTGCGACGTGACAGCCTGCTCGCGGCCTGGAATCTCACCCATCTCGCTGATCGCACGTTCGGCACGCTCTCAGAAGGCGAGCGCAAACGGTGCCTGATCGCACGTTCGCTGATGGCCGACCCTGAACTGCTCCTACTCGACGAGCCCGGCGCAGGACTCGATCTCGCCGGCCGTGAGGATCTCGTGCAGCGACTCGAGAGGCTTGCCGAGGATTCGATGGCTCCAGGGCTTGTTCTCATCACCCATCATGTGGAGGAGATTCCCCCCGGTTTCACGCATGCGCTGGTGATTGCCGAAGGACGAGTGATCGCAGGCGGGCCCATCAGCACGGTGCTCACCGCGGCGACCCTTTCCTCGGCATTCAAGCTCCCGATCACTGTCACTCATGAGAGCGGTCGCTTCTTCGCGCGTCGTGCCCGGACATGACGACCCTGCAATGGGCGCTCATCGCGTTGGCCGGTTTCGGAGGAGGAGCCATCAATGCGGCAGTGGGATCGGGAACCCTGCTTGTGTACCCGGTTCTCACCGGGGTGGGGGTGCCGCCCATCACTGCGAATGGGTCGAACAGTCTTGGGCTCGCAGCGGGATCCCTGACATCTGCATGGACCTACCGATCTCTGTGGCTCGATCGACTCGTGATCCTGCGCTGGCCGATCCTTGCCGGGGCCATCGGCGCGATTCTCGGAGCCAGTCTCGTCGTCGGCCTGGATCAGCGATACTTCATCGCGGTGATCCCATGGCTGGTTCTCGCCGCCACCGTTCTCGTGGCCGTATCCCCGCTGGTCACGCGATGGCTGCGCGCGAATTCCGACCATGACTCGTCGCTTCCGAAGTCGCTGTGGCCGTTCACGGGTCTCATCGGCGTGTATTCCGGATACTTCGGTGCCGGTCAGGGAATCGTGCTCATGGCCCTGTTCGGACTGCGCTACGACACTGACATGCAGCGCGCGAATGCCGCCAAGAATGCCTTCGCCTGCGCGGCCAACCTGACGGCATCCCTCGTCTTCCTCGTTACCGGACACGTGGCTCTCGGTGTCGCTGGCTGCATAGCCCTCGGGTCAATTCCCGGCGGCTACGTGGGCGGACACTGGGCCAAGCGGCTTCCTGATGCCGTTCTCCGCGGACTCGTCGTCCTCGTCGGTGTCGCGGCAACGATCTATCTCCTCGGATTCCGTTAGTCTCACAGCAACGGAGGAGACAGGTGAGACGCGCACTACTGGGAGTACTCGCGGCAGTCATGGTGATTGCGGCGGTCGTGCTTCTTGCGATTGCCGGGTGGATCTATGCAGCCTTTGGTACCGACGGGCAGGCGGCGTCCTCGCTTGGAGAGTTGCGTTCGTCGCCCTCGTCGACCGCCATCGTGATCGACGTCGACAGTGCTCGCGTGTCCATGCCTGTTCTGCCGGTGCACGGCAGCACAAAGGTGCGCTTTGATTCTCCCACCGGCTCGGTACTTGTCGCGGGTTCACATGACCAGGCCTCGATTGATGCGTATCTCGGATCCCGTGACATCGATGCGGCATATCGCTCGCAGGGACAATGGAGCCTCATCCACGTGCCCGGCGCGACACCTGCAGGGTCACCACAGTCTGCGCCTGACTGGCTCACGACGGGCAGTTCGGTGGAGATCGATGTTCACGATGGGCAGACCGTCGTCATCGCCAATGCCTCCGGCGCCCCGGGCGTCGATGTTGACGCCTCACTGCGGTTCGCGGCGCCACGCGCACCCCACGCAGCACTCTTACTGGCCATCAGCGGTGGAGTCCTCTTGCTTGCCGGACTCGCGCTCGCCTTTGGCATCGTCCGGCTGATGCGAAGGAGGATCGATGAGCACAGTGCGTGATCGCATCTGGACGATTCCGAATCTCATGAGCTTTGCGCGCCTGCTCGGGGTTCCTCTGTTTCTCTGGCTGCTGCTCGTCGAGCACGCCGATGGCTGGGCATTCTTTCTCCTGGTTCTCGCAGGCATCAGCGACTGGCTTGACGGCGCTGTCGCCCGCGCCACCGGCCAGATGAGCCGACTAGGGGAGTTGCTCGACCCACTCGCTGATCGCCTCTACATCGCGGCCACGGTGATCGGTCTCGCCGTGCGCGGAATCATCCCGTGGTGGCTCGTGATCGTGCTCGCCGCGCGCGATCTCATGCTCGTCTGCCTGCTTCCGTACTTGCGTCGCCGCGGGCTCCTGGCCCTACCCGTCACGCTGGTCGGTAAGGCGGCGACGTTCTGCCTTCTCTGGGGCTTCCCGTTTCTCCTGCTCTCGACGATGGCGGGTGGGGTCGGAACCTGGTCCTCGGCCCTGGGCTGGGCCTTCGCCGCCTGGGGCGTCGGCCTGTACTGGTGGGCGGGCCTCTCGTACCTCGCCATTGCCCGATCACTCGGCTCTGGCAGCCCCGGTCGCCACGCGCCCGTGCGTTAGAGTTCTTGCACGACGAGATGACTGGAGTATTGATGTATCCCGAGGATCTTCGCTACACCGCCGAGCATGAGTGGGTGCGCTCCGGCGCCGACGGCAGCGTGCGCGTCGGCATCACTCACTACGCGCAGGATTCCCTGGGCGACATCGTGTACGTCTCGTCTCCTGCAGTGGGGGAGTCAGTCACCGGCGGGGCTACCTGCGGCGAAGTCGAGTCGACCAAGAGTGTCAGCGACATCTACGCGCCCGTTACCGGCGAAGTTGTCGCGCGCAATGACGCGCTTGACGCGAATCCCGAACTCATGAATTCCGACCCGTACGGTGACGGCTGGCTCATCGAAGTGCGCCCGACAGATGCCGATGATCTCGATGCACTCATGACAGCCGCCGCTTACCGTGAATTGGTCGAGAAGGGCCACTGATCATGTCCACCTGCCAGCAGTGCGGTCATGCCCTCGAGGCTGACGATCACTTCTGCGCGGGTTGTGGCCGGCCCGTGAATGCACTCGATCACACGGGATCGATGACCTCGATCATCATGAAGCCGGCGGATCCTTCGGGCCCCTTGTCTGCCGTCGGCATTGGCACGAGCAGCGATCTTCCGCTGGGCTCTGCGATTCTCGTCGTGCGACGCGGTCCGGGTGAGGGCACCGAATATCCGTTGTCAGCTGGCTCGACCACTGTGTCGATCGGGCGCACACCCGAGTCCGACGTGTTCCTCGATGACATCACTGTCAGTCGTAGGCATGCCGAACTGCGTCACGGTGCCGAGGGCTGGAGCCTGCGCGATGCGGGCAGCCTCAATGGGACCTACGTCAATCGCAAGCGTGTTGACGACATACGCCTCAATGGCGGGGACGAGCTGCAAATCGGCAAGTTTCGCTTCGCCTTCCTCGTGAGCGACGCCGGCTGATGCCCTCTGGCAGCACGGGGGAGCGCAAGACCCCCATCGTGGTAGGCACGATTAGCATCGGTGAGGTGCTGTCGCTGCTGCGCAAGGAGTTTCCAGACGTCACCATCAGCAAGATTCGGTTCCTCGAGACCGAGGGGCTTGTGACCCCGGAGCGCACGCCCACCGGTTATCGACGTTTCACCGAGTATGACCTCGAGCAACTGCGCAAGGTTCTGACCTTGCAACGCGACCAGTATCTACCACTGAAGGTGATTCGCGAGCACCTCGAGAACCCGAACGAACCAGAGGTCGTCACTTCCACCGCCGGCACCGGAATGCGCGCCGATGACTTCCGACCGGGCGCAGGCAAGGTGCGCATGACACGGGGCGAGCTGGCTGACGCTACAGACCTTCCCGAGGCAACCGTGGCCTCACTCGAATCCTTCGGTCTGGTGTGGGCCAGCCCCACCGGCCATTACGACGAGGATGCCCTCGCCATCTGCTCCGTTGTATCCCGACTGAGCGAATTCGGTGTCGAGCCCCGTCATCTCAAGAGTTTTCGCGTGGTGGCAGATCGAGAGAGCGGACTTGTCGAGCAGATCGCGACACCGTTCAGCCAGCCCCGCGACAAGGACGCCCGCGCTCGAGCGCAAGAGGTCATTCGGGAACTGGCCGCCCTCTTCGTCCAACTGCACGCCGCTTTGCTCAGGGCCGAACTCGTACGTGGTGGCAAGGCCTGATCCCGCGTATCCTGAAGGCGTGCGAGCACTCGAGGTAGTCGGCGTCCGGATGGAAATGCCCTCCAACAATCCCATCGTTCTCCTCCGCGAATCGGAGGGTGAGCGATACCTGCCCATTTGGGTAGGGGCAGTCGAGGCCACCGCTATCGCCTTCGCTCAGCAAGGCGTCGTACCCCCGCGACCCCTGACCCATGACCTCTTTGCCAGCGTGCTCGGGGCCATCGGCTCTCCGCTCACGGAGGTGCGCATTACCGGTCTCAAGGACGGTGTCTTCTTCGCGACCTTGCATTTCGCAAGCGGGATCGAGGTCAGTGCACGTCCCTCGGACGCCATTGCCCTGGCCCTTCGCACCCAGGTGCCTATCTGGGGTGATGACGATCTTCTCGATGAGGCCGGCGTCGATATTCCGGATGCCGAGATCCCCGCTGAGGACGAAGTCGAGAAATTTCGCGAGTTCCTCGACCAGGTGTCGCCAGAGGACTTCGGCGAGCTCTCCTGATCCACGATCGAACCCTCAAGTACAGGCTCAGACTTACGTCCGCGACACGCCGCGCCTCGAATTGACCCTCGAGTTTCACTTGCGTAACTTCCGTAACAGCAAATACGCGACTTCCCCCGCGCTGGCTGGTGTGGGAGAGTCGTCTCACCAGGAGGCCTAATGAACGTCAGCGACAACGAGTCCGTGTCAGGTCAGAGCGCACTCTTCGACGACGCCGAATTGCGGCCCCTGCCGGCGAACATCGGCTACCGCGGGCCTATCGCCTGTGCCGCTGCCGGAATCACGTATCGCCAGCTCGATTATTGGGCGCGAACCGGCCTCGTCACCCCCTCAATTCGCGATGCGAGCGGCTCCGGCACGCAGCGTCTCTATGGATTCCGCGACATCTTGGTGCTGCGTATCGTCAAGCGCCTGATCGACACAGGTGTATCTCTGCCCAATATCCGGGCCGCTGTTGAGCATCTCGATCAGCGCGGAGGAGACGATCTGTCCCGCATCACGTTGATGAGCGACGGCGCCAGCATCTACGAGTGCCGCAGTGCCGATGAGGTCGTCGATCTCGTGCGCGGGGGCCAGGGAGTCTTCGGTATCGCCGTCGGCAGTGTCTGGCGCGAAGTCGAGGGCACCTTGGCCACACTTCCGGGCGAGAATCCCGACGGAGAGATCTCGGTGCCCCCGACGGCAGGGGACGAACTTGCCGCTCGCCGCGCTCGCCGCGCCGCCAGCTAGCCCACCGAGCGAACTGACCCCCAGCGGATAGGCTTATGGGGCTGATCGACCCTGCACGGGAGAGCTGGACTGCGCACGCAGATTCGGCGCCGAAGGAGCAAGTCTCCCCGACAATCTCTCAGGCACCCGGACCGTGTGGGGAAGGCATCTCTGGAAGGCGGGAAGAAATTCCCCACCGACGGTGAAAGCCGCGAAAGCGGTGAAGCTCTCAGGTCGCGCGGTGCGCGGAAGACAGAGGGGGAGAGCAGCCACGCCGTGGCTGCTATCTCGATGCGCCCGAGAGGTCAGCAATGCCTTCGTCTTCCAGCAGCCCGTTCATCGATCGCCACATCGGACCGAGCGAGCAAGCTGTCGCCCGCATGCTCGCAATGATCGGCTACGACAGCCTCGATCACCTCAGCGACGCAGTGGTGCCAGGTGTCATTCGCTGGCGCGAGGCGCTGGAGATCCCCGCGGGACGCACCGAACCTGAGGTGACCGCTGAGTTGCGCGATATTGCATCTCGAAATCGCGTAGTGACCTCCATGATCGGTCTCGGCTACTGCGACACCATCATTCCAGGCGTGATCAAGCGCAACGTGCTCGAGAGCCCCGCCTGGTACACCGCTTACACGCCATACCAGCCGGAAATCTCCCAGGGGCGCCTCGAGGCCTTGCTGAACTTCCAGACACTTATCGAGGATCTCACCGGCCTCCCGGTCGCCGGTTCCTCGCTGCTTGATGAGCCGACCGCAGCAGCCGAGGCCATGTCGATCGCCTTCCGCACTGGGCCCAAGGGTGTGATGCGCCTACTGGTCGATGCTGACACTCACCCGCAGACCCTCGCCGTGCTCCAGACCCGCGCTGAGCCGCTCGGAGCGACCATCGAGCTCATCGACGTGAGGCAGCCGCTTCCCGACGGAGATTTCAGCGGGGTCCTGCTGAGCTATCCGGCAGGCTCGGGCGAGATTCGCGATCTGACGGCAGTAGTCGAGGCCGCACATGCGCGCAAGGCACTCGTCATCGCCGCCGTCGATCTACTCGCGCTCACGCTCCTGACGCCTCCGGGTGAGTGGGGAGCCGATGTCGTGGTCGGTTCCGCCCAGCGCTTCGGAGTCCCGATGGGTTTCGGCGGTCCGCACGCCGGCTTCATGTCAGTGCGTTCGGGTCTTGAGCGCAGCATGCCCGGTCGCCTGGTCGGGGTCAGCGTCGACGCGGATGGCAACCCCGCTTACCGACTCGCCCTCCAGACACGCGAGCAGCACATCCGTCGGGAGAAGGCCACGAGCAATATCTGCACTGCCCAGGTACTGCTTGCAGTCATTGCCTCGATGTACGGCGCTTACCACGGTCCGAGTGGGCTCACCGAGATCGCTACTCGAGTGAACCGTCACGCCCGAGCGCTTGTCGCTGGTGCCACCGTCCTCGGACTCACGGCAGGGGAGGGGGTCTTCTTCGACACAGTTCGATTGACCTCACCGGGCAATGCTGAGGCACTCGTGAGAGCTGCACTCGCTCACGGCATCAATATTCGCCTGATCGATTCTGACAGCATCAGCGTCACGACTGACGAGGTCACGATCGATGCAGATATCGATGCACTGCTCGAGGCGTTTGCAAGCGTCACCGGGGGAGTTGCACCCACCACCGCGAGCCTGACGATTGCGGCTGAGGGCATTCCTGCGAGCTTCCGGCGCACGACTCCGTTCATGTCGCACCCCGTGTTCAACACTCACCACAACGAGACATCGATGCTTCGCTACCTGCGCAAGCTCGCTGATCGAGATATCGCTCTCGACCGAGCGATGATCCCGCTCGGCTCGTGCACGATGAAACTCAATGCCACCACGGAGATGGAGCCCATCACCTGGCCCGAGTTCGCCTCGATTCATCCATTCGCACCAATCGACCAGGCAGCCGGCTACGTCGAGATGATCCAGAGCCTGGAGCGCATGCTCGCCGAAGTGACCGGCTACGACGCAGTGTCGGTGCAGCCGAACGCAGGTTCACAGGGGGAGTTCGCCGGTCTACTGGCCATTCGCGGATTCCATCGTGCCAATGGGGATGAGCACCGTGATGTCTGCCTGATCCCGAGCAGCGCTCACGGCACCAATGCGGCGAGTGCAGTCATGGCCGGAATGAAAGTCGTCGTGGTTGCTTGCGACGACAACGGAAACGTGGATGTCGCTGACCTTCGCGCAAAGATCGAGGCTCATGAATCCGATCTCGCAGCACTGATGATCACGTACCCCTCAACACACGGTGTCTTCGAGACCGCCGTGACCGACATCTGCGCGATGGTCCACGACGCCGGAGGACAGGTCTACGTCGACGGCGCGAACCTCAACGCCCTTGTGGGCCTGGCCAAGCCAGGCAAGTTCGGAGCGGATGTCTCGCACCTGAACCTGCACAAGACCTTCTGCATCCCGCACGGCGGCGGCGGCCCTGGTGTGGGCCCCGTTGCCGTGCGTGCGCACCTGGCTCCGTATCTGCCGTCGCACCCCTTGCGTCCGGAATGCGGTCCGAGCGGCAGGGGAGACACCGAGGGCGGCGTAGGCCCCGTCAGCGGAGCCCCCTGGGGTAGCGCGGCCATCCTGCCGATTCCTTACGCCTACATTCGTCTGATGGGTCCTGAGGGCCTACTCAAGGCAACGCAGGTGGCGATCGCCTCGGCAAATTACATTGCCAAGCGCCTGGGAGATCACTACCCGGTGCTCTACACAGGAGAGAACGGCTTGGTGGCGCACGAATGCATCCTGGACCTGCGGGGGATTACCGCTCAGACAGGCGTGACGGTCGACGACGTCGCCAAGCGCCTGATCGACTATGGCTTCCACGCCCCGACTATGTCGTTCCCGGTAGCGGGCACTCTCATGGTCGAGCCCACGGAATCAGAGGACCTCATCGAACTCGATCGATTCTGTGACGCGATGATCGCCATCAAGGGGGAGATCGACGCCGTGGGGGCAGGCACCTGGCCGCTGGACGACAATCCCCTTCACAACGCCCCGCATACGGCCGATTGCCTCATTGGCGAGTGGCATCATGCCTATCCGGCTCGACTGGGCGCATTCCCGGTTGAGTCGCTGCGGATGGATAAGTATTGGCCACCCGTACGGCGTATCGACGGCGCCTACGGCGACCGCAATCTGGTGTGCAGCTGCCCACGCCCGGAGGAACTCGCAACCTCCTGAATCGACTGAGGGGCTCCGTGGGGGATTTCCCCCTCACGGGGCCTCGTCTCTTATCTGTCATAATGTGCGTTATCGGCGGTTCTCACGACGTGAGTAGCGCTAGGTAAAGACCATGTAAATGGTGTTCAGATCTGGTTTCACCAGGGAACGCGCGGGTATGCCGTGCTCGTCAGACATGACAAGCACCATCCGATGCAAGGAAAGGAGTTCCCATGATCCAGGACACCTCAATGCGAGGAACCCGTCTCGGAGCCCTGAGCTACGAGCGAGATGACAATGTCGAGCCCGCTGAGCGCTGCATCGTGCGATACGAGTGCGCCAAGGGCCACGCCACCCTCGTGCCGTTCTTCGTCGAGGCTGAGGACATCCCGCTGGACTGGTCATGCCGATGCGGCCGACAGGCTCACGCGGCCCATAGTGTCCCGAATATGGCCCAGCCGGATGACAATCCGGCCAAGCATGTGCGCAGCCACTGGGACATGCTCATGGAGCGTCGAACTATCGCTGACCTCGAGAAGCTGATGGCTGAGCGCCTCGCGGAGATTCACGCTGAGGAGCCTCAACTGGCACGAACTGCATAAAGATTCATCGATTGTCGATGGCCTCCCAAATGGGGGGCCATCGGCATTTCCCGGCAGATTCAGTTTCCTATCACCGGCGGCCTGGCCGGAGGAACACCCTCATCGTCAGGATGAATGACGGTCCCAGGAATGACATCGCCGGAGTCATACGGACTGCGCGTCTGCGCTGCTCCCCCGGAGAAATCCAGGAATGTGACGTTGGCGTCGAGCCACGCCCTACCGCGTCGCTCGAGCATTCGCTGGATCGGTGGCAGCAGGAGCACGAGTCCGATGGCATCGGTGACGAAACCCGGGATGGCCACGAGCAGCCCGGCGAGAAACCAGACAGGGCGCTTGCGTGAGGCCTTGCCCATGATGATGAACCCGACGGGGATGCCCATCAGGATCAGGATGATCGCGCTCCCCCAGCCGATCCACTGGGCAACGAGCCACAGGGCGATCAACTCGACGATCGGATAGCCGAAGACGATCAGCTTGGTGCGTGACATCAGCGACTGCTCGCGCGCCGCTTCTGGGTGCGCTTACGAACTCGCGTGATCTTGTCGTCGACGCCCCACACCGTGACTCGCCACAGTGCCTCGACCACGATCTTCTGGCTCATCTTGCTCGAGCCTGCCACGCGCTCGACAAAGGTAATTGGGACTTCTTTCACCACGAGACCTCGCTGAACGGCGCGCCACGCGAGATCAACCTGGAAGCAGTAGCCCTGTGAGGCAACCTCATGAAGATCTAGCTTGCGAAGCGTGTCAGCGCGAAAGGCTCGGTAGCCGCCGGTGACATCGCGCAACGGCACTCCGAGCATCACGCGGGTGTAAAGACTGCCGCCCTTGGAGAGGAACTGGCGACTCTTCGGCCAATTGACCGTGCCACCCCCCGCCACCCAGCGCGAACCGAGAACCAGATCTGCGGTGCGTAACTGATCAAGCAGCCGCGGAAGCTGCTCCGGCTGATGGGACCCGTCTGCGTCCATCTCGACCACGACGTCGTACCCATGCTCAAGCGCCCAGGCGAATCCCGCCAGATAAGCGGCGCCCAGGCCTTCCTTGCCCAAGCGGTGCATCACCTTGATGTGATCATCGGAGACGGCCAGCTCATCCGCGAGCATGCCCGTGCCGTCAGGTGAGTTGTCATCGGCCACCAGGATGTGCGCCTCGGGAACAGATGCGCGCACGCGACCGATGATGACCGGCAATGACTCGAGCTCATTGAAGGTCGGGATGATGACCAGGATCTGGCCCAGGTCGGCAAAGGTCGAGTCGCTCACCTGCCTAGCCTACGTTCTCGCTGCTCGACGGCGGCGTAGCCCTGCGGCGAGTACCCACGTGAGTGCCATCACTGCGAGGAGGCTCAGCAGGCCCTCAGGCCAGGCACCGAGACGTGTGGAAAGCGTGCGCGAACCCTGCAGGGTCACCTCGCCCACGAGGTAACCCGTCTCCCCCGAATCAATGCGCTGAATCGGCGTTCCCTCTGAGTCGATCAGTGCGGTGATACCCGTCGTGGCCGCGACGGCAAGCGAGCCCGAAGACTCGATGGCTCGAAGCCTCTCGATCTGAAGTTGCTGATCGGGCTGCGACGTGTCTCCATACGTTGCGTTGTTGGTCTGCACGACCAGGAGCTGCGCACCCGCATTCAGCACATCGCGTGGAATGTCGTCATAGGCGACCTCGAAGCAAATGATGTCGCCGATCCGAATACCGCCTGCTTGCATGGCGCCCGACTTGGTGCCGGGGACGAAGTCCCGTGAGATGCGCTGGAAATCGGCGAACCAGGAGCTGATGAGTCCGCGCATCGGAATGAACTCGCCGAACGGCACGAGATGAGTCTTGGCGTAACGCTGCGACGGTCCGGTACCCGGATTCCAGACAATGCCCAGGTTCCACAGCGATTGCGGCTGACCGGGAACCTCCGCAACAGCTCCCACCAAGATCGGTGCGTGCACGGCATCGGCAGCACGCTGGATCTCGGCCGCCGCATCGACATCAGTGAACGGGTCGATATCGCTTGAGTTCTCGGGCCAGATCACGAGTTGAGGTTGCTGAACGTCTCCCGATCCAATCTCCCGTGCAAGACGTAATGTCTCATTCACGTGATTGTCGAGCACCTGGCGACGAACATCCATCGCGCCCATGCCCATCTGCGGAGTGCCGCCTTGCACCACGGCGATCACCGCACTCCCCTGCGGAGATGGCGCGTAGACGGCAACAGCGCGCCCCACAGTCACGAGACTGATGATCGCAACAGTCGCGACAAGGGCGCGGCGATGATGTCGCAGAATTGCGAGGACAAGCACGAGCAAAGCCGTGCCCAGCGCCGCCACCCAGAAGGTCAGGAGCGGCATACCACCGAGACGGCTGCTCCAGGCATACGGCGCGTCAGCCTGGGAGAACGCCAGCCTTCCCCAGGGAAAGCCACCCCACGGGATTCGATCGCGCAATGCCTCTTCGAGAACCCAGACAGCAGGCACGAACAGTGGCCACCCGCGATACCGGGTGAGCGTCGCAGTGCCGAAGCCCACGAATGAGATCCAGGCTGCACAGTAAAGCGACAAACCGATCCAGGCCTCGTTGCCGATCACACGTAGCCACGGCATCAGAAGCAAAAAGAACACCAGGCCCATGGCTGCCCCGACGAGCACGCCCTGCCACCAGCGAGCACGCCAGCAGGCATAAGTCAGCAGGGCAACGGCGATAGGTGCAGTGATCCACCAGCTCAATGGCGGAAATGCTGCAGCAAGTACCGCGCCAGAGAGCGCTCCCAGGACCACGCGGGACCACCAACGCGACATCATGGGCAATCCTGGAGTTGGCCGGAGTCGAACACGCACTCGCCTCCCACGATCGTACGCAGTGCCGTTGCGCCCGGATCCGGAATGGCGTCGGGGGTAGGCATTGCCCAGATGGCCACATGCGCTGCGGAACCGACAGTCAACTGACCAGCGTCATCCACGCCCACAGCATGCCATCCAGCGCGCGTGTGAGCGTCCATCGCGTTCCAGAAGGTGATGCGCTGTGCCGGCGAGTGATGGTTCATCGCGGCGTGTACGGCACCCCATGGATCCAGCGGAGTCACTGGCGAATCTGAACCGAAGGCGACCATCACGCCACGTCGATGGAGATCCCCGAATGCATTGAGACGCTCTGCACGGTCCCAACCGAGACGTTCGGAATACATGCCGCCCTGCCCACCCCATCGTGAATCGAAGACCGGTTGCATACTCGCGATGACGCCCAAACGTGCGCACTGATGAATGTCAGCGTCGCTCAATGCCTCGGCGTGCTCGATTCGATGACGCTGCGCGATCACGCGTTCATCTCCATGAACCGATGCCGCCTTCGAGTAGGCCATGACCACTGCTTCAGTGGCAGCATCACCGATGGCGTGGAATCCAGTCGGGGTGTCGGCCACGACGCACAGACGCACATGCTCGGCCAAGGACTCGTGATCGATGAATTCGCGGCCCCGCATCTCCGGCGCATCCAGATAGGACTGGTGCATGCACGCAGTGTGCGAGCCGAGGGAGCCATCAACGAAGAGGTCTCCCCCGCACCCACGGGCGCCGATACTCCGCGCAATGTCGATCCCGCCCGTGAGCGCCAACTGGCCCCAGTACGCAGTCACGAGCGGTGACGGACGTGAACGAGACGCGGCGATCAGAGCCCGACAATCGCTCTCACTGCTGATCACGGGTCCGGCCATCTCATGCACGCCGACTATTCCGCACTCCATCGCCCGATCCAGGAACGCCTTCTGGGCTCGCGCTATGTCTGTTGAGCTGAGAGCGCCGAGAGCATGCTCCCTGAGCAGGTGATGAGCCTCCTGCGTGACCCAGCCCGAATCCGAGAAGCCGAGCAAGCCACGAGACACCGCAATGCCATCGATGAGCACAGACGACACCAGAGCCGAGTGGGCATCGACACGAGTGAGGTAGACACGCGCGTTCGACGATGCCCGAGACAGTTCCTCTGCCGTGGGCAACCGGCGATCCGGCCATCCTGACTCATCCCAGCCATGACCAAGGATCAACGAATTCGGATGACTCACTGATTCCCTGGCCACTGCATCGAGGAGGTCAGCAGCCGAACGGGTTCCTGAGAGATCGAGTCCCAGCATCGTGAGTCCGGTGCTCGTGGCGTGAACGTGGGCGTCGACAAAACCGGAGGTGACGAGAGCGCCGTCGAGGTCGGTGATCGTTGCACCGCTGAGTGAGAGACCTCCCACTTCCTCATCCGAGCCGAACCAGGCAATGCGCCCGCGATCGATCAGCAGCGCAGTGATGTCCCGGGACGATTCCACCAGGATTCGCCCACCGCGGAACAGGTGCGCCATCGACGCCCCGTCAGCCGATGATCTGCAGGTGATGCGGACGATGATTGACCGCCTGCACACCGTCGTCGGTGCAGATCACGATGTCTTCGATACGGGCCCCGAAGCGTCCCTCGAGATAGAACCCTGGCTCGATACTGAAGGCCATACCCGACTCGAGTTCACGCGAATTCCCGGCGACCAGGTAAGGCTCCTCGTGCGACTGCAAGCCGATGCCATGCCCAATGCGATGAATGAAGAGATCACCGATGCCCGCATCGCTCATCAGATCTCGCGCGACAGCGTCGACTTCCTCACAGGTCATGCCCGGACGCACGCTCTCAACAGCAGCCTTCTGTGCCTCGTGAAGAATCGCATACATCCTGAGGAAGTCGGGGTCAGGCTCACCTACTGCGTAGGTACGCGTACTGTCGCTGCAGTAGCCATCGGGCATCGTGCCGCCAATGTCGATCACCACCGCATCGCCCTCGCGAATCACTCGATCCGATACATCGTGATGTGGGCTCGCGCCGTTCGGACCACTCGCCACGATCACGAAATCCACATGCGCATGACCCGCATCGATGATCGCGTCGTGAATATCGCGACCTACCTCACGCTCAGTTCGGCCGGGGCGAAGCATTTCGCTCACACGTTCGTGAACGCAGTCGATGGCTGCACCCGCAGCAATGAGCGAAGCGATTTCGTCATCGTCCTTGCGGATACGCAGGCTGCCGAGGATTGATCCGGCCGGGAGCTGCGTCGCGGTGGGCATCGCCGCGCGAAAGCGCAGGACCTTCTCCGCCCACATATGGTCGTCAAGCGCTACTGAGGTCGCGCCTGCAAGCCTGTCGGCGACGAGCGCTATCGGATTCTCGGTTTCACCCCAGGTCGCGATCTCCAGGCCCAAATCAGCAACAGGCGACGCGAGCGCAGCCAGTTCTTCCAGTGCAGGTACCACCATGATCGGTTCAGCATTCGCGGGAACAACCAGGCAGGTGAGGCGCTCGAGTGGCTTGGCGTCGTATCCGACGAGATAGCGGAGATCTGCGCCAGGAGTGATGAGCAGGGCGTCGATTCCGGCTTCACGAATAGCTGCCGTGGCGGCCTGCAATCGAGTCTCGAATCCCACGCATACAGCCTAGCCGTGGGATGATCGGGCGTGCTCGTACTGCTGGATACCGCGTCCCTGTATTACCGCGCTTACTACGCCCTCCCGGAGTCGCTGACAGCTCCCGATGGGCAACCGAACAACATGCTGCGCGGCATACTGTCCACGATGACCAAGCTCGCCAGGCAACTCGAGCCCACAGCCCTCGCGGCGTGCTGGGACGACGACTGGCGGCCGAAGTGGCGCGTAGACGCGCTTCCCTCGTACAAGACCCACCGTCTCGCAGAGGAGGGCGGCGAAGCCGAGGAAGTCCCCGACACTCTCTCCCCACAGATCGACGCATTGGCCCAAATCCTCGACGCTGGAGGAATTGCCCGACCCGGAGCCATCGGTTACGAGGCTGATGACGTCATTGCCACCTTCGCCTGTACCGAACCAGGTGCCGTAACCGTGGTGTCCGGGGATCGCGACATGGTGCAGTTGGTCAGCCAGCACGTGGGCGTCCTACTCGCGGTCAACGGCGGCATGGAGAAATGGCCACTTCTCACCCCTGAGCTTGTCCGAGATCGCTACGACGTTGATCCGAGCGCCTATGTCGACTTCGCGGCGCTTCGCGGCGATTCCTCTGACGGCATTCCCGGAATTCCCGGAATTGGCCCCAAGACCGCGTCAGCCTTGATCAATCACTTCGGCTCACTCGATGAGGTCCTCGATGCCGCAGCTGGCGGCACGACAGGAAAGCCGCTCACGCCGAGGATCGCTGGGCTGCTCGTCGAAAACGCCGAACAAGCCCGCATGGCCAGGTTCGTCTCGACGGCCGCTACGAATGCCCCGGTTGCCGAGGTAGTCACAGCAATCCCCTCGGTGCCTGCCGACCCGTCACTTCTGACGGCACTTGTCCAGAGGTGGGGCGTCCAGCGCCAGTTCGCTGACCTCGCCCAGCAGCTAGGCATGACCCTCAACTAGAGCTGCGACGAGTACGACACCACTCCCCTGTTGAGCAAATCAGCCGCGATGACGGCTCGATCGTGAAGAGGATCCTCACGCGCAGTGGCCTGTGCGATCTGACCGAGTAGGTCAATGGTCTGGCGGGTCCAGCGCACGAAGTCGCCTGCAGTGATGTCGGTGGACAGCAGAAGGGTCTGCAGGCTCGTGCCCGATGCCCAGCGCTGCATCACCACGGCGAATCCTGGGTCAGGCTTGCGGGTGATGCTCAGATGGTGCGTGCGCTCAACCTCGTGCAGCCCCTCCCAGATCCTGAGCATGGTGGAGATGGTGGACCCTGCTACTCCGCGCGGCAGAGCGATCGGCTCATCGTCATCCATCTTCCGCGACTCGAATACGACAGCCGAGGCCACACCTGCCAAGTCCGCTGGTTCGAGCTCGCCCCAGATGCCATCACGGATGCACTGAGCTGCCAGGAGGTCAGACTCCGAGTACAGGCGGCTGAGCACCGAGGCTGCCTCGGTCACCCTCATCTGGTCACCCTTGCCCTCGAGGTAGCCCAGCTCGGTGAGCACATCGCATACGCGATCGAATCGGCGTGCGACGGAATTCGTGCGGCCGTTGATGCGCTGCTCGAGATCGACGACTTCGCGATGGGCTCGCATCAGCCTCTCTGCCCATCGGGCATGCGCCTCACGGTCATCGCATCCATGGCAGGGATGCTGACGGAGCTGCGCACGCATCTCGGTAATCTCGGCGTCCTCGCCGGCACCGGCCTTGCGCTGACGTTGGCCCGGCGGCAGGTCTCGCGTGGCATTGGCGAGCACCTGAGCAAGTTCACGACGTGCCTGCGCATTGCGGGCATTGAAGTTCTTCGGTATTCGCAGTTGCATGATCGACTCGACCGGTGAGGTGATCTCGACACTTGAGATTCGACGCACCTGTCGCTCAAGAGTAAGCACCATCGGGCGTGGCTCATCGGTCGGATGACGCATTCCCGGA
The DNA here is from genome assembly GCA_024639145.1 of Actinomycetes bacterium. Classification (GTDB taxonomy): domain Bacteria; phylum Actinomycetota; class Actinomycetes; order S36-B12; family S36-B12; genus CAIKZY01. Next base: position 45,891 of record JAHEIZ010000004.1, on the reverse strand, counting down.
TCCAGAACGAGAACGAGACCTGCGCGCCGCCCTCCGGGAACTGAGATGACGTCACCCGGCTTGAGCTTGCGAAGCGAATCAACCGCGGCATCCTTGCGGCGAGCACTCGCATCACGCGTCATTGTCTTCTCGCGCTGCGAGAGTCGATCGCGCAATCGTGCGTACTCCTCGAAATCCCCGAGATGACAGGTCATTGAATCGCGGTAGCCCTGCATGGCGTCTTCGACCTTGCGCAACTGCGTGGCGAGTCCGACCACCGACCTGTCGGCCTGAAATTGGGCAAAGGAAGTCTCGAGCACCTCTCGCGCGGGTCGGTATCCCATGCGTGCGACAAGATTCACGGCCATGTTGTACGAGGGCTGGAATGAGGAACGCAAGGGATATGTGCGTGTGGATGCAAGACCCGCGAGGTTGACCGGATCGATTCCCTGATGCCAGAGCACGACGGCATGTCCTTCGACATCGATGCCGCGACGACCGGCGCGTCCGGTGAGCTGGGTGTACTCCCCCGGAGTCAGGTCAACGTGCGTTTCGCCGTTCCACTTCACGAGCTTCTCGAGAACCACACTCCGCGCCGGCATATTGATACCAAGTGCCAGGGTCTCTGTGGCGAAGACGACCTTGAGCAGTCCCTCCTGGAATAGGTGCTCGACGACTTCTTTGAAGACTGGAAGCATCCCCGCATGATGCGCGGCAATACCCCGCTCAAGGCCATCAATCCATTCATTGAATCCCAAGGCATCGAGATCCTCGTCGGGAAGTGAACGAGTCATCTCAAGCACGATCGAGCGAATGCGCGTTTGATCGTCACGGCGCACGAGTCGCAGGCCCGCCGCCAAGCACTGGCTGACCGCATCGTCGCAGCCCTTCCGACTGAACAGGAAGTAGATGGCCGGAAGTAGTTCAGCTTGCTCGAGGCGCTCGATGACATCGGTGCGCCATGGGATGTGTGCACCGCGCTGACGTCCGCCTCCACGACCCTTGCCGAGTTTCGCTCGTTGGACCTCATCTCGGGCGATGCGGGTGAGCTCAGGGTTTACGATGGTCTGTTCGTCATCGACGAAGAGGTCGTACATGCGATGGCCGGCCACCACGTGCTGCCAGAGCGGCACTGGGCGGTGCTCCTCGACGATGATCTCGGTATCGCCTCGGACAGCTTCCAACCACGCACCGAACTCCTCGGCGTTGCTCACAGTCGCGGAGAGTGCGGCCACCGTAACTGAGGCAGGCAGATGAATGATGACTTCTTCCCAGACCGCACCCCTGAAACGATCCGCCAGATAGTGCACTTCATCCATGACGACGTAACTGAGCTCATTGAGCGTGCTGCTCTCCGCATAGAGCATGTTGCGCAGCACCTCTGTCGTCATGACCACGATCGGTGCTTCGCTATTGACGCTCGTATCACCAGTGAGGAGACCGATCCTCTCGGGGCCATGGCGATCGACAAGATCATGGAACTTCTGATTGGACAGTGCCTTGATCGGCGTGGTGTAGAAACACTTGCGACCTTCAGCGAGAGCCAGCTCAATGGCGAACTCACCCACGATGGTCTTGCCTGCTCCGGTGGGCGCAGCAACGAGCACACTGCGGCCGGCTTCGAGTGCCTTACACGCCTCGACTTGGAATCCGTCGAGTCCGAATGCGTAGGCGTCGGCGAATGCCGTCAGCAGGGTGCCGCGCTCGGACTGCCGAGCCTTCGCAGCGGCATAGCGTTCTGCGGGCGAGGGCATGGGTTCAGACTATTGGCCCACCCGTATGCGGACTCTCCCCCACGCTTACTACCGAGGGGTGAGCTCAGTCAACGGGCGTGGAAGGCGGTAGCGGGGAGATCTCGTCGTCCTCAAGCTCTTCGTAATCGACCTCTCCGGCAGCCTTGCGACGACCGCGACGTCGACGGTCATTGATCAGGCATACGACAATCGCCAACGAGAGAAGGACCAGGATCGGGATTGCCAGAAGCAGGAGATTGATCGGGTCTCCTGTGGGCGTGGCGACAGCTGCGAACAGGAAGGTGATGAAGATGATCCATCGCCACCACGAGAGCAGCTTGCGCCCGGTCAGGATCCCGGCGAAGTTCAACGCCACCAGGATCAGGGGCACGAGGAAACCCACGCCGAAGATCAGGATCATTCGAATGAAGAAGCTGAGGTACTTGTCTACTGAGACGATGTTCTCGACATTGTCGGGAGTGAATCCGAACAGGATCTGCAGGCCGTACGGCAGTACCGTGTAGGCAAGTATGACGCCCGCGGCGAAAAGCGGAACGGCGACAGCGACGAAGGCGATAGCCCAGCGCTTCTCGTGACGGTGCAGGCCCGGAGTGATGAAGCGCCAGAGCTGGTAGAGCCAGATAGGCGAGCTCACGACGAGGCCGGCTACGGCGGCAATCTGCAGTTGCAGCACGAACGGATCGGCTACGCCCGTGAGGGCCAAGGTGACCAGATGGCCCTGTGATCGCGCCTCTTCGATCACGGAATTGAAGGGTGCGCTCAGCCAGGCGAAGATTCGGTCGTAGTAGAACCATCCCACGGTCATGCCGACCGCGATCGCCAGTGCGGATTTCACCAGTCGCGAGCGGAGTTCGCGTAGATGTCCCGTCAGCGGCATGGCCGCCGTGGGGTTTCCTCGAGACAAGGAGGCCTAGGCCTCGGTGCGGTCGACCGGAGCCTCAGCCGGCTTTACCGGCGCATCGCTGCCAGAGGCAGCCGGAGCATCAGTGGTCTCGTCGGAATTCAGGCCCTTGGTCTCGGCCTTGAGAATGCGAAGTGAGCGACCGAGCCCACGCGCCGCCTCGGGCAGCTTCTTTCCGCCGAAGAGGAGCAACGCGATGATCGCGATGGCGGGAAGTTCCCAGCCTCGAAGCTGACTGAACATATGCGACCTCTCCTGAACACGACGACTAGGACTCAGCGTACGCCCTTAGGGCAGCCTCGGCTGCATCTGTCACATCTGTGCGCACCGAGGCGGGTTCTAGGACCTCGACCTCACCGGCCCGACTGAGCACGAACCTGACCAGCCAGCGAGGGTCGGAGAACTCGAGTCGCACCTTCTGCCGCCCGTCGGCAGTCAGTCCGACAGGCTCGGCCCCGAGAACATCGACCACCCAGGCTGATTTCGCCTCCACAGCCAAGGTGGCCACCGCGGGCGTGCGAGACGGCGGGACCGCCTCCGGCACTTCTCGTGGGCCGGAGGCTGCACTGACCGACATCAGGCGATCAAGACGGAAGGTGCGCTGCGCGCCGGCGCGATGACAGAAAGCCTCGAGGTAGGCGCGGCCGTCTACGAGCATCACCTGATCGGGGCTAATGCGCCTCTCGGACACCTGGTCACTGGTCCCCGAGGCGTAGGTGATGTCGAGATCGGCGCGGAGATTTATTGCGGTCGCGACGGCCGCAGAGATGGCCTCATCAATGACCGGCTGCGCCGATATCTGGGCCTCTCCATCCGGCAGATCGACCGCCTGACCGAGCTTGGCTGCCGCCGAGACGAGTGCCGATCGATCGTGAACACCGGGCACCTGCTCCAGAAGACGTAGCCCTAGGAGAAGCGCCGTTGCCTCATCGGCACCCAGGCGCATCGGACGATCGAGGGTTTGCGCATCGATCACGTGGATGCGTCCGTCGTCCCAGAAGTCGATATCCACGAGCTGGTCGGGACCGTAACCGGGCAGACCGCACACGATCAGGAGCCAGAGGTCCTTTTCCAACTGCTCTGCAGTGATACCGAAGTGAGCCGCGGCCTCATCGATCGAGACGCCGTCATGAGCGAGGAGCCAAGGCACCAGAGCCAGCATGCGAGACAGTCGCTCTGCCGACGTGCTCGCGGTCATGCAAGGGCCTTGTCATGGGAATCACGGATCCGTTCGAGGGCGACCACGATCTCGCGTCGCAGCTCGACCGGCTCCAGGATCTCGACGCCACTGCCGGCGAATAATGCAGCCGAGAGAACCGTGGCCGGGTCAGCGGAGTCAATATTCAACTCCCCCGCCGAGTCATGCGCGAGTTCGTCATTCGACATGCGCCGCACGGCAGCAGCGCCGCCCGGTGACACGCGCACACGAGCAGATACGCGATCACCTGACCGTGTTGAGGGATCGATGAGCGCGCGGAGGTCCGTGCCTGGCGGAGCGGGCTGCCGTATCTCACCGTGCTCACGGACGTCACTGCCCATTCTCGAGAGACGGAATGCGCGCGTGGCCTGCCGATCATGGTCGTAGCCCACCAGATACCAGCCGCCATCCTGCGCGATCAACCCCCAGGGATCGACGTGGCGCTCCTGAGGGGCGTCAGCCGCGGGGGCCTGATAGTCAAAGCACACGGAGCGACGAGCCCGAAGTTGTCCGAGGAGTGCAAGGAGCGTGACATCGGGGGCGTTGACGTATGCCACGAAGCCTGCAGCGGCATCGCCATGGGCAGGGATGTCGGAATCACTCTCGATCTTGCGGATCCCCGATGTCGCACTCGACTTGAGGAGGGCGCCCTGCCACGCTGACGCCGCCAGGGAGAGAACTGACTTCTCCGCTGCAGTGAAGTGAAGATCCGGCAAAGCGTAATCATCACGATCAATCGTGTAGCCCGAGACATCGCCATTGACATCGAGAACGGTACGAATGGGTATGCCCAGCCCACGCAATTCATCCTTGTCGCGCTCGAACATCCGCTCGAAAGCGGCCTGGCCGGCAGATGGGTCATAGCCCGGGATGGAGGCAGCGATCGACGCACGCGACACCGGCTGACCCGACCCCATCAGGGCAAAGACAAGGTTCAGCAGTCGTTCGGTGCGGTCGATACGCGGCGCCGCCATCGACGGGTACTACCCGACGTTCAGCAGGTCGATGACGAAGACGAGGGTGCGACCGGAGAGCCTGTGTCCGCTGCCTGCCTCGCCGTAGGCAAGCGCGGGGGGAATGACGAGCTGGCGACGTCCGCCGACTCGCATGCCCGGAATGCCTTCCTGCCAGCCGGCAATGAGACCCGCGAGCGGGAAGGTGATGGATTCGCCGCGATCCCAGGAGGAATCGAACTGCTCACCGGTTTCGAAGTCGACTCCGAGGTAGTGCACGTCGACGCGAGCACCTGCAACAGCCTCGGCTCCATCGCCCACGACGATGTCGGTGATGACGAGCTCAGTCGGAGCGGGACCTTCGATGAATTCGATTTCGGGCTTGGTGCTCATGACACTCCTAGGCGAGAGGGACGGATGTGAACGATCAGGATGCGACGACATCCTTGAGGGTAATAACGAAAGCGAGGGTCTCATCGGGCTCGATGCCCGAACCCGACGGCGGATTAGGACCGTAGGCGAGCGCTCCTGGGATGACCAGGAGACGAGTCTCGCCCACCTTCATGCCCGGGAGGCCCTGTACCCAGCCCTGAATCAGGCCGTCGAGCGGAAAAGTGGCCGGCTCGCCTCGGACCCAGGAAGAATCAAAGATCGACTGCGAGGAGAGGCCGATTCCGCAGTAGTCAACAGTGAGCGTGTCGCCAGCCTTGGCCGCCGTTCCGTCGCCCGGGGTGATTTCCAGGCTGCCGAGCTCGGTGACCGGAGCCGCGCCATCGACGATCGTGACGAGCGGAGCCTTGGTTCCGTCGGCAATCACCGTGACACCGTCGAGGGTGGGACCGTCGGGAATGCTCGTCACGGACACGGGCGGTGCCTGAACGGCACAGTCAGTTGTCTTGCCGGCGCCGGCGCTCGCGGAGGAGGAGCTGGAGCTGGAGCCGGAGCAGGCGCTCACGGCGAGAATGGGCAGGAGCACGAGGGCGAGCAGCGATTTCTTCACCCGATGAGCCTACCTAGACTCGTCGGCGAGATCGGCGATGAGTCGCTCGACACGCTCGTCAACGTTCGCGAATGGATCAGGGCAGATGAGCACCTGACTCGGCTGGTCATTGAGCTTGACCTGACCCCAGTCCACGGTGAAGTCGCGGCCATGCTCAGTGGCCGCCCGTACGAACTCACCGCGAACACGTGCCCGGGTGGTCTGAGGGGGCAGCGAGACCGCGTCCATGATTTCCTGCTGCGTCACGAGACGTTCAGCTAGGCCGCGTCGCTCGAGAACAGGGAAGATCCCTCGCCCGGGATTGATGTCGTGAAAAGCAAGATCCAGTTGGGCGATTCGCGGCGAATCCCAGTCAAGACCGTTCGTGCCGAGATAGCGGCTGAGGAGGCGGTACTTGATGACCCAGTCCAATTCCGTCTCAACTGATGTGAGGTCACCAGATTCCACCGCCACGAGTCCGCGTGTCCACAGGTCCAATGTCCAGGCATGCTCGGGATCATCTACTTCGTCGCTCTCGGCAAGCCAGGACGTCGCAAGGCGCAAGTACTCCCCCTGCAAATCGAGCGCTGACATTGTGCGTCCGTCTGCGAGTGCCACGGGCGTACGACCTGTGACGTCATGGCTGATCTCACGAATGGCCTTAATCGGATTCTCGAGCGCGAGGTGAGATGTTGTGACACCGTTCTCAAGCGCGGAGAGCATGAGGTGACCCATTCCGACCTTGAGTCGCGTGGTGACCTGGCTCATATTCGAGTCACCGACAATGACGTGAAGACGTCGATACCTATCGGCATCCGCATGTGGTTCATCGCGCGTATTGATGATTGGGCGTGAACGGGTAGTCGAGCTGGCGAGCCCCTCCCACATGTGATCAGCGCGCTGACTGAGGCAAAAGATCGCTCCCTCCGGTTGCGGAAGCACCTTGCCCGCCCCGGTGAGCACCTGACGCGAGACGAGAAAGGGGATGAACTGCTCGGTGAGTCCGACGAAGTCACCGATGCGATCCACGAGGTAGTTCTCGTGGCACCCGTAACTGTTACCGACGGAATCAGTGTTGTTTCGAAAGAGGTATATATCGCCCTCGACACCTTCGTCCCGGAGTCGCATTTCGGCGAGATCGGCCAACTCCTGCACGATTACCTTGCCGGCTTCGTCCTGTGCAATGAGCTGAAGGATGGAGTCGCACTCAGCGGTCGCGTACTCAGGATGGCTACCGACGTCGAGATACAGACGTCCGCCATTGGCAAGGAACATGTTGCTGCTTCCGCCTCGGCTGACAACAGTCCGAAAGAGGTAGCGGGCCACTTCATCCGGGCTGAGCCGGCGTTGCCCCTTGAAGGAGCAGGTGATTCCATACTCGGTCTCCAGGCCGAAGATGCGCCGCCTCATGCCACGCTCGAGCCTCGACGGGCAAGGATCACTGCCCGCCCTTTTGGACGAAGGACTTCACAAATGCCTCGGCGTTGTCCTCAAGCAGGCTGTCGATCTCGTCGAGCAGGTCATCAACCCCGGACGTGGACGCCGCTGGAGCATTACCGCCGAACGGGCTCACATCGTCATCACGGTCACGGGATGATTCTGCGGAGATGTGCTGTTGAGGCATGTTCGTAGGCTAGCCCTCGTCGAGGGATAACGCCCGAAGAAGATCCGCCAGCGATGGATCGACATCGAAGAGTTCGCCGACATGGGCTCGGCTGCCGCGCAAGGGATCACGCGTGGGCACTCGCACCAGCTGCTCCTGGTCCGGGACGTCGAAGACCACGGAATCCCATGAGGCTGCCGCTAGCTGCTCTGGATATCGACGCACGCATTCGCCCCGAAAATACGCGCGGGTCGACTCGGGAGCGCACCTTTCGGCCGCCTTCACTTCGTCGTCGGTGAACAGGCGAGCCAGTCGTCCGCGTTCCTCCAGTCGGCGGGCCAGACCCTTCTCGGCTCGGATATCGGAGTACTGGAGATCGATGAGCTGAAGCGCCGGTGAATCCCAGTTCAGTGAGTCACGAGTGCGATACGCCTCGAGTAGCCTCAGTTTTGCCACCCAGTCGAGGAATCCCCCGCACTTCATGGGGTCCGCACCTAAGGTCGTGATCACGAACTCCCATAGCCTCAGAATCTCCAGCGTCTGCGGATCAGGTGAACTGCCCACCCATTCCAGCGCACGCTCGAGATAGAGCGACTGAACTTCCACCGCCGTCATGCTTCTGCCACCACTCAGTCGCACTCGATGCTGAAGGCTGGGATCATGGCTGACTCGATGCATCTCGCTTACCGGATCGATGAGAGTGAAGTCGTCATCGCGCAGGAATCCAGACTCGATCATGCCGAGCACGAGTGAGGCACTGCCGAGTTTGAGCAAGGTCGCGGTATCACTGAGATTGGCGTCGCCGGTAATGACATGCAGACGTCGAGATATCTCCGGATCAGCGTGGGGCTCATCGCGAGTATTGATGATCGGTCGACGCACGGTGGTCTCGAGCCCGACTTCAGTCTCGAAGAAGTCAGCGCGCTGGCTGATCTGGTACTCGAGAACCCTGCCTTCTTGACCCTTGCCCAGTCGACCGGCGCCGGTGAACACCTGCCGGGTGACTAGGAATGCCGTGAAGAAACGCACCACGTCGGCAAAGGCTGTCGTGCGAGACATCAGGTAGTTCTCGTGGCAGCCGTAGGACGCGCCCTTGTTATCGGTGTTGTTCTTGTACAGAAGGATCGACGGACTTCCCGGAATCCGGCAAGCCAGGTCAGCAGCTTCGGCCATCACCATCATGCCGGCACGATCATGAAGAGTTGCTTCGCGTGGAGTCAGGCACTCCGGCGCCGAGTACTCCGGGTGCGCGTGATCGACATACAGCCGAGCACCATTGGTCAAGATCACGTTCGCCGTTCCGAGATCCTCGTCGGTCAGCTGACCCGGATCGGCATCGGCGCGACTCATGTCGAACCCGCGCGCATCGCGCAGCGGCGACTCGGGGAGGTAATCCCAGTGAGCCCGCCGATCGGCGGCCGGCAGATAACGCTGAGCGTAGGCATTGACCACGAGACCTGAGGCGTGCATTGCCGTGATGGTGGGATGCGAGGGCATGCTGATGCCATATTCGGTCTCGATGCCCATGACTCTGCGAACCCCGCGTGACTCCATCGCTAGAGGTAGGTGCCGGTGCTGCCGATGTCGGCGATAGACCGGCCGGTGTCTCCGGCGGCCCCTCCATGGACGAGTGTGCGTATGTAGACGATGCGCTCACCCTTCTTGCCCGAAACGCGTGCCCAGTCATCAGGATTCGTCGTGTTCGGGAGATCCTCGTTTTCGCGAAACTCGTCGAGACAGGCACTGATGAGATGCTCGCCTCGAATGCCCTTTCCCTGGCCTGCGATGAATTCCTTGATTGCCGACTTCTTCGCGCGAGACACGATGTTCTCGATCATGGCGCCGGAGCTGAAGTCGCGGAAGTAGAGGATCTCTCGGTCACCGTTGACGTACGTCACCTCGAGGAACTGATTCTCCGGCGCATCGGAATACATCAATTCCACTGCACCGTTGATCATCGCCGTGCAGGCAGCCTGGGCCTCCCCATGCCGCGCGATCTCCTCGGGGTGAATCGGCAGGCTTGTCGTGAGGTATTTGGCGAAGATCTCTCTAGCCGCCGCGGCATCAGGGCGATCGATCTTGATCTTGACGTCGAGTCGGCCGGGTCGAAGGATGGCCGGGTCGATCATGTCCTCTCGATTCGAGGCGCCGATCACGATGACGTTCTCGAGGCCTTCGACACCATCGATCTCGCTGAGAAGCTGCGGCACAATCGTGTTCTCGACGTCGCTGGAGACTCCTGATCCGCGCGTGCGGAAGAGGGAATCCATCTCGTCGAAGAACACGATGACGGGCATGCCTTCGCTCGCCTTCTCACGTGCGCGCTCAAACACGATGCGGATATGACGTTCAGTCTCGCCGACATACTTGTTGAGCAACTCCGGGCCTTTGATGTTCAGGAAGAAGGATCGGCCGTGATCGACACTTGACTTCTCTGCAATCTGCTTCGCGAGCGAATTGGCCACGGCCTTCGCGATAAGAGTCTTGCCGCACCCGGGTGGTCCGTAGAGCAGGATTCCCTTCGGCGCGGCAAGCTCATGCTCGGCGTAGAGCCCCGGGTGCAGGAATGGCAGTTCGACGGCGTCGCGAATCTGCTCGATCTGAGAGGTGAGGCCTCCGATGTCGTCATAGCCGATATCGGGGACTTCCTCGAGTACGAGATCCTCGACATCTGACTTAGGAACGCGCTCGAGGACGAACCCGGCACGCGAGTCCATCAGCAGAGAGTCACCTGAGCGAAGCCGCTTGCCGAGAAGCGGGGCGGCGATGTGCACGATCCGCTCCTCATCGGTTCGGCCCTTGATGAGGGCGCGACGACCGTCAGCAAGAATCTCCTTCAGCGTGACGATCTCCCCCGCCGATTCGAACCCGGCCGCCTCGATCAGGTTCATCGACTCGTTAAGCAGGACATCCTGGCCAGGACCCAGGTCGGCGAGGTCCACTGTCGGGCTCAGGACGACCCGAAAGCGACGGCCATTGCTCAGGACATCAGCGGTGCCGTCAAGGTGCGCCTCGAGGAATATGCCGAAGCCGCTGGGAGGTTCGGCGAGCTTGGCGACATCCGCCTTAAGACCCAGGATCTGCTCGCGCGCCTCGCGCAAGACAGTGGTGAGCCTCTCGTTCTGCTCAGTCAGGGCTACTAACGGGTCGCGTGAACCGGGCAGCGCCGCATCGGCGGTGTTGTCGGTCATGCGGCCTCCTTGAGTCGTCTACGACTCTAGGCCAGGCTGCGCATCTTCGCCTCGTGGCTCGGCTCCCGGGCCCGTGTAATCCTCACCGTAGGCGCCTGGTGCAGGGCGACGACGACGGACGGGCAGCACGGTGCCTGGAGCCAATCGGCGCATGGTCACCAGGAAGCCGGTATGCCCGTTCATGCGGTGATCCGGGCGAACCGAGAGGCCTTCGAGATGCCAGGTGCGCACCATCGACTCCTCGGCGCGTGGTTCGGTCCAGACGCCCATCACTCGCGCAGTCTCGACCGTCTTGGACATCTGGGTCGCTGTTGCCACATAGATCACGATGACACCGCCAGGAGCGAGGGCGGCAGCCGACGCCTCGAGGCAGTCCCACGGGGCGAGCATGTCGAGGATGACGGCATCGACGTCACGATCGCTCAGTTCATGGGCAAGATCGCCCACGGTCACAGTCCAGTGGGCTGGTCGCATGCCGAACCACTGCTCGACGTTCTTTTGGGCAATATCCGCAAAGTCGTCACGTCGCTCGAAGCTGTGGAGCACTCCGTCATCGCCGATAGCGCGCAGCAGTGAGCAGGAGAGAGCGCCGGAGCCAACGCCGGCCTCCACCACGCGCGAGCCTGGATGAAGGTTTGCCAGGCCGACGATGCGGGCCGCGTCCTTCGGGTACACCACCGCTGCACCACGCGGCATAGACAGCACGAAGTCATCGAGAAGCGGCCGCAGCACCAGGTAAGAGCTTCCGTTCGAGGAGGCAATGACCGAGCCATCAGGTGTGCCGATGATGTCGTCGTGCGGAAGTTGGCCGCGGTGCGTGTGGAACACCTTGCCGGGCGTGAGGGTGATGGTGTGCAGCTTGCCCTTGGGATCGGTCAACTGCACCAGATCGCCCGCTTCGAACGGACCCCGGCGACGCGCCTGCGACATCGATGACATTGCGCACACATTAGCGGCAGGCGATCGGCATAGGCTGACCGCGTGAGTGCAGACGACTTTCCGCGATCCCTGTCGGCCTCTCGTATTGGGGACTTCACCCAATGTCCGCTCCTCTACAGATTCCGCACTATCGACCGCCTCCCCGAGGCTCCGGCGCCCGCCGCGATCATGGGTACCTTGATGCACACGGCTCTCGAGGATCTCTTCAACCTTCCCGCACGTGACCGCACGCCTGCTGCCACCCACGAGCTCTTCGAAGCGGCCTGGGCTGAACTCCAGAAGGACGATGTCGCGGCTGCCGCCGCCGTCATCGATCGAGTTGGAAGTGCACCTGATCTGATCGCCTCGTACTTCGCCATCGAGGATCCCGTTCGCTTGGAACCGCATGCTCGAGAGTTCGGATTCGAAACACCCCTGACGTCCACCTTCAATATTCGCGGGTACGTCGATCGCATCGACAAGGCACCTGATGGTCGTATTCGAATCGTCGATTACAAGACAGGCAAGGCGCCCCGACCGCAGTACCAGGACAAGCCGATGTTCCAGATGCGGTTCTATGCCCTGGCGTGGTGGCGCATTCATGAGGTCGTGCCGGCGATGCTGCAGTTGCTCTTCCTCGGTAACCGCGAGGTTCTTCGCTACGAGCCGACTGAGGCGGATCTTCTCGCGACGGAACGTCGGGTACTGACCGTTCGTGATGCCATCTCAACAGCTGCGGAGATCGGCGAGTTCGCGCCCACACCCTCGAAACTGTGCGATTGGTGCGATCATCAGGCAATCTGCCCTACCAAGGGCGGCACTCCCCCTCCGATGCCACCCCGTGATCTGTGGCTGGAGAAGACCCCATTCACCAAGCGCTGATCAGCCCGCGTTGAAGTACTTGGCCTCCGGGTGATGAGCAATGATCGCGCTTGTCGACTGCTCGGGGTGTAACTGGAATTCCTCGCTCAGCTCGACGCCGATGCGCCCGGGATCAAGAAGCTCCATCAGCATCGTCTGCTGCTCGAGGTCAGGGCACGCCGGGTAGCCGAATGAGTAGCGCGAACCACGGTAGCCCTGCTTCTCGATCAGCTCACTCATGTCTCCGGAATCATCCGAACCGAGTCCGAGCTCTTCACGGGTGCGCGCGTGCCAATACTCCGCAAGAGCCTCCGTGAGCTGCACAGACAAACCGTGCAGTTCAAGGTAGTCGCGGTAGGAATCGGACTCGAACAGCTTGCCCGTGGCATCAGATGCAGCCTGTCCCATGGTCACGACCTGGAAGGAGACCACATCGAGCTCGCCTGACTCCTTCGGACGGAAGAAGTCCGAGAGGCACAGGTGACGATCACGGCGCTGACGCGGAAAGCTGAAGCGCACGCGCTCCTGTCCCTTCTTCGGGCCCTCGTGCCACACGATCACGAGGTCATCACCCTCGGAGTAGCAGGGGAAGTAGCCGTAGACGACTGCAGGTTCGATCATGCCCTCAGTCTGAATCCGGCCGAGCCATTCGCGCAGCCGCGGGCGCCCTTCGGTCTCTACCAGCTCGTCGTACGACGGACCATCACCACGACTCGACTTCAGTCCCCACTGACCGAGAAAGAGCGCACGCTCGTCTAGGTACGGCGTGTACTCAGCCAGCGAGATACCGCGCACGATGCGATCACCGAAGAACGGGGCTTCGGGCAGCTGCACGTCAATGGCGACATCCGAGCGCGCCGGCATATCAGCAGGATCAGTCAGGGTCGGCGTTGCAGCAGAGCCCTTGACCCGACGCTCGCGACGCTCGGGCAGCGCGGCACCGGGGACGCCGCGCTTGACCGCCATGACGGCGTCCATCAGTCGCAGACCCTCGAAGGCATCGCGTGCGTAGCGCACTTCCCCTTCGTAGATGTCCGCGAGATCCTGCTCGACGTAGGCGCGGGTGAGAGCTGCGCCACCGAGAAGCACCGGAAAGCGCGTCGCGATTCCGCGGGCGTTCATCTCCTGGAGATTCTCTTTCATGATGACGGTGCTCTTGACGAGAAGACCGCTCATGCCGATGAGATCGGCGTTGTGCTGCTCAGCGGCCTCGATGATGGCGTTGACCGGCTGCTTAATACCGATGTTTACGACGTTGTAACCGTTGTTCGTCAAGATGATGTCGACGAGGTTCTTGCCGATGTCGTGTACGTCGCCCTTGACAGTGGCGAGCACCATCGTTCCCTTGCCCTCTTCGTCGGTCTTCTCCATGTGCGGCTCGAGGTAGGCGACAGCGGTCTTCATCACCTCGGCGCTCTGAAGGACGAAGGGAAGCTGCATCTCGCCGCTGGCGAACAGCTGTCCGACAACCTTCATGCCCTCCAGCAGAGAGTCGTTGACGATCTCGAGTGCGGTGCGCGTGAGAAGCGCTTCGTCGAGATCAGCCTCGAGACCTTGGCGTTCGCCATCGATGATGCGACGCTCGAGTCGCTCGTTCAGCGGCAGCGCTGCGAGTTCCTCGGCACGAGAGGCGTTGAGGCTCTTGGACTCGACACCCTCGAAGAGATCGAGGAAGCGGCCCAGCGGATCGTAGGTGGCGATGCCCTCGTCGTTGAATACGCGGCGGTCGTACACGAGATCAAGCGCGACCTCGCGCTGCTCATCGGGGATGCGGTTCATCGGAAGGATCTTCGAGGCATGCACGATCGCGGAGTCGAGACCCGCCTCCATGGCCTCATGCAGGAACACCGAGTTGAGTACCTGCCGTGCTGCCGGGTTAAGGCCGAACGACACATTCGATAAGCCCAAGGTGGTCTGCACGGTCGGGTACTTGCGCTTGAGCTCGCGAATGGCATCCATGGTCTCGATCGCATCGCGACGGGTTTCCTCCTGTCCCGTCGCAATGGGAAATGTCAGGGTGTCGACCATGATGTCCTCAACGCGCATCCCCCAGTTGCTGGTGAGGTCGGCGATCAGGCGGTCGGCGATGCGCACCTTCCATTCGGCGGTGCGGGCCTGGCCCTCCTCGTCGATGGTCAGCGCTACGACAGCAGCACCGTGCTCGCGAACAAGGGGCATGATGCGCGCGAATCGGGAGTCCGGGCCGTCGCCATCCTCGTAGTTCACCGAGTTGATAGTGGCGCGACCGCCGAGCGCTTCGAGGCCTGCCTCGAGAACCGCAGGCTCGGTCGAGTCGATCATGATCGGCAGAGTCGAAGCTGTCGCCAGTCGCCCGGCCAGCTCACGCATGTCAGCGACTCCATCGCGACCGACGTAATCGACGCAGAGATCGAGCATGTGCGCGCCATCGCGGATCTGGGCGCGAGCAATTTCGATGCAGTCATCCCAGTTGCCCTCAAGCATGGCCTCGCGGAACGCCTTGGATCCATTGGCGTTCGTACGCTCACCGATGGACAAGTAGGCAGTGTCCTGTCGGAAGGGAACAGACTGGTAGAGCGACGCAATCGCCGCTTCTGGCTCAACAGCACGTTCAACCACCTGCTGGCCGCGCACGGCCTTGACGATGGCCTCGAGGTGAGCCGGGGTGGTGCCGCAGCAGCCACCGACCAGCCCCAGGCCGTAATCGCGGGTGAAGGCGACATGCGCCGCAGCGAGCTCATCAGGACCGAGCGGGTAGTGCGCACCGTCAGCGGTGAGTACGGGAAGACCGGCGTTGGGCATCGCGCTGATGCCGATGCGAGCGGACTTCGAGAGCGTACGCAGGTGCTCGCTCATCTCGGCCGGACCGGTCGCGCAGTTCAGGCCGATCATCTCGATGCCCAGGGGCTCGAGCGCGGTGAGCGCTGCGCCGATCTCGGAACCGAGAAGCATCGTGCCCGTGGTCTCGACGGTCACCTGGGCCAGCACAGGCAGATCAACGCCTGCCTTCTCCATTGCCCGCTGTGCGCCAATGATGGCTGCCTTGGCCTGCAGGAGATCCTGTGCGGTCTCGACGAGAAAGGCGTCGACCCCACCCTCGATCAGGCCAAGTGCCTGGGTCTCATAGGCATCCCGCAGCAGGGCGTAAGGCGCATGGCCGAGGCTAGGAAGCTTGGTGCCCGGCCCCATCGACCCGAGTACCCAGCGGGGCTGATCCACGGTTGACCACTTGTCCGCGCATTCGCGGGCGATCTGAGCCCCGGCCTTGGCGAGCTCGAAAATGCGGTCGGTGATGTCGTACTCGGCCAGGTTCGCGAAGTTGGCACCGAAGGTATTGGTTTCCACGCAGTCGACGCCCACTGCGAAGTACGCATCGTGAACCGCGGCCACGACGTCGGGGCGGGTCACATTGAGGATCTCATTGCAGCCTTCGTATCCCTGGAAGTCCTCCAGGCTGGGATCCTGCGCCTGGAGCATGGTGCCCATGGCCCCATCGGCGACGACGACACGACTGCGCAAGGCTTCCCGAAGGCTCTGTCCCATAGTTAGGCAAGCCTACCTGCAAGCGTTGAGACGCTACGGTGGAGACATGTCCTGGACCGTGGAGACCTCAGATGAGCAGGTTCTGCACGGCAGTGACGAGGGAAGCGGCACTGATGCCCTCGTGCTGCTGCACGGACTCTCCCAGCAGCGCCACTTCTGGGATCCCGTCTGCACGTACCTGCAGGCTCCGCGCATCCTGCGCCTTGATCAACGAGGGCATGGGCTGTCCGACACCCCGCTTGGCGCCGACTTCTCCATCGAACGATGCGCCCAGGACGTCATCGAGGTCATGGATGCGCGTGGCGTGAGTACCGCCACTGTCATCGGTCACTCCTGGGGCGCCGCCGTGGCGGCCCGGCTTGGCGCCGCGGATCCCGACAGGGTGCGCACCATCGGCCTGCTCGACGGCGGACTGCGCGGCCCTGGGGACATGGGCGATCGCGCCGAGGTACGCGAACGACTGCGGCCGCCTGCCCTGAATATTCGCGTCGATGAGCTCTGGCGCCTCATCTCCACCGGGAATCTTGCTTCGTACTGGTCCGAGGAGATCCGTGCCGCCCTCGCCCCTACATTCATCGAGGCCGATGGCGTCATCCGTACTCGAATCGGCGTTGATCGGCACATGGAGGTGCTCGACGGCCTGCTCGATTACGACAGCGTGTCTGACATTCGCGCACGTCGACTCGATACGTGGGCAGTTCTCTGCACGGACTCCCGTGCACTGGATGCCTTGGTTGAACGTCGACTTCAGGAGATCGGTGAGTTCAATCTTCAGATCTGGCAGGGAGCGATTCACGACGTACCTCTGCAATGGCCCGCACTCGTGGCAGGCTGGATCACCACGGTGCACGATGCCGCAGGCGAGGAGGGCTGATGATCGAGTACGACGAGCTTCCCGTACTCGTGGACCCGGTCATGGTCTGCGCATTCGAGGGCTGGAATGACGCAGGTGACTCCGCGAGCGGAACGATTGCCCACCTGATCGATGCATGGGATGCGCAGCTTCTCACTGAGCTCGATTCCGAGGAGTACTACGACTATCAGGTCAATCGCCCGATGATCGCCATCGATGAGGCCGGCGTTCGCCAGCTCACCTGGCCCGGGACTCGACTTTACGTCGCGCGGTTACCGCTGTCGCCGCGCGATGTAATCCTCGTGCAGGGCGTGGAGCCGAATATGAAATGGCAGCAGTTCACCCGAGAGATCCTCGCGCTCGCTGCCGAGCTCGACGTGCAACTCGTCATCACTCTCGGAGCCTTGCTCTCCGACAGCCCGCATACGCGACCGGTTCCGGTCACCGGTTCCTCGACCGATCTCTCCCTGTGCGACGAGATGGGAATCGAGGCTTCTCACTACGAAGGACCGACCGGCATAGTGGGCGTGATCCAGGAAGCATGCACGCGGTTCGAGATTCCGGCGATAAGCCTCTGGGCTGCCGTTCCGCATTACGTCGCGGCACCGCCGTGCCCGAAGGCCACCTTGGCGCTAGTCGGCCGCATCGAGGACATTCTCGACGTGCCTGTTCCGCTCGGAGATCTGCCTGAGGACGCACGTGCGTGGGAAGCCGGCGTCGACGAACTGGCTGCGGAGGACGACGAGATCGAGGAATACGTCAAACAACTCGAAGAAGCGCGCGACACCGCTGATTTGCCCGAGGCAAGTGGCGAGGCTATTGCCCGTGAGTTCGAGCGCTACCTGCGTCGCCGCGGTTCCAACGACTAGCGCAGGGCCTCGTAGCGCGCTATGGATGCCCGGGTGGAGGCATCGACATCTGCAGGAATTCCCTCCACCAATTGGCTCAAGATCCCCATGGCAACCTTCTTGCCGAGTTCGACTCCCCACTGATCGAATGAATCAATCCCCCAGATGACGCCTTGCACGAACACGCTGTGCTCATAGAGCGCGACGAGCGCACCGAGAGCAGCGGGATCGAGTCGTTCCAGCATGATGAGATTCACCGGACGATCTCCGGGCATCACCTTGTGCGGCACGAGTGCGGCGGGCGTTCCATCAGCAGCGACCTGTGCCGCATCGCGGCCGATGGAGAGCACCGAAGCCTGCGCGAGAGCATTCGCCACGAGCATCGCCTGCTGGTCGCCGTCAGGATTCTCCGACTGCACAACGACGATGATGTCGCAGGCGACAGTATCGGTGCCCTGGTGGAGAAGTTGATAGAACGAATGCTGCCCATTGGTGCCGGGCTCGCCCCAGAAAATCCCGCCTGTCTCATAGTCCACAGGGGTGCCATCGCGCCGCACGCTCTTGCCGTTGCTCTCCATGGTGAGCTGCTGAAGGTACGCCGGGAAGCGCGACAGGTACTGCGAGTACGGCAGGACTGCCGTGGTCTCGATGTCAAGGAAGTTGCGGTTCCACACACTCAGAAGGCCAAGGTGGAGCGGCAGATTCGCCTCTGCGGGTGCACTGGCAAAGTGCTCGTCCATCGCACGGAAGCCATCAAGCAGCTGCGCAAAGCCATCGGAGCCAATCGCGATCATGGTCGACAGACCGATGGCGGAATCCATGGAGTAGCGCCCGCCGACCCAATCCCAGAAGCCGAACATGTGCGCAGGATCGATGCCGAAAGCTGATACTGCTGACGCATTCGTGGAGACCGCGACGAAGTGATGCGAGACGGAATCGGGACCAAGATCGTTCACGAGCCAACGTCGTGCCGCCTCGGCATTCGTCATTGTCTCGAGGGTCGTGAAGGTCTTGGAGGCGACGATGAACAGAGTCGTCGCCGGGTCGAGATCGCGAATGGCCTCGGCCAGATCGGTGGGGTCAACATTCGAGACGAAATGGAAGGCAAGATCTCGGTCGCTGAAGGCACGCAGCGCCAGATAGGCCATCGCCGGACCGAGATCAGAGCCGCCGATACCGATGTTGACGACTGTGCGGATCCGCTGACCTGTCGCACCCTTCCACTCGCCTGATCGCACGCGCTCGGCGAAATGACCCATGCGGTCCAGGACGTCATGGACATCGGCGGAGATGTCCTGGCCATCGACGATGAGAGACAGCTCGCCGCGTCGACGCAATGCGGTGTGCAGCACTGCGCGATCCTCGGTGGTATTAATGTGCGCGCCTTCGAGCATTGCCGCACGTGCCGGGGCCACGCCCCGCTGCTCGGCGAGCTCACGCAACTGCGCCAGGACTTCGTCGGTGACACGCTGGCGCGAGAAGTCGAGGCTGAGTCCGGCCGCATCGAGTGTTAGTCGCCCGGGCCGTGAATCATCTGCCTCGACGAGGGAACGAATGGTGGTGCCCTCCATGCCCTCGGCGAGGGCGCGCAAGGCAGCCCAGGCAGATGTGTCGAGAGGACTGTCGGACGAGAGGGCGGCCGTGGTCATGGCACTAGCCTTGCACTGCTGCCACCTACGAGGCGCATTGACCGCGAGGAGTCCGCGTGAGCCAGTCAGTAACCCTGGGAATGGTCGGCTGCGGCCGCATGGGTGCCAACCTCGTGCGGCGTGCCATGCGCGGCGGACACCAGGCCTTTGCCTATGACCCGGATCCCGCGGCCGTTGCTCCCCTGGTGGCCGATGGAGCCACCGGTGCGGCCAGCCTGGCCGAACTCGTGGCGGCAATGCCCGCACCACGCACCATCTGGGTCATGGTTCCGGCCGGTCGCATCACCGATTCCGTGGTCAGTGAACTCCTGGGCCTCCTGAGCCCCGGCGACACGCTCATCGACGGCGGCAACTCGTACTACCGCGACGACATCCGGCACTCGGCCCAGGCTGCCGACAAGGGCATCGACTTCCTCGATGTCGGCACCTCAGGCGGCGTGTGGGGTCTCGAGCGCGGTTACTGCCTGATGATCGGCGGGAATGACTCTGCGGTGAATCGACTCGCACCCCTGTGGGACACCATCGCTCCCGGATTCGCCACCGCAGAACGCACGCCTGGGCGCAGCGGCGACGTCGCCCCCGAAGAGACCGGCTGGCTGCACTGCGGCCCCAGCGGTGCCGGCCATTTCGTGAAGATGGTGCACAACGGCATCGAGTACGGGTTGATGGCCGCGTATGCCGAGGGCCTGAACATTCTCAAGCACGCCAATGCGGGCAAGGCCTCTCGCGACGCCGATGCCGAGACCGCCCCGATGAGCAACCCGGAGTTCTACCAGTACGACATCGATATTCCTGCCGTCGCCGAGCTATGGCGTCGCGGCAGCGTCGTCGGCTCTTGGCTACTCGACCTCACGGCTAACGCCCTTCACCAGTCACCTGGTCTCGAAGAGTTCGGCGGCCGCGTCTCTGACTCCGGCGAGGGACGCTGGACTGCAATCGCCGCCATCGACGAGGGCGTACCGGCCCCGGTGCTCACCGCGGCGCTGTACGAACGCTTCGAGTCACAGGGCAACGGCACCTACGCAGGCAAGGTGCTGAGCGCAATGCGCAAGGCCTTCGGTGGCCACTCCGAAAAGAAGTAGCTGTTTATAGACGTACGCCGAGCAGCGAGTCACACAGGGCTGACATCTGCGCCGGAGCATCGGTGTCCGTGCCGGCACCGGTCATTGCCTTGACACTCCATGCGTCCATGACGTCGAGGGCCGCAGCCGTCTGGAGATCATTGGCCAGATGCTCGCGGATTCGCGTGATGTAAGGCGCTGCCTCATCTCCGGCAGCGCACGCCACTGCACTTCGCCAGAGGCCGAGACGGTCGGTGGCACCCTGCAGGCCATGCGGAGTCCAGGACCAATTGCTGCGGTAGTGGTGCGCGAGAAGCGAGAGCCGGATGGCCATTGGATCGTGCCCCTCGGCTCGCAGCACGGACACGAATACGAGATTTCCGCGCGACTTCGACATCTTGTGTCCCTGCCAGGCGACCATTCCCGCATGCACGTAGTGCTGTGCGTAGGGGTACTCCTCGCGAATGACCTGAGCCTCGGAGGCTCCCATCTCATGATGAGGGAATGCGAGATCACTGCCGCCGCCTTGCACCTCAATGCCCATGCCGAGGTAGTCGAGGGCAATGGCGGTGCACTCGATATGCCAGCCGGGACGGCCATGCCCGAGTGCTGTATCCCACGACGGCTCTTCCGGTCGGGCGGCCTGCCACAGGAGGCAATCGAGTGGATGCCGCTTCCCGGGGCGATCAGGATCGCCCCCGCGCTCGGCGAAGATCCGAATCATCTCCGACTCATCGAGATGGGCCACGCTGCCGAAGGCAGGATCGCTGCCCACTGAGAAATAGAGATCCTCGTCGACTGCGTAGACCACGCCTCGCTCTTGGAGCGACTGCACGTAGCCCGCTACCGAGGGAATCGCCTCGACGGCACCTATGTAGTGATCCGGTGCCAGCACATTGAGGGCTGTCATGTCCTCACGGAAGAGCGCGGTCTCTCTCTCGGCGATCACCTGCCAGTCCTCTCCCACGGCAACAGCGCGCTCGAGCAGGGGATCATCAATATCCGTGACGTTCTGCACATACAGCACCGGGTGACCACCATCGCGCCAGACTCGTTGCACCATGTCGAATGCGACGTAGGTGGCCGCGTGACCCATGTGGGTAGCGTCGTAGGGCGTGATGCCGCAGACATACATACGCGCCGTGCCCTGCGGATCGGTTGGCCTGATGGTTCCGGTACCTGTATCCATCAACGACAGGGCAGGCGCCAGGCCCGGGATCTTCGCCGGTGCCGGCACGCTCCACGACTTCACCCGATCAGCCTAGTGCGACTAGAAGACCGGCCACGGGACCGCAGGCCACTCGGGCGATGGCTGCGGCATCGTGCCGGTGTCAATGAGTGACCGCAGGCGCTGCTGGGTGACCCTGATCTCCTCCGGCGCCAGCCAGGGCTCAAGAATCTCCGCGAGCCGAGGTTCGATAGTGATCAGATCCCTCACGACATCGTCATCGATTGACTCCCCTGCCCAACCCCAGAGCACAGTGCGCAGCTTGTCGTCGACATTGAAGGACACTCCGTGATCAATACACCAGATGCGGTCATCGGAATCGAGAATCACGTGCCCGCCCTTACGGTCGGCATTGTTCGTCAGCGCATCGAATGCCGCCACTCGATGGAGATCCGCGCGATCGGCATGCACGAGAAGGAGTGGGTTGCCCTGCTGATCCTCAGCGGTCATGACGAGAATCCAGCCGGGCAGTACGTCGGTCGGCGCGCAGACATCGATGACATCGGCGCTCTCGGACTCTTCGATCCAGGCCTGGCACATGCCCGGGCCGGCCGGGCCATCCTCACGCCACACTGTAGGCGGCACCAGATGCCAGCCCAATGCCTCAGAGAGCGAGAAAGCCGCCAGCTCGCGGCGGCCAAGGGTCCCGTCGGGGAAATCCCAAAGCGGGCGCTCACCGCCAACCGGCTTGTAGACGCAGTGCAGGAGTCGATCGCCCTCAATCGGCACAGTGCACAAAAGCGTCGCATTTGAAGCCACGGCGAGACGACCCTCGACCGTGAGCTCGCCCTCGGACAATGCCGTGAGCAGTCGTGGATCATTCAGCCATTCGTGGACCGGCTCGATCATGTGCGTCGTCGGTAGCCGTTGGCGCGCGGGCAGACATGACCACCGGCATCAAGAGGCTGATTGCAGAACGGGCAGGGCGGCCGACCCGCGGAGACCACTGCTCGAGCGCGCTCAGCGAATGAGCGCGCCTGGATGGCCGTGACCCAGACGCGAAGCGAATCGGGACCTTCGGCATCATCGTCAGCCAGTTCCGGGATCTCGTCGAACTCCTCGCTGATGGCATGCGCCTCGATGACAACATGCGATGAGGCGTCATCCCAGCCCAGCGCCATTGCCCCGACTCGGAATTCCTCCACGATCGGAGCATCGAGTGGTGCCGAGTCGGCAATGAGATCAACTCCGGCGGGTGGGATCTCCACGTTGACCTCACGCGTCTCGAGAACCTCGTCGAGGAGCTGGTCAATGCGATCGGCGAGTACCGAGACCTGACCCTTCTCCGCCACGATGCTCGTAAGTGCGTTCCCTTTACGTGCCTGAAGGAAGAACGTGCGCTCTCCCGGCATGCCGACAGTGCCAGCAACGAAGCGCTCCGGATCGCGGAATTCGAAGACCTGGCGGCTCATCCCTTGCCTCCGCCGACAGCGGCATCACTCGACTTCGCCTTCGATCGTGCGGGCTTGAGGAGACGCGCGAGATCAACCCCCGAGTCATTGCTACGCACGACGAAGGGTCGATGTGACGTGTACTGCACGATGCTCAGCGAGGCCGGATCAACGCGGATGCGCTGGAAGGCATCAAGGTGCATGCCCAGGGCATCGGCCAGGATCGCCTTGATGACATCCCCATGGCTGACCACCACGTAGAGCCCGTCATTGCCCACGGTCTCATTCCATTCGCGGACACCCTCAACGGCCCGATGCTGCATATCTCGCATGCTCTCGCCCTCGACACCGGGAAACACCGCGGCGCTCGGATGTGCCTGCACAACCGACCACATCGGCTCCTTGGCGAGATCGCCGAGCTTTCGGCCTGTCCAGTCTCCGTACTTGCATTCGACGAAGCGATCATCAATGTCCCTGATGACAGACCGGCGTTGAAACGCGGCAATCGCATCAGCCGTGGCAACCGTGCGTTCGAGCGGTGAGCTGATGATGCGCGGAATGCGGACCTCGGAGAGGCGCTCCGCGAGTTCTGCGGCCTGCTTGCGCCCTTGCGTATCGAGCTTCACGCCGGGCATGTGTCCGGCCAGGATTCCGTCGGCATTGGCCTTGGTCCGGCCATGCCGAACGAGGAGCACGGTGGTCATGAGCTCAGCACTCCCGCCGCCAGCAGGATCATGACGACAAAGCCGAGTCCTACCCGGTAGATGACGAAGGGAGTGAAGCTTCGCGTGCTCACCCAGCGCAACAACCAGGCGATCACGGCGAAACCGATCACGAACGCGATGATCGTGGCCATGATGGTCGGCCCCCAGGCAACACTCGCATCACTGCCGATCTTGCGAGCCTCGTAAAGGCCCGAACCGAGTACCGCGGGTATGGCAAGTAGGAATGAGTAGCGGGCCGCTGCCTCGCGAGTGAAGCCGAGAAACAAGCCAGTGGAGATCGTTGCACCTGAGCGCGAGACACCGGGGATGAGCGCAAATGCCTGGCCGATTCCGAACATGATGCCCTGGCCGGAGTTCAGGCTGGCGAGTGACTTCTGCTTGCGTCCGATGCGATCGGCATAACCGAGAATCAGGCCGAAGATGATCAAGGTGAAGGACACGAGCCACAGATTGCGGGCGACGGTTTCGATTTGATCTGCGAAGATCACGCCGAGAACCACGACAGGAATCGTGCCGATGATGATGTACCAGCCCATTCGTGCATCAAGATTCCTGCGCAGCGAAGGGTTCACGAGGCTGCGGCACCACGTGCCGATGATGCGCATCAGGTCCTTGCGGAAATACAGGAGCACTGCGCACTCGGTGCCGATCTGTGTGACTGCAGTGAATGCAGCGCCCGGATCGTTCCAGCCGAACAATTGGGAGACGATGAGGATGTGTGCACTGGAGGACACGGGCAGGAATTCCGTGAGTCCTTGGACGATGCCCAGGACAAGGGCTTCGAACCACCCCATCAGGCGGCATCCGGGGAGTCATCGACGAGATCACCCATGAGGCGAACTACCTTGAGCCGGTCTTCGAGAGACTCGGCCACCGGAGTGATGCTGATCGTCGTAACACCCGCAGCCTCGTACGCAGCAAGTCGCTCGCTGATGCGAGCCGGGGATCCGAGCAGGGAGGTCTGGTCGATGAATTCGAAGGGCACGGCCATCGCGGCTTCCTTGTACTTGCCGTCGAGGAAGAGCTCCTGCACCTGTGCTGCCGCCTCATCGAAGCCCATCCGCACGGCAAGCTGGTTATAGAAGTTCTTCTCGCGACTGCCCATGCCGCCGATGTACAGGGCACTGTTCGCGCGAAGGGCGTTGGCACACATGTGCGGGTCATCCCCCACGACAACCGGAAGAGTCGGGACAACGTCGAAGCCGTCCATGGTCTTGCCAATCTTGGCGCGTCCTCGTGCGATCGCCTCGTGCTGCTCACCCGCATACTCGGGCGAGTAAAAGATCGCCAGCCAACCGTCGGCGATCTCACCGCAGAGCTCGAGATTCTTCGGCCCGATGGCCGCCAGGTAGATCGGCAGGTGCTCACGCACGGGCGGGAAGTTGATCGCAAGTGCCTTGCCAGGGCCATTGGGCAGAGGGAGGGTGAAGAAATCGCCGTCGAAAGTGACCTTCTTCCGAGCCAGGGCATCACGAACGATTGCTACGTATTCACGCGTGCGCGCAAGCGGCTTGTCGAAACGCACCCCGTGCCAGCCTTCGGAGACCTGAGGACCGGACACGCCGAGCCCGAGTCGGAACCGACCGCCCGACAGCGCATCAAGGGTTGCTGCGGTCATCGCCACATTCGCAGGCGTGCGAGCCGGGATCTGGAATACGGCGGAGCCGAGGTCAATAGTCGAGGTCTGCGCTCCGATCCACGACAAGATCGTGACGGCATCGGAGCCATACGCCTCGGCCACCCACACCGAGGAGTACCCGCACGAATCGGCCTCCAGTGCTAAAGCGATGTTCGACGCGTCATTTCCGGCGCCCCAGTAGCCAAGATTGAGTCCGATTTCCATAAGGCGAGCCTATGCCCCCTGAGGCCGCACCCCAGGTACCGTCACCTCATGCAGCAGCGTCCCCTAGGTAGATCCGGCATCTGGGTCGGTCGTCTTGCCCTCGGCACCATGACCTGGGGTCGAGGGACCGACGAGTACGAAGCGCGTGATCAGCTGGCGGCGTTCTTGAGTGCAGGCGGCACCCTGATCGACACGGCCGATGTCTATGCCGAGGGTGTCTCCGAGCAGCTCCTCGGCGAGCTCATCCGCGAGTTTGATATTCGCGACGAGATCATCCTGGCAACCAAGGCGGTTTCTCAGGCCGACCCCGGACGTCGCTTCAATGGCTCACGCCTTCACCTCCTCCGAGCCCTCGAAGGATCCCTCCGTCGGCTCAACACCGACGTCATCGATCTGTGGCAATTGCACGCCTGGGATCCCTGGACTCCCATGGACGAGACTCTCGCGGCCGTCGACGAGGCCGTCTCGAGCGGCAAGGTGCGCTACGCGGGCATTTCCAACTACTCGGGCTGGCAGACAGCTCGTGCGGCTACATGGCAGAAGGCCGTGCCGGGTCGGGCCCCGATCATCACCACGCAAATGGAGTACTCACTGCTCGAGCGCGGGATTGAGCGAGAGATCGTGCCGGCGGCACAGTCGCTGGGGCTCGGCATCCTGCCCTGGTCGCCGCTGGGCCGTGGGGTTCTCACCGGCAAGTATCGGCACAGCACTCCTGCTGATTCCCGCGGGGGCAATGCCGACACGGCGTCGTGGATCCAGGTATACCAAGACGAGCGCTGCCGGCGGATTGTCGATGCCGTCGCCACCGCGGCCGAGGGTCTTGGCTGTTCACCGACTGAGGTATCAATTGCCTGGCTGCGCGATCGCCCGGGAGTCGTGGCACCGATCCTCGGCCCGCGCACGACAAGCCAACTGGTGGCCGCACTTGCCGCCGAAGAGCTCGAGCTGCCTGAGGAGATCCTGATCGCCCTCGATGATGTCTCGGCTCCCCCGATGGGCTACCCCGAAGCCGGCTGGGCGCAGCGGAGATAACGATGCAACCCTCAGGTGCGGTCTGGGAATTCCGCGAGTTCTGGTTTCCGCGGGGCACCACGCGCGAGGTCGCACGTCAGGCCCTCACCGAGATGGCCGAGCAGGGTCGCTGGGAACTTTCCCGGGTCGCGATCATGCACGACGGGCGTCGCAAGGTTGAGCTGCGTCGCAAGGTCTATCGAGTGCAGCGCACCGCATAAGCGCGCTCAGGCCGCACGCAGGAAGCGATCGAGTACGCGCACACCGAAGGTGAGCCCGTCGAGCGGAACTCGCTCGTCAACCCCGTGGAACAGGCGCCAGTAATCGAGATCCGCCGGCATCTGCAATGGCGAGAATCCATAGCAGGAAATACCGAGGCGATGGAAAGCCTTTGCATCAGTCCCACCGGAGATCATGTAGGGAATCGCCCGGGCTCCAGGATCCTCGGCGCGCAGAGCCGACGCCATGAGGTCCACGGAAAGCGTGTCGAAGGGTGCCTCGAGGGCGATGTCGTCGACCACGTGCTCGATAGTGATGTCAGGGCCCACCAACGCTCGAATCGTATGCTCGAATTCCTCCTCGAAGCCGGGGATAGTGCGCCCATCGATCGCGGCATACGCCTCACCTGGGATGACGTTGTGCTTGTACCCGGCCTCGAGCATCGTCGGATTCGCGGTGTTGCGCAGTGTTGCTCCAACAAGCAGACCGAGCGTGCCCAGCTTCCGCACGAGTTCCTCGTTGTCGTGCACAGCGAGATCAACCCCGAAGGCATCGCTCAATTCGCCCAGGAAACGGTCGACTGTCGCAGTGCGCCGCTCTGGCCATTCGTGGTTTCCGACGCGGATCACTGCCTCGCACAGACGAGTGATGGCGTTGTCGTCATGGATCATCGAGCCGTGGCCGGCGCGGCCGGCGGCATGCAGGCGCAACCAGCGCATGCCCTTTTCGGCTGTCTGGATGGGATACAACCGAAGGTCATCACGCACGGTGATCGAGAAGCCCCCGACCTCGCCAACAGCCTCCGTGATGCCAGTGAAGATCTCAGGCCGATGAGCGGTAAGCCAGTGAGCGCCGTGACGTCCACCGGCCTCCTCATCGGGTAGGAGCAGGATGACGATGTCGCGACGGGGTCGAATGCCCTCACGCCCCCAGCCCCGCAGCACGGCCAGGATCATGGCGTCCATGTCCTTCATATCGACAGCGCCGCGGCCCCAGATGAAGCCATCCTCAACCTCGGCCGCGAACGGCGGGCGAGTCCAGTCGGAAGCAATGGCCGGCACCACATCGAGATGTCCGTGAAGAAGAAGTGCCCCGGCGCCGGGATCAGTCCCCGGCACCCGGAGATACACCCCACGGCGAGAAGAGTCGGTGGTCGTGAATACCTCCGGCTGCCACCCTGCCTCCCGAAGTACCTGGGCGGCGTACTCAGCGACATCCGCCTCCCCCACCGTGAGAGGGGAATCGCCGAAATTACTCGAGTCGAGGCGGATCAGACCGCGGCATATCTCCACGACATCGGACTCGGCTCCAGGCAGGGCAGACCAGGTGGTTTCCACTCTCCCATACTGCCGTGTCAGCGGCACCGATCGGAGCAGGTATGCTTCTCATGCTTCAACACCTCGTCCGGGTGGCGGAATAGGCAGACGCGCTAGCTTGAGGTGCTAGTTCCCTTTACCGGGAGTGAGGGTTCAACTCCCTTCTCGGACACGTCGTTGAGACAGCGATACGCGAAGGCCCCCGCTTCGGCGGGGGCCTTCGTCGTTCCAGTGGGTGGTCCCTGGGCCAGTGCGTAGCCACGGTGAAGAATGGGGCCATGAGCACCACTGACGCCGCCTGGTCCGAGCCGATTCGTCATATCGTCAATATTCGACTTGAGCCAGGTCTCGACGCGAGCCTTCGGGAGCCTCTCGAGGCGGATCTCCATCAACTCGTAGCAGAGCATCCGCATGCGCAGGCAGCCACCCTTCATCGCGATCTCGGTCGCCGACCTGCGGCTCCCGTGACTGCCACCTGGCTAGTGTGCATGGACTTCGCCTCGATGACGGAGTTCGAGGCCTACCTCGCACATCCGCTGCACGCGAACTTCCTGGGCACCCATCAAAGTTCAATGGCCTACATCACGGCGATACAGGTGCCGCTCAAGAATTTCGCTTAGTAGGTCGAAGCCCCGCTCTTGCGCTGCCAATGCTTGGCCACCGGATACAGGAGCGCCAGCACGACAAGAGTGCCCGCGATTCCCACGATCGTTGCCTCGAGACGCTCAAGCGCCACCTTTGTCACCGTCGACCCAGCACTCTCGTACAGCACGATGGCCGGGGTGAGGAAGGCTGCGAACAGCCAGTAGGGCTTGCCGCCCAGCATGAAGACCATGGAAGCGATCATGAAAATCGTGCCGATCAGGTAGAGAAGCGGACCATTCGTGACCACGGCTCCGACCGCGATCGCGATGACGAATCCGGCCAGGGTGCCGAGTGCACGCCCGCCGGCTTTCGAGAAGCTCGAATCCATGTAGGGCTGGAAGACCACGAGAATCGTCAGGATGATCCATCCACCACCGTGGCCGAGGTCGAAGTGGACAACACACCAGGTGGCGATGCCCACGAGTAACGCCAGCAGTGCACTAAACCAAAGCACGCGAGTGGTCTCGATCGGAGCGAGCTTCGGCGGGTGGACCCAACGCTGCGCAATGAAGACGATGAGCGTCACCCAGAGCACGGTCACGAGCGTGACTAGGCCGGCCATGATGGGCGACGGCACAGAACCAGTGAACTTAGGCGGAGCTGCCACAAGAAA
Source organism: Actinomycetes bacterium (assembly GCA_024639145.1). Taxonomy (GTDB): domain Bacteria; phylum Actinomycetota; class Actinomycetes; order S36-B12; family S36-B12; genus CAIKZY01. Next base: position 16,630 of record JAHEIZ010000004.1, on the reverse strand, counting down.
GCCCAGGGCAATCACGGTGGTCAGGAACGCGTTGTGCAGCCCTGCCTTGGCTCCGTACCCCCGGAAGAACGCGGCTACGGCCAACACGACAGCTGCGGCGAGCGCATAGGGCGCAGCCCACACCGTGAGTGCAGTGAGAACAGAGAACGGCAGCGCGATGATGAGACCGGACGTCCATCCTTTACCCATCGTGCATGCCATGAAAGATGCCAGCCCAGCCAGCATCGCAACGCTCACGGCACTCTTCCAGCCGAGCGCACCCATGACGATTGCCGGCGAGAAGCCGGCGATCACCATCAGGAGTACCGAAATCACGATGTTCTTCGTCTTGGCGAACTTCGGTGGGGTCGCGGTCGGTGAGGTCGCGGTCGGTGAGGTCATTGCGTAATCAGAGCAGGTCAGGGACCGATTCAGGGACAGCGCGCGCCGACTAGAACTTGGATGCTCCTGATTTCACCTGCAGGCGCTTGGCCAGCGGGGTCAATAGAAGCATCACCAGAAGGGTGACCAGGACTCCCACGCCTGTTGCCTCGAGCCGGATCACGGCAGTCTGGTCAACGGTTGAGCCGGCTGAGGTGAACAGCACGACCGCCGGCGTCAAGAACAGGACGAAGACCCAATAGGGCTTGCCCAGCATCATGAACGAGCCCGCCACCATGAAGAGAATCACCCCGATCAGATAGAGCCACGGCCCGCTTGAGATAAAGAGACCGATGACGCTGGCCACAACGAAGCCCAGAGCTGTGCCGATGATGCGCTGTCCGGCTTTGGAATAACTGGTACCGAGATAGGGCTGAAACACCACCAGGATTGTCAGGATGATCCAGGCCCCGGCATGTCCGAGATCGAAATGAACTACGCACCAGGTCACCCCGCCGATCATCACGGCCAGGATGCTGCTGTACGCCACGACCCGCGAGGTCACGAGCTTGGTCAGAGCGGGCGGGTGCATCCACCGTCGAGCAACGAACATCACGAGTGTTACGTAGAGAGAGGCACCCAGCGTGATCAGACCTGCGATCACCGGCGCGAGAGAGGCTCCATCGAATTTCGGCGGCTGAGTGACGATGAAGCCCAGGGCGATCACCGTCATCATCAGAGCATTGTGCAGGCCGAGCCGCGCACCGTATCCACGCCAAAAAGCCGCGGCACCGAGCACTAGCGCCGCCGGAAGGGCATATGGCGCAGCCCACACGGTCAACGCCGTGAACGCCGCGAACGGCACTGAGACCCTCAGTCCGGTCTGCCACCCGGAACCCATGAAGCAGGCCATGAATGCTGCGAGACCCGCCAGCATCGCCACGAAGACGCCGTCGTGCCAGCCGAGGGCGCCGAGGATCATCGCTGGCGCGAAGGCCGCGACGTTGAGCATGACGATCGACAGCACGACGATCTTGGCCGCCTTGCGACCCGAATGACTCGCAGGTCCAGGTGCAGGCGAGGCAGGACTATCGGGAGCTGTGGACATATGGGAATCAGACCAGGCGGTGGGGTACTTGCCTATGTGCCGCGCCGATCATTGATATTTGGATGGGAATCCCTCGCCAATGGCGCCAGCGAGGCTGGCTGCGAAGGTTGCTGACAGGTGCGAGAGATCCCAGTAGACGACTGTGTCCCCGATGACCGCCGAGCAGATATCGCCTTCACAGATTCGGTCGTTCACATCAATCAAGGTGACATTCGAAGGTAGGTCTTCTCGAAGTGCAGCCGGATCTGACGGAGCCAGATTCTGACTTCTGGGCACTGAGCACGATGTGATGTCGTCGGGATTGGCCCACAGGCAGTCCACCGGGTCGCGCATCCACCGCGGCGTATCGCGAATGCCGACAACGTCGACGCCGAGTGACTGCAGCGTTCGCCATTGCTCGACGTACCCATCCGGCGTGAACTCACCTCCTCCATCACTGACTGTCGATGTCGTGACGATGAGATCCGGTGGGTTCTGCCTCAGGCGGTACATCAGCGAGTCATTCCACTCGTGGCAGGAAGTTCCGCCGATCGCGGATTCGTCCTCGACCATCGTGAATCGGCAGGCATCCTTCAAGGCCGTGATGACCCTCCATCCTCGTTCCTTGGCGAGAGCATCAATGGCCGGGAACCAGTGGGCGGTGTGACTTCCGCCGACGAGCATGACTGTGGTTGTTCCGGCCGGATCACCTGCTGCGCATTCAATGACGGCCGAATGAGAGAGATCCTGCACGCAGCCGTTGAGGTAGACCATCGGGAAGTCCTCGCGAGCCGAGGCGAGATTGTCGACGTGCGCAGAGCGCGGATCGCCGACGCGCTCGATGAGCAGATTCGAGCGCAGCCACCCGCTTCCGAACGCACAGCCGGCGATGACGGCCAGGCAGACTCCACCGGTCACCAGGATGCGCGTTGCGCTCCAGGCCGAGAGCACGCGTGTACGCAGACCGCCGTCAAGAAGGCGAGTGGTGACATACGCCAGCACCACGGCGGACACGATGATCGCGATGCCCGGCACCAGCGTGACCGCGTAGGTTCCGGTGCGGATGCGGTAGAAGACCAGGATCGGCCAATGCCACAGGTAGAGCGCATAGCTGAAGGCGCCCGCCCACACGAGCGGCCTGCTGCCGAGAAGCCGGGTGACCGACCATCGGGAATTCGTGCGTGCGTCACCGCTGATCAGGATCAAGACCGCACCGGTGACGGGCCAGAGGGCGGCCCAGCCCGGGAAGTTCGACGGCGCACCGATCGCGATTCCGCAGGTGAGCAGTAGTGCAAGTCCGATCCAGCCCGCAGGAACCGCCACAAGGGTGGCGAATCGACGACCATTCATGATCGTCAGCGCCAGCAGGCCGCCGGCCGCGAACTCCCACACACGTGTCCCCGTGTGGAAGTAGGCGTTCAGGGCTCCGTCGCGCTCCATCTGCACTGAGTATGCGAGCGAAATGCCGAAGGTGATGATGAGAATGACGGTGATTACGCGTGTGACATTCAGGGTCTTTACAAGGCGCACGAAGAGTAATGCAAGGGCGAACAGCAGGATCCAGATCACGTAGAACTGACCTTGGATCGACAGCGCCCAAAACTGCTGTACCGGGCTCGCAGGCGCTGCCTTGTTCAGGTATTCAACTGACTCCCCCGCCAGTGACCAGTTCTCGAGATACAACGAGGACCAGCCCACTTGCCTCATCCACGGTGCCTGATACCACAGCGGTGCCAGCAGCAAGATCGCCGCGGAGACAACGATGAGCACGAGAATCGACATGGGCAGAAGTCGTGATGCGAGCCGCGAGAAATAGCGCCCTGGTGCCAGGCCGCCGCGCACGACCACCTGGTCGATCAGGATGAGCGTGATCAGGAAACCGGCAACAACGAAGAAAACGTCGACACCGCCGGAGACCTTGCCGATGAACACATGGAAGATGACGACAAGGAACGCAGCAACTGCGCGTAGACCCTCGATCTCTGGCCTGAACCGGCGCCTAGCCGCCACGGGCATCGGTGTACCCGCATTCACTCTCGTGAAATCCTGATCAGTAGACGACTACGCGTCGCGCGCAGCCAAGCGGACCTTCAGGGCGTCACGACGCTCCTCGAAGCGCACAGCACCGACCTCAAGTCCCTCGAGAAGAACTGCGAGCTCATCCCGCGCGCGCTGCCCCTCGGTACCGAAGTCCTCGCGCTCAAAGACGCGCCACTTGCGGAGAACCGGCATGACGACATCGTCCTTGTGCTGGCGAAGATCGTAGATTCCGGCCACGGCAATCTCGACTGCCTTGCGCCCGAATCCCTCGATGCCGTGACCGGGCATCGCGAAGTCGCGAACATTGTTGAGCACCGCCACCATCGCCTCATCGGGCTCGAGCTCGAAGATCGCTTCCATGACGTTGCGGTAGAACACCATGTGCAGGTTCTCATCAGTGGCAATGCGAGCGAAGAGCTGCTCGGCGATCGGATCCCCCGTCGCTGCTCCGGTGTTGCGATGCGAGACCCGCGTCGCAAGCTCCTGGAACGACACGTAGGCCAGTCCGGAGATCGCCCCGGGATGTATGGCGTCGAATCCCTCGGTCATATGAGTCATGCGGGCTCGTTCGAGGGCAACGGGATCGACCGCGCGGGTCACGGTGAGGTAGTCACGAATGGCGATGCCATGGCGCCCTTCCTCGGCTGTCCAGCGACCAATCCATTCGCCCCACACGCCATCGCGACCGAGGTACGTGGAGATCTCCCGGTGGTAGCTCGGCAGGTTGTCCTCGGTGAGCAGATTGATGACGAGACTCGTACGAGCTGCCTCGCTGAACCGCTGCTCCTCCGGGGTCCAGTCCTTGCCCTCGAGAACACCGGCGAAGTTCACGCCCTCGCCCCACGGGACGTACTCATGCGGGAACCACTCCTTGGCCATCGACAGATGGCGATTCAGCTCAGCCTCGACGACTGGCTCGAGTTCGCGCAGGAGGTTCTGGGTACGGACGTCATCAGCAAGGGCGGTCACATGTTCAGCCTCTCAGATTCGACTCGGTATTCATACTCGGCACGAGGGAAATTCACGCTCGCCTCGAGGGAAACCTCACAGCGATCCCACCCCTGCCCGGGCTCCTCAGATGCCAGACTCTGCTCATGACTGACGACATCCTGTATTCCGTGGCCGACGGCATCGCGACCATCACCTTGAATCGTCCAGATCGGATGAACGCCATGCTCCCCGGCATGGGCGAGCTCTACGCAGAGCTGCTCCAGCGAGCCGATGCCGATCCTCAGGTACGAGTCATCGTGGTCACCGGTGCCGGGAAGGGCTTCTGCGCTGGTGCCGATCTCTCGGTACTCGCCGAGGGCACCGACGGCCTCAATAAATACGTCGACGAGCAGTCAGCCGAGACCCTCCCCTTCCGTGCGCTGATGATCGGCACTCCCGTGGTGACTGCCATCAATGGCGCCTGCGCGGGTATTGGCTTCCTTCTCGCCATCTGCGCCGACGTTCGCATTATCGGCTCAGGGGTGCGTATGGGCACCACCTTCAGCCGCTTGGGACTGGTCGCCGAGTACGGCATAGCCTGGCTCCTCCCGCGCTTGGTCGGCTACGGCAATGCCACTGAGCTGCTGCTGTCAGGTCGTGCCATCGATGCCGCCGAGGCGCTGCGCATCGGCCTCATCAACGAGATCGCGGACGATCCGCTGACGCGCGCGGTGGAATGGGCGCGCGATATCGCGGACAACTGCTCGCCTGCCTCGATGGCGGCCATGAAGGGTCAGCTACTGCGCGTCAGCGAACAGCCTCTGCCCGTCGCTGTCGACGAGTCGCTGGCAATGATGAAGGTGTCCTTCGGTCTACCCGATCTCGCTGAGGCGCTTGCAGCCAAAGGCGAGAAGCGCGCAGTGAACTTTCCGCCGCGCGGGGCCTGACTAGGGCAGCAAGCCGCAGTGTGCGAGGGCCATGCGCACGAGGCGTCCTTGACCGCCCGACATCTCCAGCTCGAAGTCGGGCGAGGTGACCTCCATCGGCGACACCCAGACAAGGTCGAGGGCATCCTGCGAAGGCGAGCAATCCCCTCCGCACGGGACGATGAACGCCAAGGACACTGCGTGCTGCCGTGGATCGTGAAAGCCGGTGACTTCCGGATCGGGAAAGTACTCGACGACAGTGAACGGCTGAGGTGACGCCGGAATACGCGGAAGTGCCACGGGCCCGAGATCCTTCTCGAGATGGCGCACGAGGGCGTCGCGAATTCGCTCGCCGTAGAGCACTCGGCCGGAGACGATGGCCCGCGAGATACTTCCATCGGGCATCCCGCGCAGCAGGAGTCCGATCGAGGTGACCTGTCCCTGGGAGTCAGTGCGCACGGGAACGGCATCGACATACACAATCGGGAGGCGCTCGCGCGCGGAATCGAGCTCCTCGCCGCTGAGCCAAGAACCCCTGGTATCGAGAACGTCGCTCACTGCTCCTCCACTTCCGGCTCGGGCAGTTCCGACCATAGTCCCCGCCCACGCGATTTCGTGACATGCGGCCCGCTCGCCGAAATGCCGTTCTGATCTAGCCTGTACTCATGGCTCATGACACTCCGGCACGCGCAGGCTCGACTCGTCCCGATGGCGGCTCGTACGAGGTGACACGCTCCGAGGAAGAGTGGCGCACGCAGCTGACCCCGGCCGAGTACCACGTACTGCGCGAGGCAGGCACCGAAGCCCCCTTCGTTGGCGAGTACACCGACAACAAGGCCCGCGGCACGTACTCGTGCCGCGCCTGCGGCGCGCCCCTGTTCGAGAGCACGACCAAGTTCGACTCGCATTGCGGCTGGCCCAGCTTCTACTCGCCGCTCGCGGGTGATTCGGTGATCTATCTCGAGGACGCCTCGCTCGGTCGAGTGCGGACCGAGGTTCGCTGTGCGACCTGCGGTGGGCATCTGGGTCACGTGTTCGAGGGCGAGGGCTACGGCACCCCCACCGACCAGCGTTACTGCATCAATTCGATCAGCGTGAGATTCGCGCCCGAAAACGCGTGATCACGCGCCAGCAGCACTGAGCAGCACGACGCCGACCATGGCCACCGTGACACCTACATACTGAATCGGTCGCAGCCGCTCGCGCAACACGACAGCCGCCAGGATTGCCGTAGCCACCGGGTACAGCGAACTAATCACCGACGTCGTCGAGAGCATTCCCATCGTGCTCGCAACGCCGAACAGCAGATTGGCCGAGGCATCGATAACGCCGATGGCAGCGAGCACGGGCAGGTCTGCCCTCGTCACTCCCCCGGCGCTCCTAGTAGCGGCCATCAGCACCAGAAGAATGACGATGGAGGTCGATCGGAAGGTCAGCATCGTCATCGATGGGCTGGTCTCGCTGCCCTTGGCCATGCCGACATAGAGCAGTCCGAAGCCGATCGCTGCGACAACCGTGTAAAGCAGCGGCTTCATGCTCTCGGCACCGGTGAGCTCGGGGCCACTTGCCAAGAGCACTCCCACGAAGGCAATCACGATTCCCGCGATCTCCGCCGCACTCGGAGATTCCCCCTGGGCGAACCCGACCACGACTGGAATGACCACCGAGACTGCCACGAGCGGGGACACCAGCCCCATCGGGCCTAGGGCGAGGGCGCGATAGAAGGCGATCATCGAGATGAATCCGGTGATCCCCAGCCCGATTCCCCACCACAGGTAGTTCAAGGGGGAATGCCAGTCACCTCTCACCAGCACCACGGTCAGCAGTAGCAAGAATCCGAATACCTGGGATCCGAGGTAGACCACGACGGCCGGGCGTCGTCGTGAAGTGAGTCCGCCCAGAAAGTCGGCCGACCCCCACATGAGCGCCGAGAGCATGGAGAGTGCGGCGGCCATGCGCTCAGCCTACGGTGGCGGCGCGTCAGTCCCCGCCCAGCAGCCTTGCTCCCAATAGCCTGCAAAGGTGAGACCAATCGACGCCACGGCCAATGCCTTCACCGACGCACTGGCCAGCGTTCGCGCAGCCTCGATCCGCCCCGAATTCCTCATCGAGGAAGGGCCGGCACCTCAGCGCCTAGCACCACATGCGGTCGCCATTACCGCAGAGATGGCAGATCTCGACGATGATCGCGCCTCCGGCAGATTCGTCCTCCTCCATGACCCCGATGGCGTTGATGAATGGGACGGCACCTTCCGCGCAGTGGTCTTCGCGCGAGCCGAACTCGAGCACGATGTCGCCACCGATCCGATGCTCCAGGAAGTCGCCTGGACATGGCTCGTCGACGCAATGTCAGGTGCCGGTGCCGAGGGAACACACGTGGGCGGCACCATCACCGTGACCTCAGGTGCGTCATTCGGCTCGATGTCCGATCGACCCGCCGAGTCCTTTGTCGAAATCCGTGCCTCCTGGACTCCGATCGAGATCGACGGACTCACGGTCCCCGAGACCATGAATCGACACGTCCACGCCTGGATCGACGTCATGGCCCAGGCTGCGGGTCTCGCCCCGATACCCACGGGCATCGCGCATGTCGGCAGTGCCCGTCGCCGCACGCGCGCGTGATGAGCGACCAGGCCGACCTCGACGTCGAGATCCAGCAGGAACCAGAGCCAGCTCCTGCCGAGCCACGTGACGGGGTACCCGACGTCATCACCACGGTGGCAGCACTTCAGGCCTATGCCGACGCACTTGCCTCGGGCAGCGGGCCGCTGGCCGTCGATGCCGAGCGCGCGTCCGGCTACAGGTACAGCCAGCGCGCCTACCTGATCCAATTGCGCCGCGAGGGTGCCGGCAGTGCGCTCATCGACCCGATCGCCGTCCCTGATCTCTCATCCATCGCCGCGGCCACGCAGGGTGTCGAATGGATTCTTCATGCAGCCACGCAGGACTTGCCCTGCCTCGCCGAGGTAGGTCTCGTGCCTTCCGCCCTCTTCGATACCGAGCTCGCCGGCCGTCTGCTCGGGCGTGAACGCGTGAACCTTGGTGCTCTCGTGCGAAGTGAGCTCGGCTTCGTTCTCGAGAAGGGCCATGGAGCAGCCGACTGGTCGGTGCGTCCCTTGCCCGCGAATCAACTGCGGTATGCGGTGCTCGACGTCGAGTTCCTTGTTGAACTGCGCAATGCCCTGCACTCGGCGTTGGTCGAGGACGGCAAATGGGAATGGGCCGAGCAGGAGTTCACGTCACTGCTCGACTTCCGCCCGCGCGAGCGCGGCGAGGAGGCGTGGCGCAAGACGAGCGGAATTCACGGAGTGCGCAAGGCACGTAATCTTGCCGTGGTTCGCGAACTGTGGCGTGAGCGCGATCGCGTGGCGACGCGCTCGGATATCGCCACCGGCCGCATCCTCCCTGACACCGCAATCGTCGCGGCTGCGATTGCGCTGCCGAAGAATGCGGACGAACTCAGTGCGCTGCCGCCTTTCAGCGGCCGCGGGCAGCAGCGCAGGCGCACGACGTGGTGGTCAGCCATCGAACGGGCGTATGCATTGCCGGACTCGGAATTGCCAGCCATCACCGTGCCTCCCACAGGACCGCCGCCGCCGCGGGCATGGGCTGATCGCAATCCTGCGGCTTTCGCCCGACTCGAGGCAGCGAAGTCGATCGTCAGCGAGATCAGCGATGCGCGCGGGCTTCCCACAGAGAACATCGTCAATCCTGATCTGCTCCGCCGGCTGTGCTGGGAACCGCCGTCGCAGATCACCTCCTCGACCCTTGAGACGGCCCTGCTCGATGCCGGTGCGCGCGCCTGGCAGTCAGGCCTCCTGGCTGAGGCACTCAACGCAGCATGGACGACCGAGGGTGCCGATTCGTAGGTGCGACCTGTCACGTCGTGCTATTTTGTTACTCGTCGGTAATAACCGCGAGATGGGTGAGGGATCATGGGACGAAGTGTCCGAGACGTCGTGTTCGTGGATGGGGTACGCACCCCCTTCGGCAAGGCAGGCGGTGCCTTCGCTGGCACGAGATCTGATGACCTAGTAGTCAAGAGTTTCCGCGAATTGCTCCGTCGGAATCCAGCACTTCCCCCGGCCGCGATTGATGATGTCGCCGTAGCGGCCACAACGCAGATCGGAGATCAGGGGCTGACCCTGGGCCGGTCAGCCGGGATCCTGGCCGGACTCCCTTCGTCGGTGCCGGGCTACTCGGTGGATCGCATGTGCGCAGGCGCGATGACCGCCGTCACCACGCTCTCGGCCGGCATCATGGCGGGCGCACTCGATATCGCACTTGCCGGTGGCGTCGAGCACATGACCGGCCACCCCATGGGCGAGGGCATCAATCCGAATCCGAGATTCGTAGCAGAGAAGCTCGTCGATACAGATGCACTTGTCATGGGCAAGACGGCAGAGAACATCCACGATCGCTACCCGAAGATCACCAAGGAACGCGCTGACCGATTCGCCCTCGGCTCGCAGCGCAAGACTGCCGCAGCCTACGCAGCCGGTCACCTGCAACCCGACATCGTTCCTGTTGCCGTGCCGTCGGCCGATGGCTGGTCACTCATCAGTGTCGACGAGGGCCCTCGACCCGAGACCACCCTCGAAGGGCTCGCCGGCCTCAAGACTCCATTTCGACCACATGGGCGAGTTACCGCGGGAAATAGCTCAGGTCTCAATGACGGAGCCACGGCTGCCCTGCTCGCCTCGGAGGAGAAGGCCGATGAGCTCGGCCTCACCAAGAAGATGCGCATGGTCGGTTACGCCTTCGCCGGCGTAGCACCCGAGATCATGGGCGTCGGACCGGTGCCGAGCACTGAGAAGGCACTTCAGCGAGCAGGCCTGGCCATCGGCGATGTCGATCTCTTCGAGATCAACGAGGCTTTCGCCGTGCAGGTTCTCGCCTTCACCGATCACTTCGGAATCGACGATGAGGATCCGCGCGTCAACCCGCTCGGTGGAGCGATCGCGGTCGGCCATCCGCTCGCCTCGAGCGGTATCCGCCTGATGACCTACCTCGCCAGGGATTTCGAGATGAATCCCACTGCGCGCTATGGCCTGACCACGATGTGCATCGGTCTCGGAATGGGCGGCACCGTGATCTGGGAGAACGTCAACTACGCAGGAGCCAAGTGATGAACGAGTCTGCAATGCCCGCTGAGGTAGTCACCCATGCACGAGTGCGCGTCTTCGACCTGCCCCTGCAGGCCGGTCGCATGGCCTTGATCACCCTCGACAACGATCTCGACCACACTCGGCCCACCACTTTCGGCGCCCATGGGCTCGTCGAATTGAACGCGGCGATCGATCAGGTCCAGGCCATGGACGACATCGTCGCCGTGGGCCTGACCGGCAAGCCGTTCATCTTCGCCGTCGGCGCGGATCTCTCCGCAATGGCCATGATCACCACGCGTGACGAGGCTCTAGCAGTTGGACGCGCCGGCCACGACGCCTTCCGCCGACTGGGCGAAATGAGCGTGCCGAGCTTCGCTTTCGTCAATGGTGCAGCCATGGGCGGCGGACTCGAGATCGCCCTGCACTGCACCTATCGAACGGTGTCGACAGGAGCCGCCGCGCTGTCGCTGCCCGAGGTCTTCCTCGGCATCATTCCCGGCTGGGGTGGCGCTTACCTGCTGCCGAATCTCGTCGGTCCGATCGACGCCCTCGAGGTCATCCTCACTAACGCACTCACGATGAACAAGCAGATGAGGCCCGCTGACGCGAAGCGACTCGGAATCGCCGACGCGCTCTTCGAGCCTGCTGACTTCCTCGAGCAGTCGATGCTCTGGGCAGCCAAGGTGCTCACCGGCGAGGTTGCAGTCAAGCGCCAGGATCCGAACCGTGGCATGTGGGACATGATCATTGGCGGTGCCAAGGCGCAGCTGGATGCACGATTCCACGGAGCACTCGCCTCGCCGTACCGCGCCCTCGATCTCGTGGCAGGGGCCAAGTCGCGTTCGCGCGATGAGGGCTTCGCAGCCGAGGACGAAGCACTCGCTGATCTCGTCATGAGCGACGCCGTCCGAGCATCTCTCTATTCGTTCAATCTCGTGCAGAAGCGCGCGCAGCGCCCGGCCGGCGCACCGGACAAGGCCTTGGCCCGGCCCGTCACCAAGGTGGGCATCGTCGGCGCCGGCTTGATGGCGAGCCAGCTCGCCCTGCTGTTCGCTCGCCGCCTCGAAGTGCCTGTCGTGATGACAGACCTTGATCAGGAACGGGTCGACAAGGGTGTCGGCTACGTCCATAAGGAGATCGCAACATTGGTCGACAAGGGCCGACTGAGCTCCGATAAGGCCAACCGTCTCACGGCGCTCGTTAGCGGCGTCACGGACAAGAGCGCATTCGCCGACGCAGACTTCGTGATCGAAGCCGTCTTCGAGGATCTCGGCGTGAAGAAGGCAGTGTTCGCCGAGCTTGAGGCAGTGGTCTCCGATACCTGCATTCTCGCCACGAATACGTCGTCGCTCTCGGTTACCGACATGGCCGAAGGGCTCAAGCATCCCGAGCGTGTCGTGGGCTTCCACTTCTTCAATCCGGTAGCGGTCATGCCGCTCCTGGAAATCGCACGCGCCAAGCAGAGTGACGATGCCACGGTCGCCACGGCCTTTGCCGTAGGCAAGACACTGAAGAAGTCGTGCGTGCTCGTGCAGGACGCTCCCGCATTTGTGGTCAATCGCCTGCTCACCCGATTCCTCGGCGAGATCACCCGGGCTGTCGACGAGGGCACCGATTTCACTGTTGCCGACGAGGCGATGCAGCCTCTCGCTTTCCCGATGTCACCGTTCAATCTCCTGGCACTCGTCGGCCCCGCCGTAGCCTTCCATGTATCCGAGACCATGAATGCCGCATTCCCCGATCGCTTCTATGTGTCTGACAACATGCGCAGGCTCGTCGAAGCCGGCAAGCCAGGTATCTGGAAGAAGACCGGCACAGGCGGTCAGGTCATCGATCCCGAAGTCGAGGCCCTCTTCGTACGCGGTGACAACCCACTCACAGCTGAGCAGGTACGCGAGCGGGCCCTCGATGCCCTCGCAGACGAAGCACGTCGCATGCTCGACGAAGGCGTGGTCATCGCCCCCGAGGACATCGATCTGTGCATGATCCTCGGAGCCGGCTGGCCATTCGCCAATGGCGGCATCACGCCGTACCTGGATCGCAGCGGGGCCTCGGAGCGCGTCAATGGAAAGAGATTCCTCGCACCTGGTGTTGCCTCACTTCCTGCCTAAGACGGCTGGAAGTGTCACTCCGGCAGTGGTTGCTGGCTCGGCTCGCGGGTCTCGGTGTCTGCGCGTCCGGCAAGTGTCTCGATCGTGCTGCGCGTGATGTCCTGCGCGGTCAGACCGGCCTCAATGAGCAGTCGCGCGCGCTTGGCCTGCGGCAAGAAGCCCTGATCGACGCCAAAGGTTCGAATCGGAGTGTCGATTCCGGCATCGCTCATGGCCTGTGACATCGCCGAGCCAATGCCGCCCTGGCGGATGCCATCTTCGATCACGATGACCAGGGATGCGGATCGTGCGAGCTCGACAACCGATAAGTGAAGGGGCTTGACCCATCGAGGATCGATGACCGTTGCACCGTAGCCCTGGGCCGACAGGCCCTCGCTCACATCGGCGGCCACGGCGGCCATGGCACCAATGCCCACGATGAGCACCTCGGCATCGCCGTGACGGGAAAGCAGGTCATAGCCCACATGTCGTTCAAGTGCCACGAGGTCCGGGCCCACGGCACCCTTGGGGTAGCGCACCACTGTGGGCGCATCGGAGACAGCCACTGCCTCGCGCAGCAGTGTGCGAAGGCTCGAGGCATCTCGAGGTGCGGCCACGCGCACACCAGGGATCACGTTGAGCATCGAGAGATCCCAGATGCCGTTGTGACTAGCGCCATCATCTCCGGTGATACCCGCTCGGTCGAGGGCAAAGGTGACGCCGAGGCGATGTAGGGCGCAGTCGAAGAGCACCTGGTCGAAGGCGCGATTAAGGAAGGTGGCATAGAGCGCCACAACGGGATGCGCCCCGCCCATGGCCAGGCCCGCAGCGCTCGTCGCGGCATGCTGCTCAGCGATGCCGACGTCGTAGGTGCGCGTCGGGAACTGGCGGGCGAAGGCGTTGAGACCGGTCGGGCCGAGCATCGCCGCGGTAATTGCCACGACATCTGAGCGCTCGGCACCAATCAGGAGCATCTCGTCTCCGAAGGTACTTGTCCAGGTTGGTCCGCTCGCCGCAATCGGCTTGCCGGTATCGGGATCGATGACGCCCACACCGTGGAACTTCTCGGCTTCATCCTGCTCGGCAGGTGCGTAACCACGACCTTTCTGCGTGATGGCATGCACGATGACCGGGCCGGGGAAGTCCTTGGCACGGCGCAGAGCGTGCTCGAGCTCGAGTTCGTCGTGACCGTCGACAGGACCCACGTACTTCAGGCCGAGATCCTCGAACATGCCCTGCGGGGCGACGATATCCTTCACGCCCTTCTTCATGCCATGAAGGGCGCCATACACCGTGTGGCCGAGCACTGGCGTGCGATGAAGAACGCGCTTGCCCCACGCCATGAAGCGCTCGTAGCCGTGCGTGGTGCGCAAGGTCGACAGGTGGTGCGCGAGACCGCCGATGGTCGGGGAATAGGAGCGCCCGTTGTCATTGACGACGATGATGACCTGGCGAGTGCTGCCGGCAATGTTGTTGAGCGCCTCCCAGGCCATGCCGCCCGTGAGCGCGCCATCGCCGATCACGGCAACGACGTGATGGGATCCGAGCAGCCCGCGCTGCTCCCAGGCCTTCGCGAGGCCGTCGGCATAAGAGATGGCAGTTGACGCGTGGGAATTCTCGACGATGTCGTGTGCGCTCTCGGTACGACTCGGGTAGCCCGACAGGCCATTCTCCTGGCGCAGGGTGTCGAACTCCCCCGCTCGACCGGTCACGATCTTGTGCACGTAGGCCTGGTGGCCGGTGTCCCAGATGATGGCGTCATCGGGACTCGAGAACACCCGATGCAGTGCGATGGTCAGCTCGACCACGCCAAGATTGGGCCCTAGGTGACCACCGGTCGCCGACACCTTCTCGACCAGGAATGAGCGGATCTCGGTGGCGAGTTCAGGAAGCTGTTCAGGGGCCAGAGCACGAAGATCGCGAGGGTCGTGAATTCCCTCGATCAGGCTCGGGCGACCACCATTCGACACCCCCCGAGTCTAGGCCCCGTTGACTCCGGCCACCTGTTCGACGGCCTCGCGCACGAGGGCCACCTCACGCCGGCTAGCCAGTGCTCGCGCTCCTTGCGCCTCGAGTGCCTGCTGGACGACGGTGAGCTCAGCCGCGCTCAGGTGGGCGCCGAGTTCGGCTCGCGCGTGCCTGTAGGCCTCCCGAGTGGCCTGTACATCGGCTTCGCAGTGATGCTCGACGAGGAAAGCCAGAGCCAACGGATAGGCCCGAAGCGGGGAGATACGCAGATCGGCTGGCCCTCGGTCGAGGAGCCAGCCGATCGCACGATCCAGGAAATCCGGAGCGACGACAGGAACGAGGTCCTGCGGCCAGCCGGCATTCATGATGTCTAGAGCAGTGAGCGCAGGACGTACTGCAGGATGCCGCCGTGGCGGTAGTAGTCAGCCTCACCCGGGGTGTCGATGCGCACTAGTGCAGTGAATTCGCAGGTACGTCCGTCTGCGGCAACCGCCTCGACCGAGACCTCGCGAGGAGTGGTGCCGGCGTTGAGCTCCTCGATACCGCGAATGGTAAACACCTCATCACCTTGCAGGCCCAGGGACTCGGCATTCTGGCCGGCCTGGAACTGCAGCGGAATGACACCCATGCCGATCAGGTTCGAGCGGTGAATGCGCTCGTACGACTCGGCGATCACTGCCTTGACACCCAGCAGTGCGGTGCCCTTGGCTGCCCAGTCGCGGCTCGAGCCCGAGCCGTACTCCTTGCCGGCGAGGATCACCAGTGGCGTACCTGCCTTGGCGTAGTTCTCGGCAGCATCGAAGATCGGGACGATCTCGTTGTCGGCGTTCGAGAAGTCGATAGTGAATCCGCCCTCGACATCGGTCAGCATGAGATTGCGCAGGCGAATGTTCGCGAAGGTTCCACGAATCATGACCTCATGGTTTCCGCGGCGTGAGCCGTACGAGTTGAAGTCAGCCTTGTCGACACCGTGTGCGGCGAGGTACTTGCCCGCGGGGCTATCGACCTTGATGTTGCCGGCCGGTGAGATGTGATCGGTCGTGACCGAGTCACCAAGCTTTGCGAGCACACGAGCGCCGGAGATGTCGCTGACCGGAGAGGGGGTCTTGCCCATGCCCTCGAAGTACGGAGGCTTGCGCACATAGGTGCTCTTCGGATCCCAGGCGAAGCGGTCTCCGCTGGGCGTCTGGAGTGACTGCCAGCGGGAATCCCCGGCGAAGACATCCTTGTAGCGGTTGGTGAACATGTCGGCATCTATCGTGGCGTCGATCGTGGCCTGGACCTCAGTGGCACTCGGCCAGATATCGGCCAAGAACACGGGATTGCCCTCGTGATCGTGGCCGAGGGGCTCGGTCGCGAGGTCAATATCCATGGTGCCGGCGATCGCGTAGGCGACGACGAGTGGCGGCGAGGCGAGGTAGTTCATCTTGATGTCGGGGTTGATCCGACCCTCGAAGTTGCGGTTGCCTGAGAGCACCGAGACCACGGCGAGATCTGCCTCGTTCACCGCGGCACTGACCTCGGGGATCAGGGGACCGGAGTTTCCGATGCAGATCGTGCAGCCGTAGCCGATGACGGCAAAGCCGAGCTTGTCGAGGTAGGGGCTGAGACCGGCCTTGTCGTAGTAGTCGGTCACGACCTTGGAGCCCGGGCCGAGTGTGGTCTTGACCCACGGTGCACGAGTCAGGCCACGCTCGACGGCCTTCTTCGCCAGGATGCCCGCGCCGATCATGACCGAGGGGTTCGAGGTGTTAGTGCACGAGGTGATGGCTGCGATGGCAACCGCACCGTTGCGCACGACAACGTCGTTGCCGTCGATCGTGGTGGCAACCGAGGCGCTCGGCACCTTGCTGAATGCCGGCAGCGCCTTCTCGAACGAGGCCTTCGACTCGCTCAGAAGCACGCGATCCTGCGGGCGCTTCGGGCCGGCCAGTGAGGGCACGACTGTCGAGAGATCGAGCTCTAGATATTCGGAGTACGTGGGCTCATGATCTGCGTCATGCCACAGGCCCTGCTCCTTGGCGTACGCCTCGACGAGTGCGATCTGCTCTGCGCTGCGGCCGGTCAGTCGCAGGTAATCGGTGGTCGCCTCGTCGATCGGGAAGATCGCAGCGGTGGAGC
>JAHEIZ010000043.1 GCA_024639145.1 Actinomycetes bacterium | reverse complement strand
ATGGCCTCGAATCCGTAGGTATGCACGATGGTGCCGTCGTCATTGGTCCAGGCCTTGGCGAGTGCGAGTCGCACCGGCTCACCGATGACCCAGTCTGTCTTGTTCAACAGCCAGCCCTCGACGATGACCGAGCCCAGGTCGACGTAACCGATGCTGAACGGGTGGAATTCGTCGGTACGGAACGGCGCCTTGGGAGCGAAGTTCTGCGTGGTCCACGACCATACGGTGCCTTCGGTCGGCAGTGCCACGTTGCTGACGTCAGTACCGGCACACATCGGGCAGGACGCGGCAGCGGGGAAGACATGTGCACCGCACGACGCACATGCAGAGCCCTGAAGGGCCACCGGATCGGTGGAGGCAAACAGGCTTGCGTCGACGAGCTCGATGCTCACGGCATGGCCCTTTCTAGTCGGAGAGATGAACGAGGGCCTTGCCCACGTTCGCACCGGAGAGCAGACCCGCCAGACCCGCACCGGCATTGGCGATGCCCTCGGAGACAGTCGCGCGATCGACCAGCTCACCACTGGCGAGCCAGCCACTGACCTTCGCCTCGAACTCCGGACGGAGATCCTCGTAATCACGCACGATGAAACCCTGCACGGTGATGCGGCGCAGGATCATCTCAATCATGACCGCGGTGCTGGGCTGAGGAGTAGTGCCGAAATTCGAGATCGCGCCGCACATCGAGACGCGGCCGTGGATCTTCATGTTCTGGAAGGCCGCGGCCATCTGCCAGCCACCGACGTTGTCGAAGAAGAGGTCGATACCCTCAGGCGCTGCCTTCGGCAGCTCATCGGCGAATTCAGCATCGCGGTAGTTGATGACGTAGTCGAATCCGCAGTCATCGAGCAGCCACTGGCACTTGTCGGCGCCACCGGCGCTTCCGATGACACGGCTGGCACCTGACAGGCGAGCGAACTGACCTGCCATCGAGCCGACAGCACCGCCGGCACCGGAGACGAGTACGACCTCACCGGCCTGGAGCTTGCCGACGGGGAAGAGGCCTGCGTAGGCCGTGAAGCCGGTCTGGCCAAGTGAGCTGAGCCAATTGATGGCCGGCGCAAGATTCGTATCGCAGACAGTTGCCGCGACATCGTCGACGACGGCGTATTCACGCCAGCCCAAGCGGTGACGCACGGTGGCACCCACCGGGAGCTTGTCTGAGGCGGATTCGACGACAACGCCAATGGCCGAGCCGTCGAGCGGGCCGCCGACGCTGAAGTTGGTCGTGTACTGCTTCTCGCCCGGATCCATGCGACCACGGGTCGAGGGGTCAAGGCTCATGTACTGATTGCGCACCAGGGCGTGGCCGGGAGTCAGCTCGGGAAGCTCGATCTCGCCGAGGGTGAGGTCATCGGCGACAAAGGTGTGCTCAGGGCGACGTGCGAGCAGGACAGCGGTAGTCGACTTCACGAGTTGGCCTCGCGCAGGGCGCGAGCCTCGGGAGTGCGACCGACCCAGCCCAGTGCCTGGAAGTCGACATCGCGGATCTCACCCTCGAACCAGACGCCGTTGTCGTCGAAGACGCCGTAGGCACCGGTCTTGGGATCGCGAACGTCGACAAGGCCGACCTCGTTCACCGAGTAGACCAGCCCCGTGATCGGGTGGTTGTAGACCTTGGCCATGAATGCTCCCTGACAGGTGAATCCGCGGTACTTCGTGAGGGCCAGACTACACAACTTGTCTCGGGGTACAGTAACTTTCCCGGCCATCGAGGAGTGACATGAGCAACCCGCCCATCCCCGGAATCTCCGCCCTGCCCCGCGAGCTCGTCCAGATCGCCTACATCGTTCCCGACCTCGAGGCCGCCTGCCGCGAATGGGCCGAGAAGGCCGGCCTCGGGCCGTTCCTGATGCGCCCGCACATGGATATCCACGGCACTCATGACGGCGAGCCGGCGAGGTACCACCACAGCGCCGCCTTCGGCCAGTGGGGCCCGCTCATGCTCGAGTTGATCGAGGTGCACGAGTGCTCCCCCGCCAGCATGCACGAGTTTTTCGCCCACTCCACCCCGAATCAGGTCAATCACTTCGCCTATTTCGTCGAGGACCTCGATGTCAGCAGCGCGGCACTCCAGGCCCAGGGCTTCCCGCTCATCACCGAGCTCACCACGACCTCAGGCATGCGCGTGCAGTTCCTTGACGGACGCGAGCTCATCGGCGGGCTGATCGAGCTCTACGTGGGCACCGAGCACCTGCGGGCCCTCTACGACAAGGTTGCCGCGGTGCACCAGGACTGGGACGGATCGGACCTGCTCCGCTATCCGTAATTGGGCCGCACTTTTTGCACTGACTGACAAGTAAGTAGCAAGGCACGGGCTAGCGAGTGGTCAACATTCCCTCGTGGCCGAGCACATGCGCGTGATCGTTGAAGGTCAAGAGGGTGAGTCCACGTGCACCCGAGAGCACCGTGGTGATCGAGGCGTTGATGCTCACCTTGTTCAAGGTGATGACAGAGGCAGGCGATGTCTCGAGCAGGCGGGCCACCATCGCTGCGGTGACCCCGGCTGACGTGGCCACGATGCCGTCACATCCCTTGGGCACCCGGGCCGCGAAGTCGGCGAGCGCGCCAATCACCCCATCACTGAACTCCGCCCAGCTGCCATCGGTGCCCTCGACCCAGGCGATGAACGCCTTGTCGAGATGCACCTGGAACTCGGCGGAGGTCATCTCGTGCGGAATCCCGGGGATGCCGAGTGACCGGGACACGAGGGCATGGGCATCGAATTCATCCCAGCGAGCATCGATGATCAGATCGGGATTCGGCGTACCGAACTCCCCCGCAACGATCGTCGCGGTATCGCGCTGGCGGGCGAGAGTTCCGCTGCCGAACACGGGCGTGCGCACGCCTCGACGCACGAGTTCAGCACCGGCGAGACCTGCCTGCTGCCGACCGGTCGGCGAGAGCACGTCGTAGTCATCCGAGCCGAAGCTCGCCTGGCCATGGCGGACCAGATGGATGACGGGCATGTCAGGCGCCGGGCAGCAAGACCAGCGGGCGTGCCAGCAGTTCGTTCATCGTCTGCAGGAACTCCGCCGCCGGCGCACCGTCGACCACACGGTGATCGAAGGTCAGGCTGAGAGTGAGCACCTGAGTCTTGACGAAGCGCTCGCCCTCCCACTTGCCCGACTCACGCAGACGACCGACACCGAGGATGCCCACATTGCCCGGGTTGATGACCGGCGTGAACATGTCGACGCCGTAGGTACCCAGCGAGGTGACGGCAAACGTGCCACCCTCGAGCGCATCGAGGGAGATTGACCCGGCACGGCAGTCCTCGGCCAGCTCGCGGGTGATGCGGGCGAGCTCGAAGATCGAGAGTGTGTCGGCATCACGAATGACAGGAACCATGAGGCCGCCGGGAACTGCGACAGCCATGCCCATATGAATGTGACTGAGGAGATGAATCTCCTTACCCACGATGGTCGAATTCAGGATCGGGTGCTTGCGCAGCGCCAGTGATGCCGCGCGCACGATGAAGTCATTGAGTGAAGGCACCTGCAATCCGAGATCGCGGTATTGCGCCTTGAGCGTGCCACGCAGATCGACGACGGCATCCATCGTGACCTCGAAGCCGTGCGTGAGCTGCGCCATCTCAGTCAGGCTCTGCACCATGCGAGCTGCGATGGTGCCGCGCATGCCCTTCATCGGGATGATCGACGCGGTCTCCTGCATGGAGGCCACGGCACCGGCTGGCGATGCAGCGGCAGGCGGAGTGACGACCTGGCCGCTGATCGCGTCGCGAACGTCCTTGCGCGTGACGAAGCCGGAATCGGTCTGCACGGCATTGATGTCGATGCCCGCGGCGGCCGCATCACGACGCGCGAGCGGCGAGGTGATCTTGGCGGTGCCGGCGGCAGCAGCGGCCTCGACATCCTCGGAGACGACGCGGCCATTCGGGCCGGTGCCGGCTACCTGGGCAACATCGACACCGAGCTCATCGGCAACGCGACGCGCATTCGGGGAGATGAATTGACGTCCGCCCTCGTGCAGGACAGCGGCAGCGGGAGCCGCTGCGGCGACGGGGGCTGCGGTCTCGGCGGTGGCGGCGGCAGGTGCAGCAGCGGGTGCAGCACCGGAAGGCGCGGACTCGCCGGGTGCGAGCAGCCAGCCGAGTACTGCGCCCGGCGGAAGGGTCGTGCCGTTGGGCACGGCACGAGCGATGATGCCTTCGGCCTCGGCCTCGACATCGACATCGATCTTGTCGGTGGCCAGGCGCAGGAGCGGAGTGCCGACCTCGATGACGTCGCCGTCATTGACGAGCCACTCCTCGAGAGTGCCCTCCTCCATCGTGAGGCCGAGCTTGGGCAGGGTTACCTCGATGGCCACGACTAGCCCCGCCCGATGACAGCGCGGATACCGGTGGCGATGCGATTCGCATCGGGCATGTAGGCGTTTTCGAGGATCGGCGCGTAGGGCGACGGCGAGAAGGGTGCGGCCACGCGACCGACGGGAGCATCGAGGTAGTCGAAGGCTTGCTCGGTGATCTGCGCGGAGATCTCGGCGCCGATGCCGCCGAACTCGACCGCCTCGTGCACCACGAGTGCACGATTGGTCTTCTTCACCGAGGCGATGATCGCCGGGGTGTCGAGGGGCTGCACAGTGCGGGGGTCGATGATCTCGACCGAGATGCCCTCGGCCTCGAGGGTCTTGGCAGCCTTGGCGGCCTCGACGACCATGCGACCGATCGCGATGACGGTGATGTCGGCGCCCTCGCGCACGATGTTGGCCTGGCCCATCGGAATTGCGTACAGCTCTTCGGGAACCGGGCCCTTCACGCCGAGCATCTTCTTGTTCATCACGACGATGGTCGGGTTGTCGTCGCGGATTGCTCCGACGATCAAGCCCTTGGCGTCGTA
>JAHEIZ010000014.1 GCA_024639145.1 Actinomycetes bacterium | reverse complement strand
AAGCAGGATCACTGCCTCGTCGATCTGCTCTACCGCCGCCAGCAGGGCGAACTGCACGTGGAGATTCCGGTCATCGTCTCGAACCATCCCGATTGCGCGCCGATAGCCGCTGCCCACGGCATTCCGTTCGTGCACCTGCCCGTGACGCCCGAGACCAAGCAGGCGCAGGAGCAGAAAGTGCGCGAGCTCATGCAGGAGTACTCGATCGATGCCGTCGTGCTCGCGCGATACATGCAGGTGCTGTCGGATGATCTGTGTGCCGATCTCGAGGGTCGCGCCATCAACATCCACCACTCCTTCCTGCCGGGCTTCAAGGGTGCTCGCCCGTATCACCAGGCCTATGCGCGCGGCGTGAAGATCATCGGCGCCACGGCGCACTTCGTGTCAGCTGAGCTCGACGAGGGCCCGATCATCGAGCAGGACGTCGCACGCGTGACTCATGCGCAGGATGCCGATGATCTCGCGGAGATCGGCCGCGATGTGGAGCGCGTGGTTCTGGCACGCGCCGTGCAGCTCTATGGCGCCGATCGGGTGATGCTCACCGGCAATCGCACAGTGGTGTTCGCCTAGCTCAGGCAGTCAGCTCGTCGACTCGCCTGACGACCTCGCGGCAGAATTCTGCGTGTCTGTCGCGCTCGTCGATGAAGATCGACGGCTTGATGCAGAAGGTGCCGAAGCCCATCTCGAGCTGAGCGGGAATGCCCTCGAGGGCTTCGGGCAACGGCGCGACCGAATGCGCATCGGGGAACTCGACGCGGGTGCCGCCGACCATCTCGATCTCGTCGATCGAACGACCTGCGGCCTCCAGGCCGGCGCGCAGCTTGGCGACATCGTCAGCCTTCGGCCGGCCGAGCGGGTGGTAGCCGCTGCCGTACTTCACCAGGCGGTTGAGAACAGGATCAGTGAGGCTCTCGCCGCCGAACCACATCGCCGGGCCCTTGGGCGTGCAGGGCTTGGGATCGATGTAGACGTCGGTGAAGTCGAAGAACTCGCCGTGGAAGGACGCGGGCGACTCGGCCCACACGCGACTCCAGATCTCGAGATCCTCATCAAGGATCTTGCCGCGCTTGCCGAACGGAACGCCGAGGGCGTCGTATTCGTCCTTATGCCAGCTCACCGTCGGCTGGATCACGAGTCGACCCTCGGCGAGCAGATCGAGGGTTGCGAGATCCTTCGCGAGGGCGAGTGGATGACGCAGCGGAGCGATAAGCGCAATGCCGCCAACGCGAATGCGAGTGGTGGCAGCGGCGATAGCGCTGAGCATCACGAGTGATGACGGCCATTCGGTGGCGGGATCCTGATTGCCCGGCATGGCATAGTCGCGGGGATTCTCCATGCGCCCCTCGGAGCCGGCCGATGGGCCGAGCAGCACGTGATCGCTGATCATGATCATGTCGAAGCCGGCATCCTCGGCCTCCTGGGCCATGCGCACGATGCCGCGCACATCGCGCGGATCGGTCATGGTCCAGTTCTCAGTGAGAACGCTGACGAGCTTCGGCTTCATGAAGTGCTCGAATTAGATGGCAGCGGAATTATCGGCGAGAAGCGTGCCGCCGTGGAAGGTCGTGCCGACCTCGCAGTAGTAGCCGGCGATGATCTCGTCGACAGGCAGCAGCGATGCCGGTTGATCCCAGGGCGAGTCATGCAAGGTGAGTTCAGCATCGCCGATCCAGGGCTGGCCGAGATCGAGATCGACACCGCCCATCGTGGCGAGCTGGTTCAGCGAGAGACCCGCGCCGGGCACCATCGACGGCATCACTCGGTGATGCAGCATCTTGTGACCATTGACGAAGCCATTCGACGGTGCGGGCTCGCGCAGGGTGACCTTCGCGCTGGCAAGGCGATGGTCGTAGGCAGCCAGGGATGCGCCGAAGGTGCCACCCTCGGCGATGCGCGGCGCAGCCTTGCCGCGGTTGTACGGGCGAGTGACGAAGACGCTGCCCAACTTCTTCGGGTAGCCCTGGAACCAACCGCGACCGATCGCGAAGTCGGTGGTGACCCAGATCAGCACGCAGCGGCTGTAGGTGACGCCCTGGTACGAGCAGCGCACCACGACGAAGGCCTCGAGGTACTGCGAGCGTGAGGGATCGAGCAGCTCGGCCCCGCCATTGCTGCAGGACTGCCAGTCGGCCCAGATGAAGGCGACGGCGCCGGGATCCTCGGGGGCAAGGTCGAGCTCGGGGGGCAGGATCGCGCGCACATTCGCGGGATCAGTGCGGTACTCGACGGTCATCAGGGTGCCGGAGTAGTGCCAGGGCATCTCGGGGATCAGTGCCGAGCCGCCATCGGGAGTGAAGGGGGGCAGGAAGCCCTGGGAGTTCGCCATAGTGCAGGAGCCTAGCAACTCCGCGAGGATCGTTTGGGCCCAAACAACCGAATTCCTGGCTGGCCCATGGGGCACTTCCCGTGACTCGGCATTAGCCTTCGGGGATGCCGCAGAAGCCCGCCCGTCAGCGCCTCAATCGTGAGGTGATCTGTGCGGCCGCCCTGGAGCTCGCGGCAGAGTCGGGAAGTGCTGATGTGAGCATGCGGGCCCTCGGAGAGCACCTGGGTGTAGACGCCACCGCCGTCTACCGTCACTTCGCTGACAAGGACGACCTCATGCGCGCCGTGGGCGACCGGGCACTCACCCCGGCGACCAAGGGATTCGCCACCAGCGACGACCCTGCCGATGACGTGCGCCGGATGTGCACGGGTATTCGCAAGGCGTTGCTGAAGAACCAAGTCGCGCTCCTCATCACCTCAGCCGGCCCGACTCGAAATGCGAATGAACTTCGCATCACTGAAGTGATGCTCGACGCCTTCCTGCGTGCGGGCATGGATCCAGATGCAGCGGCTCGGGCGTATCACGTGCTCATTGAATACACGGTTGGCTCGGCATCACTCGATGCTCCGCTCTCGCGCAACGCGAAGGAGCGCAAGGCCACCTATGACACGTGGCGACGTGACTACCGTGCGCTACCAGCCGATGAGTATCCGGCCATCCATGAACTCGTCGGGCATCTGTACCCGAGCAGCGACGAGGTCTTCTCCACCGGGCTCAGTGCGCTGATCGCGCAGCTCATGCCGGCGTAACTCGACTCAGTACACGCGGGCGTACTCGCCCTGCTCCCAGTCAGTCACCGCAGACACCCACCGCTTCCACTCATCGCGCTTGAGTCCGACGTATACCTCGACGAGATCCTTCTCGAGGTACGACTGCAGCTTGGTATCGGCCTCGAGTGCATCGAGCGACTCGGCAAGCGAGTGCGGAGTGTGACGATCGGTGTTCGGTGCCTCATCGGCATCACCGAGCTGCGGTGCGGGAAGCTCGAGTTTCTCGTCAACGCCGTGCATGCCCGCGGCGAAGAGTGCAGCGCTGAGCAGATGCGGGGTTGCACTGCCGTCAGCCATGCGGTGCTCGACGCGAGTCGTGGCACCGCGCTGACCGGGAACGCGCACGGTGGCAATGCGATTGTCGAGACCCCAGTTAGCCCAGTAGCCACTGAGCATGCCGGGGGTCAGGCGCTTGTACGAATTGACGGTCGGAGCCGCGAATGCCGCGAGTGCCTCATGATGTGCGAGCAGGCCGGCAATGAAATGGCGAGCGAGATCGGTGATGCCCAGGGGATCCTCGAGGCTCGCGAACATGTTCTCGCCTGCGGCATTCGCCAGGCTCATGTTCACGTGCATGCCATTACCGACAGCGTCGGCGAATGGGCGCGCCATGAAAGTGGCGTCGACACCGCGCTCGCGTGCGGCAAGGCGTACGAGCTCGCGGAAGAGAAGTGCGCAATCGGCCGACTCGAGGGCCGGCTGGTAGTGCAGGGCTGCCTCTACCTGGCTCGGCGTGAACTCGGCATTGACACCCTCGACCTGAAGGCGCGCCATCTCGGCGAGCTCGACAACGGCCTCGAGAGTGCCACTGGGGTCAGCGCCGGCACCGATGCCGTAGACGCGGTGATCGGGAACGGGCATCTTGACGAGCGGCTTGAGGCTCTCGAGCAGGAAGAACTCCATCTCGAAGCCGGTCATCGGGGTGTAGCCGCGCTGGCCCCACTGATCGCAGATCATGCGCAGCTGGCGTCGGCCGTCGAGCGGAAGCTCCTCGCCGTTGGTGCGGTAAAGGTTCGACAGCGCGATCTGCCGACCGTTGATCCACGGGCGAAGTGTCGCGGAGTCGATGCGCGCTTCCATGTCGGGGAACCCAGCGCTGGTGGAGTAGCTCGCCGTGTCGAGGAACTCGAGATCGAGTCCTTGCACCATCACGGTGATGGCGTAGTGAGTCGGGTGGTCGACACGGTGGGTGGGAACTGTCTTGCCATGGGTGAGCCCGAGCAGGTCAGGGAAGATCACGTCAATCTGGTCAGCCACGTCAGTTCGCCTCTCCGGCAGCAACGCCGACCAGGGTTCCCTTGTCGACTACTTGGCGATCATCGAGCCACACACTGTGATTGCGCATCGGCAGGTCGAAGTGACCCGCGGTGAAGCGGTCGGCGTTCTCATTGGCGCCGGTGCTGAAGAGGAAGTTGCCGCCGAAGGCACGTGCCTCGGTGCCGTTGATATCGGAGCGGTCATACAGCTCGAGGAAATCCCAGCGTGCGCCGGTGTTCATGCCGAAGCCGACATGAGAGGTTGCATACGCATCCGCATCGAAGGCCTCGAGGTACGAGCGCATGAGCTCGGCCTGGTAGCCGTTGCCCTTGATCTCGACGACGTAGTCGTTCTCGATGCGCATCGTGATCGGCTCAGTGATGTAGTGCTTGAAGGTCAGGTTGATATCGCCTGGCGCGAGAACGACCGTGCCGTTGACAGTGCCCTTCGCGGGGAAGGCGAGTACGAGACCGCCGGGCCAGTGCGCGATTGAGCCCGGGCCGCTGATGACACCGGTCGAACCCGCGGTGAAAGCACCGGCGAGCTCAACGGTGAGATCAGTGCCGAACTCACTCGTGGCACGCATGGTCTTCGAGCGCTTCATCAACTCGTGCGCTGCAGTCACGCGCTCGGCCATCACCGGATCGTGACGCATGCGCTCGTACACCTCGGGGTGCTCAAGACTGACCATCAGGATGCTCGTACCGGAGGAAAGAATCGGGCCGAGCTCCTTCGCGTGCAGCATGCCCTCGACCGTGCAGTCGACAACAAACGGAACCGAAGAGAGAGAGCCGATCGCACCGGCGAGACCGTTGAGTGCAAGTGAGGTGCCGGTCGAGCGAATCGCGACTGGACCGGGGTTGGCCGGCGTGCGCATCACGACCTCGAAGGGCTTCGCGCCGAGCGACTCGAGTGCGAGTAGCGAGGTCTCGACGAGATCGGGGCGGCTCGCTGACTCGGAGAGCACGATGCATTCCATGCCGGGCGTGACGCCGTTGATCTTGAACTGCGCGGCGAAGGACTCGATCCAGCGCCATTCGGCGACAGGTGGTCGGACGGTCATGTGGTCTCCCAGTGCTGAAGGATGGCGCGGTTCACGGCGTCAGGTGCCTCGAGGTTGAGCAGGTGCCCGGCGCCGGGAATCGTCACCAGTGTGGCATTGGGCATCAGATCGACAATGGCCTTCGAGTACGAAGGCGGCGTTTCGTCGTCATCCTCGCCAATGAGCACGAGAGTCGGCGCCGTGATCTCGGGGAGGATTGCCCGAGAGTCATGCGAGGGCAGGATCGACAAGCTGGTGAGCATGCCTTCCATCGGGATGCGTGCCATGGCCTCGCAGGCCTCGGGCACGACGTGCTGGGCATTAGGCCCGGCGAGCGAACTGAGGATGACCGGTGCG
This sequence comes from Actinomycetes bacterium, assembly GCA_024639145.1. GTDB lineage: Bacteria > Actinomycetota > Actinomycetes > S36-B12 > S36-B12 > CAIKZY01. Next base: position 95,371 of record JAHEIZ010000014.1, on the reverse strand, counting down.
GCGGCGGCGACGGTGCCAAAGGTCTCCAGGCCCTTGAGCCGGTTGTTACGCCATTCGTCAGGGTCGGTTCCGTCGAGGCCGAAGGCCGGGCTGGTGCAGATCAGGGTGAGGGAGCGCACGAGCTCGGGGTAGGCGTAGGTCGTGTACTGGGCGATCATGCCGCCGAATGACGTACCGACCAGGTCAACGGGCGCATCGGGGGAGACTCGACGGATCAGTGCGGCTGCTCGATCGGCGTAGCCAGCGAAGCTCAGGGTCTCGACGGGGGCTGACTCGCCATAGCCGGGGGCATCCCAGGCCACGACCCGCTCGGCCTCGGCGAGCACGGGCAGGTTCGGGCCCCAGGCGGTGCGCGAGCCGCCGAGCCCGTGCAGGAGAACGGCAACGCGGGCACCCTCGCCCGCCTCACGCCAGGCGTTCGGCACCTCGTCGACGTCGGTGATCGTTATCGGCATCCCCGAAAACTATGGCCGTATACCAATTTAGTCAACAGTGTTGACTTTTGATTTTCGATCCCTATTCTCGAGTCCATGACTCCTGCGAATGCCGTTGCTGCACATGAAGGTTCCTCCGTTGCCACCGGTTCCACCGGCGGCAAGACCGGCCCGGTCGGTACCCCTGACTCCACGATGACCCGTGACGAGATGGTCGCGGTCATTCGCGAACTCGGGCCGAGGTTCGAGGAGCGCGCCGTTCACACTGACCTCAATGCCGAGTTCCCCTGGGGCAACTTCAATGACCTGCGCGAACGCGGCTTCCTGGCACTGTGCGTGCCGAAGCAGTACGGCGGCATGGGCGCGAGCTACGCCGACTACATGCGCGTCTCAGAGGAGATCGGCCGCCACTGCGGCTCGACCGGCCTGACCTTCAACATGCACAACGCCACGATGCTGTGGGCCGGCCAGGTCGCTGACCTGCTGGACATGAGCCCGGAGGAGCGCGAGACCCATGAGCGGCGCCGCGCCGAGATGTTCCGCGGAGTGGTCGAGAACGGCGAGATTCACTCGCAGCCCTTCAGCGAGGGCCTGAACCCCGGCGCACTCGCGGGCATCATGACCCGGGCAACCCCGGTCGAGGGCGGCTACCTCGTCACCGGTCGCAAGATCTTCGCCTCGCTCTCGGGTGCTGCCGATCGCTACAACGTCACCTGCCAGGTCGAGGGCGAGGAGTTCTTGCGCCTGCTCTCGGTGCGCGCGAATGCCGAGGGCGTCGAGATCGTCGACGACTGGGATCCCCTGGGCATGCGCGGCACCGTCTCGCGCACCCTCTTGCTCAAGGATGTATTCGTCCCGGCTGACGACGAGATCATGCCCGGCGGCATGTATGACCAGGCGGCGAAGCGCTACCCGTACCTCTTCATGTCGCTGGCGCCGTCGTACCTCGGTCTTACCAAGGGCATCCTCGACTTCACGCGCAGCTACCTGCGCGGCGAGGTCGCGGGAGCAGCCAAGGGCACGGGCCGTCGCGATAACCCCATCAAGCAGTACGGCTGGGCCGAGATGAATATCAAGTACGAGCAGTCCCGCGCGATGCTCTTCAGCGTGGTCGACTCGGCCACCCTCGACCCCATCGAGGAGCAGATGGTCACCGCGTGGGCGGCTGTCTACACCGTGATGGAGCATGCGAATGCTGTCGCGGCCCTGGCCGTACGGGTGTGCGGTGGCCAGTCGATGCTCAAGCACATGCCCCTCGAGCGCATGTACCGAGATTCCCGTCTGGGCTCGACGATGCTCCCATGGAGCGCAGAGGTGGCACTCGAGCGCATCGGAAAGTCAGGCCTGTACGACGCCTAAGCCTGGTGGAAGACGCGGAATCGTTACCGCGCCACTTTCCGAAAGTGCTTGCGCGCTGCACTTCTTTGATCAAGTATTCGGTAGTCGTTCGGCTTCGTACGAGCACGATCACGTCCCTATGGAGGAGACATGTCGCAACGGGAAAACCTCCCGCACTCAGATCAGCATCTTGGAACCGGTGATCCGGAAACCAAGTCGACCTCGCTGAAGAAGGGCACGCTGGGCCTCTTCGGCATCATCTTCTTCGTGGTTGCAGCCGCCGCACCGGTGGCGGGCATGACGGGCGCCTTCCCGGTTGCCGTGGGCATCGGCGATGGCGCGGGTGCAGCAGGCATGTACGTGGCCGTCGGCATCGTGCTGCTGCTCTTCTCCGTGGGCTACGCGACCATGTCGCACTACGTCACGAACACGGGTGCCTTCTTCGCCTACGTCGGTCGTGGCCTGGGCATCGTGCCCGGTGTCGGCTCGGCCTTCGTGTCGACCCTCGCTTACCTCACTGTGCAGTGGGGCGTCATCGGCTTCCTGTCGGGCCAGCTCGACATCTACCTGAACACCAAGTTCAGCTTCGATCTCCCCTGGTGGATCTACGCGATCGTCCTGATCGTGGTCGTCTGGATCCTCTCGGCTATGTCGGTCGACATTGGCGCCAAGGTGCTCGGCGTCTTCCTGACCGTCGAGATCATCGCTCTGCTCGTGCTCGCCTTCTCGATCCTGTTCCAGGGTGGAGCTGACGGCATCGATCTCGGTGCATCCTTCAACCCGTCGAACATCTTCGCCGGCGGTCTCTCGGGTGGTGCAGGCATCGCCTTCGCCTTCGCCCTCGCGTCGTTCATCGGCTTCGAGGCCACCGCGATTTACAGCGAGGAGTCCAAGGACCCCAAGCGCACGGTTCCCAAGGCGACCTACATGTCGGTCGTCTTCATCACGGTGCTCTTCGGCATCGTGGGCCTGGCGCTCATCAGCGGCCTCGGCGCCGAGGGTGTCTCCGACAAGGTCTTCGCCGTCACCACGGTGGGCGACGTCCCGCTGGCCGACCCGTCGGCCATGCTCTTCAGCCTCTCGACCTCATTCGTGGGCTCGTGGCTGACCGAGCTCTTCTCCATCATCGTGCTGACCTCGCTGTTCGCCGCAACCCTGGCCTTCCAGAACAGCGCCTCGCGCTACCTGTTCTCGATGGGTCGCGCCGGCGTGCTGTCGAAGAAGCTCGACAAGGTGAACAGCCGCCAGTCGCCGATGGTCGCGACCACGGTGGTCTCGATCTTCGCCCTGCTGATCGTGATCCTCGCGATCATCTTCAACTGGGATCCGATCGTGCAGCTGTTCTTCTGGTTCGGCGCCGTGGCAGTTATCGCCATCGTGCTCACCGAGATCCTGGTGAGCATCTCGGTTATCGTCTACTTCCGTCGCACGAAGGAAGACACTCGCGTATGGCACACCCTGATCGCCCCGATCCTGTCGATCATCGGCCTGGTCATCGGCGAGTACATGCTCATGAGCCGCTTCAACCTCTTCTCGGGCACTGCCTCGGGTGAGGGTGGTCCGTGGGAGATGAACGCCACCGGATGGATCCTGACGATGCTGACCTTCGTGGTCTTCATCCTCGGTCTCATCGTCGGTGCTGTTCGCAAGGATCGTGAGAACTACGACGCAGTTCATAACTTCGTCAGCTAATTCTCGGAAGGGGGATGGGCCGTCTGGTCCATCCCCCTTCCCATTTCCGAAAACAGCACGACAAGGCTGAACAAGGCAGGAGGACGCATGCGCACAGGTCACGGGACTACTGGGCACATCGACACGTTCGCGGCCGACAATCTGCCGCCACTCGCCGAGTGGCCGGAACTCATTGGTCTCGATGCATTCGACTACCCCGAGCGGCTCAATGCGGCGACAGAACTGCTCGAGGCCACGATCGCGCGGCACGGTGCTCACCGGCCGGCAATCGCCGGCGTCGATACCTCCTGGACGTACGGCGAAGTGCTCGACCTTGTCTCGCGTGCCGCGAACGTTCTCGTCGAAGCAGGAGTGCAACCCGGCAATCGCGTGCTGCTGCGCGGCCCCAACAACCCCTGGCTCGCGATTTCCTGGCTGGCCGTGCTGCGGGTGGGTGGCGTTGTGGTCACCACGATGCCGATGCTGCGCGCGGGCGAGCTCGAGAAGGTCGTCGATATCGCGAAGGTGCAATTCGCGATCGTCGATCATCGCTACCTCGAGGAGTGGAACTCCGTCACTGGCTTCCACGGAGTCACGATTGCCTATGGCGGCGACTCGGCTGCCGACCTCGTTGCGCGGTGCGCAGCGGCATCGCCGGTGAACGTTGCGTGCGACACCCACGCCGAGGATGTCGCGCTGCTTGCCTTCACTTCAGGCACGACCGGCGGCCCGAAGTCGACCATGCACTTCCACCGCGACATCCTGCTGATCGCCGATACCTATTCGGCGAACGTGCTGGCGCCCACCACTGATGATGTCTTCGCAGGCTCCCCGCCGATTGCCTTCACCTTCGGCCTCGGCGGGCTGGTCATCTTCCCGTTGCGTGCCGGTGCCTCGACAGTTCTTCTCGAGGCCGCCTCCCCGCCGGTACTGCTCGAGGAGATCCCGCGGCACGGCATTACCTGCCTGTTCACCGCGCCCACGGCCTATCGCGCGATGCTGGCGAACCTCCCCGAGGGCGGGCTACCGACGCTACGACGCTGCATCTCCGCAGGCGAGCACCTGCCGCAGGCGACCTGGCAGGCGTGGCGCGATGCCACAGGACTCGAGCTCATCGACGGCATCGGTGCCACCGAGATGCTGCACATCTTCATCTCTGCACGCGTCGACGACATGGTGCCCGGCGCCACCGGGAAGCCAGTGCCGGGCTTCATCGCGCAGGTGGTCGACGAGAATCTCGAACCCGTGCCGGTCGGAACGCCCGGTCGACTCGCGGTCAAGGGCCCGGTGGGCTGCAGGTATCTCGCCGACAAGCGCCAGGGCATCTACGTTCAGGGCGGCTGGAACATCACCGGCGATATCTTCGTCGTCGACGAGAGTGGCCACTTCCACTACGTGTCACGCTCCGACGACATGATCGTGTCGAGTGGCTACAACATCGCGGCACCCGAGGTCGAGAACGCTCTCATGCTGCACTCGGCCGTGGCCGAGACCGCCGTAATCGGCGCACCTGACGAGGATCGCGGGCTGATCGTCAAGGCCTTCGTCGTAGCCGCGGCAGGCTTCGAGCCGAACGCGGCACTGGCGAAGGAACTCCAAGATCACGTGAAGGCCACTATTGCTCCGTACAAGTACCCGCGGGCAATCGAGTTCGTCACCGAATTGCCGCGTACGGCCACCGGCAAACTGCAGCGCTTCAGGCTGAAGGACTAGCTCCTACAGGACGCGAGCCGGCAGGCTCGCGATGCCATTCACGAAGTTTGAGTTCGTGCGGATGACATCGCCATTGCCCTCGAAGTGAATGCCCTGCTTGATCATCTCCTCGAGCAGGATCTTGATCTCGATTCGTGCGAGCGGTGCGCCGAGGCAGTGGTGCGGGCCCTTGGCACCGAAGGAGACCTGCGGCGGCCGGATGTCGCGAGTGATGTCGAAGTTCAGCGGGTTGGCGAATTCGGTGTCATCGAAGTTCGCCGAGGCGTACCACATGACGACCTTGTCATTCTCCTTGATCGGCACGCCATGGAGCATGGTGTCCTTGGTCGCGGTGCGGCGCATGTACATCACCGGTGTTGCCCAACGAATGATCTCCTCGACCGCGTTGTCGACGAGCTCGGGGCGCTTGTACAGCAGCTCGAGCTGATCGGGGTGATGAATGAACGCGTCAATGCCATTGCTGATGGCGGTGCGGGTGGTCTCGTTGCCGGCGAAGACGAGCACGTGGAACATGTTCGTGAAGTCGAAGTCGCTCAGGGGGTCTCCGTCGTCTTCCGCTTCGACGAGGGTCGTGACGAGATCGTCCTTCGGGTTCTTGGTGCGCTCCTCGCGCATGCCGCGGCCGTACTCGAAGAGTGCGTGCGAGGCAGGTGAGCTGAAGGGCAGCAGTTCGAGCGGGGTGGTGTTGCCGTAGGCGTCCGGAGCAACACCGCTGGAATCGATGAGCTCATCGGAGAGCTGCACCAAGTAGTCGGTGTCCTCCTCGGGTACGCCCAGGATGTTGACGATCACGCGAATCGGCAACGGGGCTGAGATGGCCTGCACGATGTCGACACTTCCTGCCTCGCGGGCATCGCGCAGCAACTGCGCAGCGATATCGCGGGTGACCTCCTCGTAGCCCTTGACCTTGCGGCCGGTGAACGCAGGAATGCCAAGCTTGCGCAGGCGGACGTGATCGGGTGCATCGGTGTCGATGATGGAGCGGCGCGCAGTCATCTGCTCTTCGGTGAGATCAGGCAGATTCGTCATGCCCCGAGCACTCGAGTAAGTGAAAGGGTCGCGGGTGACCTCAGTGACGTCGGCGTAGGTCGTCACTGCCCAGTAGGGGCGCCCCTCATACATGCGCTGCGCAACTGGCTCGGTGCGACGCATCTCGGCGAAGACTGCGTGCGGGATTCCGTTCGCATACGACGCCGGGTCGGTGATGTCGATATCGAGATTCGCACTCATGCCGTTGCTCCGGGGATGAGGACAAAGCGTCCGTTGACCTTGCCTTCGTGCAGACGATCGTGGGCACTCTGCGCTTGATCGAGCCCGATGAGCTCGACCTCGGAGTGAAGATCATGCTGCTGTGCGAGGGCCACGAGCTCGGCCAGCTGATCGCGTGAACCCCACACCGAAGTCATGAAGTGCGCTTCATGAGGAACAACCCCGAAGCCGAAGGGAATGGTGCCGCCGAAGAGTCCGACGGTCACGCTGATGCCCTGGCGTGCGACGTGATCGCGGGCAGTCTGCACCGTGGCCTCGGCGCCGACGAAATCCACGACGGCCGTGAACGTGCCCTCCACCTCGCCGGGCGCAACAGCCGAGTCAGCGCCGAGTTGAAGCGCGAGTTCGCGCTTCTGTGGTGAGGCATCGACGACAACGATCTCGGCTTCAGAGCGAATGCGGAGAAACTGCAGCCCGTACTGGCCGAGTCCGCCGGCACCGATGACGAGTGCTCGCGGATTCGGTACGCCCTTACTCGGCGCTGCGGCCAGGAAGGGCAGGGTGTGATCGACGGCGCGGTACGCGGTCAGGCCACCACAGGCCAGCGGCGCAGCCTTGGCGGGGTCGAGATTGCCGATCGGCACGAGGTAGTAGTCGTCCTTCACCCAGATGCGGTCGGCGTAGCCCCCGGGGGTGAATAGACCGATCTCCTGGCTGTTGGGGCAGATCATCTCCTGCTGCGAATTGCAGGCGAAGCATCCGGGCTGGCGGCATCCCCAGCAGGCGTAGACCAGGCAGTTGCCGAGGGTCGGATGCGCGACCACGACCTCATGTCCCATGGTGACGGGCATGGGCACGGGGAAGTCACCGGAGGACACATGCAGATCGGAGTGGCAGATGCCGCAGGCCAGCACGTCGAGCACGGACTGGTCAGGGCCACCGGCGGGATCGATCACCGGGTCGGGGACATCGAGTAATTCCAGAGGGGTGCCGGGCGATGTCAGAACAACGGCGCGCATCGGGCCTACTTTCTGCGATATTTCCCCATGAGGGGCCTGTTCTGAGACTACATTTATCAAGTATCCATTTCACCTTTTTGGAGGATTCATGTCCTGGGACCCCGCCGAGCGCGATCGTGTTGCCGCCCTGTGCGAGGAGCACGGCGTGCACACTGTCGAGTGCGTCATCGTCGACAGCTGGGGCATGCCCCGTGGCAAGCGCCTGCCGGTCAAGCAATTCCTGCGCGGCTCTGGATATGCCATCGCCAGCGTGGTCTACAGCTGGGATCCCACCTGCTTCATCTTCGACACCCCCTGGGTCTCCGTTGATGGCGGCGTTCCCGACATGCACGCGATCCCCGATCTCTCCAGCTTCCGCATTGCCGGCTGGACAGAGGGCGTCGCGATCGTCATGTGCGACACGGTGAACGTCGATACCCATGAGCCGATCGCCATGGATGCACGCAACATGCTCAAGAAGCAGCTCGCTCGCGCGGAGTCGATGGGCTACGGAGTCGACGCGGCATCCGAGCTCGAGTGCCACTTCTTCACCGAGGACTGGAAGCCGATCTACGACGACATCAACTGCTACTCCATCTACCGGGGCTGGGAGATGGAGCCCTTCATGCTCGACATCCGCGAGTCGCTGCGCAAGACCGGCATCGAGGTCGAGGCCTGCAATGTCGAATACGGCCCCGGCCAGACCGAGATCAACGTGCGCTACGGCCCGATGCTGAAGATGGCTGATGACACCATCTACTTCAAGTACATCGTGCGCCTGTGCGCGAAGCGCCACGGACTGAATGTCACCTTCATGGCGAAACCGTTCATCTCCGAGGCCGGCAATGGCATGCACATCCACCAGTCGCTCACCAAGGACGGCAAGAACGCCTTCGCCGCTCAGGACGAAGACACGGTGCTCGGAAATGCGCTGATGCGCAAGTACCTCACCGGTTTACTGGCGCACCATAAGGAACTGCAGCTGATCATGACCCCGACCATCAGCGGCTACAAGCGACTGCAGGATTACTCCTTCTCGCCGACCCAGGTCACTTGGGGTCTTGATCACCGACTCGTCGGCGTGCGCTCTATCGTCGGAGCCGGTGCTGCGAATCGCCTCGAGGCGCGTTGGGCAGCGGCTGACGCGAACCCGTACCTGGTGTTCGCAGGTGTTCTGGCTGCGGGGCTCGACGGCATCGAGAACGACTACGAGCTCATGCCGCAGACCACCGGTGATCCGCATGCCGATGAGCGCTGGGAGCGCCTGCCCACGAGCATCGATGGTGCGATCGACAATTTCGATACCGCCTTCACTCGCTCAGTCTTCGGCGACACCTTCGTCGAGAACTTCACGATCATGCAGCGTCGTGAATTCGACGAGTTCACCGCGAACGCCGAGCACGGCGACGACGTCAGCGAGTGGGAGCTCAAGCGCTACCGGGCTGTCATCTAGATGGCTCGCGTACTGCTCATCAGCCATGAGCCTGAAGCTGCGCCCGGCCTCATCGGCGAACTACTCGCCGAGCACGGTCACGAAGTGCAGCGGCACATCGTGCTGACCGATCCACTGAACCCCGATGTCGACTTCCCCGACGTCAACGAGTTCGACGCGGTCATCGCCTTCGGCTCCTTCTCGAATGTGTATGACGAGAACTCGCGGCTGTGGGTCGAGCCGGAGATCGAATTGATTCGCACCACAATGCGCGAAGACGTGCCCTACCTCGGCCTGTGCTTCGGTGGCCAGCTGCTCACCGAGAGCCTCGGCGGACATGTCGAGAAGGCACCGCACGGCAGCGAGGAAATCGGCCTGCTCAGCATCGAGCCGACCAGTGCCACCCTGCCGATTCCGCAGGGCCCGTGGTTCACCTGGCATGAGGATCGCATGGTGCTGCCTGGCGATGTCGAGATTCTTGCGCGCACTGACGATGCGATCCAGCTCTTCCGCAAGGGCCGCGCTGTCGGCACGCAGTTCCACCCCGAGGCCAATGTCGAGCTGGTCTCCGACTGGGCACGCCTGGGGCCCGATCACATCCCGTCGTACACCTCCGCCGACCAACTCATCGGAGATCTCGAGAAGGCGAGTGCGGCCACGCGCGCCAACTGCGAGGTTCTCCTCGAGTGGTTCCTGCGCGATATCGCCGAGGTGCATGCGTGAGCGCACCCCTCGACGGAGTTGTCGTCGTCTCACTCGAGCAGGCGATCTCCGCGCCCTTCGCGACTCGTCAACTCGCTGACCTCGGGGCAACAGTTATCAAGATCGAGCGCCCCGAGGGCGACTTCGCTCGTGCCTACGACAGCAATGTGCAGGGCGAGTCGGCCTTCTTCGTGTGGGCCAACCGCGGCAAGCAGTCAGTGGTGCTCGATATCAAGAATGCGGATGATCTCGTCACCTTCTGGGCGCTGGTCGGCGGTGCTGACGTCTTCATGCACAACATCGCGCCTGCCTCGGCTGCGCGCCTCGGCATTGATGCACAGAGCCTTCACGCGAAGTACCCGTCGTTGATCGCCTGCGAAGTCTCCGGCTATGGGCCCGGCGGGCCACGAAGTGACGACAAGGCCTATGACCTCGCGATCCAGGCCGAGGCGGGCGCGTTCAGCGTCACCGGCGATGCCGAGATGAGCAAGGTCGGATTCTCCGTTGCTGACATCGCCTCGGGGATGTACGCGCTCTCGAGCGTGCTCGCTGCGCTGGTGCGCCGTGATCGCACCGGCGAGGGCGCTGCCATCGGAGTCTCGATGCTCGACTCGCTCACCGAATGGCTGTCGGCACCGCTGTATGCCTCGGCCCATGGTGGGGGTCAGGCCCCGCGCACCGGTCGTCGTCATCATGCGATCGCGCCTTATGGCACGTTTGTGCTTGCCGATGGCCGCACCGTGCTGCTGGCGATCCAGAACGATCGCGAATGGGCGGCGTTCGCCGAGCAGGTGCTCGCGAATCCCGCACTCGTCACTGATGCGCGCTTTGCCACCAACGCCGTGCGTATCGCCAATGTCGATGAACTCGAAGCGGTGATCTCGGCGCGATTCGCGAGTGCTCCAGTCGATGAGATTCGCGCAGGGCTCGCCACTGCAGGAATCGCAACGGCGAACGTCAATGATCTCGACCAGGTATGGCAGCACGAACAGTTGCGCGCACGTGACCGCTTCGCCGACGTTGATCTACCGAATGGCCGCATCGAGATGCTGAAGTCACCTTTCGACATCAGCGAATGGGCACCGGGCGCGCAGTCGGTGCCTGCACTGGGCGAGCATGATGTCGCGACAGTGCGCCGCATCATCGAGAACGACTAGTACGACTTCGGCAGCCCGAGCACATGCTGACCGACATAGGCGAGCACGAGATTGTTGTTGATCGGTGCCACCTGGTACAGCCGGGTCTCACGGAACTTGCGCTCGATGTCGTACTCGACGGCGAAGCCGAAGCCGCCGTGCGTATCGAGTGCAGCGTTAGCCGCGGCCCACGAGGCCTCTGAGGCGAGCAGCTTGGCCATGTTGGCCTCCGCGGCGCACTTCACGTGAGCGTCGTACTTCGCGGCTGCATCGAATCGCACGAGATCAGCAGCGCGCAGCTGCGCGTAGGCCTTGGCAAGCGGGAACTGCACACCCTGATTTGCGCCGATCGGCTTGTCGAAGACCACGCGCTCATTCGCGTAGGCCACGGCCTTCTCCAGTAGGAAGCGGCCGTCGCCGATGCACTCCGATGCGATGAGAATCCGCTCGGCATTCATGCCGTCGAGGATGTAACGGAAGCCCTTGCCCTCCTCGCCGACGAGTGCGTCTGCGGGGATGATGACGTCATCGAGAAAAACTTCGGTGGTGTTGTGATTCATCATCGTCTTGATGGGCTTGATCGTGATGCCCTCGACCTCGCGCATGTTGATCAGGAAGGTCGACAGGCCGTCAGTGGGCTTCTCGCACTCGTCGTACGGAGTCGTGCGGGCGAGCAGCAGCATGAGATCGGAGTAGAGGGCGCGGGAGGTCCAGATCTTCTGGCCATTGATGCGCCAGCCCTCGGGCACGCGCTCGGCCTTGGTGCGGATGCGGGTGGTCTCGGAGCCGGCGCCGGGCTCGGTGACACCGAAGGCCTGCAGGCGCAGGGTGCCGTTGGCGATCTGCGGCAGGTACTGCTGCTTCTGCTCGGGGCTGCCGTGGCGCAGGATCGTGCCCATCACGTACATCTGCGCATGGCAGGCCGCGGGGTTGCCGCCGGAGGCCGAGATCTCCTCCATGATGATCGAGGCCTCGGTGAGGGTGGCTCCGCCACCGCCGTACTCCTCGGGGATCAGGGCTGCCAGGTATCCCGCCTGGGTGAGGGCGTCGACGAACTCCTGCGGGTAGGTTTCAGGCTCGAGTCCACGCCAGTACTCGCCGGGGTAGGCCTCGCAGATCTCGCGCACGCCAGCGCGAAGGTCGTCATACTCGGGGATATCGGTCAGCTTCACAGGCTATTTGTATCATTTATCAGAAATCGGGGCAGGAGGAATCGTGGCAAAGGATGCGGTCGATCGCGTGCCCCGTCGGCGCAATCTCGCTGACGACGTCGCCGATCACATCCGCGAGGCGATCCTCACCGGTCGAATGCGCCCCGGCACTCGCGTCGACCAGGACGCCATCGCCGAGGAGCTCGGGGTCTCCCGCCTCCCGGTGCGCGAAGCCCTCATCGCCCTCGACCAGGAGGGCCTGATCGCCACGATCCCCCGACGTGGCTCGCGAGTGCAGCAGCTCTCGCCCGACGACATCATCGATCACTATGAACTCTTCGGCCAGGTCGCCGGGCTCGCCACAGCGCGCGCGGTCACGCGCATTGACGATGCGGGTATTGCTCGCCTCGCCGAACTCCACGCGCAGATGGAAGCAACGCCCGACAAAGCCGAGCGTCAGCGCCTGAACTTCGAGTTCCACCGAACTATCAACACTGCCGCAGGCAGCAAGCGCATCAACTCGATGCTGCGCTTGCTCTCGAAGTCACTGCCTATGCCCTATGTCGACTTCCCTGACGAGTGGCTGCATGACGCAAGTGAGCAGCACGACGAGATCATGGCCGCGTTCACCAAGCGCGATTCAGCGTCGGCGCAGCGTGCGATGCAAAATCACATCAGCTCGAGTGGTCGGCACGCGATCGACGTGCTCACGGCGATGGGCTTCTTCGAAGCTGTCGACACCGACGACTGATCAGCGCGAGCGCTCGGCGAGGTACACGCCGCCGAGCACCAGTGCACCGCCGGCTATCTGAATGGGCGTGAGAACCTCACCGAGGATCACCCACGCGATGATCGCGGCCAGGATCGGCTCGGTCATCCCGACTGCGGATACCTGAGACGCATTGATGTTGCGCAGTGCCGATACTTCGAGCCAGAACGGCACCGCGGTGCCGATCACGATCATCCAGATGGCCAGTGACCACAAGGGCCAGCCGTTATCGGCGAGGCCTTCCTGTCGGGATGGATGCATCAGCTCTGCCCAGGGGAAGGTCCACCACGGCTGCACGATGGCCCAGAAGGCAGCGGCGATGGCGAATCCCCACATCGTGACCGAGACGGAGTCCCGGTTGAACGGTGCACTGACCGCCTTGTCGCCCGCGAGGTAGTAGACCGCCAGCGCTGCAGCAGCGCCGATACCGCAGGCGACACCGATCGGATTAAGACTGAAGCCGCTCCAGACCTCGGCTACCAGTGCGAGACCGCCGAGGGCGAGCACCAGGCCCAGCCAGACGCCGCGACCCACGTGCTTGTGCATGCCGAACTTCCAGTACAGCGCGACCATGATCGGCGCGGTGAACTCAAGCAGCAGAGCGATGCTGATGGGCAGGCGCGAGATGCCCATGAAGTACAGCAACTGCGTGAACGTGACGCCGATCAGGCCGAAGGCGATAAGCGCAGGCCATTCCGCGCGCTTGACCTTGAAGGCCGAGGGCCTGGTCAGGGCGAGGATCACGCCGATGATGAGGAACGCCGCGGTCACGCGAAGCTGCGCGAGGCGAGTTGCCTCGAAACCGCTCAGCAGCAGGGATTTCGAGACTGTCGCATTCGTCGCGAAGCAAATCGCGGCAATGACGACGAGGGCGTAGCCGAGCCGTGGATTGGGTCGATGGGCGAGCGGGCCTCCGGGAAGGACCTCGGCGAGATCGCTCACGCCCCTGCGGCCCGATAGACCTCCATGGTCTGCTCCGCAATGGCTGCCCAGCCGAAGTCGGCGACTGCGCGAGCCCGACCGGCCTTGCCCATCTCCCTAGCACGGTACGGATCAGCGGCCATCGCATTGACGGCATCGGCGAACGCGTGCTCGAAGCCGGCGAGCGAGTCTGGAGTGAAAGGCACCAGGGTGCCGGTGACTCCGTCGACGACAACCTCGGGAATACCGCCCACGGCACTGGCCACCACTGCGGTCTCGCAGGCCATGGCCTCGAGATTGACGATGCCCAGGGGCTCGTAGACCGAGGGGCAGACGAAGGCGAGCGCATGCGAGAACAACTGGATCAACTGCGGGCGCGCTGCCTGCCCCTGAATCCAGATGACTGAGTCATCGCCGCGCAGTTCGCGCAGCGATGCAACGGCGTTGGCCACCTCGACGCCGATCTCGGGAGTGTCAGGTGATGAAGCGCAGAGCACGAGTACGACGTCGTCGTCGAAACGTCGGGCGGCATTGAGCAGGTGCATGATGCCCTTCTGCCGCGTGATGCGACCGACGAACAGCACGTACGGTCGCGACTGGTCAATGCCGTACTGCTCGAGTGCAGCGGAATCGGGGTCGTGTCGGTAGACGTCAGTCGGAACGCCGTTATGCACGACATGAACCTTCGAGGGATCAACACTCGGATACGACGTGAGCACGTCGGCACGCATGCCGTTGCTCACCGCGATGATCGCCTGCGCGTCGTTGTAGGCGGTGCGCTCGACCCAGGAGGAGACGCGGTAGCCACCACCGAGCTGCTCCTCCTTCCACGGGCGCATCGGCTCGAGCGAATGAGCCGTAATCACGTGCGGCACCCCGTGCATCAGCCCGCCCACCTGGCCGGCGAAGTTCGCGTACCAGGTGTGCGAGTGCAGGATGTCGACTCCGGCCGTGGCCTGGACCATGTCGAGATCGACACCGAGCACCTGCAGTGCGGGGTTGGCGCCCTCAAGGAAGCCGGGAACGGGGTGTGCCATGGCATCGGGTCGCGGGGCTCCGAAGCAGTGGACCTCGACCTCGGCCAGGTGCCGCAGCTGGGCCACCAGCTGGTCGACGTGCACTCCTGCGCCGCCGTAGATCTCCGGGGGCCATTCACGGGTGAGCATTCCGATGCGCATGCGGTGAGCCTAATGCCGTCATGGAGCCGTCCCCGAGGTCCAATGTTCTGAAAGTTCTCGCTGAGTTCTCCCCTCGGCCTCCTCGAGTCACTACTGTTTCTGATGTGACGATGTCCCCGCACGTGCTCTCGATCGTCCTCGCGGGAGGCGAGGGCAAGCGACTCATGCCGCTGACCGCGGACCGAGCCAAGCCCGCCGTTCCCTTCGGCGGCTCCTATCGCCTCGTCGACTTCGTGCTCTCGAACCTCATCAACGCCGGCCTGCGCCGCGTGTGCGTGCTGACCCAGTACAAGTCGCACTCCCTCGACCGTCACATCACCACGACCTGGCGCATGCCCACGTTGCTCGGCGACTACGTCACCCCCGTGCCGGCCCAGCAACGCCTGGGCCCGCGCTGGTACACCGGCTCGGCCGACGCGATCTTCCAGAGCCTGAACCTGGTCTACGACGAGGGGCCCGAGTACGTGGTCGTCTTCGGCGCCGACCACGTGTACCGCATGGATCCCATGCAGATGATCCAGGCGCACATCGAGTCCGGCGCCGGCGTCACCGTGGCTGGCATTCGCATGCCCAAGGCCGAGGCACATGACTTCGGTGTCATCGAGACTGCGCCCGATGGTCGCAAGATCTCCCGCTTCCTGGAGAAGCCCGCGAATCCGCCGACCATCCCCGGCGATGACGATCACTGCTTCGTGTCGATGGGCAACTACGTCTTCAGCACCGACGTGCTCCTCGAAGCCCTGCGCACCGATGCCGCCGACGAGACCTCAATCCACGACATGGGCACGAACATCATTCCGATGCTCACGGCCACGGGCCAGGCCTTCGTCTACGACTTCGACCAGAACATCGTGCCGGGCGCGACCGAGCGAGATCGCGGCTACTGGCGAGATGTAGGCACGCTCGACAGCTATCACGATGCGCACATGGATCTCGTCTCGGTGCATCCGATCTTCAACCTGTACAACCGCCGTTGGCCGATCCTGTCGAACCTGCCGTCGCTACCGCCGGCCAAGTTCGTCGAGGGTGGCAATGCTCACGAGTCCATGGTCGGCTCGGGAACGATCGTCTCCGGTGCGCACGTACGTACCTCGGTACTCGCCTCGAGCGTCTACGTCGACTCGGGCGCCTATGTCGAGGGCAGTGTCGTGATGCCGGGAGTGCGCATCGGCCGCAATGCGGTGGTGCGCCACGCAATTCTCGACAAGAACGTCGTCATTCCCGATGGCGCCCAGATCGGCGTCGATCTCGAGCGCGACCGCGACCTCTATACGGTCAGCGAGGGTGGCATCGTGGTCCTGGGCAAGGGCGTGACCGCGGCTCTGTGAGCCCCGCGCATACTTATCGAGTGACCACCATGACCGGGCGTGCCCTGCGGATCCTCGCCGCGTCGATAGCCGCCTTGTCCTTCGTGGTGCTCGGGCTCTCCGAGGCGCAGGCAAGCGCTCCTCGAATCGTGGGCGGAAGCCCGATCGACATCACCTCGGCCCCCTGGCAGGTTCTCCTGCGCATCAACAACGCGACCCAATGCGGCGGCGCGATCATCTCCGACACCTGGATCCTCACAGCTGCGCACTGCATGAACGGCGTGAGTCCCTCACAAGTGGAGGCCTTCGTCGGAGTAACCGACCAGAACCACCTCTCACGTGACCACCTCGTGCAGGTCTCACAGGTCATCGTGAATCCCGGCTGGAACTCCACCACCTATTCCAATGACCTCGCGCTGATCGGTCTCGCTGCTCCGATCACGACCAGCACATCGGTGCAGCCTGTTGCGCTTCCCCTCGTGCAGGATGCGAATGCCTGGCCGGCCGCAGGGGAGCAGGCGACGATCAGCGGTTGGGGCACAACGACCCTGAGCGGCTCCTCATCCCCGCTGCTGCGTGCGGCCACCGTGCAGATCCTGTCGTCGCCCACTGACCCGAAGTGCGGCGAATACGGCTCGAGCTTCGTGCCGGGTAATCACGTATGCGCCGGCATGCCGCAGGGCGGAGTCGATGCCTGCCAGGGCGACAGTGGTGGCCCCCTCACCGTGGCCTATAACGGCGCCGCAGTACTGGCCGGCATCGTCAGCAGCGGCAGTGGCTGCGCGGATCCGAAGTACCCCGGCCTCTACACGCGCATCACCTCATTCCTGCCCTGGCTGCGCCAGTACGTCGCGCTCCCGCAGTCACCCCCGGGGGCTCCGACTGGAGTCCAGGTGAAGGCACTGCAGGGCGGCCGCGTCTACGTGAGCTGGACCCCGCCGATCAACGACGGCGGAGCCGAGATCTCCTACGTCGCAACATCCTCGAGTGATCAGCGCAGCTGCACGTCTGACGTGGTCTCGTGCGTGATCAGCGGGCTTGCCGTCGGCACCTCGTACACCGTTACCGTCACGTCGGGTAACTCCATCGGCCTGAGCGGCCCGTCAACCCCGAGCGCGGCAGTCACCGCAGTCAGCGGCACCGGCAAGGTCGGCACGACAGTGCGGAAGTCGACCGTATTGCGCTGGGCCGGCCGCACGACGGGCTCGATCATTGCCCTCACCAAGGCACAGTGCTCGGTGACCGGCAAGGGAGTTCAGCTCACGCGCCCCGGCAACTGCTCGGTGAAGGTAACCGGGTCACGCAAGAGAGTCGTGATTCTCGCTGTCGCCTAGTGGCGCATCATGACGCTCGATCGCCACCGCACGGATTTCTCCGTCCACGAATGACCGGTGAACAACGATGAAGGCGCCCGGTGACATCTTTGGATCGAGCCGCGGATCATCGACATCGAGGCCGAGGCAATCAGCCAAGGTAGCCATGATCGTCGGCATCACCGGTCGGTGCGAGCAGATCACTGCCGGCTCATCGGACTCGATGATGCGCCGGATCGTCTTGGCCGCGCGCTTGGGACTCTCGTGATGAGCTTCCTCACTGAGCGATGACTCGAGCTCGACCTTGCTGTCGAGAGTCTTGACGAAGCGCTTAACGGTCTCGGTGCAACGAGTGGAGTCAGAGGTGTGCACGGCAGTGATGCCATAGGCATCGAGCAGTGGCACGAGAGCCTTGGCCTGGGTGCGTCCCTTGCCCGAGAGCGGTCGGAGCGCATCGGGCTTGCCGTCGAAATCCGAGCGCTTCATCGCCTTGGCGTGGCGCAGGATCACTAGCGGTGAGGTCTCGGGAAGTGCGAGTGCCTCGGTGACCAGATCGCGATCATGGGCGTACGTCAAGATGCCAGCCGTGCGATCGACGGGCACCCAGCGGATCTCGTCGATCTCCTCATCGGGGGCGAAGCCTTCGTCGTCGCGAATGACGCCGATCCAGTAGTCGACGGTCTTCGGACGACCGAGTGCCATGTACGACTGTCGGGCGAGAGGCGCTCGCAGTGCGACATTGAGACCAGTCTCCTCCGCGCACTCGCGCACGGCGGTCTCGAGCAGATGCTCACCCGGATCGACCTTGCCCTTGGGGAGCGACCAATCGCTGCGATGCGGGCGATGCACGATCAGCACCTCGCGGAGGGGGTCGGCGTCGCGCAGGACAACAACGCCGGCAGCGCGCACGGTGTTGTCGGTCGACTGCTCGGTCACAGCCACTCCACCTTCTTCGCCGCCTTCTTGATGTCGGGCCAGGCATCCATGAAACGGAAGCGATCGAGGATTTCCTCATCGCTCTCGTACTCGAACAGACGGCCCAGCAGGAGCCCCATGCTTCCCGAGGTACTCGGAGCCGTGGCGAGTGAGCTCAGGGTCTGCTGCGCGACGTAGGCATCCTGATGAATACCGAGCAGCTCGGTCGCAATCGACAGGGCATGGGCCAGGCGCTTGACCGGCTTGCCCTCGAGGGGAGCCAGGGCATCCATCGCGTACCTGGCCCGCTTGGCGAGTATGCGTGCGTGATGCCACTCGTGTGAGGGTGAGTCGATGTCGAGGCCCCGCACGGTATTGCGGAACTCATGCCAGGCTGCAGAGGCCAGCCTCGGCATGCTCTCGGAGTAGTCGGAGTAGGCGATGGGCAGTGCGCTCGGGTTACTCGCGGCATCGATGAGATCCTCGATGAGGTACTGATGACGGTCACTGCGCAGTGCCGCCAGTGCGCTCGCACGTGCCGACTGCAGGCGTTGCCCGAGTCGTGCATTCAAGAATTCGCTGACTCGCGTGCCGTCGTCATCACCCAGGGCGCCTGCATGATCGAGGAGTCGTGCAAGCAGTACCTCGGTGTCACGGATCGCACCGAGCTCAGAGGCCACCCAGGCAAGTTCCTCGCTCATGCGATCGCGCCAGCCGGTGTCGAAGAAATCCCCATAGGTGTGCAGGAAGGCGCGAAGGTGGCGGGCTGCGACTCGCATCGCATGCGCCGCGTCGGGTGCATCGCGGCGCACGTCGACGTCAGCGAGCATCAAGGCCCGCACTCCCGAGGCGATCGCCACTCGAATCACGTCAACGGCCATGACATGCGAGGACGGGAGTCGAGGCTCGGGCACATCGCATTCGCCTCCGGCTCGAGCACCGAGTGCGGAGGCGGCCTTGCTCGACGATCCGAGTTCGCCTCCGGCGGCGAGGAAGCGGTCGACGACTGCGTTCATGCACGCGATCGACTCGGGATCGGCGGCGTCGGCCGCCTCGACCTCGATCTCGCGGAACTGCGCCTCCGGCTGGCCCGGTAGCCGCACGGTCACGCGGTCATCGACGACCTCGGCAAGCATCCGGCCCTCGGCATCAACGATGGATACCGGGGTGCGCAGGGTCTCGACGATCACCTGCGGCTTCAGCGGTTTCTCGCCAATGAGGGGCGAGACGATGTCGCCGAGTCGTGCGGGCACGTGCTCGGAGAGATCAAGGCGCACTTCATCGCGATCACCCGCATGGCCGCCGACCACCGGCAGCTTGAGGTGCCAGCCCTGGTCGACGCCGCCCTCGCGTCGGCGCAGCGTGATGCGCCAGCGGAACAAGGTCAGTTCATCGGTGTCGAAATAGTCGGCGAGCATGGTGAATGCCGGGCCGCGCCGTGGCCGATAGTCGCCCAGGTGATCGAGCACCGGAGCGATATCGAAGGAGTCAGCGACGCGCACCTTGCGCTCGACCTCGCGGAAAGTCGCCATCAGCGTGCTTCGCGGCGCTTCTGGCGCGCCACGAGAGTCTCCTGGTAGTCACGCAGGCGAATGCCGTCGCTTCCGACGGTGTCACGCACCCAGGTTCCGTCGGTGCGCAGGTGCCATGCCGAAGTCGCGGGATCGAAGGCGAGTGCGAACAGGCCGCTGATCTCGTCGATCTGCTCGGGCTGCACGAGTCGCACGAGAGTCTCGACACGGCGATCGAGATTGCGGTGCATCATGTCGGCCGATCCGATCCAGACCTCCTTGTCACCGCCATTCTCGAAGCAGTACGCGCGCGAGTGCTCGAGGAAGCGGCCCAGGATGCTGATCACCTCGATGTTGTCGCTCAGGCCCGGTACTCCGGGGCGCAGAGCGCAGATACCGCGCACGAACACCTGCACCGGTACACCGGCGGCGGATGCGCGGTACAGGGCATCGATGATGCCCTCGTCGACGAGTGCGTTGGTCTTGAACTGGATGCCGGAGGTACGACCTGCCTCATGGTGCTCGATCTCGCGCTCAATGCGCTCGACCAGGCCGGTGCGCACCGAATGAGGAGCGACGAGCAGACGCGAATACTCCGTGTTCATCGAGTATCCCGAGAGCACGTTGAACAGGTTGCTGACATCCTCACCCACCTGCTCGTCGCAGGTGATGAGGCCGAAGTCCTCATACAGGCGGGCAGTCTTGGGGTGATAGTTGCCGGTACCGATGTGCGTGTAGCGACGCAGGCGATCCCCGTCATTGCGCACCACCATCGAGAGCTTGCAGTGCGTCTTGAGACCGACGAGGCCGTAGACCACGTGCACGCCGGCTTCCTCGAGCTTGCGACCCCAGTCGATGTTGTTCTGCTCGTCGAAGCGCGCCTTGATCTCGACCAGGGCGAGTACCTGCTTGCCCATCTGCGCAGCATCGATCAGTGCCTCGGTGATCGGTGAATCACCGGAGGTGCGGTACAGGGTCTGCTTGATGGCGAGCACCTGCGGGTCACGGGCTGCCTGCTCCAGGAACAGCTGCACACTCGTGCTGAAGGAGTCATAGGGGTGATGAAGCAGGACATCGTGCTCGCGCACCGAGGCGAGCACGTCGGGCGCGATCGATGACTCGACAAGGTTGAGCTGTCGAGACGTGCTCGGCACGAACTTCGGCTGCTTCAGATCATCGCGATCGAGCGCCACCACTGTCCACAGACCCGTGAGATCCAGCGGGCCCGGAATGCGGAAGACCTCGTGCTCATTGATGTCGAGCTCGCTGACCAGCAAGTCGAGCACGTGTGCGGAGATGGACTCCTCGACCTCCAGGCGCACGGGAGGACCGAAGCGGCGACGCATCAACTCGCGCTCGAGTGCGAGCAGGAGGTTCTCGGCGTCGTCCTCCTCGACCTCGACATCCTCATTGCGCGTCACGCGGAAGGCATGATGCTCGAGAATCTGCATGCCTGGGAAGAGGTCATTGAGGTGCGCGGCGATGATGTCTTCCAGCGGCACGAAACGCTGAGGGCCCACGGCGACGAATCGCGGAAGTGACGGCGGCACCTTGACGCGAGCGAAGAGCTCGGTGCCGGTAATCGGATTGCGCACGACGACCGCGAGATTCAGCGACAGACCGCTGATGTACGGGAAGGGGTGCGACGGATCGACAGCGAGCGGAGTGAGCACCGGGAACACCTGGCCGTCGAAGAACGGCTCGGTCGCATCGCGCTCGGCATCGGTGAGCTCGGCCCAGCGCAACAACTCGATCCCGTTGTCGCTGAGTGCGGGCATCACCTCGCCGTGGAAGACATTCGCGTGCTCGCGCTGCAGGGCGTGGGCGCGCACCCAGATGTTCTCGAGCACCTCGCGAGGGGTCAGGCCGCTCGCGGCACGCACAGCGATACCGGTCGCGATGCGGCGCTTGAGGCCGGCGACCCGCACCATGAAGAACTCATCGAGGTTGCTCGCGAAGATGGCGAGGAACTTGGCCCGCTCCAGCGGGGGCAGCGTGTCGTCCTCGGCAAGCTCGAGAACCCGCTGGTTGAAGGCGAGCCAGGAGAGCTCTCGGTCGAGGAAGCGGTCAGGCGGGAGATCGCCACCATGAATCGGCAGCGGCGTGGGCTGCGCCTCGGTGGGGGAAGTCTGCTCTAGGGACACGGGTCCATCGTGGCACAGCGGGGTTAACGAGTGGCAACCGTGCGATGACGATAGAGAACGTCGGTATCCCAGCGGGAGAAGCCGAGTCCCTCGTAGAGGCGAATAGCCGAGGTATTGCTGGCATCGACGTACAGCATCGCCTGGGAGAGTCCGAGGCCACGAAGGTGGTGAAGGCCGGCCAGGGTCAGGGCGCGGCCCAGGCCGCGACCGGCGTAGTCGGGGTCGACCCCTACGACGTACACCTCGCCGATGGCGTCATGGTCATGGCCACCACTGCTCTTGCGCCCGTGGACCTTCGTCCAATGGAAGCCGATGACCTCACCCTCGTGCTCGGCGATCAGGAAGCCGGCGGCCGAGAACCAGGGCTCGGCCATGCGCCGGTGGAGATCATCCAAGGTCCAGCCGCCCTGATCGGGCAGATCGGCGAAGGCCCGCGAGTTGATGCGCAGCCACGCCCGATCATCGACGCCCGGTTCGAAGGCACGGATGGTGAAGCCCTCGGGCAGAGCCGCGGCTGAAAGCGGCGCGAACAGCGAACGCCGCATCTGCCACAGCACGCGCGAGTGCTCGAAGCCCATCGAACGGGCCAGCCGCGCGGCCGCCGCCTGCTCGCCATGGGCCCACAGCCGAAGTCCCTGACCCTCGGTGAGCTCGAGCAAGGTCGTGATGATCAGGCGGCCGACACCCTCGCGGCGTGCAGCCGGCTCGACCGCGAGCTCGGCACTTGGTCCTTCGACCATGTCAGTGCAGTCCAGATGCGCATAGCCGACGATGGTGGACGAGTCATCGCGCACGAGCACGTGCCGACCACCGTCCTCGCCGCCATGGCGAAGGTGGAGATAGACGTGCTCGGAGAGCGGATGCAGGCCGTCAGCCGACGTCACGTGCTCGATCAAGGTGATGACGCCGGCGAGCTCGGCCGGGTCGAGATGCTCGACTGTGCTGACAGTGAGCGACATGCTCATACCAGCGACGGGTCGACGACCATGTCGTCGTCGAGCGCAGCCTCGCCCATCGGGACGAATCGGTAGCCGACGTTGCGCACGGTGCCGATCAGCGACTCATGCTCGACGCCGAGCTTCGCGCGAAGGCGGCGTACGTGAACATCGACAGTGCGAGTGCCGCCGAAGTAGTCGTAGCCCCACACTTCCTGCAGCAAGAGTGCGCGAGTGAAGACGCGACCGGGGTGCTGGGCGAGGAACTTGAGTAGCTCGAATTCCTTGAAGGTGAGGTCAAGACTGCGACCGCGAAGCTTCGCCGTGTAGGTGCCCTCGTCGACCATGAGCTCGCCGCTGCGGATCTCCTCGGGCTCGGAGTTCGTCGCGCCGGTCGCCTCGCCGATACGCGAGACTGCAAGGCGCAGGCGTGCCTCGAGCTCTGCCGGCGAGATCGTGTCGAGCAGGATTTCGTCCATTCCCCAGTCCCACTGCACGGCAGCCAGGCCACCTTCGGTGGTGACGAGGAGCACGGGAACATCGACCCCGGTCTGGCGGATCAGTCGGGTGAGGCCGCGCACGGCGGGCAGGTCGCGGCGGCCGTCGATGACCAGGGCATCGCAGTTGGGTGCATCAAGGAGAGCAGTGGGCTCTGCCGGGAGGGCGCGCACGTGGTGGGCCAGGAGACCGAGGGCCGGCAGTACCTCGGAGGAGGGCTCCATGGCACGGGTGAGCAGGAGAAGCCTCATGTCACCGCCTTTCACCCTCGGGAAGGACCCCAGGCTACGGCATCGGAGACAATGGGGGCTCGACCGGGAAGCAGGTCACAGGTGGTGCAGAGCGAGAAGGCGGGGTGGGGAATGGGCCAGGAACCCGAATCCATGACGCTCACCGCCTCCGACGGCACCTCGATCAGCGCTGCGCACATGCCGCGCGAGGGTGATCTCTGCCTGGTCGTTGCCCATGGGTTCACCGGGCAATGGCGCTCCGAGCGCGTGGAGAAGGTCGTGCGCGTGCTCTCCCGATCGGCTGCGGTCATCGTGCTCGACATGCGAGGTCACGGCGAGTCCGCCGGTGTCACCACCATTGGCCACAAGGAAATCTGGGACGTCTCGGCCGCCGTCACATGGGCACGAGAGCTCGGCTACCGGCATGTGATCACCGTCGGTTTCTCGATGGGCGGCGCGGTCGTGCTGCGCCAGGCGGCGTTCCCGCAGGGCGAGAACGATCACGTCGATGCCGTCGTAGCGGTCAGTGCGCCGGCGTTCTGGTACTACCGCGGCACCAAGATCATGCGTCGCATGCACAAAGTCGTGGCATCGAAGGCAGGTCGCTCCTTCATGCGCACGCGGGGCACTCGCATCGATTCGCAAGGATGGCCCGACCCGATGCCCGAGCCACCCGTCGAGGCCATCACCCGCTACCCGCATCTGCCCGTGCTCATCGTGCACGGTGATGTCGATCGCTACTTCCCCCTCGAGCATCCGCGATCACTTCACGCGGCTGCCGTGGCAAGCGGAAATGACAACGTCGAGCTCTGGGAGATTTCGGGCTTCGGTCACGCCGAGTCGGCAATCGACGACGAGACCCTCGAGCGAATCGCCACCTGGGCGCGGGAACAGATCACGAGGGTGGAGAGTTAGCGCTGTTATGACCGGTGTCCTGATCCTCGTGCTCGCCCTCGCTGCCGCGACGGCATTCGGCCTGTGGCGTCGCGCGACCGATGGACGCATGAAGTCGATCGGGGATGCGCGGCCGGTGCCGTTGCCCGATGATGCTCCGCCTGCTGACGTCCACGACGCGGTGCATGACGAGCACGGCGGCGATGTGCTCACGGCGGCGGCGATCGGTACCTCGCTCGGTGAGGTTGCGACCCTCGTGCAGTTCTCCAGTGCGTTCTGCCAGCCCTGCCGGGCGACGCGCCGCATCCTCGACGAGGTCGTGCAGATGATTCCGGGCGTCACCCACATCGAAATCGATGCCGAGTCGAATCTCGAACTCGTGCGCCAACTCGACATTCGACGCACCCCCACCGTTCTGGTTCTCGACACCCGCGGGGCCATCCGCAAGCGGGCCAGCGGGGCACCTCGCAAGGTCGATGTCATCGCCGCCATCGGCGAGCTCACTCGCTGATCTGCAAGCCGTTTGCAATTGCCCGACCCCGGGCCGCGCGCGAATCCGCTCGTTCTAGCGTTCTCGTAGAACGAGTGAAGGAGTTCCCATGACGACTGCGATCTGCACCCGCACCGAGATCGATCCGCGCGGCCCGCGCTTCGGCGGCGCTATCACCACGGTCGTGCTGGCAATTGCGCTCATCACCGTCGGAAGCCCGCTCTCCGATGTGCTCGTCGCCTGGCAGACCCTGGTCTTCGGTCTCGGAGCACTCGTCGGCCTGCATGCACAGCCCTACGGAATCCTCTACCGCACGGTGATCGGCCCGCGCCTGGCACCGCCGCAGGTACTCGAGGACGCAGCGCCGCCGCGCTTCGCGCAGGCTGTCGGACTCATCTTCATGATCGTCGCACTCGTGTCGATCATCCTCGGCGCAACTCTGATCGCGGCCATTGCGATCGGCTTCGCTCTCGCCGCCGCATTCCTCAACGCGGCATTCGACTTCTGCCTCGGTTGCGAGATGTACCTTCTCGGAGCACGCCTGCGTCACCGTTAGGCGTTCGCCTACGGCACGATGACAGCGCGGCCGTCGACCCGGCCCGCGCGTAGGTCGTCGACAGCGACCTGAGCATCATCGAGCGAGTAGACCGTCACGGTCGACTCAATGCGACCCTCGCGCGCGAGTGCGATCACCTCGGCCATCTCAGGTGCAGAGCCCCAGTTGGTCGTCGTCACGACAGACTCGGGCGGCATCGTGAAGAAGCTGAGCTCAGTGCTGCCGCCACCGAGACCGACGATGTTGAGCATGCCCCGCGCAGCGAGAAGTGAACGCGCCGTCGCGAGTGACGCATCGTTGCCGACGAAGTCGAGCACTGCGGCACATCCGCCAGCGAGATCATGCTCGGCCGTCGCCTCGCCGAAGTCGGCAGATGTCGGATCAAGGACGAGATCGGCACCGAGTTCGAGTGCTCGTGCGCGCTTCGCGGGATCAGGATCGAGACCCACGATGCGAGCATCGCTCAACAGGTTCAAGTACTGAATTCCGAATTGACCGAGACCACCGAGCCCAATAGCCACGGCGGTGCTGCCGGGCTCGAGGTGTGCGAGCGCGCGCTGAACCGCGCGATAAGGAGTCAACCCCGCATCAGTCAGGCCAGCCGCTTTCACTGGGTCGAGCTCGCCCATAGGAACAAGATGACGCTCCGCCGGAACGATCATGTACTCGGCGAAGCCACCTGCAATGCCAATGCCATTCATCGAGAGCACCTGCACTGAGCACATGTTCTCCAGGCCCGCGAGGCACGTCGGACAAGAACCGCAGCCCTGCGCTCCGAACACCGCGACAGCGTCACCGACGGCAACAGACACGACACCGGCACCGATTTCCTCGACAACACCTGCCGTCTCGTGGCCGAGCACCGCTGGAAAGCCGGGAAGGATCGCGGGATCGCCGTCGATCAGGTGCAGGTCGGTGTGGCACAGACCTGCGGCAGTCACCTTGATCAGTACCTCACCGGCGGCGGGCACTGGCCGAGCGATATCGGTGATCGATAGGAGCTCGCCGTAGCCATTCAGCACAGCAGCACGCATGGTGATTCCTCTTCTCAGCGGAACTGCGCGATGCGCGGCTCGGTGTCGTCGATCTCGTACTGGGTCGACTCCTCGTACGCGATGCCTTCGGCGAGCTCAAGGTCATCGGCAGCGCGGTAGAGATCCTTGTATGCGAGCAGGGCACCCTTGCTGTTCTCCGCGATGGTGGCCGCGAGTGCGGCGACTGCAGTGTCGAGACCCTCGAGTGGATATGAAGCGGAGGCGAGGCCCCATTGTGCTGCCTGGACTCCGGTGAACGTCATCGCCGAGTACGAGAGAAGGCGCGCGCGCTGCGGGCCGACGAGATGCGGAAGGCGCTGGCTCATTCCCCATGACGGGCGCAGGCCCCACTTCGCATGCGTGTCACCGAACTTCGCCTCATCGGCGGCGATGATCAGGTCGCAGGCAAGGGCGAGTTCGAGAGCACCGGTGAAGCAGAAGCCGTTGACCTTCGCGATGACGATCGCCTCGAGAGATGCGATCGCGGTGATGACCGCACGCGCCGGGATATCGAGGTAGTCGCCGACGGCACCGCCCTCCAGTGATCGCGTGCCCAGTGCCTTGAGATCCACTCCGGCGCTGAAGGCGCGTCCCTCACCGGTGATGATCACCGCGCGAATCGACGGATCAGCGGCAATCACGGCGAGGGCGTCGGCCAGCTCCCCGAGCATCACCACGGTGATCGCGTTCATCGCCTCGGGGCGATTGAGGGTGATGGTCGCGGTGGGGGAGACGATGTCGAGTTGTATCTGCTCGTAACTCATGCCCGCAACTTACTTACGTCGGCAGTACGTGGCAGGCGATCGACCCGAAAGTGACGAATCTCCCCGCCCAAGGTGCAGGCGGGGAGATTCGGGAGTCGAACGGAGGATTAGTCCTCGTGGCCCGGCTTGGTCGGCTCGAAGCCGGCTGCCTTGAGCATCTTGCGGAAGTCGACGACCTGCTGCTCGCCGCAGTCGTGGCCCTTGGGGCGGTCGAAGAACTCCATCTGGTCGCCCACGTGGATCTTGAACTTGCCGCTGTGGTTCTCCTCGACGGTGCCGACGGCCTCGAGCAGGCTGATGGCGTCGTGCCAGCGAACGTTGTGGCTGGTGGGGTGGGCGAAGATCGCCGTGAGGGTGTCGGTGTGGTGGTTGTTCAGGTGCACCGGCTGCTCTTGGTTGGTCATCACTGCCTTTCGAAGATGCGCGTCGTCGTTGATGCGCCTGCTCTCATCGTAGGCGACCCTTGGACGGGGTTTCATCCCGGATTACTCACCGGCGTGCGGCTCCTCAGCTCTGGGTCTTGGCATTGACCATGAACATGCTCACCGCGTCGTACCACGTCTCGTTCAGGGCGAGCCAGCCTGAATCCGTGGCCTCCGCGCGTCCGCGGTACTCGAGTGCGGCGGCCCTGCCCCACCTGGACGACCAGAGCGGATAGCCGACCGTGAGCCCACGCGCCCGAAGGATGGCCCCGTAGGCCTCGATGGTTGCCGCACCCGTGTCGACAGCGGAGTCGATCGCCAGGGGAACCGGGCTGGTCCAGTGGCTGCTCGAGGTGCCCGTGATCGCATAGGCCTGGTGCCCGGAGACAAGTCCATTGGAGACGACATAGAACGTGAGAGCGTCGGCGCACTGCGCGAGGGCCTCTGTTGCACTACCCGGCGTCACGTTGCTGGCGGACGACTGCAGCACCTGGTTCGCGCCGATGAGTCCGTCATCGCTGACCGTGCCGTCGGCGACCCACGATCGTGCGATGAGTGCCGCGAGATAATCGGTGTTCGCCTGGCCCGCACTGCGCAGAAGAACTGAATAGCCCGCGAGGAAGGAGCGAAGCTCCTCAGCGGTGATCGATGTGCGGGAGGGCATGGCGTTGAGCACCTGCAAGGCGTCGGGAAGCATGTCCTTGACTCCTGCGGACTCTTCCGCGAGGACGCGACCTGCAGCGATCAACGCGGCCTTGTCATTCGGCTGATCAAGTTCGAGCAGGATGCCCCGATACGAGGCGATCGCGTACGTCGCCCAACCGAGCGCACCCGGTAGGTCGAGTGCCTTCTCGAGCAGCAGGGGCGTGGAATCAATCGCGGAGTCGCGGGCTTCGATCGCATCCTGCAGCGCAGCCGTGGTTGCCGCTCGAAGTTCGATCTCCGCCTTCACGATTCCCGAGGTCGACAGCGTTGATTCCACGCGTGCGGCGCCCGATTCGCGCGCCAGACGCAGGTACGAGAAAGCACCGAGACCGTACGCGCGATCCCACTCGCCCTTCGCCATTGCCGCCTTCATCCGGGGAATCGCCGACCGAGCCCGGGCAATGGCCTGCTCGTCAGTGCCGGTCGGAGCCGTCGTGATTGCGGCGGTGAGTCGCGCGAGCATCGTGCGTGTCGTTGCGGTGATGGCGGCGCCGGACTGCGGCGAGGCCACCACGGGAACCGCGGGGATGGGCACGTAGGCACTGCCGGTCAGTTCCTTGTACGCCTCGTTCACGGTACGCACCGGGATGATTCTCACGCCGAGTGTGGCCGCGTACTCGGCGAGCGGCTGCGTTGAGCCATCAGCGTTCGTGACCTGAATCGGCCCCGAAGGCACGACGATCGTCGTGTATCCCGCCTGTGCAGCCGCGGCGACCTTGGTGGGCACGTAGCCGACTGCACCGATGGATCCGTCCGGCGAGATGGTGCCCGTCATGGTGACGTGTGGAAGTAGGGGATCGCGATTGATCGCCGCCAGCACCCCGACTGTCAGGAGGCCGCCGGCCGACGGCCCGTCAATGGGGCCGGTGATCGTGAAGCCGAGATCGATCTTCGACGGATCCGATGCACTGAGCAGGGTTCCTACTGCTGCTGCCTGAGCGGTCGCCGCCTCCCATTGAGGGCCGGCTCCCCGTGACTCGATTGTCGAGAGATCGACAGTGAACTGACCATCCCCCTTGACCGCGACGAGAACCTCGGCAGGCTCGATGCCCCCGACAATCGAGCCGTCGCTCTGCTTGGCAGCCCACATAGCCGGAATCGTGAGCGCGGTGCCCTGGTCGGTCTCGCGGATCATCCCAATCGAGTCGGCCGAAGGAGCCGAGGAAATCGGGGAATTCGTGCATGCCGCCACGGTGGTGAGCACCATGGCGAGCGCGGAGACGCGCAATACCCACCGTCGAGACGCGTCGGTGTTACCCATCACCTGCGTTCCGCGCATCATTGCCGTGAGGCTACAGGAGTGCATTTCCCTCGATGCGAACGTCGAACACGAATTCAGCGCCAGGGCACGTTTTCGCAACCGTCGCCCATTGCGTGAGCTCCTCCCAAATCCCGCGCGCTATCGAAATGAGAACTGGGCACCCCATACGGGATGCCCAGTTCTCATGGCGGTGGCGGTGGGATTTGAACCCACGGTGAGCTTTCACCCACACACGCTTTCGAGGCGTGCTCCTTTGGCCGCTCGGACACGCCACCGCGGAAAAGCCTACAAGCACGAAGTGGGACGGACCGAATCGGTCCGTCCCACTTGCGTATCAGCGCGGAGGATAGGGGATTTGAACCCCTGAGGGGTTTCCCCCAACCCGCGTTCCAGGCGAGCGCCATAGGCCACTAGGCGAATCCTCCGTGGGAGAGGCTACAAGTTGGGGCACTTGGTGAGCCAATCGCCTGCCGCGTACCCTTATGCCGACCCCTCGTGCGGCGTCATCTCGCTGAACCCCCCCAGGGCCGGAAGGCAGCAAGGGCAGGCGGGCTCTGATGGGTGTGCGGGGGGTCCCCTTATGCCTCGAATGGAGCGGCACGCAGCAGAACTCTCAGCGTTGCACCTGTTCCCTCGCGGGTGAGGGACCATTCCTCGCTGATGCCGTCGAGCACGGCAGAGCCCAGGCCAGGTCTGCCGCCGGTCGGCCCGATCCCGTTGTCCGCCACGAGGACGATCACGTTGTCGGCAGAGTTCGCAATGTCGATGCGAATGGAAGAGGAGCCTCCGTGGCGGATCGCGTTGCTCAGGCCTTCCTCCACCACGCGACCGACTTCGCGAGCGAATCGCCCTCGAACATCGGAGAGCGCCATGTCGAGGTGAACCTCAATCGCGCACAAACTCGACCACAGCGACACTTTGCGTTCGACTTCATCGAGGAGAGCGACGTCAAGACTCGGGGGCGAACTGAGGGGTGTGGTGAGCACCTCGTGCGCTTCTTGCAAGGCGAGGCGAAAAGCCGTCACATCATCTGTCTCCGTGGCGCGCTCAATAGCCACCGCGCAGGCGATCAAGCGGGTTTGCACGGATCCGTGCAGGATGCGAGCGGATTCACGAGCCAGCTGAGCCACCTGTCGGCTGGACGCATGAGACTCGATCAGTTCGCGGTCGATATCAGCCTGGAAGGTTCGTGCGATGTCGTCTCGATGCGTGCGAATTGATCCGAGAGCCGATGAGGCCACGATCACTATTGAGCCCAGGATCACTGACGCGATGAACTCACCCCAGGTGTAGTCGCTGGAACCCCAACGAGCACGTACAGGGAATGAGAGCAGCCCCGTCATCTCGACAAGGACAACCGTCGTGACGAAGATCGAAGCGTGATGAACCGGATGACGCGCCATGACCGCGTTGCCCGTGGCGAGCAGTACGGCGATCAGGGCGACCCCGACGGCTAGCGAGAGCAAGCCCACGGCCCAGCCAAGGATCGTGATCGATTCGGCAGCTGCGGCGAGGAGGTAAATCGCGACGACCGTCAGCGGACGAAATGGCTGTTGCGTCAGGATGTTTCGAATAATGCCGACAAAGCCAAGGCGGGACTCCCGCATGACCGTGCGCGACCACAGGGATTTGCTCAGCGGCCGAACCGTGTCTTCCGCAGTAGATCTCAGCTCTTGGGCGATTGCTGGCCAGTGCTCTTGCTCCAGCGTTCGCTCCTGGTCCTTCAATCGCTCCTCGAGCCCAACCCTTGCGTTCACGAGTGCAGCGTCAATGTCCGTATGCAGCGCGACCTGCATGCGCTGAACGATCTCGCTGACTTCCTGGCGTGCGAGTTCGAGTGCAATGCCCTCTTCGAGCAGAGCCATGCGCCGCTCATCCTCGAATCGACGCGCCTGCATAAGAACCATCAGGCCGATTCCGATCATCGACACAGCGAGGATGGTGACAAGCACTCCGACCAAAGGTTGCGTTGAGGATTCAAGTCCCATGGCGCGTGCGATGAGCAGTTCGGAAAGCGCAAATACCGTAGCCGTGAGGACGGAGAACAGGATGGACTCACGAGTGGATAGACGACGTCCTTGACGAACTTGTCTATTGACCCACCACACCACATCGAGTGCTAGCACCGGCACCAGGGCAGTGAGTGCAGCTGCGACAAGCCACGCACGTGCGTTCTTCGGATTGATCGTCTCGGAATTCGATAGGAGAACTGCTGCAGAAAATGCGGCGAAGGCGATCAGTTGAGTCGCCCCGCGCCTAATGGCGACGTTCACTCACTGTTCCCGTCAGTTTGTTAAATGCCTGAGTCAAGAGCACGCGTGCATTTCCGGAAGGGCCAACGTTGATTTCCAGCTGGCGCACCAGTCGCGACACGGACTTGTTGACGGCATCCTCGGTAAGCGATCGTCTGCGGGCAATCTCGCCGTTCGTGTAACCGGCAGCGACCAGGCGAAGGATCGCCCACTGGCCATCGCTCAATGGTGGAGCGACCTGGAGGGACGTCTCAGGCATCAGAGGTTGCGCCAGGGCTGCTGCGAGTGCATCGGCCAGCACGGTGGTGTCGGTGAGCTTTCCCTTGACGACGTATCGAGTGCCCACCGGCGGTTCGCGGCGCTGTCCCATCCATGTGGGGTGGCCGTACGAGGTGAGCATGACTATGGCGATGCTCGGGTTCAGCCTGCGCAGACCGTAGGCGAGGTCGATCCCCGTGGGCCCCTCGCCGAGGTCGAGATCGAGCAAGGCGAGTGCCGGGTGTGTCTCATGAGCGAGAGCCATCGCCTGCGGAACGCCCTCGGCGCTGGCCGCGACCTCGTAGCCCAGGGAGGTGACGAGTGAGGTCACGAGCGTGCGAGTGAAGTCGTCGTCGTCGACGACGAGGACGCATGTGCCGTTCGAGTCCACGCTGGCCCCTTCCTCGGCTGATCCCATCAGTTCACTCTGCACGGGATGTCATCGGTGGTCGACGGGGCGTCCTTCACACTCGCCTGCATGGGGGCCTACACCCCCAATAGTGGATGTACGGGTGGGTTCGCTTGATGAACCGTCCGACCTCCCGCCTACTGGGCTTGTGCGAAGAGGCCCGTGGAGTTCGTGGTGCGTCGCCGCCATGACCGTCGTTCTAGCCTTCTGCGGGCTTTCAGTCGTCGCGCCTCCTGCGAGTGCTGCCGCAGGCTGGTCCGCCGTTGGTGCAGGAACTGACGGAATCGTGTACGCCCTCGCATCGGACCCGAGTGGCAACATCTACATCGGAGGCTCTTTCACGGCTGCCGGTGGTTTGAGTGCGAGTCGGGTGGCGATGTGGAACGGATCCACCTGGTCGACCCTGGGAAGCGGCGTCAATGGCAATGTGAATGACTTGGCATTCCGCAACGGCAAGCTCTACGCGGTCGGGACGTTCACTCAAGCAGGTGGGGTGGCGGCGAAGAGCATCGCCGTGTGGGATGGCGTCACGTGGGCACCCGTTGGGTCAGGTGTCGGAACCACGTATGGCCTGAATGCCCTCGTCTTCGATTCGTCGGGCAATCTCTATGTTGCCGGCGGCTCCATGTCGACGATGGACGGAGTCGCGGCATCAGGCGTAGCCAAGTGGGATGGTTCCTCCTGGTCCGCAATGGGGAGCCAGTTCTCCAGCCTTTCCTCGGTATACAGCTTGATCTTTCACGCCGGGTCCCTCTTCGCCGGAGGTTCGTTCGAATTCTTCAATGGGACGTGGGTTTACGACTTGGCGCGATGGTCCGGGACGGCGTGGGTAAGCGCGAACGGGGGTGGCGACAACGTGCGTGCGCTGGCTTCCGACGGCAGATACCTCTATGCAGGCGGTCGTGACGGCACGACGTCATCCTTCTTTCTCACGAGATATGACTCAGTGAACGCGACCTGGGACACCTCGCCAATCGGAAACGGTGGCTCCGACATCTACTCGCTGCTGTCGGCATCAACGGGGACCCTGTACGTCGGTGGAACTTGGGGCACCTTCAACGGAACCAGCACGAGAAATATCGCGACATGGAACGGCAATACCCGAGTCGCGACTGCGGTGGGCACCGGAGTCTCGTCCTACGTCTATGAGATGCTCGAGGACTCCCAGGGCAGGATCTGGGCCGGCGGACACTTCCAGGAGGCTGGTGGAGTAACAGCCAAGTACATCGCGGTGTGGTCCGATGGGCGACTCGCTCCCACGTTCAGCGCCCCCGTTCGCACGAGTGATGGATTCACGGTCAACGTTACGAACTACGACGCCGCCTACACCTGGACCCCATCGATTTCCTCGGCGACGGTGTCCGTGGGAGTTGCGTCTGGGTCCACGTTGCCCTTGACGATCACGGGCTTGGCTGCGGGAGTCTCACGGACCTTGACGGTGACTGCCTCGCGCACCGGATATGCCAGCGCCAGTGCGACGGTGATCGGTCAGGCAAAGAGCGCCCAAACAGTGTCGTGGGCACCAACGACCGCGATCACGACTTCCGGCTCCCCATTGACGCCATCCTCGGCTGCTACGTCGAACGGAGACGGAGCGATCACCTACTCGAAGGTGAGCAGCACGACGACATCCTGCTCAGTGGATTCCTCTACTGGCGCACTGACCTACTCAGGCGCGGGCACATGCACTGTGCGTGCGACCGCAGCTGAGACTGCTGGCTATCTCGCGGGCACCACTGACGTGACATTCACGGTGAGCAGGGTGGCGCAGTCGGTCACGTGGTCGCCGACTGGCGCCGTGACAACTGTGCAATCGCCGCTGACACCATCCACGCCGGCAAGTGCCCTCGGCGGTGCTTCGATCTCGTACTCGAAGGTGAGTAACACGACGACTTCGTGCTCGGTGGATTCGAGTACCGGAGTGCTGACCTACTCGGGTTCGGGTACGTGCACCGTGCGCGCCACCGCCGCGCAGAGCACGAACTACGACAGCGGCTTCACTGACGTGACCTTCACGATCTCGCGCGCGACTCCGACCCTGACCTGGAATCCGAGTCTCTCTCAGGAAGTGCCCGCTGGCTCGACGACATTCTCCGCAGCATCGACGAATAGCGATGGTGTGATCACGTACGCAGTCACCAACGCGGGATCGACAGGGTGCTCCCTGCCCGCGCTCTCCCGAACGCTGGCATTCTCGGCAGACGGGTCATGCGAGGTCACGGCAACCGTGGCCGGCACGACCGACTACAACGTGATCACCTCGGTCAAGACCTTCGCCATCTCCAAGGCCGCGCAGACCGTGACGTGGTCACCGCCGTCGACGTTGAGTCTCGCGAGCATCTCGGTAGATCTGGGGCCGGCTTCCACGTCGGGTGATGGTGCGATCAGCTACTCAGTCACGAGTGCAGGCGGCACGGGTTGCGCATTCGCTGATGCGACGCGGCCTGTGCTTACGTACGCGTCCTCAGGCTCATGCTCGGTGACTGCCACAGCTGCATCGACAGCGGGCTATGCGCAGGCCACGTCATCGACCACGCTTGCCATCTCCCGCGCTATTCCCACGGTGAGTTGGTCACCTGTGACGGCGCTGGCGATGCCGGCAGCGACGGTGGCGCCTGCTGCCGCAACGACGACCGGGGATGGCTCCATGACCTATGCGGTCACCTCGGACAGCGGAGCCGGCTGCAGCGTGAATGCGGGCACGGGGGCACTGACCTATGCCGCGACCGGTCAGTGCCAGGTCACGGCTACCAGTGTCATGACCACTCGATACTCGGCTGGATCAACCGCGGCCACCTTCACGGTGGCGCTCTCCCCGCAGTCGATCACGGCGACCGCGCTCTCGACCAGCCTTCAGCCGGGCGCTTCAACCTCCTTGAGCGTCACGGGTGCCAGCGGAACGGGTGCGATCACCTGGACGCGAACCACGGGCCTCGGCGTATGCGCGGTGGTGGGATCGACAGTCACGGCGGTCGCGGACGGCACGTGCGTGATCACCGGGGGCATCGCCGCTGATATCGCCTACATGGCTGCTTCCTCGACGGTCACGATCACGGTGACGTCCCCTGTCGTGAACGGCGGAACCGGAGGAGGGGGGAGTGGCGGCACGAGTGATACCGGAATTCCGTCGCGTCCGAATTCCTCCACAGCCGGTGTCGAGGTGAGCAACGGTTCGACGGAATCGACTGACCAGACGAAGGTGCCGGGTGCCGCGACATCGACCCGCGGCCGCACCCTTCCGCCTCGCCCTCGCGATGTGCAGGTCACTCCGATACCCGGTGGATCGCGCAGCACCGTGCGCATCAGGCAACCTGAAGGTGCCGCTGGATCACAGGTGCTCGCCACGGTCGTGGTCGTGCGCGACAGTCGCGGAGCCGTCGTATCGCGCATCAGCATTGCCCTCGAGCCCGGCCAGAGCCAGGCCACGGTCACCGTGCCGTTTGTCGCGTCGGGGTACTTGGTCAACGTCTACAACGTCAACGAGGTCGGAGTATCCGACGGGGCACTGCGACAGAGCCCCCTGGTGCGGGCGACAACCATCACGGCGCGGACGAGCTCGGGACAGCCCACTTTGTTCGGAACCGTGCTGGGAAGGCCGATCTACTTCAATGGCGGTTCGGCCGTCCTCGACGCCCGTGACAGGGCCCGCCTGCGGGCAATCGCGCAGGTCGCCCGCGTGGCGAATGAGCGCGTCTTCGTCACCGGATTCGCCCGCAGGGGAGCCGGTCCCGCCAGCGAACTTGCCACTCTCTCGACTCGCCGGGCCCGGGCTGCGGCGACCTACCTGGTCGAGCAGGGGGTGCGCGTGTGGACCAGATACTGGGGGGCGGGTTCATTGAACGGCTCGGGCAGCGCGGGGGACCGACGGGTGGAAGTTCGAACAAGCGCCCTGCCTATTCCGAGGTCCCTGGTCCCCTGACGGGAGCTCCCGCCGACCGGGTGACTGATGTCCGCCGTGACGCATAGGGTTGCGGGGTGTCCAAGGCCCTGTATCGCACCTATCGCCCCGCGCGACTCGATGATGTTGTAGGCCAAGATCACGTCACCAACCCGCTGCGCCGCGCCCTCGAGAATGATCGCGTCGCGCATGCATATCTATTCTCCGGCCCGCGTGGCTGTGGCAAGACCTCGACCGCTCGAATCCTCGCTCGTTCACTGAACTGCGAGAAGGGCCCGACCCCTGATCCATGCGGTGAGTGCCAGAGCTGCATTGATCTCGCGGCCAATGGTGCGGGTTCCATTGATGTCATCGAGCTCGATGCCGCAAGCCATGGCGGTGTCGACGACACCCGTGATCTTCGCGAACGCGCGATGTTCGCGCCGGCGTCCTCTCGATACAAGATCTACATCATCGACGAGGCCCACATGGTCACCACGGCAGGGTTCAACGCCCTGTTGAAGCTGGTCGAGGAGCCGCCCGAGCACGTGCGCTTCATCTTCGCGACCACGGAGGCCGACAAGGTCCTGCCGACCATTCGCTCGCGCACACACAATTACACTTTCCGACTCGTGTCAGCGCGAGTCCTGCAGCAGCATCTCGCAACGGTGTGCGAAGCCGAGGGCGTTCCTTTCGAGGCGAATGCCCTCGCGCTTATCGCACGTGCCGGTGCAGGGAGCGTGCGAGACAGTCTGTCGATCCTGAGCCAGGTCATCTCCGGCTCCGGCCCCGATGGCGTGACCTATGCGACCGCAGTGGCGCAGCTCGGCATGACCGACTCGACGCTGCTTGATGCCACTGTTGACGCATTGGCAGCGCATGACGGCGCCGCACTGTTCACCGTGATCGACCAGGTGATGGATGCCGGCCATGATCCGCGTCGCTTCGTCACCGATCTTCTCGAACGCATGCGCAACCTGATCGTGCTGCAGCACGTCAGCGGTGCCGCACAGCTCGGACTCATCGATGCGCCCGAGGACGAGATCGCCCGCCAGGTCGAGCAGTCGGCGCAGTTCGGCGCCTCCGAGCTTGCCCGTGCCTCCGATGTCGTGAGCGAGGGCCTCAGCGGACTCAAGGGTGCCACTGCGCCGCGGCTGCACCTTGAGCTCATGGCAGCGAAGCTTCTGCTTCCGGCTACCGATACCGATGAGCGCGGCACGCGCGCACGACTCGATCAGCTCGAGCGTCGCATTTCCTCCGGAGAGTTCCACCAGGCGGCCCATCCCGGCGATGCGCCCATCAGTGCACCCGCGGCTGCGATGCCCCCTCCGGTAGCACCTGCGATTCCCGTTCCGCCGGTCGCACCAGCGGTTGCAGCTGCAGCGCCTGCGGAAGCAGCGCCGTCACGCCCGCCAAGGCTCAGTGATGTCGCGCCGTCGACCAAGAAGGAGTCCGCGGCGTCGCGCCCGCCGATGAAGCCTGCCGAGAAGGCCGCTGCAGTCGAGGTCGAAGCCGCAGCTGCCGAGCCGATCGTGGCGCCCACGAACCAAAACGCCTCGCTCGCGCAACTTGTCTCGATGTGGCCGGCCATTCTCGATGCGACCAAGTCATACTCGCGCGTCGCCTGGATGGTGTTCAGCGATTCTGCACCGCTCTCGCTCGAGAACGGCGTGCTGGCTGTCGGCGTCGAGAATGCGAGCAAGGCGGCGAACGCCAAGGCCAGCGGTCACGATGAGCGGCTGCGCCAGGCAGTTCTCGATGTCTTCCGTACCGATGTGCGTATCGACATCGTGCTTGCGCCGAATGCGACCGCGCGCCTGGTGAATGCCGCGCCGGTTGATCCCTCCGATGACTCGTCCAACTCACCGGCCCAGACCGTCAGTGTCGTCGTGGAGCCCGATGCACCCAGCATTGATGACGAGGATCTCGACGACACCTCCGGTGTTGACCTGATCATGCGCGAACTCGGCGGCACGCAGATCGGCGAGATCGAGCACTGATGATGTACGAGGGCGTAGTCCAAGACCTGATCGATGAGCTCGGCCGGCTGCCCGGTGTCGGGCCCAAGAGCGCGCAACGCATCGCCTTTCACATTCTCGCTGCTGATCCGATCGACGTGCAGCGCCTCGTTGATGCGCTGCGCGAGGTGAAGGAGAAAGTGCGCTTCTGCACGATCTGCGGCAACGTCGCCGAAGAGGAGCAGTGCCGCATCTGCCGCGACCCGCGCCGTGATCTCACGATCCTGTGCGTTGTCGAGGAGCCGAAGGATGTCGTCGCGATTGAAAAGACGCGCGAGTTCAAGGGCCGCTATCACGTACTGGGTGGGGCGATCAGTCCGATCGAGGGCATCGGCCCCGATGACCTGCGCATTCGCGAGCTCATGAGTCGCCTCTCCGATGCCACGATTACCGAGGTCATCCTGGCCACTGACCCCAATCTCGAAGGTGAGGCCACCGCCACTTACCTGGCCCGACTGATCAGCCCGCTGGAGGTGGCGGTCTCACGCCTGGCCAGCGGCCTGCCGGTGGGTGGTGACCTCGAATACGCCGATGAGGTCACCCTGGGTCGAGCCTTCGAGGGTCGCCGTCGCGTATAAGGCATGAACATCTATACCTGTACAGGTATAATTGTTCCATGGCTCCAGCGGCAGATCTCATCCACGCGACCCGAGTCGAAGTCGGCATTACCCAGGCCGAGTTGGCACGGAGGGCGGGAACCTCGCAGGCGGCAATCGCCCGATATGAATCTGGTGTCTCTTCACCCGCGGTCTCCACTCTGGAACGCGTCATGCAGGCAATGGGACACAAGCTCGAATTGAATTCCTCATCGGCTCCCGTAGCGGATTTGTCATCCCCGAATGCTGTGCTCGTCCGCTCGCATCGGATGGAGATCATTCATCGTGCCCGGGTGGCCGGAGCCACCAACGTCCGACTCTTCGGTTCCAGCGCGCGAGGTGAGGACTCGCCAGATAGCGATATTGATCTCCTGGTCGATTTCGACCTTGCCGGGGGTTTGCTCCCGATCGTCGAACTCAAGCGAGAGGTCGAGGAGATACTCGGCCGCCAGGTCGATATTGCTCCTGTGGCGCTGCTTCGACCAGCTGTCGCGGAGCGCGCATTGCGTGAGGCGGTACCCCTATGAGTCGGTCACCTGAGCAACTACTCGACGATCTCGAGACTCGGATTCTCGCAATCCGAGTGGCGGAGCGGCTCATGCATCAAGCCGAGAATGACGGTGACCTCGATCTGGCCGCCACGTCCTTCGACGCCGTCCTCTATGTGCTGGTGATCCTTGGAGAGATCATTCGCAATCTTCCGGCACGAGTTCGGGACTCCGAGCCGTCGCTCCCGTGGGAGGCGATGATCGGGATGCGAAACGTCGTGGCCCACGAATATTTTCGGATTAACTCGACGATCGTGACCCGCACTCTGGATTCACCGCTCGAGGCCCTCATGGCAGCTATCCCACGAATGCGGAATGTGCTCTGAACGCCCGATTTTCGCGATGTAAGCGTGACCATTAGAATTTACGCTTGTGGCTCTGATTGTTCAGAAATTTGGTGGTTCCAGCGTCGCTGATGCCGAGAGCGTCAAGCGCGTCGCGAAGCGAATCGTCGAGACGAAGCGCGCCGGCAACGAGGTTGTCGTCGTGGTGTCCGCCATGGGCGACACCACCGATGAGCTCCTCGACCTCGCCGAGCAGGTCTCACCAGAGCCCCCCTCACGTGAGCTCGACATGCTCCTGACCGCCGGCGAGCGCATCTCGATGGCAGTCCTCGCCATGGCAATCGCCGATCTCGGTGAGGATGGCCGCTCGTACACCGGCTCGCAGGCCGGCCTCATCACTGACTCAGCCCATGGTGCCGCTCGGATCATCGACGTCACCCCCGGTCGAATCCAGGAAGCACTCGCCGAGGGCGCTATCCCGATCGTTGCCGGCTTCCAGGGCGTGGCCCAGGACACCAAGGACGTCACCACCCTCGGCCGTGGTGGCTCCGATACCACCGCAGTCGCTCTCGCCGCAGCGCTCAAGGCCTCAGTCTGCGAGATCTTCACCGACGTCGACGGTGTCTTCAGCGCCGATCCGCGCGTCGTGCCCGCCGCTCGCCAGGTGCCGTACATCACCTACGAAGAAATGCTCGAGCTTGCGGCCGTTGGTGCCAAGGTGCTGCACCTGCGCTGCGTCGAGTACGCGCGTCGTTTCGATCTGCCCATCCACGTTCGCTCATCGTTCTCGCACCGCGAGGGCACTCTCGTGATGTCACCCGCAGCCATCGCGGCTGCAATTGCCGAAGGAAAAGCCATGGAACAACCGATCATCTCCGGTGTCGCCGCTGACGTGAACGATGCCAAGATCACCGTGGTCGGAGTTCCCGACAAGCCCGGCCAGGCCGCTGCCATTTTCGGTGCACTGGCTGACGCGGGCGTGAACATCGACATGATCGTGCAGAACGTCTCGGCAGCCTCGACCGGTCGCACCGACGTCACCTTCACAACCCCGTCGGGTTCGGCAAAGAAGGCCCTCTCGGCCATCGATGCCAAGCGCGCCGACATCGCCTTCGAGGATCTCATCATCGATGAGGAGATCGCCAAGGTCTCGCTCGTCGGCGCCGGCATGCGCTCGCACCCGGGCGTCTCCG
The DNA here is from genome assembly GCA_024639145.1 of Actinomycetes bacterium. Classification (GTDB taxonomy): domain Bacteria; phylum Actinomycetota; class Actinomycetes; order S36-B12; family S36-B12; genus CAIKZY01. Next base: position 54,305 of record JAHEIZ010000014.1, on the reverse strand, counting down.
CCACCTTCTTTGCTGCACTCGCCGACAACGGCATCAACGTCGAGATGATCTCGACCTCCGAGATCCGCATCTCCGTGGTCACCCGCGTCGACGATGCGAAGAAGGCGGTCAAGGCGCTGCACACCGCATTCGGCCTCGACGCCGACGGCGAGGCAGTCGTCTACGGAGGTACGGGTCGATGAGCCGCAAGCCTGTTGTCGCAGTCGTCGGTGCCACCGGCCAGGTCGGTGCCGTCATGCGTCGTCTGCTCGAAGAGCGTGACTTCCCGCTCGAGAGCATCCGCTTCTTCGCGTCTGCGCGTTCGGCCGGTTCGACCCTGCCCTGGAAGGGCGGCGAGATCGTCGTCGAAGACGCCGCGACTGCAGATGTCTCCGGCATCGACATCGCACTGTTCTCGGCCGGTGGAGCAACCTCCAAGGCTCAGGGCCCACGTTTTGCCGAGGCCGGCGCCATCGTCATCGACAACTCGTCGGCATTCCGCATGGATCCCGATGTTCCGCTGGTGGTCAGCGAGGTGAACCCCGAGGCGATCAAGGATGCCAAGAAGGGCATCATCGCCAATCCGAACTGCACCACAATGGCCGCGATGCCCGTGCTACGCCCGCTGCATGAGGAGGCAGGCCTCGAGCGCCTGATCGTCAGCTCCTACCAGGCGGTCTCTGGCAGCGGTCTTGCTGGAGTCGAGGAGCTCGAGTCGCAGATTCGTGCTGCCGTGACCCAGGACATCGCTGCGCTGACCCACGATGGTTCAGCAGTGACTTTCCCGGCTCCGAACAAGTACGTGCGCACCATCGCGTTCGATGTCGTTCCGCTCGCCGGCAGCATTGTCGGTGACGGTTCACTCGAGACCGATGAAGAGCAGAAGCTGCGCAATGAGAGCCGCAAGATCCTCGGCATTCCCGAGCTTCTCGTCTCCGGTACCTGCGTGCGTGTTCCGGTGTTCTCCGGTCACTCGCTCGCCATCAACGCCGAGTTCGCCCGCCCGATCTCGGCTGAGCGCGCTACCGAGTTGCTCAACAGTGCTCCGGGTGTTGAGGTCACTGACGTGCCGACTCCGCTTCAGGCTGCCGGTGCCGACCCGTCATTCGTAGGTCGCATTCGTGCTGATCAGAGCGTGCCCGGCGGTCGCGGTATTGCGCTGTTCATCAGCAATGACAATCTCCGTAAGGGTGCGGCACTCAATGCCGTGCAGATTGCGGAGATCGTCGCCGCCGACCTGGCGTAGTACTTGCCGCTAGCGGCTAAGTGACGGAACGGCGAAGCCGAATTCCTTGTAGTCGTCGGCGTATGACTCGACGACCTTGGCGAGAAGCTCCGGTGTGTAGAAATCGGTGATCTTCGAGCTAGCACCCGTGGAGTTCCGGCAGAAGAACTGATCCTGCAGATCGGGTGTGCGCGTCAGCTTCGCCACTTTGTCCCATGATGCATCCAGCTCATTGAGCCGGATGATGTCGTCGAACTTCACGATGCCGTAACCGATCTGGTCGGTCTGACGACGCCAGTGGGGGTCTTGGTCGCGTGATGGCAAGGCGGTCACGACATCGATGAACTGCGCGAAGGAGATATCACTCGGTGAATCGGGGGCGTGACCTTGCTCCACGAGGATGTCGTAGATCGGCTGGGCCTGCTGCAGGCCCTGGCAGATCTTCTCCAGGTAGCCCGAGAGCAGGCGTGACGCCGGCTCTCGCACGACGGAGAACCGAGTGAACTTGCGGCTGGTGAGGGCATCCTCGAGCTGGTCAGCCGGAAGCTGAAAGGGCTTGATGAACGGGGTCATCAGCGAGCGATCATGCGGGCGTTCCTGCACCCGCTCGACCGCGCCAGTGCTCAGGCGTGCGGCCTCGAGACCCCCGAGGGTGGCTTTCATGGTGCCGCAGCCGGCCTTGGGTACCTCGAAGTAGACGTAGCGGTTCACCAGGGAGATGTGGGTATGCAGGTTCACCGAGCGCCAGCCGGCCGAGCGCACGAAGGCTCCGGTGGTCTTGCCCAGGTCAGCGGCCTTGGGGCGGCGATCAGGTGTGCTCATCAGACTCCTGCCAAGAAGCGGTCGGGGGCCGATTTCTCGGCCCCCGACCCTGAGTCGGGGTGGCGGGATTCGAACCCACGACCTCTTCGTCCCGAACGAAGCGCGCTACCAAGCTGCGCTACACCCCGAAGGCTGCATGAGTCTAGCCCAGTCACGGGAGTGCTCAGCGACCGGTCACGGTGAGCAGGGTGGCTTCAGGCGGGCAGGCGAATCGCACGGGGGCATAGGGCGAGGTGCCCAGGCCAGCTGAGACGTGCAGGTGGGAGCCAAGATGAGAGGAAAGCCCCTTTGCTCTCTTGCGATCTAGATCGCAATTGGTGACCAGCGCGCCGAGGCCGGGAAGCGCGAGCTGACCTCCGTGTGTGTGCCCGGCCAGGATCAAGTCGGCACCGTCGGCAGCCATGCCGTCGAGCACTCGCAGGTACGGTGCGTGCACCACGCCGAGAGCGAGATCAGCGTCCGCAGAGAATGCTCCGGCAACGTCGTCGTAGCGATCTCGCGAGATGTGCGGATCATCGACGCCGCGGAGGTCGATCGTGCGACCGTCGATCTCGAGAACCCCACGTGAGTTCGAGAGGTCGAGCCAGCCTGCGTCGGTGAGCCCCGCAACGAGATCGGGCCACGGCAGCATCGGACGACTCGGCTCGAGCTGTGACGGGCCGCGCAGGTACTGCGCCGGGTTCAGCGGGCGCGGTGCAAAGTAGTCATTGCTGCCGAGCACGAATGCGCCGGGAATGTCGAGGACGGAGTCGAGTGCATCGAGCGCTTCGGGCACTGCATCGGCGTGGGAGAGGAAGTCACCGGTGGCGATGACTGCGTCCGGACGCAGTTCGCGCAGTGAGCGCACCCACTCCTTCTTCTTGCGTTGCCCGGGAACAAGGTGAAGATCCGAGAGATGCAGGATGCGCAACTCGGGTTGATTTTCGCCGAGTGCAGGCACTGTCGCTCGACGCAGCGTGTAGTTCTGCGCCTCCCAAGCCGAGTAGACAAGCCCGGCAGCACCCAGCGCGAGTACGCCGAGGGCGGCTTTCACGGGAGTGCGCATGGTCAGATCGTGGCACGAAGGGTGCGAGAATACGAAAATGAGCTCACTTAAGGCGACCCTGCAGGCGAATCTCACGACGGCCATGAAGGCGCGTGACGAGTTGACCGCGGCGACCTTACGCATGGCCCTCACGGCCATCACGAACGAAGAGGTCTCGGGAAAGTCTGCGCGAGAGCTCAGCGATGACGAAGTGATCACGGTTCTTGGCCGCGAGGCAAAGAAGCGCCGTGAAGCTGCCGAGGCGTTCGACTCCGCCGGTCACCCCGATCGCGCCGAACGTGAGCGCGCGGAGCTCGGCGTGCTCACCGTCTATCTTCCCCAGCAGATGACCGAGTCAGAGATTCGCGCAATCGTCGATGCGGCTGTGGCCGAGGTGGGCGTGGGTCCGCAGAATCTGGGCGCCGTCATGAAGATCGTGCAGCCGCAGGTCAAGGGCAAGGCCGATGGCGGTCAGGTCGCTGCCATCGTGCGCGCCGCTCTCGGCCAGTAGCGACTACTGCCCGGGAACGGGCGCAGGGTCCTGCTGGACCGGTGCTGGGTCCTGCCCTGAGGCAGCCGGATCAGTCACCGGCGGCGCCGATGCCACGTCGGAGGCCACGGGTTCCGGCTCCGGATTCGTGAACTCGAATTCCGGCTTGACCGGCTTGGTGGTCGGGGCGGTAGGGCGGTAGTAGCTCGCCGACGTCTCGCGAGCGGGCTTGAGCCCGACACTCGATTCCAGGATGAAGTTGTTCGCGGCGTGACCCTCGGAGGCCCCGGTCATGGCCTCCTTCCAGATCGGTCCGGGCAGGGTGCTTCCGAAGACCTGCGAGTAGTAGCGACCGGCGATGGTGACGTCCTTCATCGGGAAGCCATAGCCACCGCGCGGATCACCGACCCAGACCGCTGCCGAGATATCAGGGGTGAAGCCGGCGAACCAGACCGCTGCCGACTCATTCGTGGTGCCGGTCTTTCCTGCCGCCGGACGATCGGCAAGTGACATCGCCTGGCCGGTGCGCCCGCCGATGTAGCCGTCGATGACGCCGGTAAGAAGTGCAGTCGTCGAATCCGCGACGTCTCGAGTGAGCACCTGCGTGCAGTTGACGGGAGGCACGGGTACGGCGTGGCCATCACGGTCGCGAATATCGAGCAGCACTCGAGGCGTGCAGTAGGAACCGTGATTCGCGAAGGTGGCATAGGCGTTGGCCACCTGCAGAGGCGTGACCTCCATCGTGCCGAGCGTGAAGGAAGGAACGCGAAGCAGCGGTTCTCCTGAGCCGAGTCGAACGCCCATGGACTCCGCGATATCGGCCGGCCGACACTGCCCGGTGCGCTCCTCGATGGCCATGAAGTAGGTGTTGATGGAGTACGCGGTGGCGCGAGCCATGTCGAAGCTTCCGGCACCGGTGCTGTTGCGCACGGTGATCGGGCCGTAGGGAACCCCTGTGTCGCAGTTCTTGAAGTTCTCGAAAGTATTCGGGCTCGGTGACGAGATGTACTCGGTGGGAGAGATGCCTGCCTCGAGCGCCGCTGCGAGAGTGAAGATCTTGAATGTCGAACCGGCCTGCATGCCGATCGTGCCACCGGCTGCCCGATCGACGTTGTAGTTGTACGTGGTTCGGCCCGGACCTGATGTTCCCCACAGTCGGTTCTGGGTCATCGCGAGGATATTTCCGGTACCCGGCTGGATCATCGTGATCGCCGCGGCTCGCTTGCTGTCATCCTCGATCGGGATCTTCGTCGTCACGGCAGTGAACGCGGCCTGCTGCGCCTGTGCATCGAGTGTGGTGCGGATCGTGTACCCGCCGCGCTTGAGGAAGGCCTCGCGTGCCTCGGGAGTGTCGCCGAAGGCGGGATCGGTGCGAATCATGTGCAGCACGTAGTCGCAGAAGAACGGTGCGTAGGACGTCGTGCATCCGTTAGTGACGCGTGATGGTGCGAGCACTGATGACATCGGGGTGAGTGACGCCTGCTCGGCCTGCGTCGAGGTGATGTATCCCTGATCAGCCATCCGTCGCAGTACGACATTGCGGCGTTTTGCCGAGAGTTCGGGATTGCGCAGCGGATCGAACGCGGTGGGCTGCTGCACGATGCCGGCAAGTGTTGCCGCCTCGGCAAGGGTCAGATCAGATGCCGGCTTGGAGAAGTAGCGACGCGATGCTGCCTCGACGCCGTAAGCACCTGAGCCGAAGTACGCGATGTTCAGGTAGCGCTGGAGGATCTCCGACTTCGAGTAACGCTTCTCCAAGGCAAGGGCGAGTCGGATCTCGCGCAGCTTGCGCGTGGCACTTCGCCCGCGTGCTGCCTCGAGTTCTGCTCCGTTGCTCGCCTCGGTCACGAGCACGTTCTTGATGTACTGCATGGTCAGCGTGGAGGCACCCTCCTGCACGCCGCCGGAGGAGGTATTCGAGGCGAGTGCGCGCATGCCCCCGCGAAAGTCGAAGCCGTGATGCTGGAGATAGCGGGAGTCCTCGACCGCGACGATCGCCTGGCGCATGACCGGGGCAATCTCTCCCAGAGGGACCTCGACACGATTTTGGTAGTAGAGCGTGGCCAAGGTGGTGCCGTCGGAGGCCAGGAGCACGGTGCGCTGCGGAAGTGGAGGAGTATCGAGGGAGGCCGGCAGGGCCTCGAAGTTCTGCACGGCGCTCTTGGTGAGGACTCCCAGGCCGCCGACAAACGGCACCGCGATCAGGGCAGCCACCACGCCGGTTGCCACGATGACGCCCAGGAGCAGCCCCAGGCGCCGCAGGAGGGCGGGGGTGTCGAGGTGATCGGGTGGCATGCTCATCAGACGTCAGCGTAAGTCGGGCTGTTCCCGCGCGGGGCGCGGCGCGCGATTGCTCCCCTGGCGACTCACCCCCACGGGAACTATTGACACTAATTAACTAGTCAGGAATAGTTCTTTAGAGCCTGTATGTGCAGGGCTGCGGGGCGTAGCGTCCGCGATCAAGCAGTAACAGCAGGTCATCAGCAGAAACATGCAGCAACTGAAGGGGTGGGCGTAGTACATGTCGGTCGACTCAGCTTGGGCAGCACAGGCCGCGTGCCGAACGTCGGATCCCGACACCCTCTTCGTGCAAGGCGCCGCGCAGAACCGCGCCAAGGCCATCTGCTCCGGCTGCGTGGTGCGTACTGACTGCCTTGCCGACGCCCTCGACAATCGCGTCGAGTTCGGCGTGTGGGGCGGAATGACCGAACGGGAGCGTCGCGCGCTTTTGCGTCGTCGCCCGAATGTCACCTCGTGGCGCCATCTGCTCCAGACTGCCCAGGATGAATTTGATCGCCAGAGCATCCTCACCGGTCGGATCGGCGCGGTTTCCTAACCTAATTCTCGCCCTCGGCGGGTTCTTACCTCTCGGCGAGCCGATCGCCGATCGCGCGAAGTCCCTCGAGGTCGTGGATGTCCTCCGCCATCGCGGGCATCATCGCCATCGGCACGCTCGGATGCGCAGCCGTGAATCTCTCCGCCAGGTGTCGTTGCCGCTCGGCCTGAGCCTGGCGATTCGCGTGAATGCCCAGCAGTGCTGCCGTCAGCTCGTGCCCACCGGTGCTCAGTGATGCCGCGGCCACCCGCGCCCTGTCGGCAGACAGCTCGGGCGCATCGATGTACTGCACGCGATTGAGGACGAGACCCGCCAACGGCATGGCATCGGTCTTCAGCCGCTCGACGAAGTACGCGGCCTCGCGCAGTGCATCGGGTTCTGGAGCAGCGATGACGACAAAGCGACTACTCGGCTGCTTGAGCAGGGCATAGGTCTTGTCGGCGCGCTCGCGGAAGCCGCCGAAGGTGGTGTCAATCGCAGCGACGAACGTGCCTACATCCGTAAGTACCTGCGTGCCGAGGATCTTGTTGAGCACGCCGGTGAAGATGCCGAAGCCGAGGGCGGCAATCTTGCCGATGCCGCGCCCTGCCGAACGCGCCGGCGCCGTAAGGATCCGGATGAACTTCCCGTCGAGGAACGAGCCCAATCGGGCGGGAGCATCGAGGAAGTCGAGTGCACTCCGCGAGGGCGGGGTGTCGACAATGATGAGATCCCAGGTGCCCTCGAGATCGGCGCGAGCGCTCAGCTGGCCGAGTTTCTCCATGGCCATGTACTCCTGCGTTCCCGCGAACGAGGAGGACAGTGCCTGGTAAAAGGGATTTTCGAGGATCTGCTTGGCTCTCTCGGGGTCCGCGTGCGTCTCGACGACCTCGTCGAAGGTGCGCTTCATATCGAGCATCATCGCGTGGAGCGAGCCGTTGCCATCTGGTGAATGGATTCCCACGACCTCGCGCGGAGTGTTATCGAGACTCGTGAGACCCAGTGCCTGTGCCAGTCGCTTTGCAGGATCAATGGTCAGCACGCACACCTTGCGGCCATGCTCGGCTGCCCGCAGGGCGAGCGCCGCAGCAGTAGTGGTCTTACCTACTCCGCCGGCACCGGTGCATACCAGGATCTTGATGTCGTGATCGGCGATCAGGGCGTCGATATCGAGTGGCGGCGCACTCTCAAACGAGGTCATCTCGCTCCCTCCGCGCGTAGGCAGGCAGCAAGCTCGTAGAGGCCGCCGAGATCGACGCCACCGGGAAGCAGCGGCAAAGTCAGGTGCGAAATGCTGAGCTCGTCGATCCGCTGGAGCTCGCGACCCTCCAGTGCAATGCGCAGTGCGTAGTCGCGGGCTTCGGCGGCAAGCTCCGCGGCCAGTGGTTCTGCGGCAATTCCGGCGGTGACGAGCTCAGCACCGATCTGTTCGATCGGCAACGTTCCGGCGATAGCGGCCGCGCGCTGCTCCTCGGTGAGCACGGACGGCCGAGTCATGTTGACGAAGACCGAACCCACGGGAAGCCCGGCGGCACCGAGCTCGGCAATCCCGTCGATGGTCTCCTGCACCGGCATTTCCTCGAGCAGGGTGACGAGGTGGACCGCTGTGCGCGGCGAAGCAATCACGCTCATCACCAGATCTGCATGATTGCGAATGGGGCCGACCTTGGCGAGCCCGGACATCTCGGAATTCACGTTCAAGAACTTGGTGATGCGGCCGGTCGGGGGAGCGTCGATCACGACAGAGTCGTACCGGTTCTTCTTGTCATCGGGCTTGCGTCGGACGACCTCGACGGCCTTGCCGGTCAGCAGGACATCGCGAAGCCCCGGTGCGATGGTGGTCGCGAAGTCAACGGCACCCATCTTCTTCAGCGCAGCGCCTGCGCGCCGCAGGTTGTAGAACTGCTCGAGGTAATCGAGGAGGGCTTCCTGCGGGTCCACCGCCAACGCCCAGACTTCGCCGCCCTGTGGGGCAACCGCGATCATCCGCTCCTCGTAGGGCAGCGGAGCGGTGTCGAAGAGCTGCGCGATGCCCTGACGGCCCTCGACCTCCATGAGCAGAGTGCGCTTGCCACCCTGTGCGAGTGCGAGGGCAAGGGAGGCGGCGACAGTGGTCTTGCCCGTACCGCCCTTGCCGGATACGACGTGCAGGTCGACTCCCGGCCACAACTGCGCATCGCTCACTGAACCAGCCTATGCGCAACCACGCACTCACCTACTACTGTCGCACCATGACGAAATGGGAATACGCCACCGTGCCACTGCTCGTGCACGCCACCAAGCAGATCCTCGACAACTGGGGGCTTGATGGCTGGGAGCTCGTTCAGGTCGTTCCGGGCCCGAATTCCGAGAATCTCATCGCCTACATGAAGCGACCGCTGGGCTAGTCGTGTCAACAGTTGAATCCCGACTCGCGGCCGCCGGACTGACCCTGCCCGAGGCCACCACGCCGCTCGCGGCTTACGTGCCCGCTGTCCTCTCCGGCAGGTACGTCTACACCTCCGGTCAGCTTCCTGTTGTCGATGGCGAGTTGATCGCCACCGGCAAGGTCGGCGTAGAAATCGACCCGGAGCAGGCAGCGGAGCTCGCCGCTCGATGCGCACTCAATGCCATCGCGGCAATCAAGTCGGTTATTGGCGATCTCGACAAGGTCGTGCGCGTCGTCAAGGTCGTCGGTTTCGTCGCGAGTGATCCCGAGTTCTCCGGTCAGCCGGCGGTCATGAACGGCGCGAGCAATCTGCTTCTTGAGGCGTTCGGTGACGCCGGCCGACATGCTCGCTCCGCTGTAGGCGTGGCGGTTCTTCCGCGCAATGCGCCTGTCGAGGTCGAGGTCATCGTCGAGGTAGCCGACTAGTCATGTCAGTCGTACGCGAGCGCGCGCTCCTGCTCGCATCCGGGTCGCAGGAGTGGGTCCCTCCCGTGCCGCGACCGGCTTCGACCCTCGTGCTCATTCGCGATTGCGGGAATGGTGTCGAGACCTTCCTCATGCGTCGACCGCTCACGATGAAGTTCGCGCCGGGTATGTCGGTATATCCCGGTGGCGCTCTTGACGACTCGGACTTCGACGCCGCGATCACGGATTCCCTTGATGAGGAATTCGCGGAGATCAACGGACGGCGCGCGAGTGCGACGGCGCGCGAATTTCGCGCGCTCCTCGCCTGCGCGATTCGCGAGACCAAGGAGGAGGCCGGCGTTGAATTCACGGATGCGAGCGATGTCGTCCTCGCGGATCATTGGGTCACGCCCGAGCATGAGAGTCGCCGATTCGACGTGCGATTCTTTCTCGCCCGGCTTCCCGAAGGCCAGCATGCTTATGTAGCCTCCGATGAAGCTGACCATGCCGAGTGGGTGCGTCCGGCTGATGCGCTCGAACGCCATTCGCGCGATGAGCTGCCCATGCTGCGCCCCACCTTGGAACTTCTTCGTTTCCTTGCCCCTGTGTCATCGACTGATCAAGCGCTTGAGGTGGCTCGATCGCGCGAGATCGTGGCCCGAATGCCTCGTGCGACTCCCGTCGGCGAGAGCGACCTCAGCTGGAACATCATCAATGAGCGCACTGGCGAGGTCATCGCGACCAACGTCGTTCCCCCCGCACATCTCGAGACAGGCGGCATCAGTCGATGAGCGGGCGCTTGCTCCCGCTCGGGAGTGAGGCGGCATGGACAGGTGGCGTGGTCAGTGACTGGAGCACCTGCCTGCTCGCGCCCAACCCCTCGGCGTGGACTCTCGAGGGCACGAACACCTGGCTCGTTGCCGCACCTGGATCAACGGATGTTGTCGTTGTTGATCCCGGCCCTGACTCCGCAGCGCATCTTGAGCGCGTTGTGTCCACGGTGGGTGAACGGGGAGCCATTGCGCAGATCCTGCTTACTCACGGTCACGCCGATCACTCGGCAGGTGCGCTCGCTCTCTCGCGCATGACCGGTGCACCGGTGCGCGCCCTTGATCCTGAGCATGTGCACGGCGGGGAAGGCCTTCAGTCAGGTGAGGTCATTGAATTCGGCGACCTCGTTATCGATGTCATCTCAACGCCCGGTCACTCCGCCGATTCACTCTCCTTTCGCGTGAACGGAGATGCCGCCATCCTCACCGGGGACACGGTTCTGGGCCGCGGCACCACTGTGATCGCCTGGCCTGAGGGGAAGCTCGGCGAATACCTGGCGACGCTTGAGACGTTGGCGGAGACCATCAGTGCGCACGCGATCGTGCACATCTACCCCGGGCATGGCCCGTTGGTCATGGATCCTTCGACCCGTATCGAGAAGTACATCGCGCATCGCGCAGAGCGCCTGGACGAAGTTCGTGCCGCTCTTCACGCCGGTGCGGTCACCGCTGATGAGGTGGTGGCCATTGTCTACGCACAGACCCCCGAGAGTCTGCTCGGTGCGGCAAGGCTCAGCGTGCAAGCACAGATGGATTACCTGTCCGACTAGCGTGCGCGGCGGAAGTGCTGACCCGGCCTAGCGTGCGCGGCGGCCCAAACGCTCAACGTCGAGGATCATCACCTGGCGCGATTCGAGACGGATCCAGCCGCGCTGCGCGAAGTCGGCAAGTGCCTTGTTCACAGTCTCGCGGGATGCGCCGACGAGCTGTGCGAGTTCTTCCTGAGTCATGTCATGGGTGACCATCAGGCCTTCGGGGGTGATCTGGCCGAACTTCTCGCCGAGATCCATCAGGGCCTTGGCTACGCGACCGGGAACATCGGAGAAGACGAGATCGGCCATTGCCTCGTTCGTGCGGCGCAGGCGACGGGCCAGGGCCTGGAGGAGTGCCGAGGCAACCTCGGGGCGACCTGCGAGCCAGGGGCCAAGCTGCTCATGGCTCAGGCCGAGAACGGTGGCATCGGTGAGCGCGGTGGCAGTGGCGCGACGGGGGCCGGGATCGAAGAGGCTGAGCTCACCGCACATCTCGCCGGGGCCGAGCACCAGCATCAGGGACTCACGGCCATCGGCAGAGGACTGGCCGAGCTTGAGCTTGCCGTCGAGGATGACGTAGAGACGGTCGCCGGGCTGGCCCTCGGTGAAGAGTTCCTCGCCCTTGGTGATGTGGATCTCGACGAGACTGGCTCGCAGTGCTGCAGCGCCTTCGGCGTCGAGCGCCGCGAACAAAGGTGCTTGCATCAGCACGTCGTCCACTGTGACCTCCGTCATCATTTACTAGGGAGTCCACATTCTTGCGCATCGCGACCTCGAGGACCAGGCCAGGTCCCCCGCGGACGTACGCTGGGGCGGTGTCCGAACCGAGCCGAACCTGGATTCGTGAGGGAAAAGTCGATGCCGGCGCCCTGCACGGTCTGCCGGCCTGGCTCCAACCCGTGGTTACGTGCGTACAGAGCATCAGATCCGATGAGCTGAAGTACGCCGTTCCGACCGATGGCGAGGGCAGGCACTCGGCCGTGCTGATCCTCTTCGGCGAGGGCCCTGACCCGGATCTGCTGATGATCCAGCGGGCGGCGCGGATGCGCGCCCATGCCGGCCAGCCGGCCTTCCCGGGCGGCGCCGTCGACGCCACCGATGCCGATGCGCGAGCGGCCGCCGTGCGCGAGGCGGTCGAGGAGACCGGGCTCGATCCCGCTGGGGTGCGCGTGCTCGGACATCTGCCCGACCTGTGGCTCAGCGTCAGCGGCTTCGTGGTCACTCCGGTCATCGCCTGGTGGGAGCAGCCCAGTGAGGTCTGGGCACGTGAGCCCGACGAGGTCGAGTCGGTCACTCGCGTCCGGCTTGCCGACCTGATCGATCCCGCGAACCGCGTCAGCGTGCGTCATCCGTCGGGCTACGTCGGTCCCGGCTTTCGAGTCAACGACATGCTGGTCTGGGGCTTCACGGGTGGACTCATCGACCTGATCCTCGATCACTCCGGCCTCGCGCTGCCGTGGGATCACGCCACCATGGTCGATCTCGACATCATCGCGACGCCTGACGAAGAGCCCGTGACATCGTGAACCTCGTCGACTGGGTTCTTGTCGGCGCCACGATCGTCTTCGCGTGGGCAGGATGGCGTCAGGGATTCGTGGCCGGCGTGCTGTCATTCGCGGGCTTTCTCGGCGGAGCTCTCGCCGCGGCGTTCATCCTGCCGCGATTGTCGACATCAATCACCGACAACTCGGTGATGAGAGTCGGCATCGTGGTCGTGGGAGTCATCATTGCCGCCCTCATCGGTCAGTTCATTGCCTCGCTTCTTGGCCGTCGACTCCATGACGCGATCACCTGGCGGCCTGCTCGACTCGTCGATAACGCTGCGGGATCAACACTCGCAGTTATCGCGCTTGCGATCATGGCCTGGATCGTGGCGAGTGCCGTGGCCTTCCTTCCGCAGCTCCCGATGGCCACGCAGATCCAGCAATCGCGGCTTCTCCTTCTTGTCGACACAGCCGTGCCGAATCAGGTACGCGATGCCTTCGTGGGCCTTCGCAACATGGTGAGCAGTGCAGACGTGCCACATGTCTTCTCCGAGCTGGGTTCACTCTCCGGCCCGAGCGTCGCCCTGCCTGATCCCACGGTGATTCTCGGCGGTGCCGTCACGAATGCGCGCCCGTCTGTCGTTCGGGTCACCGGAGATGCCGATGAATGCGAGGTATCCGTGAGCGGATCCGGGTTCGTCTATGCCCCGCAACATGTCCTGACCAACGCGCATGTCGTCGCTGGGGTGACGGCGCCTGAGATTCAGGTGCGTACCTCGCAACCACTACTTTCTGCGACTGTTGTCTACTTCGACCCGCAACTTGATATCGCAGTGCTCTACGTGCCTGAGCTCAACGCTCCTGAGCTGGCATTCGCCACCGATCCTGCGCAGTCAGGTGATGATGCGGTGATCGCCGGCTTCCCCGAAGGCGGTCCGTACGATTCTGCGCCCGCCCGAATTCGCGATGCGATTACGGCGCGAGGCGATGACATCTACAGCAAGTCAGGTGTTGAGCGGGAGGTGTACTCCTTCCGCGGAATCGTGCGTCACGGTAATTCCGGCGGCCCGCTCTTGACGAAGCGCGGTGACGTACTCGGCATGATCTTCGCCTCGGGCGCGGACAAGACCGGCTATGCCCTCACTGCCGAGCAGCTCAGTGTGGCGTCAGCGCGAGCATTGCGCACCAATGAGCGAGTGACCACGGGCTCCTGCCGGATCGACGAGTGACTATTCGCCATTCAGCCAGGTGATGAGCAGTTCATTGAACTGCTGCGGATTCTCCTCATGCGGGAAGTGCCCGGTTTGCAAGGCCGAGAGTGCGTAGGCACCGCACACAAACGACTCGCTTCCTGTGCAGGCATCAATGCTCATCATCGGATCACGCGTTCCGTGCACATGAAGGACATCCGCAGTGATCGCGGCCTTCATTCGTGCCATGTAACGCAAGCCATCGGGTCGGGGCACGGAACGACCGGCCCAGCGATGGAATTCGATAGCGGTATGTGCCGTGGGCCAGCGCATGAATGCCGAACGGTACATCGACAGTGCCTCGGTGTCGGGCCAGCCCGGGGTGCCTGACCATTCCGCGATCAGATCGCCGACTCGAGCGCCTTCATCGCGCGTGAGCGCGCGTTCGGGGAGGAACGGCACCTGGAATCCGGCGGCGTAGCCCAGGGAGATTCGTCGACGCCAGGGTTGCAGCGAAGCACTGCGCACGCGACGCGGATGCGGTGAGCTCACCGGCACGATCGCGGTGACAACCTCGGGCTCGAGGACGGCCATCGACCATGCGACGAAGGCACCCCAGCCGTGACCGACGATGACTGCCTCGCTCTCACCGAGGGAGCGAATGACAGCGGCAACATCTGCCGACAAGGTGAAAGGGTCGTAGCCCTGCGGCGGATGGTCGGAACCGCCATAGCCACGGAGGTCCATCGCGATGGCCCGATATCCGGCGTCAGCGAGTGCGGAGATCTGATGGCGCCATGTCCACCAGAAGGTGGGAAACCCATGCAGGAGAACCACCGCAGGCCCCTCGCCTTGCTCGACGACGTGAAATCGAGCGCCATTCGCGGAGACATCGCGGTGCGTCCATTCACCGGCAAGGCGAATGGCAGCATCGGGCTCGATGAGAGTCATGTGAAGTGCGAGGGAATTACTCGACAGGCTTCGCGGGAGCCAGGGTCTCCTGGGTCTTGCGAAGCTCGGCCATCGAGAGGTCAGGGCCCTTGATGGAGGAGGCGTTCTTCTTGGTGAGAATGCCGGTCACGATCGCGGCAATGAGCAAGAAGAGTGAGACGAGCCCGAAGCCGGCCCAGGTCGGAAGCCCCATGGCCGCCAGGGCGAAGGCGATGGTGATCAGGATGAAGATGGCGAACAGGCTGATCGTGACCAGCGTGACAACAGCCATGATGCTCGTGCGAGCGACGGCCTCGCCGGAGCTCTTGAGCTCTGCCTGGGTGAAGGCCACCTGAGCCTGCACGAGGCGCTTGGCGTCGTTCGCGGTCTTGCGCACGAGGTCAGCGATGCTTGCGTCGTTAGCCATGGCAGCAGATTACCGCTCCTCGGCCTGCTCAATCGATTCCACGAGGCGATAGTGGCGATTTCGGGCCCTGATCGCGATCGTGGCAAGTGCCGCGGAGATCACTGAGGCGGTGAGGACGGCGACCTTCGCGCTGTTCGTCTCCACGGGGGAGCCCGGGTAGGCAAGCTCGCTGATGAGCAGTGCGACGGTGAAGCCGATGCCGGCGAGCAGACCCACCGTGGCGATGTCTCGCCAGGCGAGGAGTGGGTTCAACTGGGCGCGAGTGAATCGGGCAGTGAGCCACGCGGTGCCGAAGACGCCCAGGGGCTTGCCGATCACCAGGCCGATGAGCACGCCGATCGCGATGGGATTGTTGAGCGCGCCGAGCAGGCCGCTGCTGCGGAGATCGACACCTGACGCGAAGAAGGCGAAGAGAGGGACGCACAGTCCCGCGCTGATCGGATGAATCAGGTGAGTCATGCGCTCGGCAGGGCTCGAGGTCTCGCCGGGATCGGGCTTCACCCGCGTGAGCAGGCCGAGGGCAACGCCCGCCACGGTGGCGTGGATACCACTCTGGAAGAGGCAGTACCAGGCGAGGAGGGCAAGTGGCACGTAGAGAAAGGGCGTACGCCAGCGAGCACGCTGCGCACATGCGTAGATGGTGAAGAGTGCAAGCGCAGCGACGAACCACCCCGCGCTGAATCCGTGCGAGTAGAAGATCGCGATCACCGTGATGGCACCGAGATCATCGACCACGGCAAGGGCGAGCAGAAAGGCACGCAGGGGTAACGGAAGTCTTCTGCCGACAACAGCGAGCACCGCCAGGGCGAAGGCGATATCGGTGGCCATCGGGATGCCCCAGCCGCCCGGTGCTCCATTGGCTGCCGTGGCATTCACGACCACGAAGATCACCGCAGGCAGGAGCATTCCGCCGATCGCAGCGGCGACGGGCACTACCGCCTGTGCCGGTTTCGACAGCGTGCCGAGAACGAACTCATGCTTGAGCTCGAGCCCCGCGATGAAGAAGAACACTGCGAGCAGGCCGTCTGCTGCCCAGGTGCCCAAGCTCAGATGAAGGTGCAGTGACTGTGGTCCCACCTGGCGGGCGACGAGTTCGACATAGGAGTCTCCCCAGCGTGAGTTAGCCCAGATCAATGCGGCGATGGCCATGACGAGCAGCAGGATGCCGCCGACGGTCTCATCGCGCAGTTGGGTGCGCAGCCACGTCCTCTGGAAGAGAGATGGGCGAGAGAGGAATTGCGCTCTCGCCATGGGCTTACTCCTCGGTTGGTGAACTTGATAGGCCTGCCGCGATCATATTCATGACAGTCGGATCGGCGAGAGTGGTCGAATCCCCGAGATCACGATTCTCCGCGACATCACGCAGGAGTCGTCGCATGATCTTGCCCGAGCGGGTCTTCGGCAGCTCGGCCACGATCATGATCTGGCGCGGCTTCGCAATAGGCCCGATCTCCTTGGCCACATGATCGCGAAGTGCCTTGGCGACACCCGGGCCATCCTCGGAGCCCTTGCGCAAGATCACGAAGGCGACGATGCCCTGACCGGTCATCTCGTCGTTTGCGCCGACGACTGCAGCCTCCGCGACAGTCGGGTGCGAGACGAGCGCCGACTCGACCTCGGTAGTCGAGATGCGGTGGCCCGAGACGTTCATGACGTCGTCAACACGACCCAGCAACCACAGTGCGCCATCGTCGTCGAACTTCGCGCCATCTCCGGCGAAGTAGTACTGCGGCCAGCGCGACCAGTAGGTATCGACATAGCGCTCGTTGTCTCCCCAGATTCCGCGGAGCATCGAGGGCCAGGGCTCGGTGAGCACTAGGTAGCCGCCATGGCCATTGCCCACGGGCGTTCCGTTGTCATCGACGATGGCGACGGAGATGCCGGGGAGTGCGCCCATGGCGGAGCCGGGCTTCGTTGCGGTGACACCGGGAAGCGGCGACACCATCATCGCGCCGGTCTCGGTCTGCCACCACGTATCGACGATCGGGCAGCGATTGCCGCCGATGACATCGCGGTACCACATCCACGCTTCCGGATTGATCGACTCACCGACCGAGCCGAGCACGCGAAGTGACGAGAGATTCTTCGACTGCGGAAGGTCATCGCCCCACTTCATGAAAGTGCGAATGGCCGTCGGAGCCGTGTAGAGAATCGACACCTTGTGACGCTCGATGATGTCCCACCAGCGATCCTGCCCCGGGGTATCAGGAGTGCCTTCGTAGATGACCTGCGTCGCGCGATTGGAGAGCGGGCCGTAGACGACGTACGAATGGCCGGTGACCCAGCCGATATCTGCGGTGCACCAGAACACATCTGTCTCGGGCTTCAGGTCGAATACGTTGTAATGCGTGTAGGAGGTCTGGGTGAGGTAACCGCCGGTGGTGTGCAGGATGCCCTTCGGCTTTCCGGTCGTTCCTGATGTGTACAGGATGAAGAGCGGATGCTCGCTGTCGAAAGCCTCGGGCTCATGCAGCGGGCTCTGGCTGTCGACGATGTCGTGCCACCACACGTCGAGATCCGGGTTCCAGTCGACCTCGCCCCCGGTGCGCTTGACGACGAGAACGTGCTCGACAGTCGGAGTTGTCTTGACGGCCTCGTCAACAGCAGGCTTCAGCGGCATTACGGAACCGCGTCGGTTCTGGCCATCGGTCGTGATGACGAGCTTGGCCTCGGCATCGTTGATGCGACTCTCCAGTGCATGTGCGGCGAATCCGCCGAAGATGACCGAGTGAGGAGCGCCAACTCGAGCGCAGGCGAGCATCGCGATGACCGCCTCCGGAATCATCGGCATGTAGATCGCGACGCGATCGCCTGCGGTGATGCCGAGTTCAGTGAGCGCATTGGCGGCCTTGCAGACCTCGTCTTGCAGTTCGGCATACGTGATGTTGCGAAGATCGCCGGGCTCGCCCTCGAAGCGAATCGCGACCTGTCCGCCGTAGCCGGCCTCGACGTGGCGATCGACGCAGTTATACGCGACGTTGAGCTTGCCGCCCACGAACCAGCGTGCGAACGGAGCATTCGACCAGTCGAGTACCTGGGTGAAGGGCTCGGCCCAGTCGAGGCGCTCGGCCTGCGCGGCCCAGAAGGCCAGTCGGTCAGCGGAAGCCTCCGCGTACAGGCTCGGCTGGGCGTTGGCGGCCGCGGCGAAATCGGGGCTCGGCGCGAAGGTACGTGACTCAGAACCGAGATTCGACAGGGCGTCGGTGCTCATGGGGATCCTTCGGTGTTCGGTCCCGCGAGGTGCGGGAGTGCTACAGGCCAGCTCAGGTTAGGGGAGGGAAGGCACTCGGTAGGGGGCCTTTTGCCCCGATGCGGCCTAGATCTCGTTTCCGCCGACGACGGCGGGCAATGCCGCTGCCTCGTCATCGGTAAACAGGCGGGAGCGAATCAGGAATCGCATCCCCTCCGGGCTCTCGAGGGAGAACCCGCCGCCTCGGCCGGGCACGGCATCGACGGTCAGATGCGTGTGCGACCAGTACTCGAATTGGGAGAGGGACATCCAGAAGCCAATGGGCTCCGCAATGCCATCGATCTGCAGCTCGGCAAGACGGACATCCTGCCCGCCCACCCGGAACTCCCCGGCGAGGTAGCACATCGGAGCCGAGCCATCGCAGCATCCGCCGGATTGGTGGAACATCAATGGGCCGTGCATGACGCGAAGGCGACGGAGCAACTCCGCCGCCTCCGCGGTCACATCGACTCGTGAGTTCACGGTCGTATTCTCCACCGCGGCTTAGAAGAAGCCGAGTGCCTTCGGGGAGTACGACACCAGCAGGTTCTTGGTCTGCTGGTAGTGATCGAGCATCATCTTGTGGGTCTCGCGACCGATGCCCGACTGCTTGTAGCCACCGAACGCCGCATGCGCGGAGTAGTCGTGGTAACAGTTGGTCCAGACACGACCGGCCTGAATGGCGCGACCTGCGCGGTAGGCAGTGTTGCCATCGCGCGTCCAGACACCGGCACCGAGACCGTAGAGAGTGTCATTGGCGATCTTGATCGCATCGTCGTAGCCGCTGAACTTCGCGACCGAGACGACGGGGCCGAAGATCTCCTCCTGGAAGATGCGCATCGCGTTGTTGCCCTCGAATACCGTGGGTGCAACGTAGAAGCCGCCGGAGAGATCGCCGCCGAGATCGACGCGGGTGCCACCGGTCAGGATCTTTGCTCCCTCGGCCTTGCCGATGTCGATGTACGACAGGATCTTCTCGAGCTGGTCGTTGCTTGCCTGTGCACCGATCATGGTGCTGACATCGAGAGGATTGCCCTGCTTGACCATCTTGGTGCGCTCGACTGCATCGCCAAGGAACGAGTCGTAGATCTTGGCGTCGATGAGTGCACGCGACGGGCAGGTGCAGACCTCGCCCTGATTGAGCGCGAACATCGTGAAACCCTCGAGGGCCTTGTCGTAGAAGTCATCCTTCTCTGCCGCAACGTCAGCGAAGAAGATGTTCGGGCTCTTTCCGCCGAGCTCGAGCGTGACGGGGATGATGTTCTCAGCTGCGTACTGCATGATCAGACGACCCGTGGTGGTCTCGCCAGTGAAGGCGACCTTGGCCACGCGACGCGAGGAGGCGAGTGGCTTACCCGCCTCGACGCCGAAGCCGTTGATGATGTTGAGCACGCCTGCGGGAAGCAGGTCCTCGATCAGCGACATCAAGTAATGGATCGACGCGGGAGTCTGCTCGGCGGGCTTGAGCACGACGCAGTTGCCGGCGGCGAGTGCGGGAGCGAGCTTCCACACGGCCATCAGGATCGGGAAGTTCCACGGGATGATCTGTGCGACGACGCCCAGCGGCTCATGGAAGTGGTACGCGACCATGTCGTCGTTGATCTCGCCAAGGGTGCCCTCCTGAGCGCGGATGGCGCCGGCGAAGTAGCGGAAATGATCGATGGCAAGTGGAATATCAGCGGCGAGGGTTTCGCGCACCGGCTTTCCGTTCTCCCAGGTCTCGGCGACGGCGATGGCCTCGAGATTGGCCTCCATGCGGTCGGCAATCTTGAGCAGGATGTTGGAGCGCTCGGTTACCGAGGTACGGCCCCAGGCCGGTGCAGCGGCATGCGCGGCGTCCAGGGCCAGTTCGACGTCATCGGCATTGCCGCGAGCCATCTCGCAGAAGACCTGACCGGTGACGGGGGTGATGTTCTCGAAGTACTGGCCGCTTGACGGCGGCACGTACTTGCCACCGATGTAGTTGTCGTAACGCGACTTGTAGGTCATCTTGCTGCCGGGCTGGCCGGGCGCTGCGTAGACAGTCATGAGTCTCCTTGAGGGACTGGATCGGGTGATCCCGTGATGGACGGGACGCTATGAGCCAGGTCACAGCCGTCGCGCGTCTATGGGCGCGGACTGACTCCCAACTGTCGAAAAGGCTGGTCGACCCCCTGGCCGTTCGGCTAGGTTGCCAGGGACTGGGTGCTTCGGTGGAAGGGAGTGGGATGTCGTCGGGTCATTCACTGCCGCGTTCCTACCGCGCCCCTAACGCCAAGATCCGCATTGCGCTGGTCGATTCGAACATCATCTTCCGCGCCGGCACGAGAACCGTGCTCGAACGTCGCCCGGGAATCGCGGTCATCTCCGAGTGCGGTGACTCTGCCACGGCTCTCGACCAGATCGCCAGCCTCGAGCCTGATCTTGTGATCATCGACGTCGATCTTGAGGATGACACGACCAAGGGACTCGCACTCCTGCAGGACATCAGCAGGCAGTTCCCACGAGTGCGAGTGCTCGTATTGAGCACTGCAGTCTCCGAATTGATCGTGGTCGAGTCACTTCGTCGCGGTGCTGTCGGCTACGCGCTCAAGCGGTGTTCGCCTGATGAGCTCGGCAAGATGGTGCAGTCGATCGATCACGGTGATAGCGCATTCAGTGCTGAGGTGGCCTCGGTTGTCGCGCGCACGATCGGCGGTCATTTGCCTGCGGAAGCCACGCTCTCGGAGCGCGAGCGCGAAGTGGTGCGCCTTGTCGCACATGGTCAATCGAATCGCGAGATCGCGCAGGCGCTCTTCATCAGCGAGAGCACCGTCAAGTTTCATCTGCACAATGCGATGAAGAAGATTGGTGCGCGCAATCGTTCTGAGGTCTCCTATCGTGCAACGCAATCGGGTCTGGCCTAGTGCGCCACTGAGTCCACGAACTCTCACTAGTTAGATAGGTGCATGGCAACCAGCCCCGGCACCTCTGATCCGCTCGCCGGATTGCCACTCTCGGAGCAGTCATCACGTCTGCTCTCTGCCACTCGCGACGAGATCGATGCGGTGCTGTGGGATAGGGGAATCCGGGCCAAGGCCGCTGAAGTCGCTGCCGCCTCGGCCATGCGCGGTGCCCGCGACTCCGCAGCCATCGATGGCGCTGACACCGCGGTTGTCGATGACTCACCGATGGGTCGGATTCTCGGTAATGCCCAGGTGCTCACGGGCAGGATTCCCGCACTCGTTGACACCTGGACCACCGCACCGCTGCAGGTTCTCGCCGAATTGCATGCGATTGCCGCGCAGGGGTTCGCCTCCGACGAGGAGCGCGGTCGGCCGCGCAGTGGCGATGAGGTGCGCGATCCGCTCAACATGGGCCTGCTTCCCCCCTCGAGCGTGATCAGCCCTCGGATGGCGAGCCTGGCGACTGTGATCACCACGTCGACCTCGCCTGCGCTTCTGATCGCCGCGATCGTCCATGGTGAGCTCTCGGCTCTTCGCCCGTTCGAGATCGGCAGCGGCCTGGTCGCACGCGCGAGCGTTCGGCTCGTGATGGCATCCAAGGGAATCGACCCGTCACTGTTCACCATTCCGGAGCACGGGATGTTCGAGCTCGGGCGACCCGCCTACGTCGCTGCGATACGCGAGTACTCGGCCGGAACGGCGGAGGGCATCAATGCGTACGTCACCTGGTTTGCCACCGCCCTGGCGATGGGCGCTAAGGCCGTCGAGATCTAGGCGCGAAGCGAGCGGCGTCGCGCGTACCAGGCAATGCCCAGCGCGACGGCACCCAGTGCAACTCCGGCGCCTGCTGCCGCTGCTTGCTTCTTGTCGATGCGGCTCTTCATCGCGACCGGCTTCGCGAAGTCGCGAATGGGCCAGTCGTTCTCGACTGCAAGTTTGCGAAGTTCAGTGTCAGGGTTGACGGCGACCGGATGGCCGACAGCCTCGAGCATCGGCACGTCGGTGAAGGAGTCGGAGTACGCGTAGCACTCAGCGAGGTCGTAGCCGCGCTCTACGGCCAGGCTCCTCATCGCCTCAGCCTTCCCGGGGCCATAGGCGTAGAACAGAATCTCGCCAGTGTACTTCCCATCTTCGATGCCAACCTGCGTGCCGATAGCGAGGTCTGCGCCGAGGCGCTGGCCGATGGGCTCGACGACATCGGTGCCCGATGACGAGATGATGATGATCTGGTGCCCGAGCATTCGGTGATGGGCGATGAGATCGAGGGCTTCCTCGTAGACCATCGGATCGACGATCGTGTCGAGGGTCTCGGCCACGATCTGCTGGACCTTCTCGACCTCCCAGCCGGTGACCAGATTCGACATGTACTGGCGCATCGACTCCATCTGATCGTGGTCAGCGCCTGAAGCCAGGTACACGAACTGCGCGTACGCACTCTTGATGACGTCAGCGCGGCCGATCAAGCCCTCCTTATAGAAGGGACGGGCGAAGGCGAATGAGCTCGACTTGGCCAGGATCGTCTTGTCGAGGTCGAAGAATGCGGCGATCGGCGCGCGAGAGACGGCACCTGAAGTCATGTGCTGACGCTACCTCGTCCACAGGTCTCCGGGGCGCACGCATCATCCACAGGTCGAGCTGAGGCATTGATCGTGTGTGTCCGTGCATCGATGCTCCGAGTATCACCAGGGAGGCCTCATGAATATCGCACGACCATTACTCATCAGCCGCGATGC
This sequence comes from Actinomycetes bacterium, assembly GCA_024639145.1. Classification (GTDB taxonomy): domain Bacteria; phylum Actinomycetota; class Actinomycetes; order S36-B12; family S36-B12; genus CAIKZY01. Next base: position 31,618 of record JAHEIZ010000014.1, on the reverse strand, counting down.
GGAGCTCATTGAGGAGTGTGCCCGGCTCTCGGCTGCTTCGGGCATGGAACTTCACGTGTCCGAGGATCCGGCCGCAGAGCGCACCCGCTGGGCGCAGGCGCCACTCGTGCTCATTGACGTGGAGAGCTCGGCTGATGCCGATCACTTGCCTCGACGAAGTGGAGTGATCCTCGTGACACGCGGCTCCGGCGACTCAGTGGATCCGACCGCCTGGCGAGTGGCCGTGTCGATCGGAGCCGAGCACGTTGCCTGCCTCCCTGATGCCGAGTCCTGGCTGATCGAGAGGCTGACGTCATGCTCGGATGAGCCCTCACGCGCCGGACGCCTGATTGCGTGCGTGCCCGCGACCGGTGGTGCCGGAGCATCAACCCTCGCAGCCGCCTGCGCCGTGCAGTCCGCAGCCGATGGTCGATCGAGTCTGCTGATCGACGGCGACCGACTCGGTGGTGGCATCGACATTGCCCTGGGCGGCGAAAACGCCGTTGGTGTTCGCTGGCCCGAGCTGGTCGACACTCGAGGTCGGCTCGCGACCTCCGCTTTCCGGCAGGCCCTGCCGACCATGTCGGGTGCTGCTGTTCTCTCCTGGGATCGCGAGGGATCGCCCGAGGCAACTCCCGAGTCATGGAACTCCGTGCTCGATGCCGGCAGTCGGGGCTTTGATCTCACCGTCGTCGATCTTCCGCGGGATCTGGGCACCGCATCGGCAACTGTGCTCAGCCGAGCTCACGCGGTAGTGCTCGTCGTCAGTGCGCGGGTGCGCGGTGCGATAGCCGCTGCGCGTTACCTGGAGGAGCTCACGGCGCTCGCCACTGACATTCGGGTGGTCGTTCGTGAGCGTCCTCATGGCGTTCGGCCCGAGGCCATCGGCGACATTCTCGGCATCCCGATTCTCGGCTCCCTGCCCGTCGGTACCCCCTTCGTCGACGATGGCCAGCTGCCGCGCATTCCCGAAAGCGTGCTCCGTGCCTGCGCGGAGATCGACCTGAGCCATCGCCCTGCTCTCGCGGCCTAGGAATCATGGCGCCCTCACTCCTCGAGCGCGTGCGCACGCGACTCATTGCCGGTCAGGGAGAGGCGACGCCGGCCCATGTCGCCGCAGCCCTCCGCGAGGAAGGCGTGCTGCTCGGCGATAGTGCCGTACTCGAACTTGTCGAAGTACTTCGACGAGAGCTACTGGGGGCTGGTCGCCTCGATCCTTTGCTACGGCTTCCGGGGATCACCGATGTCTTGGTCAATGCGCCGGACTCCGTCTGGATCGATGAGGGCTCCGGCCTCATCCGCACTGACATCACGTTCACCGGCGAGGACGAAGTGCGCCGATTGGCTCAACGTCTCGCTGCGAGTGCCGGCCGACGACTCGACGAAGCGGCGCCATTCGTCGATGCGCGACTAGCCAACGGTGCGCGGCTGCATGCGATCATCCCTCCCCTGTCCTCAGACGGAACGGCAATCTCGATTCGTATCCCGCGGGCATCCGGATTCACTCTTCAGGAACTGGGTGAATCAGGCGCCGTGACATCGGTCATGGGCGAGTTCCTCGCTGACCTCATCGACTCTCGGCTCTCCTTCGTCATCAGTGGTGGCACGGGCGCAGGAAAGACCACCGTGCTCGGTGCACTGCTCTCGCGCATCGGCGACAGCGAGCGATTGGTTCTCGTCGAGGATTCTGCTGAATTGACGCCTCACTGCGGTCACGTGGTGCGCATGCAGGCGCGAACCGCGAATGTCGAGGGTGCCGGCGTCATCACCATGCGTGATCTAGTGCGGCAATCGCTGCGCATGCGTCCCGATCGGCTGTGCATCGGTGAGGTGCGAGGCGCTGAAGTGGTCGAGCTGCTCACGGCACTCAACACCGGGCATGAAGGCGGATGCGGAACCGTGCACGCGAACTCGGCCGATGATGTGCCGGCGCGACTCGAGGCCCTCGCCCTGATGGCGGGTCTCGATCGAATGGCCGTGCACTCGTTGATCTGTGCCGGGCTGGATTGCGTTGTCCATGTCGAGCGACTTCCGAGCGGGCAGCGAGTCGTGCAAGGGATCTACGCACTCGAGCGAGGTGCTGATGCACGTGCCACGGTGCGTCCGATAGCTGTCACCTCGAACGGGATCACGCGCGTTGACGATTATGCAGACGGCTTTCTGGCGAGGCTCAGTCGTCATCGAGTGGAGTCACGATGAATTGGATGTCGGCTGGTCTCATCGCCGCTGCGGTGTTCTTGGCCATCCGCCCCGACCCGGGGCATCGCCTTGAACTGATCGTCGGAGATGTCCGAGGAGCTCCGGCGAGGGGATCCTTGCCGGCCTCCCTTCTGCGCATCGCCGCCCGGAAGCAGAAGGCGAATGAGGCGCGCAAGCGTGCGATCGAAGCACTGGCGACACTCGCGGCAGACCTCAGCGCCGGCATGCCGCAACAACAAGCACTGATTTCCTCGGGCGAAGGAGTCTGGCCCGCGGCCAGCGGGGCCGTGCGCTTCGACGGCGATATCGCCGCGGCACTTCGGCAGGACGCCGTGCGGATGCCGCTTCTCGCGCCGCTTGCTGCGTGCTGGTCAGTGTCCGAGCAACAGGGGGGCGGACTCGCCATATCGGTTGCTCGCATGGCCGAGCAGGCGCGAATCGCGGAGGACATCCGGGTTCAGCTGTCGGCTCAGTTGGCCGGCCCTCGCGCAACTGCCCGCATCCTGATGCTCCTGCCGGCATTCGGAATCGCGATGGGAATGTTGATGGGTGTCAATCCATTGGGCTGGCTCCTCGGGACTCTTCCGGGAATCGCGTGCCTGCTCGCGGGAATCGCGCTTGCCGGGCTGGGCTACTGGTGGACATCGCGCATCGTCAGCCGAGTCGAGATGCTGCTATGAGCACGGTGGCAGCACTGCTCGTCGCATTGTCAGTCTTCACCTTGATCCCCGGCCGCCCCGAGCCACGGTTGCAGCGTCTTGTCACCGCTCCCACGCAGCGCAGGAGTTCCCTGACCGCGAGCCAGAAGGGAGCTGCCGCAGCAGCACTCGTGGCACTGGGGTGCGTGAGCATGCTCGGGGTCATGCCCGGAGTTCCCCTCGCCGTTGTCGGAGTGCTTCTGGTACCGAGGCTAGTGAGTCGACTTGAGTCGGCGGAGACTCGCCGGATTCGACAGGCGCTGGAGCGCCAGTTGGCTGATGGCCTCGATGTGATGATCTCGATACTCGAGGCCGGCACGCCGCCTGCGGAGGCACTCCGTGCCGTCGGCCAAGCGCTTGGGCCACCACTCGGCATCGAACTCGATAAGGTCACGCGCGCACTGGCACTTGGCGCGAGCGCAGAACAGGCATGGTCCTCGACACATGCAGTGATGCGCCCGTGGGCGACTGCGATGACGCGCTCGGCTCAGTCAGGCGCACCGTTGGCCGTTGTTCTCGCAGGTGCGAGCAGCGATGCGCGTCGCGAGCATCGGGTGCGGGTGGAGATTGCGGCCAGATCTGCAGGGGTTCGCGCGGTGGCACCATTGGCTGCCTGCTTCCTCCCCGCCTTCTTTCTCATCGGTGTTGCCCCGATCATCGCCTCCTTCGCGGAACAGCTCCTACATTCGTAATTCACAGGCACCGCGAATTCGCACGCGTATCCACAGACCTCGGCGCACCCTTCACTTGAGTGTCCTGATTCGCGATCGTTCAGAAGCGGCCACGAGGTCGCACTCGACGCGAGGAGGAAATATGCGCAAGCTCAAGGCTCGGTTCTCGGATGACCGCGGCATGACCACTGCCGAGTACGCAGTTGGCACCGTGGCAGTTGCAGGTCTCGGCGGAATCCTGATCAAGCTGCTGACCAGCAACACGGTGCGTGACCTGATCTGGAGCGTGCTGAAGAGCGCGTTCTCGTTCATCGGCGCGTAACGACATGGTCCGGCGTTGCGGTGCACCGAGTCGTGGCTCGGTGCACCGCGATCGCGGCAGTGTGACGCTCGAGGCCGCGTTGGTGCTTCCGCTCCTGCTGCTCGTGGCGGCTGCGCTGATGTGGGCCATGGGTGTCGGCTTCACCGCACTCGCGATGGGCGATGCGGTGCGCACGAGTGCACGACTCATCGCGCGCGGTGATGACACCGATTCCGTGATGTCGCGACTGCAGGCCTCGCTTCCCGATGCTGAACTCGCCCTCGAATCGCGAGGCGCCGAAGTCGTCATCACTGCCGCGCATGAGGTGTCACTGCCGATCCCGGTGTTCCGTGAACTTGGCTTCACCGTCACACAGTCGGCGACCGCACCGCTGGAGTCGGCGCCATGAAGTCGCGCGATGGCGGATATGCGTTGCTGCTGTCGCTCGTTCTAGCCGGCACCCTGGCGATCGTCGGCGGTGCCGGCATCTCCCTCTGCGGTCTCGCCCTGGCTCACGCGCATGCCGGCACGGCGGCCGATCTCGCAGCACTGGCAGCGGCCTCGAGCGCAGGCGATTCCTGCACGGCCGCCGGACACATCGCGGTCGCGAACGGGGCCGAACTGCTCGCCTGCTCTGCCGAGGGCGGTGAGGCGCTCGTGACCGTCGGCCTTCCTGCCCCCGCGATCACGCGCTGGCTCGGGCAGACCCGCCTCGAGGTCACGGCGAGGGCAGGACATGCCTCGGACTGACCAAGCAATTGTACAATTCGTACATGAAGGAGATGCCCATGAGCAAGGTCCGGGAAAACCTCGCGGAGGTCGTCGACGCGACACGTCGATCGGGTGAACCGCTCTACCTGACGAAGCACGGCAAGCCCATTGCGGTTCTCGTCGACTACGAGCTCTTCGAGAACGTCGTGGAGCGACTCGAGGACTACATGGATCTCGAGACCCTCGCCGAGACGGAGGGCGAGATCGGAATCCCGTGGGAGCAAGTCAAGCGTGAGCTTGGGCTCGAGTGACACGGCCCTACGCCGTCATCATTCTCCCGCGCGCCCAGAAGTCGTTCGAGCGATTCGATCGCGTTCTCAGGCTCCGAATTCAAGCCGCGCTTGAGCTGCTCGCCGAGCATCCTCGCCCGCCGCGATCTACGCCGCTGGTCGGAAGCACGAATGTTTACCGCGTGCGAGTAGGCGACTATCGCATCCTGTACTCCATTGACGAGGAGATCAGGATCATCGAGATTCGAAAGGTCGCTCACCGTCGCGAGGCATACCGCTAGCGACAAGACAGGTGGCAAGATGACCGGCATGTTCAGTGACGCGCCTCCGCCCGATGACAAGGCCCTGCTCGAGCCGCTGGGCGAGCGCAATCTCGCGAGTGAACTCTTCAATCTCACGTGGGATTTCATGGGCATGGAGTCGCGTACTCCAGCGGAAGACGATGCCATGGTGCATGCGGCGCATGCGAGTCGCTGGCACTGGGGCAAGGTCGGCGGCCCGGAGCAGTGGGCGATCGGCGAGTGGCTCTGCAGCCGCGTCTACGCAGTTCTCGGTCGGGGTGAGCAGTCGCTGTATCACGGTCGTCGCGCGAGCGAGATCTGCACGGAGTTCGAGGTGGGCTCCTTCGTGCCCGCATCAGCTCACGAGGCGATGGCGCGTGCCTACTGTGTGCTCGGCGACATGGAAGCCGCGCGTGCGGAACGCAATCTCTCCTACGCGGCGGCGATTGATCTCGATGACGATGATCGCGCGGTCATCGAAGGTGACCTCGCGACCCTTCCCATTACTGACTGAGCAGCTGATCCAGAAAGGCAATCGCTCCGGGCTTGTCGAGCGGATTGTTGGCGTTGCCGCACTTCGGTGACTGGATGCACGCGGGGCAACCGCTCTCGCATGAGCACTCCGCGATCAATACTCGCGTCGCCGTAAGCCACTCGCGCGCGTGGTGGTACCCGTACTCGGCAAAACCCGCGCCGCCGGCAAGACCGTCGTAGACGAAGACAGTCATGCGACCTGTGTCGATGTGATGAGCAGTGGATACGCCACCGATATCCCAGCGATCGCAGGTGGCGAACAGCGGCAGCATGCCGATCGATGCATGCTCGGCCGCATGGGCAGCACCCGGAACCTCCGTGACCTCCACCCCTGAGCCGGTGATCTGCCCGTCACTCAATGTCCACCACACCGCAGCGGTCTCGAGTTCGCGTACCGGCATGTCGAGAGCCTCCTCGCCGAGGAGCTCACCCGTGATGGCTCGACGTCGCATGAAGGCGACCACTTGTGAGCTCACGTGCACGCGACCGAAGCTCATGGTCGCTTCACCCATGGTCACTCGCTCAAGTTCCTCGAGAATGCGGATGTCGCTGACCTCGCGAGCTGATGTGGTGTAGTCGACGTCTTGCTCGATGACCGTTGCAACGGAGTCCGCGAGATTGAGGGAGGTGACGAGGTGACTCACTCCTTGATGCATGTAGACGGCACCAGGGTGAGCGTTGGCATGCGCTGCCGCGACATCCATCGTGCCAAGAATGCGTCCGGTGCCCTCCTCCACGATGCGAACCGGCGGCCCACCGGTGCCGCGAAGGTCAGCGAGATCGCTCGCACGATCTCGGCGGGTCCAGTACCAGCCGGTGGGGCGCTTGCGGAGGAAGCCGTCGGCTACGAGTGAATCGAGCAGGGCAAGTGAGCCGGTTCCGAACCAGCGCACGGCATCGTCAGCAGTCAGCGGTAGCTCCGATGCAGCGGCGCACAAGTGAGGTGCAAGCACATAGGGGTTCTCGGGATTGAAGACATTGGCCTCGACAGGTCGGCCGAGCATTGCTGCTGGGTGATGCACGAGGTAGGTGTCGAGCGGCTCATCGCGTGCAATGAAGATCGACAGTGCCGGTGCTCCGCTCCGACCTGCCCGACCGAACTGCTGCCACAGCGATGCCCGAGTCCCCGGCCACCCGGCGGTGATGACAGCATCGAGCCCGCTGATGTCGATACCGAGCTCGAGTGCGTTGGTCGTGGCGAGCGCACGCAGGCTTCCGGAGCGAAGGCGAGACTCAAGCTCACGCCGTTCTTCGGGAAGGTAGCCGCCGCGGTACGACGCTACGGATTCGGTGAGTGAGGGATCGACATCGAGAAGAAGGTCTCGTGTCATCACTGCGACCGACTCGGCGGCCTTGCGACTGCGTACGAATGCCAGGCTCTGTGCCCCTTCGACTACCAGGTCGGCGAGCAAGTCTGCGCACTCCGCTGTCGCAGTGCGCCTGATCGGCGCGCCGTTCTCGCCAGTGAATGCGGTGAGCTCCGGCTCCCAGAGGGCGATTACACGTTCACCCGCGGGTGAACCGTCGTCGGTCACCTCCGCAACAGGAGAGCCGACGAGTCGCGTTGCGGCATCACCGGGCTGGGCGACGGTGGCCGATGCGCAGATAACGATCGGAGCGGCGCCGTACGACTCGCAGATCCGGCGCAGCCGGCGAATTACCTCAGCCACGTGAGCTCCGAATACTCCCCGATACGCGTGGCACTCATCGATGACGATGTAGCGCAAGCGTCTGAGAAATGGTGCCCAGCTCTGATGGAAGCCGAGCATCGAGTGGTGAATGAGATCCGGATTGGTGAGCACGTAGTTCGCGTGACTGCGCGCCCAGTTGCGAGCCTCGACAGCGGTATCGCCGTCATAGGTGGCGGCACGAAGCCAGGGGAGCCCGAGCCCTGAGAGGGATCGCAGCTGGTCATTCGCCAAGGCCTTGGTGGGCGAGAGGTAGAGAGCAGTGGCACCTCGACCATTCGGAGCACTTAGCCCGTCATGGATCGCCTGGAGCACGGGCATTCCGAAGCCGAGGCTCTTGCCCGAGGCCGTACCGGTGGAAAGCACCACGTGCTGGCCGCCGTGCGCCAAGTTCGCGGCCTCCGCCTGATGGATCCATGGTCGATCGATGCCGCGCTCGGTAAACGCATCGCGAATCTCCGGTGCCAGCCAATCGGGCCAGTCAGCAAGCCGGGCCGTGCGGGCCGGGATGCGCTCGGAGTGCACGAGTCGGTCAGCGCGACCGACGGCGAGCCGACTCAGGACATCCATCGCATCAACGTACGCCAACTATGCGAGAGTACGGACGTGAGCGTCCTTGCCATCGATCAGGGAACCTCGGGCACCAAGGCAATCGTTGTCGACGAGGCGGGCACGGTTCTTTCTCTGGCAGAGGAGCCGGTTCGCCCGCAATACCTGGCTGACGGGGCTGTCGAGCAAGACCCGAGCGAGTTACTCGAATCGATTCTCATCGCAGGACGTCGCGCAATCGACGAGGCCGGCGTACCCATCGAGGTGATTTCGCTAGCGAACCAGGGCGAAACAGTTCTGGCCTGGGATCCCGCCACGGGTGAGCCGCTCACTACCGCGTTGGTATGGCAGGACAGCAGGGCACAGTCAGTGTGCGATCGGCTTCGTTCACGGGCCGATGTCATCGCCGAGCAATCCGGTCTGGTGCTCGACCCCTATTTCTCCGCCCCGAAGATGACCTGGATTCGCGAGAACCTCACTCGCGAGGGAGTCGTGACGACGTCCGATTCATGGTTGCTGCATCGCCTCACCGGGGAATTCGTCACTGACGTGTCGACCGCAAGCCGATCGCTGATCATGAATCTCGATTCGCGCGCATGGGATGACGAGCTACTCGGATATTTCAATCTTGAAGACGAAGCTCTGCCGCGCATTACTTCGTGCGATGCACTCATCGGTGAGACAAGTGCCTTCGGCGGCTCGATAGCTGTCGGCGGAGTGATCGTCGATCAGCAGGCTGCACTTCTTGCGGAGGGATGCCTGGAGGTGGGAGAAGCGAAGTGCACCTACGGCACTGGTGCGTTCCTACTGATGAACACGGGCGTTGCCGCCCCGCGCTCGACGAATGGTTTGACGACATCGGTGGCCTGGACAATCCGAGGCGAGTCGAAGTACTGCATTGACGGCCAGGTATTCACGGCTGCATCAGCAATTCGCTGGCTGCAGGAACTCGGCCTGATCTCTGACGCTCGGGATATCGACTCTGCTGCGGCACCGGACAGCGGCAATGTCTCCTTCGTGCCCGCACTCGCCGGGCTCGCTGCCCCCTGGTGGCGAGCCGATGCAAAAGCGGCATTCAGCGGGATGAGCCTGGCGACCGATCGCGGGCAGCTCATTCGTGCCGTGCTCGAAGGCATCGCGGCGCAGATCGCGGATCTCGCGGCCGCATGTGCCGCTGACCTCGGCGAGCCGTTGCGCTCACTTAGAGTCGATGGCGGGCTGACCCGCTCGGCCGTGCTGATGCAAACGCAGGCCGACATCCTTCAGCTTCCGATTGAGGTCTACCCCTCCGCTCATGCAACTGCACTCGGCGCCGCTGCGCTGGGTCGGCTCGCGATCCGGCCACAGGACTCAGTACCGACGATCGACTGGAGCCCGGAACACGTGTACGAGCCGCGCTGGAGTTCCGATCGTGCGGCACACTTCATGGGCAAATGGCGTGCTGCAGTGGAGCGCACTCTGCCAGCGGAGGGAGGGCGATGACCTACGACGTCGCGATCATCGGCGGCGGAGTTGTCGGATGCGCTGTTGCGCGAGAGCTTGCAGGTTTTGATCTTCGTATCGTCCTGATTGAGGCACGCGGCGATGTCGGTGATGCGACCAGCAAGGCGAACACCGCGATTCTGCACACCGGGTTCGATGCAGTGCCTGGGTCTCTGGAGTCGACCATGGTTGCTCGCGGATATGAACTGCTCTCGGAGTACGCGAAGGCAACGGGCATTCCTGTTGAGCGCACCGGCGCCCTGCTGGTTGCCTGGGACCCTGATCAGTTGGCCGCGCTCCCGAAGTTGCGGGACAAGGCGGAGAAGAACGGCTATTCGAAGTGCGAGATCGTCGATGCTGACGAGGTCTATCGCCGCGTGCCTGCTCTCGGCCCGGGTGCGCTCGGCGGCCTGACCGTGCCTGACGAGTCGATCATCTGCCCATGGACAACTCCGCTGGCCTACGCCACGGAGGCCAAGTCGCGCGGCGTCGAATTTCGCCTGAATTGCTTCGTTGAGTCGATTGATGTCGGTCCCGACACCACGACGCTGCATACGAGGTCAGGTGACATCACGGCTCGATGGGTCATCAACGCCGCAGGGCTTGGTGGCGATGTCATTGATCGGATGCTCGGCTATGACCGCTTCACCATCGTGCCCAGGCGAGGCGAACTCTTCGTCGTCGACAAGCTGACACGGCCGATGGCGAACACCATCGTCCTTCCTGTGCCGACCGAAAAGGGCAAGGGCGTGCTCATCAGCCCGACCATTTTCGGCAACGTGATGCTGGGCCCGACCTCGGAGAATCTCGTCGATCGCACCGACACGTCTACCTCCGAGGAAGGCTTCGCCTTCCTTCTCGAGAAGGGCGCGGCGCTGATGCCGACGCTGATCGATCAGGAAGTCACCGCGAGCTATGCGGGCCTTCGCGCATCGACTGAGCACAGTGACTTCGTCGTCGATATCGACGCGAAGCAGCGTTACCTCCTGCTCGGCGGCATTCGCTCCACCGGCCTCACGGCATCGATGGCCCTGGGGGAGCATTCACGTGAGCTTCTTGCTGAAGCGGGAATGGATCTCACGGCTCGCACTGATCTGCCGCCGCCACCGCAGATGCCCAATATCGGCGAAGCATTTCCGCGCCCGTACCAGCGTGCTGATCTCATCGCGAGCGATCCTGAGTTTGGCCAGATCGTCTGCTTCTGCGAGCGCGTGAGCCGGGGCGAAATTCGCGATGCGCTCGCATCCCCCATTCCGCCGTGCGATCTCGATGGGCTGCGTCGTCGCACGCGTGCACTGATGGGTCGCTGCCAGGGATTCTTCTGCGCTGCCGAGATCGACGAGATGATGCGAGTCGGTGGTGATGATCGTGAGTGAGATCCTGATCATCGGCGGTGGTCCCGCAGGCCTGAGCGCAGCACGTGAGCTCAAGGCTGAGGGTGCCGAGAGCGTCACGATCATCGAGCGTGAGAGCGACGCCGGTGGAATTCCGCGACACAGCGATCACACCGGCTATGGCCTTCGAGATCTCAAGCGCGTGATGAGCGGCCCTTCCTACGCGCGCACGCTTGTCGAGCGTGCCCAGTCGAGTGGAGTCGTGATTCGCACGGGTGCGATGGTCACCGGCTGGAGTGGGCCCATGAGTGCCGAGATCACATCGGCGCGAGGTCGCGAGGTCATCACTCCCGACGCGATCATCCTGGCAACCGGCGCCCGGGAGCGGCCGCGAGCTGCTCGTCGAATTCCCGGCGATCGTCCCACTGGTGTGATGACCACTGGTCAGTTGCAGAATCTCGTTCACCTGAAGCACCAAGCGGTGGGCACGCGCGCAGTGGTCGTCGGGGCGGAACTCGTGAGTTGGTCGGCTGTTCTTACACTGCGTGAGGTCGGCTGCGCGACTGTCGCGATGACGACACAGTTCGATCAGCCCGAGTCTTATGCGGCGATGGCGATCCCGGGCCGACTCGCCCTGCGCGTGCCCATTGCGCGCCGCACCCGTGTCATTCGCGTCATCGGACGCGAACGTGTCGAAGGCGTCGAGATCGAGCAGATCACTACGGGCCGACGTCGCATCGTCGAATGCGACACGGTGATCTTCACCGGCGACTGGATTCCTGATTACGAACTCGCTCAGAGCAATGGCCTCGAGATGGATCCTGGTTCGCGTGGCCCGATCGTCGACACTGGGCTGCGCACGAGTCGCGAGGGCATCTTCGCCGCCGGAAATCTGCTTCACCCGGTCGATACTGCCGATGTTGCCTCACTTGATGGGGTGCATGCCGCTCGAGCGTTGATGCGCTGGCTCGCGGGAGAGCCGGCACCGGGGACCGCGGCACGTGTCGTGGCCGATGCCCCGTTCACCTGGGTCAGTCCGGGTCTGGTGCGCACGGGCGATGTCGCCCCGGCCCGCGATCGAGTCTTGCTCTGGTCCTCGGAGTACCGCGCATTCCCCAAGATCGTGGTGCGTCAGGGCGCTCGCGTGCTCTCGCGTCGCACCCTGCCGTGGCCGGTCTCCCCAGGGCGGGTGTTCCGCCTGCCCTGGTCGATGCTCGAGCCAGCTCGCGGCACCGAGGACATTCGGATCTCGCTGGTCTGATCATTGGGCGTCTCGGCGGCTCTCTGAGCAGCGAGAGAGCCTTGAAAAAACTAGATCAATAAACTAGTCTGTTCCCATGAGCATGACTGTGGGTCTTTTTGACGCCAAGACCAGGCTGTCCGAGCTCGTGGAGCAAGTAGCCAATGGCGGTGACGACATCCTCATCACCCGTCGCGGCAAGGCGGTAGCGCGACTCGTTCCGATCAACGAGTCATCCGAGGTAGAGCGTTCGCTGGCGCTTCTTCTGGCTGCACGAGAGTCCTCGAAGGCGGGCGCGGGCTCACTTCGTGAACTCATCGACGAGGGTCGGCGGCCGTGAAGTGCGTTCTCGATGCGTCGATGGCTCTGAGTTTCGTCCTGGCCGATGAGTTCACCTCGGAATCGGAGCGAGCGCTCTCGAGAATTGCCGCGGACGGCGCGGTGGTGCCTGCTCTCTGGGAGTACGAGGTGCTGAACGGCCTCCGTTCCGCGGAAAGACGCGGACGCATAACTGAAGCGGCGATCACCAATGCACTTCAAGGGCTTTCCGGCCTTCGTATTGAGACACATCGTCAGTCGATTGATCGCCCACAAGTCCTCGCTATCGCCAACCGTCTCGATCTCAGTGTTTACGACGCGAGTTATGCCTGGGTGGCCATGCAGACGAACCTCCCGCTCGCCACTGTGGACGCAAAGCTGGGGAAAGCGGCAGCAGCAGCGGGAATTGCGCTCATCTAGTTGCTGACGCCCACACGTATGCCACAGTTGGCCCGTGGATCTGACCATCGATGTTCATGAGGAGCCCTCGGCGACCGTTGTCACCGTCGGTGGCGAGCTCGACGTGCACACGGCGCCAAGCCTGCAGGCCGCGCTCGCGGCGCTCGACTCCAGCGGGCGCATCGTTGTCGATCTCACCGGTGTGAGCTTCCTCGACTCCACGGGCCTGAGCGTGTTCGTCAATGCCCTGGCTGATGCGCGTGAGCGCCAGGCAACCTTGGCCGTGGTGGCCAGTGCACCGCGCGTGGTCAAGGTCTTCACCCTGACCGGCCTCGATTCGGCCCTTTCCCTGCACCCGACCCTCGCCGAGGCACTGGGCGCCTGACGCCTGAACGGGGCGTTATCCAATCGTCACCTCAATGAGACGTACATCTCATTGAGGTCCCGTATCCCTCATAGGGAGCGTGCGTAGACTCCCACGCGTCGCGGCCCAAATGTGACCGTGCCCACAATGAGGAGTCCCATGATCGAGTTGACCGGAAGCAACCTGACGCTCGTCGTCATTGTTGCCGTCATCGCGCTCGCTGCCCTCGTCGTCGCTGCCATCCTCGTGCGCGAAGTTCTCGCGGCCGATGAAGGCACCGACAAGATGAAGGAGATCGCAGCAGCCGTCCAGGAGGGCGCCTCGGCGTACCTCAATCGACAGTTCAAGACCCTCGCGGTCTTCGCCGTCGTCGTGTTCTTCGTCCTGTTCCTGCTTCCTGCAGAGACCACGGGCGAGCGCGTCGGTCGCAGCATCTTCTTCCTGGTGGGCGCGGTGTTCTCCGGCATCACCGGCTACATGGGCATGTGGCTCGCCGTGCGCGGCAACGTCCGCGTGGCCGCCGCTGCCAAGGATTCCGGCGAGCAGAAGGCCATGAAGATCGCCTTCCGCACCGGTGGCGTGGCCGGCATGTTCACCGTCGGCCTCGGCCTCTTCGGTGCCGCACTCGTCGTGCTCGTCTACAAGGGCGATGCACCCAAGGTTCTCGAGGGCTTCGGCTTCGGTGCCGCACTGCTCGCCATGTTCATGCGCGTCGGCGGCGGCATTTTCACCAAGGCCGCTGACGTCGGCGCCGACCTCGTCGGCAAGGTCGAGCAGGGCATTCCCGAGGATGACCCCCGCAACGCAGCGACCATCGCCGACAACGTCGGTGACAACGTCGGTGACTGCGCCGGCATGGCAGCCGACCTCTTCGAGTCGTACGCCGTCACGTTGGTGGCTGCGCTCATTCTGGGCAAGGCTGCATTCGGCGAGCTCGGTCTCGTGCTCCCGCTGATCATCCCCGCCATCGGCGTCATCACGGCAGTCATCGGCATCTTCGCGGTCTCGCCGCGTGCCACCGACCGTTCGGGAATGTCGTCGATCAACCGCGGCTTCTTCCTGTCGGCAGTGATTTCCGCAGTGCTCGTGATCGCAGCAGTGTTCACGTGGGTTCCCGCGAGCTGGGACGAAATCGCCTCCATCGGCGGCATCGATGCTGTCTCTTCGGGCGACACCATCGGCCCGCGCATGTTCGTGATCTTCGCTGTCATCATCGGCATCCTGCTTGCCGCACTGATCCAGCAGCTGACCGCGTACTTCACCGAGACCAACCGTCGCCCCGTTGACGATGTCGCCAAGACCTCGCTCACCGGCCCGGCCACGGTCATCCTCTCGGGCATCTCGCTCGGCCTCGAGTCGGCTGTTTACTCCGCGCTGCTCATCGGTGCTGCGGTGTACGGCGCATTCCTGGTCGGCGGCGGCTCCGTGCTGCTCTCGCTCTTCGCGATTGCACTCGCCGGCACCGGCCTGCTGACCACGGTCGGCGTCATCGTGTCGATGGATACCTTCGGCCCGGTCTCCGACAACGCCCAGGGCATCGCCGAGATGTCGGGCGACGTTCACGGCGAGGGCGCAGCAGTGCTCACCCGCCTCGATGCCGTCGGCAACTCGACCAAGGCAATCACCAAGGGCATCGCGATCGCGACGGCAGTGCTGGCCGCGACCGCGCTGTTCGGTGCATTCCGCGATGCGATCATCGGCGCCACTCAGTCATCGGGCGCCAACGACATCCTGAACACCGTCAAGGATCCGTGGCAGTACGCAGGCATCCTCGACGTCGCCTCCCCGGCGAACCTGGTCGGCTTGATCATCGGTGCCGCAGTCGTGTTCCTGTTCTCGGGTCTTGCCATCAACGCGGTGTCCCGCGCTGCCGGCGCCGTGATCTTCGAGGTGCGTCGCCAGTTCCGCGAGCACCCGGGCATCATGCTCGGCACCGAGAAGCCCGAGTACGGCAAGGTTGTCGACATCGTCACGCGCGACTCGCTTCGTGAGCTCGTCACCCCGGGCATCCTCGCGGTGTTCGCACCGATCGCTGTCGGCTTCGGCCTCGGCGTCGGCGCACTGGGCGCGTACCTCGCGGGCACCATCGCCACGGGCGTGCTCATGGCCGTGTTCCTGTCGAACTCGGGCGGAGCATGGGACAACGCGAAGAAGTTCGTGGAAGACGGTCACTTCGGCGGCAAGGGCTCTGAGGCCCATGCAGCCACCGTCATCGGCGACACCGTGGGCGATCCGTTCAAGGACACCGCAGGCCCGGCGATCAACCCGCTGATCAAGGTGATGAACCTGGTCGCGCTGCTGATCGCACCGGCTGTCGTGGCCATGAGCATCGGCGCTGATGAGAATGCTCCGCTGCGTTGGATCATTGCCCTCGTGGCCGTGATCATCGTGGTCACCGCCGTGGTGATCTCGAAGCGTCGTCCGATCGCCGTGGGCGATCCGGAGGTCATCAACGCCCAGTAGGTCCGTTCGTCAGTTCGCCCCGTGCTCCGATAATCGGACACGGGGCGAACTGCTTTCCCCGTAGGGGAAGGGCAAAATCCGCTAATTCCGGGGGTGCCCGAATTTGACAGGGGGGCCTGACCTACCGTCAGACTCCGCCGAGTAATCCCGGCTGCATATAAAGGAGAGGCTTTCGTGGCGCACAAGACCCTGGTGATCGTCGAGTCACCGGCCAAGGCCAAGAAGATCGCGGGCTACCTCGGCCCCGACTACACGGTCCTGGCCTCGGTCGGCCATATCCGCGACCTCGCCGCCAAGGCCTCCCAGCTTCCCGAAGCCGATCGCAAGAAGCCGTGGTCGAAGCTGGCCGTGAATGTCGATGATGAGTTCCAGCCCATCTACGTCGTCCATGACTCCAAGAAGGCGACCATCACCGAACTCAAGAAGGCTCTCAAGGACGCCGATGAACTTCTTCTCGCCACTGACGAGGACCGCGAGGGCGAGGCCATCAGCTGGCACCTCATGGAGGTGCTGCGCCCGAAGGTTCCCGTCCAGCGCATGGTGTTCAACGAGATCACCCCGGAGGCCATCCGGGCCGCGGTCAACAACCCGCGTGATCTCGACATGCAGCTCGTCGACGCGCAGGAGACTCGCCGTATCGTCGACCGTCTCTACGGCTACCCGGTCTCCGAGGTGCTCTGGAAGAAGATCGGTCGCGAGGCTCGCTCGGCAGGCCGCGTGCAGTCGGTCGCGGTGCGCCTCGTCGTTGATCGTGAACGCGAGCGCATCGCATTCCGCAGCGGCAACTACTGGGACATCCTCGCCGAGTTCGCCCCGGGCAACTTCGATGCGAAGTTGAGCTCAGTCGACGGCGTTCGCGTCGCGACTGGCAAGGACTTCGACGAGCAGGGCGTGCTCAAAGGTGGCAGCGTCGTACTTCTTGATGAGCGCACGGCCAATGAGCTCGCCAATCACTTGATCGGCTCCGACTTCACGGTGCGCTCGGTCGTGCAGAAGCCCGGCACTCGCCGCCCGTCGGCGCCGTTCATGACCTCGACACTGCAGCAGGAGGCCTCCAAACGCCTGCGCTGGGGCTCGCAGCGCACCATGCGCGTGGCGCAGTCGCTGTACGAGAACGGCTACATCACCTACATGCGTACCGACTCCACCACGCTGTCGGATCAAGCTCTCAATGCCGCACGCAATCAGGCGCGCGAACTGTACGGCCCCGAGTACGTCTCCGAGGTTCCGCGCCGTTACGACCGCAAGGTCAAGAACGCGCAGGAGGCACATGAGGCCATTCGCCCGTCCGGTGATGTCTTCCGCACACCCGGTGAGGTCTCCAAGGAACTCCACGGTGACGAGTTCGCCCTCTACGAGCTGATCTGGAAGCGCACGGTCGCCTCGCAGATGGTCGACGCGAAGATTGCCACTACGACCGTCAAGGTCGGCGCCGTCGCCACGAATGGCAAGGACGCCGAGTTCAGCGCCTCGGGCACTGTCATCGTGTTCCCCGGTTTCCTTGCGGCACTCAAGGACATCACCGAGGAGAGCCTCGACGACGACGAGCGCGAGCGCGAGCTGCCGAATATGGCCGAGGGCCAGCTCGTGCACGCCAACTCGCTCAACCCCGCGAGCCACAACACGACTCCGCCGGCGCGATTTACTGAGGCTTCGCTGGTTGCCCGTCTCGAAGAGCTCGGCATCGGTCGCCCATCGACCTACGCATCGATCATGTCGACCATTGTCGATCGTGGATACGTCTGGAAGAAGGGCTCGGCGCTCGTTCCCAGCTTCACAGCGTTCTCGGTGATCCGACTACTCGAGGAGCACTTCACCTCGCTCATCGACTACCAGTTCACGGCAAACATGGAAGAAGTACTCGACCTCATCGCTGCCGGCGAGACTGATCGCGTCAAGCAGCTCGAAGCCTTCTGGCGCGGCGGCGAGAGCGTCAACGGCCAGTTCCCGGGCATCAAGGCACTGACCGAGGATCTCGGAGCAATTGATGCGCGAGAGATTGCGATCACGCCGATCGAGGGCACCGATGCGTACCTTCGCGTCGGACGCTACGGCGCCTACGTCGAACGCGGCGAGGAGCGGGCGAATATCCCCGTCGGAACTGCGCCCGATGAGCTCACAGCTGAGCTGGCCGAGGAACTTCTTGCCATGCCATCGGGAGATCGCCTTCTCGGCGTCGACCCCGACACCGGCCTGGAGATCATGTCGAAGTCAGGTCGCTACGGCCCGTATGTCACTGAGGTGCTGCCCGAGGGATCTCCGAAGTCAGCAAAGCCGCGCACCGCATCACTGTTCAGTGACATGAACCTTGGTGAGATCACCCTCGACGACGCACTGCGCCTGCTCAGCCTTCCGCGCGTGGTCGGCACCGACCCCGCTGATGGCGTCGAGATCACCTCGCAGAACGGCCGTTACGGCCCGTACCTGATGAAGGGCACCGACTCGCGTTCGCTCACCAGTGAGGACGAGATTTTCACCGTTGATCTTGCCAAGGCTCTCGAGCTGTTTGCTCAGCCGAAGGTGCGCGGTCGCGGCGCGGCCAAGGCACCGCTGCGCGAGGTCGGCAATGATCCGACGAGTGGCAAGCCGATCGTGGTGAAGGAAGGCCGCTTCGGCCCGTACGTCACCGACGGCGAGACCAATGCCTCGCTGCGCGTAGCTGATGACCCCATGACTGTCAGCGTCGAGCGAGCGAGCGACCTGCTGTCCGAACGTCGTTCCAAGGAAGCGCTCGAAGGCAAGCCGGTGAAGAAGACGGCCAAGCGTGCCGTGAAGAAGACGGCCAAGAAGGCGCCTGCCAAGACCACGGCACGCGTCGTGAAGGCCACCAAGAAAACGGCTGCGAAGAAGGCCGCCAAGAAGACCGCGGCTTCGGCGAAGTAGTGCCGTGACCGGATACTTCATCGCCTTCGAGGGCGGCGAGGGTGCGGGCAAGTCCACGCAGGAGGGCTTGCTGGCAGCGCATCTGGCCGCGAACGGTCACTCCATCGTGCGCACTCGCGAGCCAGGTGGCACGCCGGCGAGCGAGGCTATTCGCTCGGTGGTGCTCAATCCCGAATTCACCGGCCTTGACTCACGTGCCGAGGCGCTACTCTTCGCGGCGGCGCGGGGTGAGCACGTAGTGCGTGTCATCCGGCCGGCGCTTGAGCGCGGCGATGTCGTCATCTGCGATCGCTACATTGACTCCTCTGTCTCGTATCAAGGTGTCGGGCGCGAGCTCGGCATCGAGACCATCCGCGATCTGAGCATCTGGGCCACGCAGGATTGCGTTCCCGATCTGACCATCGTGCTCGACGTCGACCCGTCGCTCGGGCTCTCGCGCGTTGCGAATCCTGATCGCATGGAAGCCGAGCCCGTCGAGTTCCATCGCAGCGTGCGCCAGGGATTCCTGACTCTCGCCGCACTCGACCCGGCTCGCTACCTGGTGGTGGATGCCCGCCAGACCATCGACGAGATCGCTGCCGAGATCCGCACGCGAGTCGATGCCGAACTTGGAGCACGCGCGTGACCATCTGGTCGTCACTGGTCGGCCAGGATGCCGTGGTCGAGCAGTTGAGCCGCGCCGCTGCGGACGCACAGCTTGTTCTGCGGGGCGAGAACGGTCCTTCCATGACCCACGCCTGGCTGTTCACGGGCCCGCCCGGCTCAGGGCGGTCCACCGCCGCCACGTGCTTTGCCGCTGCGCTCGTGTGCGCGGATGGCGGATGTGGTTCGTGCCAGGCCTGCCGCACCGCACCTCTCAATGGGCACGCCGACGTCGATGTGGTCAGCACGTCCGAACTCACCTACGGAGTTGATGATGCACGCGAGCTCGTGCGCACTTCGTCGATGTCGCCCGTCAGTGCACCCTGGCACGTGATCGTGGTCGAGGATGCCGATCGACTTACCGAGCGTGCAGTCAATGTGCTGCTGAAGGCTCTCGAGGAGCCGCCTCCGCACACCGTATGGATTCTGTGTGCTCCGAGTGTGGAGGACGTGCTGCCGACCATTGTCTCGCGCACGCGTCACGTGAATCTCGCGACGCCCAGCACCGCGTCAGTGGCACAGCTGCTGATCGAGGCCTACGGCGTCGACACCGCGATGGCGTCATTCGCGGCTCGCGCCTCGCAGGGTCACATCGGACGAGCACGTGCGCTGGCGAAAGACGAGCATGCACGCATGCGCCGTCAGGAGGTTCTGCGCATTCCGCTCAGCCTGCATGACATCCCCGGTTGCTTTGCATCCGCGAGCAACCTGCTTGGGGCGGCGACCGATGACGCGAAAGCAATCACCGAACCGCTCGATGCTGCAGAGCAGGCGCGGCTGGAGACCACGTATGGCGCCGGCGCCGAGGGTGTGACCAAGGTCAAGATGGACAAGCTGATGAAGTCCGCGCAGAAAGAGCTCACTGACTCGCAGAAGAAGCGGGCGACGCGCACGGTGCGAGATCAACTCGATCGCGCCCTGGTCGATCTGCTCGGCCTGTATCGCGACGTGCTGATGATTCAGCTCGATTCACCCGTCATGCTCATCAACGACGAGATGCGTCCGCAACTGAGTCAACTGGCGGCCTCGAGCACTGCCAATGACACTGGCCGTCGTCTCGATGCGATCGAGCACACCCGCGCGCAGATCCGTGCGAACGTCGCGCCTCTCTCGGCGCTCGAGTCATTGATGGTCGAACTGAAGGATCCCTGGATCCGCACCGCCTCTGCCTGAGGCTTGGCCGATCGCGAATCCTCGTGTCATAGTCTTTTTCTATGAGCACCCCTTCGCCGACGGTCGCGCAATTACGCGCCTTCGTGGCGATCGCTCAGACTCTCCACTTCGGGGAGGCCGCGACCATCATTGGTGTCTCTCAGCCCACCTTGAGCCAGGCGCTCGTTTCCCTTGAGACGAATCTGCAGGTGCAGCTGGTGGAACGCAACCCGCGCCAAGTACTGCTCACCCCGGCCGGCGAGAGCTTGCTACCGCTTGCGCGGCGGGCAGTCGAGGCCGTCGATGCCGTTTCCGAGGCGGCTATTCCTGCACGTTGGCTCACCGGTCGACTGCGCATCGGCATCATCCCGACGATCGCCCCGTACCTTCTCCCCGCGATGCTGCGCACGCTGCGCAAGGAAGCCCCGGACCTCCAGCCGGAGGTTCACGAGGATCAGACCGGCCGCCTGATCGAGGCACTTCGCCACGGCGACATCGATGTGGCGCTCTTGGCCCTCCCGACCGGGGAGCCCAATCTTGTCGAGATTCCCGTGTACGACGAGGATTTCGTTCTCGCCGTTGCAGCCGATGATCCTCTCGCCGACGCCGAGAATGTCGATCTCGCCCGCCTCACCAATATGCGGCTCCTGCTGCTCGATGAGGGTCACTGCCTTCGCGATCAGGCGCTCGACGTGTGCATGCAGGCCGGTCTCGCTGATGCCGGCTCGGATCCGGCGCGTGCCTCGTCCCTCGGCACGATCGTGCAGCTCGTGTCGGCCGGCCACGGCGCCACCTTGCTCCCTGAGACAGCGGTTCGCGTCGAGGCGCGTGGTGCGGCACTCGGGATTGCTCGGTTCACGGCGCCCGCTCCCGGTCGCCGAGTGGGACTCGTGTTTCGCAATACGAGTTCACGCCTGGAGGAGTATCAGGATCTCGCTGAGATCCTGCGACGCGCGGTCGATAAGGCGAAGCTCCCTGCCCGCACTGTCGGCGGACTCTGATGCGGCGCATCACGGGATCGCTGCTCTCGCTGGCGGCGCTGCTGCTCGCTGCGTGTGCGAATTCCCCCGCCGTCACCCCGGTGCTTCCCTCCGTGATGCCCACTCCGCCGGCTGAGCTTGCCGCGTTCTACGAGCAGCCGGCGAGATGGCACAACTGCGGCGATGCCGATTGCATGACAGTCAAGGTCCCGGTCGACTACTCGAGGCCGCACAGTGCCACGACCGAACTCAATGTCACACGCGTGAGCACCGGCGACGGCGATCTGGGATCACTGTTCGTCAATCCCGGCGGGCCGGGGGGAAGTGCTTTCGATTACGCGAAGGCCGCTGAAGCTGTCGTCAGCGCTGACGTGCTCAAGCACTTCGACCTGATCGGCGTGGATCCTCGTGGTGTTGCCCATAGTTCGCCGATCGAATGCCTGACCGATGAGCAAAAAGACACCCTCGTCGCCACGGACTCGTCTCCGGATACCCCGCAGGAAGTGACGCAGCTCGAGAAAGTCAGCTCGATCCTCCGTGATGGCTGCGCGGCATCGGGGTCACCGCTATACGGGCGCATGGGAACTGCGGATGCCGCTCGCGATCTCGACATCGTGCGCGCAGTAGTGGGCGATGCCGCGTTCAATTTCCTCGGCAAGTCCTATGGCACGTATCTCGGACAGGCCTATGCCGAGCTCTTCCCGACGCACGTCGGACGCATGGTGCTCGACGGGGTGCTGCCGGCCGACTCTGATCTCGTCGAGACCACGCGCGTGCAGGCCATCGCTCTTGAGCACGAGCTTCACAACTTCGCCACGACATGCAGTGAATCCGATGCGTGCCCCTGGCAGGGGAGCGCGGACGAGATCGTCACGCAGATGCAGGCCTGGTTCGTCTCGCTGGATTCGAATCCGCTCAAGGGAACCGATGGTCGTGAGCTCACTCAAGCGCTTGCGCAATCCGCTGTCGTCTCGTATCTCTACTTCCCGCCCGGGGACTACGAGAGTCTCATCCCCGCGCTCGAGAACGCAGTGACGAAGGCCCAGCCCGATCAGCTGCTCGCGCTGTGGGATCAGCGCTCGGATCGAGATGCGCAAGGTCATTACTCCACCAATGCGCTGGAGTCGTTCTATGCGGTGACCTGCATCGATCGTCCGTATGCCGGCACGATAGACTCCACTGCCACCCTTGCCCGGGAGTGGTCGGCCGAGGCGCCGACCTTCGGGCCATCGCTGGCCTGGGGGATGCTCGCCTGCAGCAACTGGCCGGCAGCGGCCGGGAGCTCGCCGCCCATCACGCGCGTGACGGCCGCGGGCTCTGCCCCGATCCTGGTCGTGGGCACCACCCACGACCCGGCCACGCCCTATGCCTGGGCCCAGCAGGTGGCCGGTCAGCTCGAGAATGCGGGCCTGCTCACCTGGGATGCACACCAGCACACGGCCTACAGCCGAGGATCGGCCTGCATTGACGAGCAGGTAGACGCCTACCTTCTGAGCGGAAAGTTGCCCGTTCAACAAACGTGCTAGGGTTCCCTAACTAAACACCGTTCACATCCAGGAGTACTCGTGTCTGACGCCACCGCGCCCTCGACTGCCTCGGCAGTCATCCCCGACCCCAAGCGCTGGGGGGCGCTCGTCGTCATCGCCATCGCCCAGCTGATGGTCGTGCTCGATGCCTCGATCGTGAACATCGCCCTGCCCTCCATGCAGGTCGACCTTGGTATCTCCGATGCCGACCGCCAGTGGGTCATCACGGCCTACACCCTCGCCTTCGGCGGCCTGCTCCTCCTCGGCGGTCGCATCGCCGACTACGCAGGGCGCAAGCGCATGTTCATCATCGGCCTGATCGGCTTTGCCTTCGCTTCCTTCCTCGGCGGCATCTCGCAGACCGAAGGCACGCTCTTCGCCGCCCGCGCGCTCCAGGGCCTGTTCGCGGCAATCCTGGCTCCGGCCGCACTGAGCCTGATCTCGGTCACCTTCACCGACTCCAAGGAGCGCGCCAAGGCCTTCGGCGTCTACGGTGCGCTCTCCGGCGGCGGCGCTGCCATCGGTCTGGTCCTCGGCGGCATCCTCACCGAGTACGCCAACTGGCACTGGACCCTTCTCGTCAACGTGCCGATCGCGATCATCGCTGTCTTCCTGGCCATTCCGTTCGTGCGCGAATCGCGGGCAACCGGCAACACCAAGTACGACATTCCCGGTGCGATCACCGCGACCGCTGGTCTTGTTGCACTCGTCTACGGCATCACCAAGGCCAACACCGAGGGCTGGACAGGCACGCAGACGCTGACCTTCATGGGCCTTGGCCTGCTGCTGCTCGCGATCTTCCTCTTCATCGAGAGCAAGTCGACCCACCCGCTGCTCCCGATGAAGATCCTGAAGAACCGCAATCGTGGCGGCGCCTACCTCGCCTCGTTCTTCGTCGGCATCGGCCTGTTCGCGATGTTCTTGTTCCTCACCTACTTCTTCCAAGGCGTTCTCGGCTACAGCCCGCTGAAGTCCGGTCTGCTCTTCCTGCCGTTCTCCGCGGGTGTCATCGTCAGTGCCGGTCTCGCAAGCCAGTTGCTGCCGCGCTTCGGGCCGCGCTGGGTCACCGGCACCGGCTTCATCATGACGGTCATCGGCATGCTGCTACTGCAGCGCATGAATCCGGCGAGCGGTTACGTCTCCGACATCCTGCCCTCGCTGATCATCATCAGCCTCGGCATGGGCCTGGTCTTCGTGCCGCTGTCGGCGGTATCGCTGTTCGCTGTCGGCAACCACGATGCGGGTGTCGCCTCAGCTGTTCTCAACACAAGCCAGCAGATCGGTGGTGCCATCGGCGTCGCCTTCCTGAACACGATCGCCGCCTCGGCGACGACAGCATTCATTGTCAGCAACAAGCTTCAGGGACCGACACCCGAAGCACTGGTGGCCGGTTTCAACCGAGGTTTCCTGTGGGGCGCGATCATCCTGGCCGTGGCCGGCATCCTCTGGATTTCGCTGGTGAACATGACCAAGAAGGACATGGCCGCCAACGATGCGCCTATGGCTCACGTCGGTTAATTGACCCCCGGGCAACTGGGGTAGCATTCCCTAGCCCTTGGAGGGCTGCCGTATGGCCCCTCCAAGTGCAGGCCGCCTTAGCTCAGGGGTAGAGCAACGCACTCGTAATGCGTAGGTCCGGGGTTCAAATCCCCGAGGCGGCTCCAAGCAAAACCGTCATTTTGCGGTTCTAGTAACCCGGTAATAACCCGCCGATCTCGTGGGGTGGCTCCCCCAGCCCACTTGCCGAAGAATTCCTGTGCTCTTCACGAGCGGGTCAGACACGGAGTGTCAGATGCTTGAGGCAGGATGAGAGGCCTCAGGGATTGGTCGTCCTTGAGACCAGATTCGGCAGCGCGGCCTGCCATTGACTCGGCTTCCGTCGAGAGGAGACCCTGTTTTGCGCATGACCAAGCCGGCTTTCCGGTTCATTGATCTCTTCGCCGGGGTAGGTGGCTTCCACCACGCCCTTTCAGCTCCTGAGTTCGGCGGCCAGTGCGTCCTGGCCAGCGATATCGACGAATCCTGTCGCGAGGTTTACGCCGCCACGTGGCCGGGAATGCCCAAGCGCGCACTTCATGGCGATATTCGCGACTTCACCTTGAATGAGGATGGCACTGATCGGTCACAGGCTGAGTTGGCCGCATTGATTCCCGACCATGATGTTCTCTGCGCTGGTTTTCCCTGCCAGCCCTTTAGCAAGTCAGGGGCTCAGAAGGGTGTCTTGGATTCGACGCGAGGGACTCTCTTTTTCGACATCGTCAAGATCGTCCAGGCGAAGCAGCCCCGCTTCTTGCTGCTCGAAAATGTCCGTAATCTCGCGGGACCGCGTCACGCAGACACGTGGGCCACGATCGTGCAGACTCTTCGGGAACTTGGCTACAGAGTCTCGAGCGAGCCGGTCGTCTTCAGTCCACACTTCCTGCCCGAAGAGCTTGGCGGCAGGCCGCAGTCTCGGGACCGTGTCTTCATCCTTGCCTCGCGAGCAGAAGTTGGCGAGGAGTTAGAGCAGGAGCCACTGATTCGTCGAGGCCCTATAGGGGGATGGAACCCAAACGAGTGGAACATTGAGGACTGGTTGCTCGAAGATTCAGAGATCGAGAACCTGGACTCCTACCGGCTGCGCGATGAGGAGATTGCCTGGCTCGAGGCCTGGCAGGCCTTCATTCAAGGCATACCCTCGGACGACCTCCCGGGTTTCCCGATTTGGGTGGATGCCTTTACCGAGAAGCCAGAAATCGATGATGACACGCCTGCGTGGAAGGCAGACTTCCTCCGCAAGAACAGCGCCTTTTACCTGCAGCACCGCACGTTCATTCGCTCGTGGCTGCGGAAGTCCTGGATCTCGGGCAAGGGCTATCGAGTCGCGGACTTCCCCGCGAGTCGACGAAAGTTCGAGTGGCAGGCTCGACTCGCACAGCCTCGGGCCGTGGATCGCGACATCTGGAAACTCACTATCCACTTCCGTCCGTCGGGGGTGCGCGTCAAGCCCGCCAGCTACCTTCCCGCGCTCGTGGCAATCACGCAGACATCTGTGATCGGCTCGCGCCGGCGACGCATCACGCCCGTGGAAGCCGGTCGCCTTCAGGGGCTTCCGGACGATGTCTTTCCGAATTCAGGAGTCGACGATTCCACCGCTTACAAGCAGGCAGGTAACGGCGTGAATGTGGGCACGGTCCAGTTTGTGGCTGCGCATCTTTTCGCAAGTGCTGGTGTGACTTGGGGTGGGAAAATCGTTGAATCCACGCGGCTCCTTGGGGGCAGCAGTGGACTGGCTTTCGTGGATTCCGAGATTGACGAGGAAGACGCCGCTTAGCGCGGCGGGAAGGTTCGGGGGCATGGTTTCCACCGATGCAGCGGAGAACCTCAGGCGGGACGACATTATGAGCGTCCTGAGTCGAGCAGATGAATCCGCGCGTGAGCACGGAGAAGACCTGTGTGAGCGGTTTCCGGACTGGGTCGCAGAATTGAGTTTCTTATCCAGCGATGAGTGCCCTGTTACGTACCTTCCGGTCCTGACCGTGATGCTCGTCGCCCGGTCGATTCGCGGGAAGTCCGATCTGGATGTGCTGGATATTCAGCAAGGTTCCAGTCCGCGCGGCTATTCGGCATCCAGCATTGCTGGACACTTGATCAAGTTCGTCACTCAAGTGGGCATTGACCTGCGTACGACCAGCAGTCAGGTCATGAACAGTCAGCCCTTCACGTACAAGAAGCGAGTTATGCCGGACATGGCGGGCGACCGAGTCAAGGCGGCCTACGCTCAGTTCTATGCCGCCGCCGAGCGCGTGGAACAGCTCTCCAGTGCGGCGGCAGCCGAGATCTTGGCTCTGGTATTCCACTTGCGTCGCGGAGCCGCGAAGCCCGATACCGAACACCTCGTTATCACCGGCGATCGACGTACTTTGATCGCGATCATGGACGCCACCACCGAATTCGTGGCGAGCAACTCTGAGGCAGGCAAGGTTGGTCAGGCCTTTGCGGCCGCGCTCTTTGACATCTTGTTTCCAAGCAATGCAGTCCGAATGGGTAATAACAATGACCCGTCTGCAACCATCCCCGGGGATGTCCAAGTTGGCAGTGATGGCAAGTTCTGGCTCTGGGCAGAAGTGAAGCAAAAGGCCGTCGTCACCTCCGAAATCCAAGCATTCGTTGATCGTGTGAAGGCCATTGGCGGTGACCGCGCCATGTACTTCGCGCTAGGCAATGTCCTCTACCCGCAAAACATCGACGTTGCTCAATTGCAGAAACGTGCAGTCAAAGATGGAATTGAGTTGACGATTTACTCGGCAGCCGAGCAGGCGCTAGAGGATCTACTCCCCAAGTCGCCCGGAAATGCGGGAATGCAGGCTGATGCACTCGCCAATCGCTTGCTGCACCGACTGCAGGAAGCTCAGGTCACAAGTGCTCTAGAAGAAGCCTGGGCCGCCGCGATGCGGGGCGCGGATTCCTAACAATCTCGCGCCAAGAGGCAGAAATTGATTGATAGAAACCCCTGGATAATTCAGAACCTGGACTACGGATACATCAGAAGTGCCGAACCAATGAAGTGTCCAAAACCACGCAGATCCATCACAGAGACGACGATCGAGAACACCTCCCGGGCTGGCATCACAATGCCTCAGCGGTGACCGCATAGCGGACGGGGTCATCGGGATGCCAGCCCGGGAGGTGTTCTGGTGCTGGTCCCTGGATTGCCTGTTTCGGGCATGCCTGGGTGGGCTTGGTCTTGTGTGAGTACTTGGCTCTGCATCCTGCTCATGGACTGGTCCCTGGCTCTTGTCGTTGTCGTTGGCGTTGGCCTGATTGGGTGCCTGCAGCGTGACCGACAGCCCCACCAGCCGCTGAATGCGAGGTACCGAGGGGGTCGCGCCGTTGATAAGTCAGCGGCGGTTATCGGAACCGCCCAGCGAAGGGACTGATGACGGTGAACGCATTCCTGGCAAACACACGCAACGCGACTCGCAAGCTCACTGCGAGCCGGACCCGCCACGAGCTGTGGCGAGCAAGGGCCGAGGGGAAACTCACAGCCGCGAAGGAGAAGCACGAGGCGGAACTGGCCAAGGCGTGGTCGATTGAAGCCGAAGCATGGCGTGAGCTGTTTGCGATCCCCGGCATGACCGCTCCAACGGTCTCTGTCATGACCGGGATCGATCAGGCTGAAGTGACTCGGTGGATTCGGAGCCTGCGGGCCGCGACCGAAGCCGCCGAGCCCGGTGCGCGGCTCGAGGAGGGGCAGTGAACCGGCTTGATCGGGAACTCTGGGGCACCGAAGAGATCGGTGAGTACACCGGGCGGAAGAAGTCCGCAGTGTCTGTCCTGGTGAACCAGACAGGCTTCCCCGGGCCCTGCATGGGTAGTCATCGCTGCCGCCGATGGTTCAGGGACTCGGTCATCGCCTACCTGCGCTCGCAGGAACGAATGAATGCGGCCCATGGCACAGGAGTGTCAGACGGTCGACGTAGCTTCCGAGTATCCGTCAAGGCCTGAGGGGGAGTACGTGGGACGCAAGCCGATCGAGCCACCCGCCAAGATGCGGAAGATCCTCGAGCGTGCGTTCGCGTCCGGTGACGCCGTCACGGTCGACGGCGTCACCCTGTACCCGCCGAAAGGCGAACGAAATCGGTGGCGAGTGAAGGTGCACTACGAACGCCGGCTCTTCGACAAGACTTTCGGTGGCTCGCTCGGATACGCGTACAAGGGATTCCTGGAGGCTGACGCCTGGCTGGTGGAACTCAAGGCCGGAGTCAGCGGTCGGCCGGAGTTCGAGAGTGTGGGGCTTGCTTCGTTCGTCGATGACTACGTCGGGCGTCGCGGCAAGAGCGGTAAGTGGAGCGATAAGACACAAGCCCAGCGCAAGGCCGACTTCAAGCCCTTGCGCGGAATAGCCGAACGCGACAACCTGAAGTGCCGTGACCTGAACGCGATGCATCTGCGCGAATGCCTGCGCATGGTGGGAACGACTGGACGCGGCAACAGTCTGCGCGGTTTGCTGCGCACGATGCTCGTCTTCGGTCGGCACTCCGGCTACTTCACGCGTGACCAAGCCGAACTCATCGATGCAGTGACGTGGACCCCGCCCGTGGGATATGTGAATCCCTTGTCACGACGAGATCAGGCCAAGCTCCACATCGACATCGCCACCGGCGGCGAAGTAATGACACATGATCAAGTCCGGGCTTGGGCGAAGGCCTGCCAGCGGCGCTGGATTCATGGCATGGCTTTTGTTCACGCTTGCGCGCTCCTGGGTACCCGAAGCGGTGAGATTCGACCATTGACAGCCAGCCCTGAGACAGCCCTCGCCGGCCGGGGCAATTTCGTTGACCTCGATCATCACGTGGTGCGGATTCGCTGGCAGGCGACGACCGAGGGGGAGGCCAAGCACCTTCCGAAGAACAACAAGATCCGGGACATCGCGATCCCTCAAGCTGCACCCGCTGGCTTCCGACTTGACCGGTGGCTGATGAACCGTGTCCCCAAGGCCATGGAGGAGCAGTCGCGGGGAGTGAATCCACTGGCACTGATATTCCCCAACCCATCCGGGGGACTGTTCGGCGAGCAGAACCTGCGCAATCGGGTGTGGGCGCCGGCTGCCGAGGAGTTGGGCTGGGCCATGGACGAGTATGTGACTGCCCTGGGCAAGAAGCGTCGGCTCTTCCGGTTCACCCTCCACGCCCTGCGAGATCGGTTCGCAAACACGGCCATCCACGAGTGGAAGTACCCAGAGGACGTCCTGCTCCAACAGGGCGCCTGGGAGGACTCAGAGACCGTCAGGCGGTTCTATGCCGGGGTGACTGACGAATCCCAGTCCATCGCAATGCGCATTCACGGTTGGGCCGACTAAGCCTCTCGGCAGTTGTACAGGGATACCGCCTGTTGCGTGCCCCAAAATGGTTGTAGCCTGACGCGAACTCTAGAGAACCGAAAGAGACTGATCACAGATTTGGGGGAATACGTGGCTGCACGTCCTCAGTCTCTCCACCGTAGTCACGGCTCCCGTCTCTCCAACTTCATGGAGCAGTTTCAGAGGAGCCACATCGAGGCCGTTGCTGCGGCCGCCGGATGCAACGCAATTTTTTCCGCATTCGACGATGGAGTTGATCTCACGCTTCGGCCGGTTGAGATGCCGACGCAAGATTCACGAGGGTCTGCTCCGATGCTCGAACTTCAACTCAAATCAACTTCAAGTGCGTCGTCGCGAACCGCAACAGGTCTGTCTATACAGATGGATCGCCACAGATTCGAGTACTTTGCAACCCCATCGCCGACAATTCACAAGATCGTGGTTGCAATGTGGATGCCCAAGAACCCTGAAGATTGGTGTGAACAATTCGATGATCACTTTGGCATGCGTCACTGCGCATATTGGGTGAATATTGCAGGATCAACCTCGTCGGCTCGCACACCAACCGTGCACTTCCCATATGCGAATGTCTTCGATGATGTGAGTCTCTGTCGAATCGTGGAGAAGCTGGGACGAGGTGACGCTCCGTGAAGAATAACGCGACGCCGACACCGGAAGTACTCACTGCCGTGCTGCGTCATTTGGGTTGGAGGGTGGATGCCGGTGAATCGGGACTTTTCGAGGTTTGGATGCCCGCAGGTCGGGATGATGTGTGGGTTACCGTTCCATTCGATGAAGGGAGAGGAGACTACGAAGGTCTCCTGGAACGAGCTGTAGGAACGATTCGGGCCGTTGATGGTAATGCCGCTGATGAGGTGATGGAGAGGCTTCAACTCATCGCTACCGCGGGCCTCGAACAAACCAAATGGCGGAAAGAATCGCCGGTAGATGGCGGCCTAATTTCTTGGACGCAGGGTGAAGCACTGGTGAATGCGGCCAGGCAACAACTTCAAGCAGCCGCGAGATCTGCTCAACGAATGCGACCGAGGCATGGAAGTGCCAGTGCGCACGTCGCTTCGGCCTTCTTGGACGCCGCGTACATGGGGCAAACGGAGGTGGGAAGTTTCATTCTCACAGCTTACGCACCGGTTGCTCAGCGATTCTATTTCTCCCGACAGGTTGACCAGTTTTCGGCTCATCCAACCAGCGCCGATGAGTTCGTCACGGGGCGCGACATCCTGAACACGTTCAAGGATGGAACTCAGGCCGTGAGAAGCTGCCTTGACCAATTCCGAGTCGAAGGCAGGCCAGAGATTTTCGTAGAGGCGGTCACTGACGGAATATCGCTCGAGTTGGTCAAGGCGCTCAGCGCTATGGCTGAGGGCAGCGCCGTGAGCATTTCCATGAGCAGTGACCACTCGGCTGTTGAGCCAATTGTGTTTATGCCCGTTGACATACCGGTATTGGAAAAGGCAACGCAAGCCCTCATTTCCGATGTACAGCCCGTGGTGCGCGAAGTCACGGGAGAAGTGACGATCTTGCATGCCGGCTCGCAGTTGCCCTATAGGACTGTGCAGCTACAAGTTGGCGAACGTGGGCTGAACGTCGTCAAGTTGCACT
The DNA here is from genome assembly GCA_024639145.1 of Actinomycetes bacterium. Classification (GTDB taxonomy): domain Bacteria; phylum Actinomycetota; class Actinomycetes; order S36-B12; family S36-B12; genus CAIKZY01. Next base: position 473 of record JAHEIZ010000014.1, on the reverse strand, counting down.
TGACCACCGAGATGTATGAAATGGCACTAGAGGCGCACCGACAAAAGCGGTTGTTGACGGTGCGAGGACGCCTCGAGCGCGAAGGGCGTCTGTGGTGGCTTTATGACGTGTCTCATGCAAGCATGGGACGCCCCATTGGGGAACAGATGTTCACGGAACCTCTGTTCGAAGCCTGAAAGTTCCAAGCCCTGAAGTTGCTAATACCCCGATAGTAAACCGGCGTAATTCGAAACCTGTTGGATCGTCGTGAAGGAAAAGGTCTTTCGTGGCGCTAATTCGTTGAGGGAAGTCGAAGAGCCAGTCCGCTCGTAATGCGTAGGTCCGGGGTTCAAATCCCCGAGGCGGCTCCATGTGTGAAGTCCCGGGACATCGTTAATAGATGTCCCGGGACTTCGTTTATGTCTGGGGTTTTCTGCCGCCGCGTTGGGGGCTTCCTTTGGGTGGTCCGGGTGGTCTGCCGAGTGGCTGGTAGT
>JAHEIZ010000008.1 GCA_024639145.1 Actinomycetes bacterium | reverse complement strand
TAAGCCCACGCCGAATCGGCACCGAACCACGGGACGTTCAGGCTGTACTTGAGCCAGGTGAAGCCAATCGCGTAGATGACGATGTTGCCGACGATCATCAGGCCGACGGCCTTGAAGAAGTTTCGGGTCGCGCCATTCTCGGCGAGCTTGCCGACAATGAATGCGGCAATGATGAAGCCGATGATGTAGCCGAAGGCCGCGCCGCCGAAACCGGAGGTGTGACCGGCGAACCAGGGCAGGCCAATGCCGCCGAGGAGGGCGTAGAGCGCCATGGCCGCCGCGCCGCGCAGGGAGCCGAGCGCACCGGCGGCGAGCACAACCGCGAAGGTCTGCAGGGTGACCGGCACGGCCGGATTCCAGGGGAGGAAGAAGGAGATCTGGGCGGCAAGTCCGACGAACGCGGCGCCTCCGCCGATCAAGATGGCCTGGCGAACCCAGGTATGGGGAACGACGTCAGCCAGGACGCGCGGCTGGGGGGATGCCAGGGCCATGTGAAACCTCCGAGGAACGCCCGCGTAGATCGCGGTGGGCCGAGACTACCGAAATCGCCCATGGAGAGGGCCGAGAAGGCGCTCTTGTTGGTGTGACCTTGCTTGCAGGGTTATCCTCGGGACAGGCATCCATTCGAGCGCTGGGGAAGGCGAACTCGAAAGGGGGCCAGATGACGGTCTATCTGACCGCGACCAGCACGGCCGGCAGGGGCGCTGCCTCAGAGCAGCTGCCCTCACGCGGGGTCGTCTTCTTGCATTCCTGCCCTCGGGCGCTCAGCCCTCACCTCGAGTGGGCTCTGGCTGCTGTCTTCGGCACCGAAGTTCATATCGACTGGGCCGAGCAGCCCATCACGCCCGGGTGCGTACGCGCCGAGATCATCTGGACCGGCGTGCCCGGCACAGGCGCCCGGCTTGCCAGCGCCCTGCTGGCCTTCAGCCAGGTCCGCTACGAAGTCACTGAAGACGGCATTCCCGGCCGCGACGGCGAGCGCTTCGCCGCGACTCCGAGCCTGGGACTCTTCCGCGCCACCATCGGCCCCTTCGGCGACGTGATGGTGCACGAGGAACGACTGCGCACTGCTCTCTCGCATGCCCAGATCACGGGCGAGTCGGTCGCTGATGAGATTGCACGGCTCATCGGCGAGCCGTGGGATGACGAACTGGAGCCCTTCCGGTCAGCGCATGAGGGCTCGACCGTGCGACTCATGCACCAGGTGGTTTAGAGAGGGATGTTGCCGTGCTGCCCGCGCACGCCAGGCGTATCCAGCAGCACCTGAGCCACCGCACGACGGGTTTCCTTCGGATCGACGATCTCGTCGACGACACCGATCTCCACTGCGCGCGCGATTCCGCCTGAGATGACCTCATGCTCGGCAGCGAGCTCGAGCTCGACCTGCTCGCGGTTCTCATCGGGCACCTCGGAGAGGCGACGACGGTGCAGGATGCGAATGGCGGCCACCGAGCCCATCACTGCGACCTCGGCGGTGGGGAAGGCGAAGACCTTCGTGGCGCCGAGTGACGAGGCGTTCATGGCGATGTAGGCGCCGCCGTAGGCCTTGCGAGTGACAACGGTGACGCGAGGCACGACGCACTCGGCGAATGCATGCAGCAGCTTTGCGCCACGTCGCACGACGCCTTCCCACTCCTGGCCTACGCCGGGCAGGTAACCGGGAACGTCGACGAGCACGACGAGCGGTACGGCGAACGCATCGCACATGCGCACGAAACGTGCGGCCTTCTCGGCCGAGTTGGAGTCGAGGCAGCCGCCGAGACGCAGCGGGTTGTTCGCGACGATGCCGACAGTGCGCCCGCCGAGACGGCCGAGTCCGACCACGATGTTCGGTGCCCACCTGGCGTGCAGCTCGACGAAGCTGTCGGCGTCGACGAAGTTCTCGACGAGCGGGTGCACGTCATATGCGCGGCGAGCCGACTCGGGCATGAAGGAACCGAGATCGACGTCATCGATCTTCGACATGTCGAGCGAGCCCTGATGGCCGAGTAGCTGCACGAGACGGCGGCCTTCGTCGAGGGCGTCCTGCTCGGTCTCGGAGACGATATGCACGACACCACTGCGACGACCATGGGGCTCGGCGCCGCCGAGGGTCTCCATGTTGACGTCCTCACCGGTGACCGAGCGCACGACCTCGGGGCCGGTGACGAAGATGCGGCCCTGCGGGCCAAGGATCACGATGTCTGTGAGGGCCGGACCATAGGCCGCGCCACCGGCGGCCGGGCCGAGCACGATGGAGATCTGCGGGACCTTGCCCGAGATACGGGTCATGGCCGCGAAGACGCGCCCGACAGCATCAAGGCTCAGTACGCCCTCGCGCAGGCGGGCACCTCCGGAGTGCCAGATACCCACGATCGGAGCCGAGTCGGCGAAGGCACGGTCATATGCGGTGACGATCGCGCGGCTTCCGTCATTTCCCATGGCGCCGCCCTGAACGGTCACGTCAGTGGCGAAGGCCACGACATGGGTGCCGTTGGCGCGGCCGACAGCGGCGAGAACGCCGCGGTCATCCTCGGGAGTAATGGTCTCGAACACGCCATCGTCGAAGAAGTTCGCCAGGCGTGCGCGGGGGGAGCGGGGATCGAGCTCGGTGGTCTCTGACATGTCAGACGCTCCTGAAGACGACGGCGACGTCGTGTCCGCCGAATCCGAATGAGTTGTTGACTGCGGCAATGTCGCCGGCAGGGAGCTCGCGTGGCTTATCGCGTGCGACGTCGAGATTCACGGCGGGATCGAGATTGTGCAGGTTCGCGGTCGGCGGCACGAGACGATCGCGAAGCGCGAGCACGGAGAAGATCGACTCGATCGCGCCGGCGCCGCCGAGCAGATGACCGGTCATCGACTTGGTTCCGGTGATCACGACGTTGTCGGTGTGATCGCCCAGCGCGGCGCGGATCGCGGTGGACTCGGCTATATCGCCCTGCGGAGTGGACGTCGCGTGCGCATTGACGTGAACGATGTCGGAGGCGGTGAGGCCGGCATCCTCGATGGCGAAGCGCACCGCGCGTGCTGCGCCGAGGCCCTCGGGGTCAGGCTGCGCGATGTGATGACCGTCGGAGGTCAGGCCCGAGCCACCGTAGACACCCAAGACCTTCGCGCCGCGTGCTGCGGCGAATTCCGCCGATTCGAGCACGAGAACTCCTGCGCCCTCGCCCATGACGAAGCCGTCACGGTCGATGTCGTAGGGGCGTGATGCAGCCGCGGGATCGTTATTTCGGGTGGAAAGCGCGCGCATGGCGGAGAAGCCGGCCATGGTGATCGGGTGAATGACGGCCTCGGTGCCACCGCAGATGACGACATCGGCACGTCCGGTCTGGATCATGCGGGCGGCATACGAGACGGCCTCGGCGCCCGAGGCGCAGGCGCTCACGAGGCCATGCACGCCCGCTTTGGCGCCGACCTCGAGGCCGACGACGGCCGCGGGGCCATTGGGCATGATCTGGGTGACCATGTGCGGGGAGACCCGTGACGGGCCCTTCTCCAGCAGGGTGTCGTATGCCGACATGAGCGAGGTCAGGCCGCCCATGCCGCTGGAGATCACGGCGCCCAGGCGCTCGGGGTCGACTGCCGGCGCACCGGCCATCGCCCACGCCTCGCGTGCGGCGACGAGTGCCGCCTGCTGCGCGCGGTCGAGCTTGCGAGCCTCGACACGGTCGAGTACCTCGGCAGGATCGACGGCCATGATGCCGGCGATGCGTGCAGGCTGGATCTCTGCCCACGGCTCGTCAATGGCGACAATGCCGGGCTTGCCCGCCAGCACATTGCGCCAGCTTGTCTCGACGTCGCCGCCCACGGGCGTAGTCATGCCGAGGCCTGTGATGACGACCTGACCAGTCATGTGTGTCTCCTGTGCAGTGCGGTGCGGGTGTTCGGATGTGCGGGTGAAGCCGTGCTGGTGGTGCGGTGCTGTGTAGGACGTCGGTGGGGCAGTTGCCTGCCCCACCGCGAATGAGTCCTAGAGGTTTGCCGAGATGTAGGTGACGGCGTCGCCGACAGTCTTGAGGTTCTTGACCTCGCTGTCGGGGATCTTCACGCCCCACTTGTCTTCGGCGGCCATGACGACCTCGACCATCGACAGGGAGTCGATATCAAGATCGTCGACAAATGACTTGTCGGCCTGAACGTCAGCAACCGGAACACCGGCGACCTCGTTCACGATAACTGCCAGGCCGCTCAGGATGTCCTCGCTCATGTTCTTCCTTCCATTCATTGGTGGGTAACTACGGGTGGTGCGGAACAGCTACGGCAACGTGACGACCTGCGAGGCGAACACGAGGCCCGCTCCGAAGCCGATCAGCAGTGCCGTGCCGCCATGCTCGACCTCATGGTCATCGAGCATGCGCTCCATGGCCAGCGGGATCGAGGCGGCGGACGTATTTCCGGTGTACGCGATGTCGCGTGCGACAGGGACATGCGCCGGAAGCTTGAGTGCGCGGATCATGGCATCGGTGATGCGCATATTCGCCTGATGCGGGATGAAGGCGTCGAGATCATCGGCCGCAACGTGCGCGACATCGAGTGCGCGCTGGGCGGTCTTGGCCATGTCGCCGACCGCCCATCGGAATACCTGCTGTCCTTGCATCGTGAGGGCAGGGAAGATCGGCCCAGGCTCATCGCGGTACTCGATCAGTGACTGGGTCATGTTGATCGCATCGCGCTGCTCGCCGTCGGAACCCCACACCACCGGGCCGATGGCGGGTACGTCGGACGGACCGATCACGACTGCACCCGCACCGTCGGCAAAGATGAAGGCCGTGCTGCGATCGCTGTGGTCTGTCCAGTCCGAGAGCTTCTCGACCCCGATGACGATGACGTACTTCGCGGCACCGCTGCGCACCACTGAATCGGCGAGAGCGATGCCGTAGCAGAAGCCCGCGCAGGCTGAGGAAATGTCAGTGGCCGCTGACCCGAGCGCCCCGACACGAAAGGCAACCTCGGCTGCGGCCGAGGGAGTCGGATACGGGTGGGTGACCGAGGCGACGAGCACGAGGCCGACCTCGGAGGCGTTGATCCCGGACTTCTCGATGGCCTTGGTCGCTGCCGCAGTCGCCATGTCGACGACCGTTTCGTCGTCGGCGGCGTATCGACGCTCGATGATGCCCGAGCGCTCGCGAATCCACTCATCGGAGGAGTCAATGCGCTTGCACACTTCGTCGTTGGTGACGATGCGGCTGGGGCGATAGCCGCCCACCGCCATGATGCGCGCGTACGCGGCACCGGTAGCCGGCGTGATGGGGGAGGTCACGCCATGGCCTCCTGAGCCTCAGGGTGAAGTCGCACGATCGGCTGGCCGGGGGAGACGAGATCGCCATCGTGCACGAGCCACTCGACGACAGTGCCACCGTGCGGAGCGAGAACTTCGTGGCTCTCGCGCAGGGTGTCGACCGAGCCGACTGATTCGCCCGCGACGAGTGCGTCACCGGGCTGGGCCTGTGAGAGAAGGCGGAAGGTCCCCTTGGCCGGGGCGATAAGCAGGCGCCAGGTGGGGCTGGAATCCAGGCTGGACTTTCGACCGTGGGCCTCGATCATCGCCCACGCCGCATCGAGATCGTCGGGGCTCTTCAGCGCGAGGGTCTCGACCCCCGGAAGCGCCCGCTTGATCAGCCCGGTCAGAGCGCCGGCCGGCGGGATCTCGATCACGGCGGTGACACCGAGGTCGGCCATGGTCTGCATGCACAGATCCCAGCGGACGGGATTGCTCACCTGGGTGACAAGGCGCTTGAGCACCTGGCGGCCGTCGTGCACGATCTGGCCATCGGCATTGCTGATGAGTTTGACTCGCGGGTCGTGCGTGGAGATCGAACGTGCATAGCCACCGAGGGTCGCCACAGCAGGTGCCATGTGGTGAGTGTGGAAGGCACCGGCTACCTCGAGCGGGCGCACGCGCGCGCCCTCGGGTGCATCGGCTGCGAATGCGGCGAGTTGTTCCATGGTGCCGGCCACGACGATCTGTCCGGCGCCATTCATATTGGCCGGGGTCAGGCCGTGCTTCTCGGCCTGGGCCACCACGACATCGGCGTCGCCGCCAAGCACGGCGCTCATGCCGGTCGCCGTGACGGCTGCGGCGGCGGCCATGCCCTTGCCGCGTTCACGCACGAAGACCATGGCCTGCTCGGCGGAGAGAACTCCGGCGCCGACGGATGCGGTGATCTCGCCGACTGAGTGACCGGCGCCTGCGCCGATCTGAGAGAAGGCCGCGGAGGGGTGGGGGAACAGGCTGAGCATGGTGACCAGGCCGGCCCCGACGATCAGCGGCTGAGCGATCGCGGTGTCCCGGATGGTGTCGGCATCGGAGGTGGTGCCATGGGCGACCAGGTCCATGCCGGCGACGGCGCTCAGCCATTCGAGGCGATCCTTCACCCCCGGGACATCGAGCCATGGGGCGAGGAAACCTGGGGTCTGGGAGCCCTGTCCGGGCGCTACGACTACGAGCACGTTCATAGCCTTCCGTGAAGTTAGCGGGGAATGCGCTGCTGATCGAGCCAATGTCGAGCGCTTACATTTGTAGGAATCCTACAAGGTCGCGAGCCGACCCAGGGTGAGCGCCAGGCGCAGCGCATAGGCGCCACGGGGCTCCAGGGGGGAGAATCCGGTGATGTCGGCAATCCGGCGGAGGCGATACCGGACGGTATTGGGGTGGACGACCAGGGTGCGGGCAGTGGCCTCGAGTGAAGGGGACTGCTCGAGATAGGCCGCAGCGGTCGTCAGTAGGGCCTGGTCGCTGGCCAAGGGCAGATACGCCGTGGCGATCAGGCGCTCGACGGCGCTGGCATCACCGAGCAGGGCGCGCTCGGGCAGGAGCTCATCGGCCGCGACGATCCGTGGGGCAGCCGGCCAGCCGGGCACGGCGCGCAGACCACTGATGGTTTCGCGTGCCTGCTCAGGCAAGGAGAGGAAGCCAGTGATCACGTGGCTGTGCACCACCGGGCCGGGACCGAAATGCGGGGAGAGCAGGCGCGCGGATCGATCGGCATCGATGACTCCACCGGCTATGGCGAGCAGCGTGGTGCCGTGGATGCCGGTGAGGAGTTCGACATCGTGATTGAGCGCTGCACGACGCAGCACGTCGAGCGAAGCCTCGGGATGGCCCACAGGCGCCGCGCCGGCCAGCACCATCAGTGACGTGCGGTTGGTCCACCCGAGAGCGTTGACGCGGCCGATGACCGACTCGTCGAGTTCGTCACGCAGCAATGCATCGACCACTAATGACTCAAGCCGTGCATCCCAGGCGCCGCGAGCCTCGGCCGCACGTGCATAGACCTCTGCCGCGGAGAAGGCGATCTCGCGTGAGTAGCGCAGGATCGACTCACGAAGTCGTGGCCGGTCCTTCTCTTCGGCGAGATCGTCGATGCCGGCCTCGACGACATCGATGGTCGTGCGCACGAGATCAACTGTCTGCTCGAGGGAGATCACGCGAGCGAGCTCACGCGGTGCCGCGCCGAAGACATCTGCGGTCAGCGCTCGGTTGGACCCCTGAGCACTGTGCCATTCGATGAAGGCGTTGATGCCGGCCTGAGCGACCGAGGAGACCCATGTGCGCTCCTGCGCACCGAGCTCTCGGTACCACGGGAGGGACTCCTCCATGCGCAGCGTGGCGGCCGTCGTCAGGGCTCCAGCGGCGAGTGAGAGGCGACGATCGCCGAGCTCTGTCACGGTCAGCCGATAGAGGCGCCGGTGACGGCGCTGACAATCTTGCCGATGCCGAATGTCACCGCCGCAGCGCCGACGCCCCACATCAGCTGGCGACCCACGGAGAAGAACACATTTCGGCCGGAGAGCCTGCCGACAGTCGCTCCCACGATGATCATGGCCAGCAAGGAGAGGCAGATGGCGGCGATGAGCGCTGCGGATCCCGACAGGAAGAAGTAGGGGAGAACGACGAAGGACGCACCGACGGCGAAGGAGATGAAGCTCGAGATCGCGACCTTGACCGGCGAGCCGAGCTCATCGGGGTCGAGCCCGAGTTCCTCGCGTGCAAGAGTCTCGAGGGCCATTTTGGGATCGGACATGATCTGCGCGGCAGTCTGTGCGGCGATCTCGCGCGAGATCCCCTTGGCACGGTAGATGAGCTCGAGTTCCTTCTGCTCCTCGGCCGGGTTGTCGCGTAGCTCGGTTGCCTCCATCTGAATCTCTCGACGGAAGAGATCGCGCTGGCTTGCCACACTCACGTACTCGCCGGCCGCCATCGAGAATGCGCCGGCGAACAGGCCTGCCAGCCCGGCGAAGAGGACGGTGCTGTTGGCGGTGTCGGCGCCTGCGAAGCCCATGACGAGGGCGGTATTGGAGACGAGGCCGTCGCTGATGCCGAAGACCGCAGCCCGAACCGAGCCGGAGCGATCGGTGCGATGCCACTTCTCTCCGTCGCCGGGACGAAGGACACGATGCGGAGCGCGACCTTGCAGCATGAGCTTGGAGGGATCCTCGCGCATGAGTCGAAGTGCCTCGGCGTGCGCTCGCTCATCATCACTCATGCCCAGCGGTGCCTCGGGCTCTTCGTCGTACATTCCGGAGGCTGCGCCTTCGACGTCTTCCAGCACCTGGAGAACGCCGTCGAGCCCCGCTGCGCGGGCCCGAGCGAGCAGCCCGGCGTCATTCGGGTCGAGATCGAGAGGCGCCGGCGGCACGGGAATGCCGTACTCCTGGAGCTTCTCCACCCAGTGCGCGGCGTGATGCTCCTCGATCTCTGCCAGCTCGAGGAGCGCCTCGCGACGATCGCCGTCGGTGGTCTCGGCCAGCGCGCGGTACAGCAGAACTGCATTGCGCTCGGCCTCGAGGTAACCGAGGAATCGCTTGGGGTCCTGGCTCATGATCAGCCTGAGCCCTCCGTGTTGCCCGCATCCGCGGCGGACGGATCGTGCAGGGCGTAGCGATCGACGGCCTCGCGCAAGCGGCCACGATCGAACTGGCCGTCCTTCGCCAGCATGGTCAGCGCCTGGACAGTGATGGACTCGCCATCGACGAGGAAGTGACGACGCAATGCTCCGCGTGTGTCGGACATTCCCCATCCGTCGGTGCCCAGCGAGACGAACTCCTGCGGAACCCACTCGCGGATTTGATCCTGCACCGCACGCATCCAGTCGGACACGGCGATGACGGGACCCTGGCGCCCCTGCAGGCGCTCGGTGACATACGGAACGCGCTGCTCGGCATCGGGGTTCAGGAAATTGAACCGATCAGCCGCAAGACCGTCGCGACGCAGTTCATTCCACGACGTCACCGACCAGACATCGGCGAACACGCCCCACTGCTCACGCAGCAGCTCTTGTGCCTTCAGTGCCCAGTTCACGCCGACACCGCTGGCGAGCAACTGCACATGCGGTCCGTCGCCATGCGACTCGCTGATGAGGTGCATGCCGCGCAGGATGCCGTCGACATCGACATCTTCCGGCTCGGCCGGCTGCGGATACGGCTCGTTGTAGACGGTGAGGTAGTAGTAGATGTCCTCGGGATTCTCGCCGTACATGCGTCGAAGGCCGTCCTTGACGATGTGGCCGAGTTCGTAACCGAATGCCGGGTCATACGCGACGACGGCAGGGTTGGTTGCAGCCAGAAGCAGTGAGTGACCGTCTTCGTGCTGCAGGCCCTCGCCGTTGAGCGTGGTGCGGCCTGCGGTGGCGCCGAGGACGAATCCGCGTGCCATTTGGTCCATCGCCGCCCAGAAGGCATCACCCGTGCGCTGGAATCCGAACATCGAGTAGAAGATGTAGATCGGGATGACTGCTTCGCCGTGAGTGGAGTACGACGTTCCTGCAGCGGTGAACGATGCGACTGAACCGGCCTCGTTGATGCCCTCGTGCAGGATCTGCCCGGTCTCGGACTCCTTGTACGACAGCATCAGCTCACGATCGACGGAGATGTACTGCTGCCCATGCGGAGAGTAGATCTTCGCGGTCGGGAACATGGCATCCATGCCGAAGGTACGCGCCTCATCGGGAATGATCGGCACGAATCGATGGCCGATGTGCTCGTCCTTCATGAGGTCCTTCAGCAGGCGCACGAAGGCCATGGTGGTGGCCACCGACTGCTTGCCCGAGCCTCGACGCACGACGTCGTAGGTCGCATCACCGGGAAGTGTCAGTGCCTTGGCGACATTGCGTCGGGTGGGCACCGAGCCGCCAAGCTTGCTCCTGGTCTCGTTCACGTAGTGCATGACATCGCTGTCAGGGCCGGGGTGGAAGTACGGCGGCAGATACGGATCGAGCTGCGAGTCAGGGATCGGGATCTCCATGAGATCGCGGAAGTCCTTGAGATCGTCGAGGGAGAGCTTCTTCATCTGGTGCGTGGAGTTACGGCCCTCGAAGTGCGAGCCCAGAGTCCAGCCCTTGATGGTGTGAGCCAAGATCACCGTCGGCTGACCCTTGGTGGCGTTCGCCGCTTCGTAGGCGGCATACAGCTTGCGATAGTCGTGCCCTCCGCGGCGCAGAGACCAGATCTCCTCATCGCTCCAGCCCTCGACCAGCTTGGCCGTGCGCGGATCGCGTCCGAAGAAGTTCTCGCGCACGAAGGCGCCGCTCTCGGACTTATAGGTCTGGAAGTCACCATCGGGCGTGGAGTTCATCAGGTTGACGAGTGCGCCATCGCGATCGGCAGCCAGGAGTTCGTCCCAACGACGACCCCAGATGACCTTGATGACATTCCAGCCAGCTCCGCGGAACAGGCTCTCGAGTTCCTGGATGATCTTGCCGTTGCCGCGGACCGGGCCATCGAGTCGCTGCAGGTTGCAGTTGACGACGAAGACCAGATTGTCGAGTTCCTCGCGAGCGGCCAGGCCGATCGCACCCACGGCATCAACCTCATCGGTCTCGCCGTCGCCGAGAAAGGCCCAGACCTTCTGATCGGAGGCATCCTTGATGCCGCGGTGGGTGATGTACTTGTTGAAACGAGCCTGGTAGATCGCATTGAGCGGGCCGATGCCCATCGACACAGTCGGGAACTGCCAGAACCAGGGCAGCAGACGCGGATGCGGGTACGAGGGCAGGCCGCCACCGGGATGCGAGACCTCCTGGCGGAAGCCGTCGAGCTGATGCTCGGTCAGGCGACCCTCGAGGAAGGCGCGTGCGTAGATGCCGGGGGAGGCGTGGCCCTGGAAGAACACCTGATCGCCACCACTGGGGTGATCGGGGCCGCGGAAGAAGTGATTGAAGCCCACCTCGTAGAGCGAAGCCGACGATGCGTAACTGGAGATGTGGCCACCGACGGAAATTCCGGGGCGCTGGGCGCGGTGCACCATGATCGCGGCGTTCCAGCGGATGATCTGACGGATGCGTGACTCGACCGCTTCATCGCCGGGGAACCAGGGCTCGCGCTCCGGCGGGATCGTGTTGATGTAGTCGGTGCTGCGCAGGCTGGGCAGGCCGACATTGCGCTCCGCGGCTCGTCGCAGCAGCGAGAGCATCACGTAGCGAGCGCGGTAGTTGCCGCCCTCATTGACCAGCTGGTCGAAGGATTCGACCCATTCCGATGTCTCATCGGGGTCGACATCGACGTACTGAGTGGGCAGTCCACCCGCGAGTAGCGGGTCGCGATCGCGTCCGGGGGCCACGTATTCCCTTTCGAAGGCCGGCACTTCGGGGTCTCCGAGTGGCCGGGGGTATGGACAGGGGTGGTGCTGGGGCGTACAAGTGCGAGACGGGGGTTACCAGTTCCCCCTAATCCTTCCACGCCGCTGGTCGCGGTGCATGAAGGGGAGTGAACACGGGAATTCACGGCTCGACTTCGGCAGATTTATGGGCCGAGTTCGGCTCGACTTCGGCCTGGTCGCTTGCGCTCGGCCCTCGGGCGGTGTGGACTAACGACCACAGCGGGCCGAGTGGTCCGCGGGCATGGGTGGTGAGCCCGGCTCATGACGGTAAGGAGATCTCGTGACCGCCGCAGGCGATCTCGACGAGGCACGCGCGCGTGCCAGTCGGCTAGGGCTCGATCAGGGCCAGACCGTCCAGGAGATCGGCTACGACGACGATGTCGACGAGGCCTTGCGCAGCGGTGTCGAGGCCGTCATCGGCAGCGAGCTCGTCGATGAGGATTTCGACGAGGTCGTCGATGTCGTCCTGATGTGGTGGCGCGATGACGACGGTGATCTCGTGGACGCCCTCGTGGACTCGCTCGGACTCCTCGCCGACCACGGCGTTGTCTGGCTGCTGACCCCCAAGCCCGGGCGCGACGGACATGTCGAGGCCGAGGACATCTCGGATGCCGCACCGACCGCGGGCCTGCAGCAGACCAGCACTGTGAGTGCCGGCGCCAACTGGCAGGGCACTCGTCTTGTCGCCCCGCGCGCCAAGCGATAGTTCCACTCATGTCCGTCGAGGTGGGGCAGTCGGCCCCGGAGTTCACGCTGACCAATCAGTACGGCGAGTCCATCTCGCTGGCCGACTTCCGTGGTCGCAAGAACGTCGTGCTGATGTTCTATCCCTTCGCCTTCACCAGCATCTGCACCGGCGAGCTCTGCGAGCTTCGCGATCACCGGGCCGCATTCGACGCCGACAATGCCGAGATCCTCAGCGTCTCCTGCGATACGCCGCACACGCTGAAGGTTTACGCGAAGCAGGAGAATCTCACGCACTCGCTCCTGAGTGACTTCTGGCCCCACGGTGCGGTGGCGCAGGCGTACGGCGTCTTCCTCCAGGAGAAGGGGTTCGCCACGCGCGGCACCTTCGTCATCGACAAGGCGGGCATCGTGCGCTGGAGTGTCATCAATGTGCCGGGCGAGGCGCGCAGTGCCGACGAATACACGGCAGCCCTCGCCGGCCTCTAGTCGATCGACCGGATCCGTGTTCGGGCTTCACGGCAGAGGCGGTAGCCTCGTGCCTCCCGGGTGATTAGCTCAGTTGGTTAGAGCGCTGCCCTTACAAGGCAGATGTCGGGGGTTCGAGTCCCTCATCACCCACCCTGACTGCTCGGTAGCCTTCATCCATGGCCACCGTGCGCGAGATCGTCACCATCCTCGATACGGCGTACCCACAGTGGCTTGCCGAGGACTGGGATGCCGTCGGGCTCACCTGCGGTCGCCTGGACGCCGAGGTCGACACCGTTCTTCTCGCCGTCGACCCGCTTCCTGGGGTCGTCGACGAGGCCATTGCGTGTGGGGCGCAGCTGATCGTCACTCACCATCCGCTCTTCCTGCGCGGGGTTCACGATGTTGCGTTCACGAACGCCAAGGGCGAGGTCGTCACCCGCTGCATCGAGAACCACATCGCACTGTTCAGCGCGCATACCAATGCCGACCATGCCTGCCCCGGCGTCAGCGATGCCCTCGCTGAGGCCCTCGGCCTAGGTGATCTCCGGCCATTGGTGCCCGATGCTCGCGACTCATCACGTGGCACGGGGCGGGTCGGAAGTCTCGCGGCGCCCATGACCCTCGAGGCATTCGGCTTGCACGTGGCCACAGTCCTGCCCGCAACTGCACACGGGGTGCGCATCGCCGGTGATCTCGATTCCCAGGTACGCACGGTCGCTGTCTGCGGCGGAGCGGGGGATTCCTTCCTCGGCGCTGCGGCGTCTGCAGCTGATGTCTACGTGACCTCGGATCTTCGACATCATCGCGCCCAGGATCACCTGGTCGACGGAGGCTGCGCACTGGTGGACGTCGCCCACTGGGCCAGCGAGTGGCCATGGCTACGGCAAGCCGCATCGGTAATCGACGGTACGGTACGAACGGTCGTCTCGACCACGCCCACGGATCCGTGGACTGCACACCTAGGGAGCACATCGTGAACGCCGAACCGCAAGACCAGTGGCGCCTCCTCGATCTCCAGGAGAAGGACACCCGGCTCTCGCAGCTCGCGCATCGCGCCGCCACCTTGCCGGAGGCCGCAGCGCTCGTTGATCTCGATACCCGCTTTGCCCGCACTCGTGATGAGCTCGTGGCCGCCGAGGTCATCGCCGATGACCTCAAGCGCGATCAAGCCCGTGCTGATGCCGACGTCGAGCAGGTGCGTGCGCGCTCGCAGCATGACCAGGAACTGCTGAACGGCGGCACGATCGGCGACCCCAAGCAGCTGCAGAATCTCCAGCACGAGATCGAATCGCTCGCCCGTCGCCAGAGCGAACTCGAGGATGTCGAGCTAGAGATCATGGATCGAGTCGAGGGGGCGCTTGCTGCTGTCGCGCAGCTCGCCGGCCAGAAGTCGGAGCTCGCCGCGGAGCGAGACGCTTTGGCCGAGACCGTGCGCGTGCTGCACGAGGAGATCGACGCCGAGAAGTCAATGGTCATTGGCGACCGTGCGCGCATTGCGGAAAGCATCCCCGCTGACCTGCTCGCGCTGTACGAGAAGATTCGTCTCGACCATGCAGGCGTAGGTGCCGCTCGCCTGTACCGCGGTCGGTGCGAGGGTTGCCGTCTCGAACTTCCGCCGAACGAGATCGAGTCATTGCGCAACGCGAATGTCTCCTCGGTCGTGCGATGCGAGGAGTGCCGGCGCATCCTCGTGCGCACCGCTGAGTCCGGTCTCTGATCATGGCGCGTTCGCTGATCGTCGAGGCTGACGGAGGCTCGCGCGGCAACCCCGGACCTGCGGCCTACGGCACCGTCGTACGTGATGGTGCAACAGGCGAGTTGCTGTTCGAGATCGGCGAGTACATCGGTAGTGCGACGAATAACGTCGCTGAGTACCGCGGCGCGATCGCGGGCCTGGCGAAGGCACGTGAGATAGATGCGGATGCTCAGGTCGAGGTTCGGCTCGACTCCAAGCTCGTCGTCGAGCAGATGAGCGGTCGCTGGCAGGTCAAGCACCCCGACATGCGCGAGCTTGCGAAGCAGGCCCGCGCGATTCTTCCCGCAGGGCAGGTGGTCTATACCTGGGTCCCTCGTGCGGAGAATGCCGCTGCGGATCGCATGGTGAACGAGGCACTCGACCAGGCTCTGGCTGGCGGCTCCTCGCTCATCGTGCGTGAGCGCGGGACCCTGCTCGTCGAGCAGCTCGTGCGCGTGGCCGAGGACGTCGTGGGCGATGCCCCCGAGCTGCAAGCGCAGGGCATTCCCGGCAAGGCCACTGCGGCCAACCGAATGGTCGGCTGGAATGACCTCGGAGCACCGACAACCCTGCTGCTCGCTCGGCACGGTGCTACCGACTTCAGCGTCGAGAAGCGCTTCAGCGGGATCGGCGGTGTCGATAAGCCGCTCAATGGGCTTGGTAATGCGCAGGCTGAGGCTCTCGCTCGCGAGATCGCCGAGCGCGGCGGTGCCGATGTGATCGTTGCGTCGCCTCTGCTCCGTACGCAGCAGACCGCGGCCTACGTATCCGAGGCGATTGGCGTTCCTGTCGAGCTCGACGAGGGCTTTGCGGAATGCGGCTTCGGTGAATGGGATGGATTCACCTTTACTGAAGTGCGCGAGCGCTGGCCCGAGCAGCTCAATGCCTGGCTGGCCTCGACCGAGGTCGCTCCTCCCGGCGGAGAGTCATTCGCTGATGTGAATCGTCGCGTCGAGGCCGCGCGTCGCGATGTGCTCGTGCGCCATGCAGGCAAGCGCGTCATCATCGTCGCGCATGTCACGCCGATCAAGGTGATGGTGAGCCAGGCACTCGAGACCGATCTCACTCTCCTGTTCAAGATGGAACTCTCCCCGTGCTCGCTGACAACACTGGCCTGGTTCCCCGACGGCAATGCGTCGATGTTCGGATTCTCGGAGGCAGCTCACCTGCGCGGAGTGCACACGCCCGACATCTAGGCGCGGATCAAATTTCCGGGACGATGATGTCGAGGGTCGCGGGCTGACCTGCCTTCTTCGCTTCGCTGAGTTCGCACGTCCACTTCAGTTCCTTGAGCGCCTTCATGAGGTCATTGACGGTGTTCGGTTGAGCAGGGCGTTCCGCGAGTGCCCGCACGAGTCGGCCCTTGCTCGCCTTGTTGTGATGACTCACAATCGATCGCTTGCCGTTCTTCTCCAGCAGGATGCGGGCGCTGACAGCTCGATCAGTGACCTCGGCGGGAATCGGGCCGAGGCTCGCGTACATCTGCGAACGCAGGTCGATGATCACGCCCGAGCTCTGGCCGATGATCGCGCTCACGCCCTCGCGCCAGTGGGCAGCGGGTGCGCCAATGCCAGGCAAGGAGACGTCGCCACTGAGTCGATACGCCGGGATCAGGTCGTCGGGGCGTACGAGGCCGAAGAGCGCCGAGGAGATCACGGTGGATGACTGAAGGCGCGTGCGTGCTGATGTGGTCAGCGATGTGACATCGAGGGCATCGAAGAGCACCCCGGTGTACACCTCGATGGCTGCAGCGCAAGGTGCCTTGCGCAGTCGCTTGTTGACACGGACCTCCTCTGCCTGGGTCGGGCCGAGTCCGAGGATCTCAGCTGCCTTCGGATCCTTCGAGCACAGGTCGATGAGCGCCTTGAGAGTCGACTTCCGTGCTCGAGTGAGCCCCGGGAAGCTGAGTCCGGTGACATCGAGCGGAGGGCCGTCGGCGGGCGAGGTCTTGCCCTCGCTCGGGGGCAGCAGGATGAGCACGCAGTGACGCTACCCGAGTCGTGCATGGCATGCTCACTTCATGAAGCTCGCACTCGCAGGTGTTGCCGTGGCCGCATTGGTGCTCAGCGGCTGTTCGGGATCATCAGCCCAGCCCGATGCCAGCTGCGACTCCGAGACACTGCGGAGCACCTTCGAGATGATCCTGCACGATTCCGACATGACGTTGACCTCCGTCGATGCCGTGGAATGCAGCGGAGAGTGGGCAGTGGTGCACGCGACACTCTCTGGCGATGGTGCGAGCGCAGTCTCCGAGCCGTCGATCTTCGAGCGTGTGGGCGCCGACTGGGTTCTCAAGGCTCCGGAGAACGTGTGTGGCACTTTCGCGCTGGGTGATGCGCGTCCGAATGATGCCGTCGTTCCTGAGACTCTGTGGGAATCCGGCTGCACGAGCGCCTAGATAGTCCCGCCGCTCAGCCCATCGAGCACTTCGCGCGCACGTGTGCGCACGTCATCAAGGTCGGCGAGTCGATCCAGTCCGACGAACTGCTGCGCCATTCGATGATTGCCCTTCAACGTCTGTCGATTGCGGTCGAGGAAATCCCAGTAGAGGGTCGTGAGCGGGCAGGCACTCTCGCCCGCGCGCTTGGACGGGTCGTACGTGCATCCTGAGCAGAAGCGACCCATGCGCTTCACATAAGCCCCGCCCGCCGCATAGGGCTTCGTCATCATCGCGCCGCCGTCGGCGTGCAAGCCCATGCCGATCACGTTCGGCACCATGACCCAGTCGGCCGCATCGATGAACATCGCCTTCATCCAGTCCAGGAAGTCCCGGGGGCGCACTCCCGCGATGAGGGCCAGATTGCTGAGGATCATCAGGCGGGGGATGTGGTGGGCCCAGCCGCGCTCGAGGACGTCTCCGACCACCGACGAAGCGCAGGCCATCTGGGTGCGTGAGGGATCGCTCAATAGCGGTAGGAGAGGTCGATCGGCGTGCAACACGTTGGAGTTCCGGTAGTCGTCCTCGAATAACCAGTAGACGCCATTGATGTACTCGCGCCAGCCGATGACCTGACGGATGAATCCCTCGGCAGAGGCCAGGGGCACCCCTCCGCGTTCGAAGCGCTCCACGACCGCATCGACGACCTCACGCGCGGTGAGCAGGCCAAGGTTGAGATAGGGGCTGAGCAGCGAGTGATTGACCGACCACGAGTCGCGGGGCATCGCATCCTCGTACGGGCCGAAGTCGACCAGGGATGTGTCGAGGAAGTGATCGAGCTGGCGAAGCGCCCCGTTGCGAGTGGTGGCCCAGGTTCCATTCGGAGCAGAACCGATGAACGGAAATTCACGATCGAGGATCGACTGCCAGACGCGCTGATCGATCTCATCCGGCTCGTGATGCAGGGGAGTGGGCCACGGATGCTCACCCTTCGGAGGTGGCAGGCGGTTCTCCTTATCGAGATTCCAGGTGCCACCGATCGGCGCACCGTTCTCCATGAGAACGCCCAGGCGTGTGCGCTGCCATCGGTAGAAGGTCTCCATGATGAGTGGGCGGCGATTGCCAGCCCAGGCACGGAATTCGTCGCGTGAGGTGAGGAAGGTGTCGTCAGGGACCAATTCGACTCCGCACTCAAGTAGAGCGCGCTGCGACGCTGCCGAACTCGGTTCCGTGCACCGGATCCGGGCATCAGGATGCTCGCGCCGGAACGCCGCGACGCCTGCACGCATCGAGTCGGCAGTGACGAGGTGCACGGTGAATCCCTTGTCGCGCAGATCCTGCTCGACGTGCGCTGCGGCGGAGAGCAGCAGGAAGAGCCGCTGGGCGTGCCACGTACGCGAGCGCAGCATCTGACCGCTCTCGATGAACAGGATCTCGGTAACGCCCGGTTGGGCGCTTGCCATCGCCCCGTGATCAAGGCTCAACCGGTCGTAGGGGAGCAGGACGACATCAGTCACGATCGGCGGCACTTCTCGGAGCAATACTTCACGGACTCCCAGTCGCGGGCCCAGGCCTTGCGCCACTCCATGGGGCGATGGCACCCTGCACATGTCTTGGGGGCGAAACCGTTTTTCGTGCGTGCCTCGCGGGTGGAGGACTGGCGACGATCGGGCACGGTTGATCCTCGCACTCATCAGGGGCCGTCGCATCCTTGAGTGGACCGCGCACCCACGGAGCGCGTAGCCTGCTCAGCGGACGAGTCGGCCGGGTGATCGCGGCACGCAAGTGTCGAGGAAAGTCCGGGCTCCACAAGGCAAGGCGGTGGGTAACGCCCACCCGGGGTGACCCGCGGGACAGTGCCACAGAGAACAGACCGCCAGGAGCAATCCTGGTAAGGGTGAAACGGTGGTGTAAGAGACCACCAGCGCCATGGGTGACCATGGTGGCTTGGTAAACCCCGCCTGGAGCAAGACCAAGAGGGCCGCAAGGCCTGTGCGAACGAGCTGCCCGCTCGATGTTCGCAGGTAGGTCGCACGAGGCTGCCGGCAACGGCAGTCCTAGATGGATGATCACCATCGACCTCGGTCGATACAGAACCCGGCTTATAGGCCGGCTCGTCCCCTCACCTCCCGCGTGGAGAGATGATTCACGCCTGGCGCGGCGCAGTGATGCGAACGCGCAGTCCGCCCGCGGGACTGTCGCCGAGCTCGAGGGTTCCCCCATGGGCCTCGACCACCGACGCAATGATGCTCATGCCGAGCCCGAAACCCCCTGTTGTCGATGAGCGCGACTCGTCAAGCCTGGTGAATCGCTCCGTCACGCGGTTTCGCTTATTGGCAGGGATCCCGGTGCCAGAGTCATCAATGATGAGCACGAGTTGTGACGGCGTGGCCGTGAGCTCGACCTGAACGGCGGAGCCGGCCGGGGTGTAACGCGTGATGTTCTGGACGATATTCGCGAGAACCTGGCGCCACTGATCGGCGGATCCGAATATTGAGGCAGGCGAGAGCGTCATCGAGACCGGCCGGCCATCACCGAGATCGGTGAGATCGCCGAAGTACTCGCGCACGAGTACCGCGAGATCGAATTCCTCGCGCTTGATCTGCGTGCCCGCGTCGATGCGTTCCAGCAGCAGCAACGCGGTGACGAGATTTTCCAGGCGCAGGCTCTCCGATGAGATCCGATCCATGGCACGAATCTCGAGTTCTGACGCGTCGGCGCGTTGGGCCTGCAGAAGTTCGACGTAGCCGCGGATGACGGTGAGGGGAGTGCGGATCTCATGAGAGGCATCGGAGACGAATCCCCGCAGGCGTAACTCTGAAGCCTCGACAGCCGTGAGCGACGCCGTCAACGACTCGATCATTGTGTTCAGTGCGTCAGACAGCACGCCTAGTTCCGTGCCCTCAGGGGCCTCAGGAACGCGCAGATGCGTGTTTCCCTGCGAGATCTCCTCTGCGGCGACGACCATTTCGTCGACGGGGCGGAAGAGGCGGCGCACGAACAGCCACGCGATTGCCGAGCCCAGCGCCGTCACGAGAAGGACGCCAATGCCGAGGAGTGTCGCCAGCCGGGTGAGGCCTGCCTTCAGGTCTCCGATGGGAGTGCCGGCGACGACAAGCGCGCGGTTGGGCCCTGAGATCACGGTCACGAGTCGGTACTCGGGCGCGAAGGCGATGCTCGTCGGAGTGTCCATCAAGGTGAGTGCCTGATCGCGAGTGAGAACCGGGAAGGGCAGCGGGTCACTGCCGTAGCCGGCCGGTCTGAGCAGCTCGGTTTGCGAGTACCCCGGCCGGATCAGGCTCACGGCGTAAGGCAGGTAGACATCAGAAGGAAGTGGGCGCGGGTTGTCCTGCAGTGACTTGGTTCGTGCATCGCGTGCGGCTGCGATGAGCCCACGGTCAAGGGTGTCGTACTGGATCGTGCGCGTGGTCCAGAAGGCGATCACGCCGAGAAGCGCCGTGGCAATGAAGATCAGCAGGGCCGTGAGGGCGGTGATCTTGATGCGCAGCGTCATGCCTTGGGGTCCTGTAGCTGATACCCGACACCGCGCACGGTGCGGATGCTCACGGCGTCGCCGAGCTTCTTGCGCAGGTACGAGATGTAGGTCTCGACGACACTGCTCTCGACTCCCGGGCCCATGCCCCAGACCCGACTCAGTAGCTGATCCTTGCTGAGCACGCGGCCCGCGTTCTCCATCAGGATCTCGAGGAGTCGGAACTCGGTTCCCGAGAGTGCGACCTCTGCACCGTTCACGGTCACCAGATGTCGGTCCGGATCGAGCCGCACCTCGCCGAGTGCGAGCACTACGTCGGGAGCATCCGCGGAACTGCGACGAAGGACGGCCTTCACTCGCCAGACGAGTTCTTCGATGCTGAAGGGCTTGTGGACGAAGTCATCAGCACCTCGCTCGAATCCTTCGCGAGTGTCGTCGCGCTCCTGTCGTGCCGTGAGCACGATCACCGGTGTCGTATCACCGGCCTCGCGCATGCGCGTAAGGGCCTCGAATCCGTCGACGCGGGGCATGTTGATGTCGAGTACGACGAGGTCGACCGAGGTGGTGCGGAGGAACTGCAGTGCCGCGAGGCCATCGGGTGCACTGTGCGTGCGGAAGCCCGAGAGGCGAAGGGCATCGCAGATGAGGTCGTTGACAGCAGGTTCATCGTCAACGACGAGTACGACTGCGCTCACGGTGCCTCCTCTGGGCGTGAGAGAACTGTAGGGCGGTTGACCCGAATGCTCAGGCCAACCGCCCTGCAGGGGACATTAGGCGGCGGGAGACACAACGGGTGCGCCGGCTCCGCGGGGACCCTGGGGAGCATGCATGCGATCCGCGGGCTTCGGCTTGCTGCCCGGTGCCGGCAGCGCCGCCGCAATAGCCTCTGACTGCGCCTGAGTGATCGTGCCGCTGCTCACCAGCTTCGCGAGGGAGGCGGTGCGACCATCAGTCTTGGCGGTGCCGTACTCCTGAACCTCCGCCTTGATTGCCTCGGCCTGTGCCTTGGTGATTGTGCCGGCCTGCACCAGTGCGCGGATGCCCTCACGATCGGTCGCGGCGACGGCATCTGCCTGTGTCTGGGTGAGGGTGCCCTCGGTGACCAGCGTGGTCAGGGCGGTGTCGCGCGAGGCTGCCTTCGCGGCCTCGCAGTCGGTCGTGAGCTGATCGTGCACGGCCCTGGCCTGGCTGGAGGTGATGGTTCCCGCCGAGATCAGCGGGCGAAGTGCTCCGCCATCACCCGGTGCGGCGTTGGCCGCAGAAGCGCCGCCGATCATCATGATGGTGGTGCCTGCCAGGGCAGCGAGGACAAGACCTGCCGTAGTGGACTTCTTCATGCTCACTCCTTCATCGGGGCGCGAGTGCGCCGGTTCGGTAAGTGAAGGTTCGCCTGCGAGCCTGGGTGAGTCATGGGATGAGTCTGTGAGTTCCCTGTGAATGGCTGCATGTCAGACTGAAGCCATGAGGTTCGTCATCGGCGGGGTATTCGCGATCATCGTGATTGCCTTCGCGATCGCAGCCATTCGCGGTCGGGTACGTGCCCGCAGCTGCTGCACGCCGGTGGCGCCGGAGAATGACGCCCGCCTGAAGTCCTAGGCCGGATCCGCGCCCATGTGATCGAGAAGGCGCTTCGAGGCATTGCCGAGAGCCGCGAACTCCTCGGGCGTGAGCACGTCGACGATTCGCTCGCGCACGCTCATCACGTGACAGGGTGCAGCGGCGACCAGGATGTCCCAACCGGCGTCGGTGAGGACCGCGAAATATCCGCGCTTGTCGTCGGTGCAGGCGACCCGCTCCACGAAGCCGGCACGTTCCATGCGATCGATCTGATGCGAGAGTCGGCTACGAGAGGAGAGCGTGGCCTCGGCGAGGTCGCTCATGCGCATGCGCCAATCTGCCGATTCGGAGAGGCGCACGAGAATTTCGTAATCGGCCATCGTGAGTCCGTGGGCTTCCTGAAGATCGCGTGAGAAGGCGTCCAGCAGCAAGGTGTTGGCCGCGAGCCAGGCGCGCCAGTGCTGCTGCTGCGCCTCATCGAGCCATTGAGTCATGCCACCAGCCTACCGCAGTTAGTTGAAACTCCAACTTTCCGAGGTGATGCTCAGGAACTGCTGGGCAGGGTGAGGATCTCGGAGCCGGACTCGGTGACGACCAACGTGTGCTCGAACTGAGCGGTGCGCTTGAGGTCGGCGGTGACAACTGTCCAGTCATCAGCCCACATGGTGTAGTCGTAGGTGCCCAGAGTGAGCATCGGTTCGATGGTGAAGGTCATGCCCGTCTCGAGAATGGTGTCGTGACGCGGATCGTCGTAATGCGGCACCACCAGGCCGGTGTGGAACGAGGTTCCGATGCCGTGGCCCGTGAAGTCGCGGACGACCCCGTAATTGAAGCGCTTCGCATAGCTCTCGATGACCGTGCCGATCACATTGAGTGGACGACCGGGGACAACGGACTTGATGGCCCGCATCGTGGCCTCGTGGGTGCGCTCGACCAGGAGCCGTGACTCCTCATCGACCTCGCCGACGCAGAAGGTGGCGTTGGTGTCACCGTGGACCCCGCCGATGAAGGCGGTGATGTCGATATTGCAGATGTCGCCGTCGACCAGCTCGGTGGAATCAGGGATGCCGTGGCAGATGACCTCATTGAGTGAACTGCACAGGGACTTGGGAAAGCCTCGGTAGCCCAGGGTGGAGGGGTAGGCCCCATGATCGCAGAGGTACTCATGCCCGATTCGGTCGAGTTCATCGGTGGTGACGCCGGGGACACAATTACGGCCGACTTCGGCGAGGGCATCCGCCGCAATGCGCCCGGCAATGCGCATCGCCTCGATCGTCTCGGCATCCTTGACCTCGGTCCCGGTGTACGGAGCGGGAGAGGGCTTGTCGACATATTCCGGACGCACGATCGAGGCCGGAACCTGCCGGCGTGCGGACACGCGGCCAGGGACGAGGGGGCGGGTCGTGGCAACGGACATGCGGGTGAGTCTAGGTTGTCCTCATAGACGCGTCGACATGGCGCGATCGTCACCGCGGAAGGGTTGAGATGAGCTGGTACTACTGCCTCGAGCATCAGAAGGTTGAGCCGGAAGACGGCTGCCCCAATGCCGAGCGCATGGGTCCGTACGAGTCAGAGGCAGCTGCCTCCCATGCGATGGAGCTCGCGCATCAGCGCAACGAGGCCTGGGACTCCGAGGACGACTGACCTAGGCGCCACATACGAAAGGCCCACACCTTTCGGTGCGGGCCTTTCGTATTGAAGAAAAAGACTACTTCTTCTTGGCAACGCGCTTGACGGCCTTCTTGGCTGCCTTGCGGGGTGCTGCCTTCTTTGCTGCTGCCTTGCGCGGGGCTGCCTTGCGGACTGCCTTCTTGGCGGTCTTCTTTGCTGCCTTGCGCGGAGCTGCCTTCTTGACTGCCTTCTTGGCGGTCTTCTTGGCTGCAGCCTTCTTCACAGTGCGCTTGACGGCCTTCTTGGCTGCCTTGCGGGGTGCTGCCTTGCGGACTGCCTTCTTGGCGGTCTTCTTGGCTGCTGCCTTGCGGGGAGCTGCCTTGCGGACTGCCTTCTTGGCGGTCTTCTTGACTGCTGCCTTCTTCACAGTGCGCTTGACGGCCTTCTTGACCGTCTTCTTCGCTGCTGCCTTCTTCACCGTGCGCTTGACTGCCTTCTTGGCTGCCTTGCGGGGTGCTGCCTTCTTTGCAGCCTTCTTGGCCACTGCACGCTTTGCAGGAGCCTTCTTTGCTGCCTTCTTTGCAACCGCCACGTTATGCCTCCCGTGTCGATGAGAACTGCGCTGTTGCAGCACTCTTCAGATGAAACTCTGACAGAGAATGCCAGAAAATGCGTGCATATTCATGTCGGTGTGTCATTTCGTGTCGCGTGCGTGGTAACAGACGGGTCGCAAATCATCGGTTCGCGCGCATCGGACACCACGTCACAGCCCGCGATTGTCGATTGCGCCATCGCTGTGATTGATTCCGATTCGCGCGTTCAACGCGATCTGGCAGGATGACGACATGACTGAAGAAACCAAGCCCGCAGCTGTTGATCCCCGCGTTCTTCCCGACGTCGCGCACCTTCGTATTGGTGTTCTCGGCGGCACCGGTGAGCAGGGACGTGGTCTTGCGCGCCGCCTCGCGATGGCCGGTCACCAGGTGTCGATCGGTTCCCGCGACGCAGCACGCGCGCAGGGAATCGCCGACGAGATCGGACACGGTGTCACCGGTGCGACCAACGAGGACTGCGCGATGAGCAGTGACGTAGTGATCGTGGCGGTTCCGTGGGATGGTCATGCGTCACTCCTGGCGTCGCTGGCCTCGGCGCTCCAGGGTCGCATCGTCATCGACTGCGTCAATCCGCTGGGCTTCGACAAGCAGGGCGCCTTTGGGCTTGAGGTTCCCGAGGGCTCCGCCGCCCAGCAGGCCGCGGCCCTGCTGCCGGGTTCCCGGGTGACCGGCGCGTTCCACCACATCTCGGCCGTCCTGCTGCTCGACGAGTCTGTCGATTCGATCGATACCGACGTCCTGGTGCTCGGCGATGATCGCGAGGCAACCGACATCACCCAGGCGCTGGCCAATCGCATCCCGGGAATCCGCGGCATCTACGCCGGTCGCCTGCGCAATGCCGGTCAGGTCGAGGCCATGACAGCGAACCTGATCTCGATGAACCGTCGGTACAAGTCGCACGCGGGCGTGCGAGTCACTGACGTCTAGCGGCGGTTACGCGTAGGCGTGCTCGGGTGTCGGATATGCACCCGACACGACCTCCGCGGCCCACTGCTGAACTCCCTCGGTCATGATCGAGCGAAGGTCGGCGTACTTCTTCACGAATCGGGGAAGAGGACCGGCTGACATGCCGAGGAGGTCTTGCCAGACGATGACCTGGGCATCGGTATCGGGGCCCGCGCCGATGCCGATGGTCGGGATCGAGAGCATCTCGGTCACGCGAGCGGCGAGGTCAGCGGGTACGGCCTCCAGCACGAGCGCGCTGGCGCCACTGGCCTCCATCGCCTTGGCATCGCGCATCAAGATCTCGCCACTCTCGCCGCGGCCCTGCACGCGGTAGCCGCCGAGCAGATTCACCGACTGCGGTGTCAGGCCCAGGTGGCCGATGACGGGAACGCCGGCATTAGCCAAGGTCTCAATCTGGGGGAGCATTGCGTGGCCGCCCTCGAGCTTGACCGCATGTGCGCCGCCGTCCTTCATGAACGCAGCAGCAGTCTCGAGTGCCTGCGCTGCCGAAGCCTGATAGCTGCCGAAGGGCAGGTCGGCGATGACCATCGATCTCTTCGACCCGCGCACCACGGCCTTCACCAACGGCAGTAGGTCGTCGACGCTCACCGGGAGAGTGGAGTCATATCCGTAGACCACCATGGCCGCTGAATCGCCGACGAGAAGTGCCGGAATACCGGCCTCGTCGAAGATTCCGGCGCTCATGGCGTCATAGGCAGTAATCATCGGCCACTTGCGGCCTTCTGCGGTGGCCTGGGCCAGATCGCGCATCGTGATGCGGCGGCCATTCGCGCTGCCATAAAGAGCAGGCAGTCGTTCCGGTGTAACCGGAGAAATTGACTCACTCATCGTGCTCCCATCTCGAGGCTCCCTGATGGAGTCCCCGGACGTGCTCATCATGGCATGCTCAAGTCGAAAATGCGCATCCGCTACCGTCGAGTCACGGGATGCCCGTATTTGCGAATGGAGTTCGAGTGGATAACTCGTGGATGACCTCGGGTCAGGGTCACCCCAAGCGCTGGGCGATCCTCGCTGTGCTGGTGGTGAGCCTGCTGGTCGTCGTGCTCGATAACACCGTGCTCAATATCGCTCTGCCCACGATCCAGCGCGATCTCTCCGCCACCCAAGGTGCCCTGGTCTGGGCGATCGACTCGTACATCCTCGTCTTCGCCTCACTTCTCTTCACCTGGGGAGTCCTCGGCGATCGCATTGGTCGCAAGAAGGTCCTCATCATCGGACTCGTCGTCTTCGGGGTCGCATCGGCGATCTGCGCATTCTCCGTCAACGTGGGGATGCTGATCGGCTTCCGCGCAGTGATGGGCATCGGCGGCGCAGCGGTGCTTCCCACGACCCTCGCGATCATCACGGTCGTCTTCCCGCCGCATGAGCGCGGCAAGGCTATCGGTGCCTGGGCCGGCGCTGTCGGCGCAGCAGTAGCCCTGGGTCCCGTTCTTGGCGGAATCCTGCTGCAGCACCCGCAATGGTCCAACTGGCTCACCGGCAATGACTGGGGCTCGGTCTTCCTCATCAACGTGCCGATCGTGCTGATTGGTGTCATCGCGATCGTCAAGGTCGTTCCCGAGACTAAGAACCCGAATGCGCGCAAGCTCGACTTCATGGGCCTGCTGTTGTCCGTGGCGGGCCTCGTCGCCCTGATCTACGGAATTATCAACGCGTCCTCGACCCGTGACTGGCTCTCGCTTGAAGTGGTTATTCCGGTGATCATTGGCATTGCGATCATCACGCTGTTCCTCTGGCTCGAAGCACGCAGCGATCATGCGAGCTTCGATGTCTCGCTCTTCCGCAATCGGGGATACGCGGTCAGCCTCGCCGCAGCGACCCTGGCATTCTTCGCGCTCTCGGGCATCACCTTCACCCTACCGTTCTATCTGCAGATCCTGCGCGGCTACTCGGTGCTGACGGCCGGCCTGTGCTTCGTGCCCTTCGCTGTTGGCCAGCTCATTGCGGCACCGCGAAGTGCACACACGGTGCAGCGATTTGGCTACCGGGCCGTGATGACCGTCGGCCTGCTGCTGGTGGCTCTCTCGCTGGTCGGCATGCTGACCTTGCGGATGGGTACCCCGCTGTGGGTCCTACTCCTCATCTTCTTCGTCTTCGGCCTGGGCATGGGCAACGTCATCGCTCCCGCCTCGACTGTGATGCAAAACGTCCTGCCCCTCGCGCGAGCCGGCGCAGGGTCGGCCGTGCAGAACACCGTGCGACAGGTCGGCGGAGCGCTGGGTGTCGCGATCATCGGCACCGTGCTGGCCAACTCCTATGCGAACCGACTCGAGCCCATACTTTCCGGATCGGCCCTGCCGGCGCCCGCGCAGGCGGCGGCATCGGAATCCGTCGTCGCCACTGTGGGGGTGCTCAATGGCGCCGTAGGGCAAGGAATGCCTGCCGAGACCGCGTCGAGCCTCGAGGCCAGTGCATTCGATGCCTTCCTCGGGGCATCACACGTGACGATGCTGATCTCGCTGGTGATCGTGGTTGCTGCGGCCCTTCTGGTCGCCTTCGTACTTCCGGTTATTCACGCACCCCAACTCGGCGATGCGCCGCCGACCCAGGTCAGGCCCGGAAGCGCCGATGACCTCGTGCGCGAAGAAGCTGCCGAGTACCCGCAGCAACTCGCTGAGGAGATGCCGGGAGAGACACCGGTCTAGGAACGCTCGCGCCAGCGGTTGGTGATCGGCAGTCGGCGATCGCGGCCAAAAGCCCGCAGGCTGATCTTGGTGCCGGGTGGGTACTGACGTCGCTTGTACTCGGCCAGGTCAGTCAGGCGCAGGATCCGCTCCACGAGTTCAGGTGCGAAACCCGCATCGACGAGTGCCGACGCGCTGTGGTCGCCATCGACATATCGTGCGAGCAGGGCGTCGAGCACTGCGTAGTCGGGGAGCGAGTCGGTGTCGAGCTGACCGGGACGCAACTCGGCGCTCGGGGGCTTCTCGATGCTGTTCGGAGGGATCGGCGGGGTTTCGCCCCGGCGCTCGGCCTCGGCATTGCGCCAGCGGGAGAGCTCCCACACCAGGGTCTTCGGAACGTCCTTGATGGGGGCGAAACCGCCGACGGCATCCCCGTAGATGGTGGAGTAGCCGACCGAGAGCTCGCTCTTATTGCCAGTGGCGAGCACGAGATGACCCTCGGCGTTCGACAGGGCCATCAATGTGGTGCCGCGTACGCGTGCCTGCAAGTTCTCCTCGGCGAGTCCGCTGAGCTCCATCGAGGCCAGGTACGCATTGACCATCGGCGCGATCGGCACGGTGCGGATATTCGCACCCGTGCGGGCGGCAAGATCGTAGGCGTCGTCGACGGAGTGACCCGACGAGTATTCGCTCGGCATGGCGGCGCCGAAGACTCGGTCAGGTCCGAGCGCATCGCAGGCGAGCGCAGCCACGAGTGCCGAGTCAATACCGCCCGACATCCCGAGCAGCACGCTACGGAATCCATTCTTCTCGACGTAGTCCCGCAGGCCCACGACAAGTGCGCCGTAGACCTCAGCGAGCTCATTGAGTCGAGGTGCGATGGTGGGGTCGGGACTCGCCAGTTGTGCGCGGGGCGAGCCATCGATGGAGAGATAGGCCTCGGGCGCGGCGCTCTCGGCGATCTCGACATCGGCGACGAGCAGTTCTTCGCTGAATTGGGCGGCACGCGCCATCAGCGTTCCGTCGGCACGGACGATCATGGAGTCGCCGTCGAACACGAGCTCGTCTTGTCCGCCCACGAGATTCGCATAGGCAATGACTGCGCCCGACTCGACTGCTCGTTCACGGCACAGTTCGAATCGAACGTCGTCCTTATCGCGCTCATAGGGAGAGGCATTGAGCACGAGAAGGAGCCCGGCATCGTGATCGCGTGCCCAGGTGACCGGGCCGCCCTGCCGCCAGAGGTCTTCGCAGATGGCCAGGCTGATCGTAGTTCCGGCAAAGCGCAGCAGCGCGGGTGTATCGCCTGGGACGAAGTAGCGGTTCTCGTCGAACACGCCGTAGTTGGGCAGGTGATGCTTGACGTACCGTGCGATCACCTGGCCGCGGTGAAGCACCGCCGCGGCATTGACGGGTGCTCGTCGCGGGCGGCCGGCTATCGCGAGGTCGATGTCGTCGAGGCGGTCGAGGTAGCCGACCACGCAGATCAGCGAGCCGAGACCATCGGTGTCGAGCTCTCGGGCGAGGTCATGCAGGCAGGCCACCGAGGCATCCTGGAAGGAGGGTCGAAGAGCGAGGTCTTCGACGGGGTAGCCCGTCAGTGCCATCTCGGGGAAGAGCACGATGTCGGCGCCCCGCTCATCGGCGAGCCGAGCCTGGGCGCGGATGAGCGCCGCATTGCCGACCAGGTCGCCCACGACTGTGTTCGCCTGGGAGAGTGCGAGGCGAATCAGGGGCATTGATGGAGCGTACCCCTAGTGGAATTAACCCATTCGTAACACGTGAAGGAGGAGACTGGAGGCATGGATAAGCAGGCCGAATTCGTACTCCGCACCATTGAAGAGCGTGACATCCGTTTCGTGCGTCTGTGGTTCACCGACGTGCTCGGCACGCTGAAGTCGGTGGCCATCGCGCCAGCCGAGCTGGAGGGGGCCTTTGCCGAGGGCATAGGTTTCGACGGCTCTGCCATCGAGGGCTTCGCTCGCGTCTACGAGTCCGACATGCTGGTCAAGCCTGACCCCGCCACCTTCTCCCTGTTGCCGTGGCGCAGCGAGGGCCCGGGTGTTGCGCGCATGTTCTGCGACATCCTCATGCCCGATGGTGCGCCGAGTTATGCGGATCCTCGTTACGTGCTCAAGCGCACCCTCTCCAAGGCCGCCGATCTTGGCTTCACCTTCTACACACATCCTGAGGTCGAGTTCTACCTGTTCAAGGAAGCGCCGCGACCAGGTGTCGCGCCTGAGCCCATCGATCGCTACGGCTACTTCGACAACGCACCCAATGGCGTCGCGCATGACTTCCGCCGCCAGGCAATCACGATGCTCGAGGCCATGGGCATCTCGGTCGAGTACAGCCATCACGAGGGCGGCCCCGGCCAGCAGGAGATCGATCTTCGCTACGCCGATGCACTCACGACCGCCGACAACCTGATGGCATTCCGTCTTGTCGTACAGGAAGTCGCTCTCGAGCAGGGTCTATATGCCTCCTTCATGCCCAAGCCCTTCACCGATCATCCGGGCTCAGGCATGCACACTCACCTTTCGCTTTTCGAGGGCGATCGCAATGCCTTCTTCGAGCCAGGTGCGCCGTACCAGCTCTCCAAGGTCGCGCGCTCCTTCATTGCCGGCCTGATCGTTCATGCGCCCGAGATCACTGCCGTCACGAACCAGTGGGTGAACTCCTACAAGCGCCTGACCGGGGGCGCCGAGGCGCCTGCCTGGATCTGCTGGGGACACAACAACCGCTCAGCGCTCATTCGCGTGCCGATGTACAAGCCCTCGAAGGGCAACAGCACGCGTATCGAATTCCGTTCGCTCGACAGTGCCTGCAATCCCTACCTCGCCTTCGCCGTGCTTCTTGCTGCTGGTCTCAAGGGCATCGAGGAGGGCTACGAGCTGCCGGCAGGTGCCGAGGACGACGTGTGGGCCCTCACCGAGTCGGAGCGACGCGCCATCGGCCTCAAGCCGCTGCCGCTCAGCCTCAATCAGGCGATCCAGGCGATGGAGCGCTCTGAGCTCGTCGCCGAGACCCTCGGCGAGCATGTCTATGACTTCTTCCTGCGCAATAAGCGTGCCGAATGGGAGGAGTACCGACGCCAGGTGACGTCCTGGGAACTCGACCGCTACCTTCCTACTCTGTGACCGCTGATTCCTTGCGCCCGGTAGTCCTGGCAATTCGCAACGACCTCACGGACCCGCCTCTGCTGGTCGGCGACTGGCTCGGCGAAATCGGTATCGAGATCCGCGTGATCTGCGCCGATGCCGGCGAGAGCGTGCCTATCTCGGTTCCCGATGACGTCGATGGCGTGATCTCCATGGGTGGGGGCATGGGCGCCAATGACGATGACAGTGCACCCTGGCTGCCTGCCGAGAGGGCGATGCTGCGCGATGCGGTGTCGCGTGGGATTCCGGTCTTCGGCATCTGCCTCGGCGGGCAACTGCTCGCGGCGGCAAATGACGGAGTCGTGGAGCTTGGCGAGACCGCAGAAATCGGCCTCAGCTTCATCGAGCGAACGGCCGAGGGCGAGACAGACCCGGTGATCTCCGCCATCGGGGCAGCGGGCAGTATTCCGGCCGCGCAGTGGCATCAAGATCACGTCGCAATGCTGCCGCCGGGTGCGACATTGCTGCTGACAAACGATGCCTGCCGCGTTCAGGGTTACCGTCTCGGTTCGAATGCGTACGGCTTTCAGCTTCACCCCGAGCTCGATGGCGACCTCTTCAACTGGTGGGTACCGCTGAGTGATGGCGACAAGGCACTCGAGCGTGCAGGAATCGACGTCACTGTTGCCGGTGAGCAGGTTGCGGCGGCCTCCGACGCCCTCGTAGCCGCCTGGCGACCGATGGCCCACGCCTGGGGCGCGCTCGTGCTTGACTACTTCCGCTCGCGCACCGCCACCTCTCCCACGACGTAGGCTCTACGGGTGAGGGTTCCCCGGGCGGTGAGTCATGACCGCTGAGTGGTCAGTCGGCCAGCTGGCTCGTGCCGGACTCTCCGATCTTGATCTCGCGCGCCGGCTGCTCGCGGGCCCTGCCGTCGAGACCCTGCTAAGCGCGGGCGGCGATCATGACATCCTCGCCGACCTGTCGCATGCGGCCGATCCGGATCAGGCACTTCTGCTCCTGTCTCGCTTCCTCGAGGCTTGTCCACCTCAACTCCATGCGCGCGTCGTCGCGACGATCACTGCGGAGCCCGATGTCTGCCGCCGACTCATCGACGTGCTCGGGATGTCGGAGGCGCTCGGCGAGTTCCTGGTCCGTCACCCCGAACAGTGGCAGGTACTGGCCGACGGCGAGCGCATCGCCCAGGCCCCCGGTGCGAAAGCCGTGCGTGAGCACCTCCTGCGTGCCGTGGACGCGGATCCGCTCCAGCCTGACCCCGTTGCATCGTCAGATGACGTCTCGGTGCTCGATGCCCTGCGCATCGCCTACCGCGAGCAGTTGCTGGCCATCGCGGCGCGCGATCTC
The DNA here is from genome assembly GCA_024639145.1 of Actinomycetes bacterium. GTDB lineage: Bacteria > Actinomycetota > Actinomycetes > S36-B12 > S36-B12 > CAIKZY01. The sequence continues at coordinate 75,392 of JAHEIZ010000008.1, read as the reverse complement.
TCCGGACTTGCCCCGATGGGCGTGGTGGCAAGTTGGCTCTCCGATCTTGCAGACGCAGTTCTCGAGGCGGGGCTCGCCATTGCCCGCGCCGGACTCCCGGCGACCGCCGTGCCATGTCGCATCGCAGTGATCGGAATGGGCAAGTGCGGCGGGCGTGAACTCAATTACGTCAGCGACGTCGACGTCATCTTCGTCGCGGAGCCGTGGACGGAGTCCGATGAGGAGGGAGCGCTGCGCACAGCGACCCAACTCGCTACCGGGCTCATGCGCGCCTGCAATCAGGCGACGACCGAAGGCACGATCTGGGAGGTCGACCCGAATCTTCGGCCGGAGGGCAAGCAGGGGGCACTGGTGCGCACCCTGCGTTCCCACGTCGGCTACTACGAGCGGTGGGCCAAGACATGGGAGTTTCAGGCCCTGCTCAAGGCCCGGTACTGCGCCGGCGATCGTGAGCTCGGCGACAGATATGTCGACGCCATCGCCCCCTTCGTCTGGAGCGCCGCCGACCATCCCGGTTTCGTTGAGGATGTCCAGGCCATGCGCCGACGAGTCGAGCAGCACATTCCCGCCCGTCTCGCCGAGCGAGAGCTCAAGCTCGGCCCCGGCGGCTTGCGCGATGTCGAGTTCTCGGTGCAGCTGCTCCAGTTGGTACATGGCCGCAGCGATGTCATGCTGCGAAGCTCGACAACCCTTGTCGCGCTCGAGGCCCTCGCCACTTGGGGCTACGTCGGTCGCGATGATGCAGGGGCGCTCTCCGACGCATACGAATTCCTGCGTACTCTCGAGCACCGCATTCAGCTCCACAGGCTCCGTCGCACGCACACCATGCCCGATGACGAGCAGGATCTTCGTCGTCTCGGCCGTTCGATGGGATTTCGCAGTGAGCCCGTGACCGAGCTCGTCGCCACCTGGCGACGTCACGCCCGTGAAGTGCGCCGCATTCACGAGAAGCTCTTCTACCGTCCGCTGCTCGCTGCGGTCGCACGACTCGATGCAGGCGAGGCGCGCCTGACTCCGCAGGCCGCGGAGCAGCGGCTGCAGGCTCTCGGTTACCTCGATCCGGTGGGTGCACTTCGTCATCTCGAGGCCCTGACCTCGGGTGTGAGTCGCCGCGCAGCGATCCAGCGCACGCTCCTTCCCGTCATGCTCGGCTGGTTCGCGGATGCGCCGGATCCCGACTCGGGGCTTCTCGGCTTCCGTCGAGTGAGCGACGCACTGGGTTCGACGCACTGGTACTTGAGGTTGCTGCGTGACGAGTCGGCTGCGGCCGAACGCATGGCCAGGGTGCTGGCTAGCAGTAGGTACGCGACTGATCTGCTGCTACGCGCGCCTGAGTCGGTCTCGCTTCTCGCCGACGACACCGATCTGATGCCGCGCGCGAAGGCGGCACTTGATGCGGAAGCACTTGCCGCCGCCGAACGCCATGACGACATCGAGAACGCCGTTGCCGCCGTTCGATCACTGCGTCGACGTGAACTCTTCCGTGTTGCCGCCGCTGATCTTCTCGGCGGCTCGGATCCTATGGTGGTCGACATATCCGGCCCTGCCCTGACAGATATCGCCTCGGCGACTGTCGAAGGTGCGCTTCGTGCCGTCATCCGGCATCTGGAGGGGGAGTGGGGGCGCGCACTTCCCATGCGCTTCACGGTCATCAGCATGGGTCGCTTCGGCGGCCTCGAGCTCGGCTTCGGCAGCGATGCCGACGTCATGTTCGTCTATGAGCCCCTCGAAGGTGCTGATGAGAGCGAGGCAAATCAAGCGGCGTTCCAGGTGGCCAATGAGCTGCGCACTCGCTTGATGGCGCCGAGCAGTGATCCGCCCCTCGATATCGATGCCGGACTTCGGCCGGAGGGCAAGAACGGACCGCTTGTGCGCTCGCTGGCGTCGTATGCGGCGTATTACGACCGTTGGTCATCTGCCTGGGAGGCCCAGGCTCTCCTGCGCGCATTCGTTGCCGCCGGTGACCTCGATCTCGGTGAGCGATTCATCGAGCTCATCGATCCGCTGCGCTACCCCGACGGCGGTCTCCCGGATGCTGATGTGCGCGAGATGCGTCGCCTGAAGGCGCGAATGGAGTCGGAGCGACTTCCTCGCGGCGCGGATTCCACCTTGCACACCAAGCTCGGGCGCGGCGGGCTGAGCGATGTGGAGTGGGTCGTACAGCTCCTGCAGATGCAGCATGGACATGAGTATCCGAGCCTGCGCACTACTCATACGCTTCGAGCCCTCGATGAACTCGAGGAACTCGGGTTGGTGGCCAGGCATGATGCCGCTGAGCTGCGAAGCGCCTGGCTGTTCGCCACCGCAGTGCGCAATGCGGTGATGCTCGTGCGTGGCATGCCCTCGGACATGCTCAGCACCGACGTGAAGGAGCTTGCCGGTATCGGGTACGTGATCGGGTACCCGCCCGGTGACTCGGGGCGGATCCTGGAGGATTACCGACGCATCACCAGGCGCGCGCGCGGTGTGGTTGATCGGGTGTTCTACGGCGTCGTCGACGAGGCCTGAGGAACTGGCCAGGTCGTATCGAGTAGGCCCGATTCAGGATTACCCAGGAATTGAAAGCTGTCGCGCTTGTACGGGCGAAGGAAGCGATCGCAGCCCTCGGGAATCGTGGGTTCCAGCTTTCGGCACTTCGGCGAGCCGTCCTTCGCGTGTCGGAAGTAGAAGCCGGCCGTCCACCAGGAGTTCATGTCGAGCACCATCGCCTCGCGCACGCCCGCGCTCACGAGGGTGTCGGCAAGTCCGGCCGCTGACAGGTAAGGCGAGCCGATGTAGACGATGCTGCCGTCCTCGCGCTGACCGATGGCCGCGCGCCAGGCGAGGCTTTCCTTGTCGGTGGTCGCGCCCCACACCACGTTGTCGCTGGCGCTGTTGACCTTCGACTCGCCCTTATCGACGATCAAATTGAGGTTCTGTCGCACCGCGATCATGTCATCGGTGATCTCAGGGAAGTCGCGGCCCCACTTGCCAACCTTGACTCTGCCATCGCGGTAGAAGACTGTCGTGCCCTTGCCCTTGACCAACGGGGCGACGATTTCTCCGTCGTATGCGTAGCCGCCCAGGGTGTCCTCGAGTCGGAATGCCCCATTGAAGTTCGCGAGCACGTATGGCCAGAGCGTCTTGGGAAGTGCGCCGTCGTAGGGATTCGGCCCGCCGGCCGGCTCCTCGTAGCCCGGAACGAACAATGCCTTCGTCAGCACCGTATCGATCCACATTACCGAGGCGTAGTACGACGTGTGCTCAGCGTCGGCCCGCACCCGTGTGACGTAGACGGCCGGAATGCCATCGACCCTCGATGCGACCGGCTGCCACTGGCCTTCGAGGGGCTCAGGGTTCGCGACGGGAGAGATAAGCGGCGGAGGCGGCTGAAGATGATCCCGCTCAGCCGGTGCGCTGGGCGCAGCGCTTGCCACGCCACCGCTTGCGGATGCAACGGGGCTTGGCCCGAGGTCTGCTGTGTCAGTCTCAGCCGGATCTTCCTGAGAGAGATCCGCGGAGATGGTCGGATCGCCGCCGACCTTGGGCTTGTCGACATAGCGGTAGTAGAGATTCTCGAGCTGAGCGACGACCGGGCCCATGTGGTTATCGCGCATCCAGGTCGCGACGATGACGCTGGCGGGCTCGCCAGTGGATGCTGACCAGGTGCGCTGGAAGGTCCAGCCTGTCCACAAAGCCGCTGACCACAGAAGTGCAGCAATAACGGCGAGCGCGATGGAGCGAGTGGGGCCATGGACACGGGGTGATATCGGCGGAGTGGACTCCGCGACCACGGGAATAGGCGCAGTGCTCTCGAGATCAGCGCCCATTTGTGAACTATCGCATGGTGTCCCTCGGATGCGGGTCATAAATGAACAGGGCGGGCCACTTTCGTGGCCCGCCCTGCATATTCCCGTGCGCGCGAGGCGAATCGACGCGGAGGGAGCTTGTTTTAGATGTCGTAGTACAGCTCGAACTCGTGGGGATGCGGACGCAGGCGAATCGCATCGACCTCGTTGGTGCGCTTGTACTCGATCCAGGTCTCGATGAGATCGGCCGGGAACACGCCACCTGCCTGCAGGTACTCGTTGTCTGCCTCAAGTGCGTCGAGCACCTCGGAGAGCGAGCCGGGAACCTGCGGGATGTTCGCCATCTCGTCCGGCGGCAGCTCGTAGAGATCCTTGTCGACCGGTGCGAGCGGCTCGATCTTGTTCTTGATGCCATCGATACCGGCCATCAGCATTGCCGCCATGGCGAGGTACGGGTTGCAGGACGGGTCGGGCACGCGGAACTCGATGCGCTTGGCCTTCGGCGAGGTGCCGGTGACCGGGATGCGGATGCAGGCCGAGCGGTTGCGTGCCGAGTACACCAGGTTGACCGGTGCCTCGTAGCCCGGAACCAGGCGATGGTACGAGTTCACGGTCGGGTTGGTGAAGGCCAGCAGTGACGGTGCATGGTGCAGCAGACCGCCGATGTACCAGCGTGCGAGATCGGAGAGACCGCCGTAGCCGAGCTCGTCGTAGAACAGCGGCTCGCCGTTCTTCCACAGCGACTGGTGGCAGTGCATGCCCGAGCCGTTGTCGCCGAAGAGCGGCTTCGGCATGAAGGTGGCCGACTTGTTGTTCTGCCACGCGACGTTCTTGATGATGTACTTGAACAGCATTACTTCGTCGGCTGCACGGGTCAGCGTGTTGAAGCGGTAGTTGATCTCACCCTGGCCGGCGGTGCCCACCTCATGGTGAGAGCGCTCGACGTGCAGGCCCACGCCGCTGAGTGCGTTGACCATCTCGTCGCGGATGTCGGCGAAGTGATCGACCGGGGGAACCGGGAAGTAGCCGCCCTTGTAGGGGGTCTTGTAGCCGAGGTTTCCACCCTCCTCCTTGCGGCCCGAATTCCACTTACCCTCGATCGAATCGATGTGGTAGTAGCTCTCGTGCTGGTTGGAGTCGAAGCGCACGTCGTCGAAGACGTAGAACTCGGCCTCGGGGCCGAAGTAGACGGTGTCGGCGATGCCGGTCGAGGCGAGGTAGGCCTCGGCCTTGGCTGCGACCGAGCGGGGATCGCGGCTGTAGGGCTCGCCGGTGTAGGGATCGACGATCGAGAAGTTGATGACCAGGGTCTTCGCCGTGCGGAAGGGGTCAACGAATGCGGATGCGGGGTCCGGGATCAGCTTCATATCGGACTCGTTGATGGCCTGGAAGCCGCGGATCGACGAGCCGTCGAACATCAGGCCGTCGCTGAAGACCGACTCGTCGAATGCGTATGCCGGCATGTTGAAGTGCTGCATAACACCGGGCAGGTCGATGAAGCGAACATCGACGAACTCGATGTTCTCCTTCTTGATGAACTCGAAGACCTCATGTGCGTTCTTGAACATATTTCCTCCTGCACCTTGTGGGGTGCCGCCTCGTGTACCCGATCGGGGTACTTCGCCTCGCGTGGTGGCGGTTGCCACCGGAACATCCGTCAGGGTACGGGGATCGAATATCGCCGCGGTATCTCGAATGTTTCAGCCGTGTTAACGCCCCCGCGCTAGCGTTCGGGAGTGATGTCACAGGCGAATTCGACAGCCCCAGCCGCCTCAGGAGTCCCAGGCCCGCCGGCCGGTCTCGGGCGCCGTGCCGGGGCAATAGCCCTCGACTGGCTGGCCAGCACCCTGCTCTCCCTGCTGGTTTTTCGTGGAGTGACCTACGGCTCGGCCGAATCGGGCTTCGGGATCTTGTCGATCTTCGCCCTCGAGGTGATCGTCTTGACCTGGCTGACCACGGCATCCTTCGGCCAGCGGATCCTGGGTATCTGCGTGCTGACCGTCACTGGCGGGCGGCTCTCGCTCTGGCGAGTGGCCTTGCGCACCCTGCTGATATGCCTGGTGATCCCGGCCGTGGTCTACGACAACGACGGACGCGGCCTGCACGATCGGATCGTGGGCTCGCGAGTCTTCCGAACCCGCTAGCGCGGTCGGCGTACCGACCGTGCGCTCGACGGCGAGCTTTACGAGCTAGCGCGGTCGGCGTACCGACCTTGCGCTCGTCGGCATTGGCCCCTTGGGAATAGGCAGCGCGCCAGCAGCACCGCCCAGAGCATCAAGGCGTCGACGAATCTCGGTGATCTCGCCACCGCGAAGGTTGCGCGGCAGCTTGTTGAGCTCGCGCTGCAGCTTCATGAGCGGAATCTGACCGGCCTCGGTGCCCACCTGCATGTCATAGATGGGCGTCTCGGGCAGCCAGCGCGCGGTCTTCTTGCGCTCAGTCGCCAGCAGGCTCTCGACGCGTGAAGGGGAGCCCTCGCCGATCAAGATGACACCGGGCTTGCCGACGACACGGGTGATGAGGTCCTGCTGCTTGGTCACCGCTACGCCGGGGGTGACGATCCAGCCACCGCGGAGCGACCCGACGACTGCTCCGGCCGCACCCGGTTGGCCCTCAATCTGCTTGTAGGCAGCCTTCATGGCGCGACGGCTGAACCAGAACGTGCCCGCGAGCAGGCCGGCGGGGATCGCGGCGATGATGCCGGTGACCGGGCCGAGCAGCAGGTACAAGGGCAGGCCGATGACGACGGCGCCGAGGATGAAGAACCCCGCAACCTCGAAGGGCAGGGCCGGGAAGGCCTTCTGGGTCATTCCCCAGTTCTTGGCCAGGGAGGACAGAGTCGAGCCAATGCGTCGGAACATGGGAGTAAGCCTAGGCCCAGCGGTGCACGGTGATGCGGTCGCCAGGGCGAATCGGTGCCGGGCGCTCCACCCAACCGGTGACGCCCCGCAGCCCCATGGCGGCCTTGGGGAAGGCGGCTGTTCGAGCGCCGTGGACCCGGTTGACCATGGCCCCCGCGATGGTGCACGGGAAGTTCTCTCCGCCGAGTAGCACCATGGCGCCGCTGCTGAACTCGAGTCGGGTCATGGGCGGCAGGGCGGTGAGATCGTCGATGCCCTCGGTGTAGATGTTGTCGGCAATGACGCCGGGGTCAATGGCATCGATGCCGAGCGTCGCGGCCACGCGATCGAGTTCGCCGCGATCGACGAGGGAGAGCTGTCGCAGGTTCGTGATCTCGGTTCCGCGGGTGAAGAGTTTCTTCTGCCGGACCCCTGCCGCCATGGTCGCGCCGTAGTGGCGATCGCCAATGGCGCCCTCGAAATCCAGATCAAGGAACTCGACAGGGATCGGATGCTCTGACGTACTCGGCCAGATATGCGTGGCGAGAACGACGGCGCTCATCTCAGGCGCCGGTGACGGTGATCGAGGCCTGCTCGCCACGCTCGCGCGCCTCGAGCGCCTGCGAGTAGAGCCGACCGGCGCGATAGCTGCTCCGCACGAGCGGACCACTCATGACGCCGGCGAAGCCGATCTCGGTGGCGACGTCGGCGAGTTCGACGAACTCCTCGGGGCGCACCCAGCGTTCGACCGGATGATGGCGGGAGCTCGGGCGCAGGTACTGGGTGATGGTAATCAGGTCGCAGCCTGCCTCATGAAGGTCACGAAGTGCCTGCACGACCTCGGGGATCTCCTCACCCATGCCGAGAATCAGATTGCTCTTGGTGATCTGGCCTTTGTTCTTCGCCTGGGTGATGACATCGAGACTGCGCTCGTAGGTGAAAGCCGGACGAATCCGCTTGAAGATGCGTGGCACAGTCTCGAGGTTGTGCGCGAGCACGGCGGGCCTGGCATCGAAGACTTGCTGAAGCAGTTCTGGGTTGGCCGAGAAGTCGGGGATCAGTACCTCGACATTGGTGCCGGGATTCAACTCATTGATGAGTCGAATGGTCTCGGCATACAGCCAAGCGCCTTCGTCAGGAAGATCATCACGAGCAACGCCGGTGATGGTCGCGAAGCGCAATTGCATCGTGCGCACGGACTCGGCGACGCGACGCGGCTCATCGGTATCGAGTGGTGCTGGCTTGCCGGTATCGATCTGGCAGAAATCACAACGACGCGTGCACTGCTCGCCGCCGATCAGGAAGGTGGCCTCGCGGTCCTCCCAGCATTCGTAGATATTCGGGCAGCCGGCTTCCTGGCAGACGGTGTGCAGACCTTCTCGATTCACGAGCTCGCGAATCTGCGAGTACTCGGGGCCGGTGCGCAACTTGGTGCGGATCCACTCAGGCTTGCGCTCGATCGGGACCTCGGCATTGCGGGCCTCGATGCGCAGCAACTTGCGACCGTCGGTAGTGGTGCCTCCGTAGGCCGGATCGGTAGTGGTCACGTGGTCAGCCTACGCGGTCAGGACGAGGGGGAGTCGGGCGCTGACTACCGGCAGCACGTCAGCCACGCTGATTCGACGGCCGGTTTCCTGAGACAAGGTGGTCACCTCGGCATCGCGGATTCCGCAGGGCACGATGCGGTCGAACCAGGCAAGGTCGTTGTCGCAGTTAAGGGCGAATCCGTGCATGGTAACGCCTTGTGTGACCCGGATGCCGATCGCGGCGATCTTGCGATCGGGGCCTCGATCATCGGCCGTTACCCAGACACCGCTACGGCCCTTGACCTGCGACGTGGTCACGCCGAACTCGGCGCACACCTGGATGAGCATGGTCTCGATGCGGCGGACGTGGGCGATGACATCGATGGGATCCGGGAGACGAACGATCGGGTATCCCACCAACTGGCCGGGACCATGCCAGGTGATTTTTCCGCCGCGATCGACATCGACGACCGGGGTACCGTCGAATGGCCGCTCGAAGTCCTCGGTACGCCGGCCTGCGGTGTACACCGACTGATGCTCGAGTAGCAGCACGGTGTCGGGAATCGTGCCGGCGACGACCTGCTCATGAACCTGCCGCTGGAGATCCCAGCCGGACTGGTAGTCGACCGCCGCGTCGCCGAATCCGATCTCGCGAATCTCCAGTGAAGTTGTCGTGCTCATGCCGCGCCCGTGATCGAGGTGACACCGAGTCGCGAGAGCACTGCATCGGCGCAGCGACGACCGCTGACCATCGCTCCTTGTATCGAGGCGGTATCCCGGTGGTCTCCGGCGACGAAGAGTCCATCGCCGAGATCGACGGGATGCCGGACCTGCAATGGCGGAAGCATGGACGGCAGGGCGTAGGGGATCGCATAGACGCCGATGAGCTCCCAGTCTCGCGTGCTCGTGCCGTGCAGCACGGCGAGGTGCTCACGCACAGCTCGCTCGGCCTCTGTAGAGGAATCGGTACCCAGGGTCGAGGACGAGACGAGGGTGCGGCCCGCCGGTGCGTAGTCGGGTGCCGCATTGGAGATGGCGACGGAATTGATGACAGGGCCGCGGTGCTCGCCATCAACGACGAGGACGCCGTCGCCACCGGTGAGCTTCGTGCGCGTGGCGTGGTACCAGGTGGTGACGGCGTTGCCGGCGGGAATCGTGAGACCGGGCAGCAAGGTCGCCGCGGAAACCGGGTCAGTGGCGACGATGATCGCGCGTGCGTCGAGATCATCCGTGTCGGTGCGCACCCGTGATCCGGTGACCTCGGTCGCACGAACTCCCAGACGCACACTGCCCGCAGGCAGCGAACTCGCGAGCTGGACGGGAATGGCCTGCATGCCCGCGGCAGGAACGCTCGGCACGCCGCGGATGAAGGACCGCAGAACGAGATCGAGGAAGCGCTGCGAAGTGCGCAGGTCGGCCTCGAGGAAGACCCCGGTCAGGAACGGCCGCAGCACACTCTCGATGAAGGTGGAATCGATACCCGCAGCGCGAAGGGCGCTGTAGGAATCGCGATCTGCCGCTCGCTCGATCTCGGCAACCGGTCGCCGCGACTGCTTCCATGCATATGAAGCGAAGCGCATCTTCGAGAGTGCAGAGCCCGTGCGCCGTGATGCTCCCTGCAGAGCCCAGCCGGGCTTGCGACGCGGATCGCCGAGGTGGATCCGATGATTGCCCTTGCAGACGACGACGCCGGGAACCAGGGCCTGGAGATGCAGGGCCTGATGATCGAGAACCCTTGAGGCCTCCGGGTAGGACGGGTTGTACAGCTGGAAACCGCGATCGAGGATGAAATCGTCGACGACGTCACTTCGCACCCGACCGCCGACGGCATCCGCCGAGTCGAGGACGATGACATCGATACCGTGAATCGACAGCTGACGTGCAGCAGCGAGGCCGGCCAGACCGGCTCCGATGATGACGACGTCGTGCGATTCGGCCATGATTACTCGCTATCGAGGGCCGTGCGAATCGCGCTCTCGATCGTGGAGTCCTGGAACCGGAACTGAGCGTGCTCGAGCACAGCAGGCACCACACGTGCGCTGCCGAGTACCTCAGTCGAGAACTCGCCGAGGGCTGCCTTCAGTGCGAATGCAGGTGCGGGCAGAAGTGTCGGACGACCGAGTACCTGGCCCATGACCTTCGTGACCTCGCTATTGGTGACCGGGTTCGGTGCGGTCAGGTTCACAGCACCGCTGAGGTGCTCTTGCTCAAGTAGGAACTGAAGTGCGCAGACCTCGTCGCGTAATGAGATCCACGACCAGTACTGCCTGCCGTTGCCGAGCTTGCCGCCGAGGCCGAGCTTGAAGAGCGGGAACATGCGCGCCCAGGCGCCGCCAGACTTCGCCACAACCAGGCCGGTGCGCGGATTCACGACGCGGATCCCCGACTCGACTGCTACCTGAGATGCGCCCTCCCAGGCGCGCACCACGTCGGCGAGGAAGCCAGTGCCTGCCGGAGCGGTCTCATCGACGATGCGATCGCCGGTATCGCCGTACCAGCCGATGGCGGAGGCGGACACCAGAACGCGGGGACGATGCTCGACCTGCTGCATCGCTCGCACGATGGTGTTCGTGCTGTCGATGCGACTGTCGAGGATCTCGCGCTTGTAGTCATCGCTCCAGCGGTGATCGCCCACGCCTGCTCCTGCGAGGTGCACGACACCGTCGACGCCGTTGAGGGCAGCGAGATCGATCGTGCCCTTCGCGGGATCCCAGGTGATCTCGTCAGGAGCAGCAGCACTGCGGCGCACGACGCGCTGGACTTCATGGCCCGCGGCGCGAAGATGCGGCACGAGGGCGGAGCCGATGAGGCCTGATGATCCGGTGACAGCGATTCTCATGGCCTCAGCCTCTCGCAGGTCGGCCGTTGACGCACTACAGACCGAGCTCGGCCTCGAAGGCTGCCTCTTCCAGGCGCACCTTCATGGCGCCGAGGAATCGAGCCGCGTCAGCGCCATCGACGATTCGATGGTCGTAGGACAGCGCCAGGTAGACCATTGAGCGAATGGCGATCACGTCAGCCCCGGTGTCGTCGGTGACGACCACGGGCTTCTTGACCACTGCACCGGTGCCGAGAATTGCCACCTGCGGCTGGTTGATGATCGGAGTGTCGAACAGGGCGCCGCGGCTTCCGGTGTTTGTCACCGTGAAGGTGCCACCGCTCAGCTCATCAGGGGAGACCTTGTTGGTGCGGGTGCGCTCGGCGACGTCGGCGATGTGGCGCGCGATACCGGCGATGTTGAGATCGCCCGCGTTGCGAATGACCGGGACGAGCAGGCCGCGGTCGGTGTCGACGGCGATGCCGAGGTTCTCGGAATCGTGGTAGGTGATCGTGCCCTCCGCCATGTCGACGGAGGCGTTCACCTGCGGGAACTGCTTGAGGGCTTCGACGGCGGCCTTGCAGAAGAACGGGAGGAACGAGAGCTTGACGCCCTCGCGTGCCTCGAAGTCGCGCTTGACCTTGCCGCGCAGGGTATTGATGCGCGTGACGTCGACCTCGATCACCGTGGTCAGCTGCGCGGAGACCTGCAAGGACTCGACCATGCGCTCGGCGATGACCTTGCGCAGGCGCGGCATCTTCTCGGTGCGACCGCGCAGCGGCGATACCGGCAGGGAGGCAGGTGCCGACGGCGCTGCGGTCGCAGCCGCGGCAGGCACTGCGGGTGCGGCAGCCTTGGGCGCGGCGGCGGCAAGCACATCCTGCTTGCGGATGCGGCCGCCAACCCCGGAGCCGGTGATCGTCGAGAGGTCAACGCCATTTTGCGCAGCGAGGCGGCGCACGAGCGGAGTGACGTAGGAGTCGGAATTATCGATATCGGCTGCGGGAGTAGCGGCTGCGACGGCGGGTGCCGCTACGGGTGCGGCGGGAGCGGGTGCCGCGGCCACGGGAGCTGCGGGAGCGGGGGCAGCCGGCGCAGGAGCGGCAGGTGCGGGCGCTGCGGGTGCCGCAGCACCGGTGGCGATGAGGCCGAGCTGGCCGCCTACCTCGACAGTGGCGTCATCACCGGCGATGATCTCGACCAAGGTGCCGGCCACGGGGGCGGGGATCTCGGTGTCGACCTTGTCGGTCGAGATCTCGAGCAGCGGCTCGTCAGCGGCAACTGAATCGCCGACTGCCTTGAGCCAGCGCACGACGGTGCCCTCGGTCACGCTCTCGCCGAGGGCGGGGAGTACGACTGCGGTGGTGGCGCCACCTGCCGCCGGAGCAGCAGGTGCGGCGGGTGCCGCGACAACGGGGGCGGGTGCAGCCGGTGCCTCGGCGACAGGGGAGGGCGCGGCGGGAGCAGGTGCAGCAGCAGGTGCGGAGTCGGCAGCACCGATGACGGCAAGCTCTGCGCCGACCAGCACGGTCTCGTCTTCCTGGGCGCTGATCGACAGGAGAACGCCGGATGCCGGTGCGGGGATCTCGGTGTCGACCTTGTCGGTGGAGATCTCGAGCAAGGGCTCATCGGCCACGACGGTGTCGCCGACGTTCTTTAGCCAGCGCGTGATCGTGCCTTCAGTGACGCTCTCGCCCAGCTGGGGCATGGTGACCGAAACCGACATCTTCTGCTGCTCCTTCGTATTCGGGCTTGTGGCCCTTTGTCCGAGGTACTGCTGATCAAGTGCGCGGTGCCGGTTCGGCCCTACGCGGTGAAGCGGTGGTGGTGCTGGTCGTACTAGTTCAACTATGCGTGAGCATGGAGCGGCTTGCCTGCGAGTGCAAGATGCGCCTCGCCCATGGCCTCGTTCTGGGTCGGATGAGCGTGAATGAGGTTGGCGACATCCTCTGGATGGGCCTCCCAGTTCACGATGAGCTGGGCCTCGCCGATCTGCTCGCCGATGCGCGAGCCGACCATGTGAATGCCGATCACGGGGCCGTCCTTGAGCTGCACGAGCTTGATGAAGCCCGCGGTGCCGAGGATCTGGCTCTTGCCATTGCCGCCGAGGTTGTACTCGTAGGTCGTGATCGCCGCATCGCCATGCGCCGCCTTGGCCTCGACCTCGGTCATGCCGACCGAGCCGATCTCCGGCTCGCAGTAGGTCACGCGCGGGATGTTGATGTCAGCGATGACCATCGGGCGCAGGCCCGCGATCTCCTCGGAAACGAAGATGCCGTGCTGGAAGCCGCGGTGCGCGAGCTGCAGGCCGGGGGTGATGTCACCGACGGCAAAGATGCTCGGGATGTTCGTGCGCAGGCGCTCGTCGACGAGGACCCAGCCGCGCTCCATGGCGACACCTTGCTCCTCGAAGCCCATACCGGTCGCGTTCGGGCCACGGCCCACGGCAACGAGAAGGACGTCCGCATCGAAGGTCTTGCCATCTTCGAGGGTGACATGCACGCCGTTGTCGTCTTGAGTCGCAGACGCGAAACGCACGCCGGTCGAGAAGTTGATGCCGCGCTTACGGAATGCGCGCTCGAGTGCCTTGCTGCATGCCTCGTCCTCGTTGGGAACCAGGCGGGGCAGGCCCTCGATGATGGTGACCTCGGCTCCGAAGGACTTCCAGACGCTCGCGAACTCAACACCGATGACGCCGCCGCCGAGCACGATGGTGCGCGCGGGAACGTAGTCGAGGTTCAGTGCCTGGTCGGAGGTCATGATGCGACCGCCGATTTCGAGACCCGGCAGCGTGCGGGCGTATGAGCCGGTGGCGAGCACGACATGGGTGCCCGTGTACTGCTCGCCATTGACCTCGACGGTGTTCGGGCCGACAAGACGACCGGCACCTTCGACGAAGGTCACGTTGCGGCTCTTCACCAGACCCTGAAGGCCCTTGTAGAGACGACCGACCACGCCATCGCGGTACTCGTTGACCTTGATCATGTCGATGCCATGCAGCGATGCGTTGACGCCGAACTGCTCGCTCTCACGTGCAGAGTCGGCAACCTCGGCGGCGTGCAGCAGGGCCTTGGTGGGAATGCAGCCGCGATGCAGGCAGGTGCCACCGAGCTTGTCCTTGTCGATCAGGATGACCGAGAGGCCGAGCTCCGATGCTCGTAGGGCACAGGCGTAACCGCCGCTGCCGCCGCCGAGGATGACCAGGTCTGCATGTGCCACGGAGGCTCCCACTGTCTATACGAGGTGCGCGAACGCCCGAATCGACGTGATCCGGTAGCCCTATTCTGTCGCAAGCTCCTGGGCGACCTGAACGAAGGTGCGCACGGCGGCTCCGGTGCCTCCCTTGGGGGTGTACCCGTAGGCGGCCTTGTCATTGAACGAGGGCCGGGCGATGTCGATGTGCACCCACGGCTGGCCCTTGGGGATGAACTCTTGCAGGAAGACGCCGGCACCCATCATCCCGCCGAAGCGGTCGCCGATATTGGCGAGATCGGCCGTGGCCGAGTCGAAGGCAGGGCGGAAGTCCTCCGAGAGGGGCATCGGCCAGACCTCCTCGCCTGCGGCGTCAGCTGCGGCGCAGACCTGGGCCCGGGCCTCGTCGTCGTTGGACATGACCCCGGAAATGCGTGATCCGAGGGCCACGCCCTGTGCGCCGGTCAAGGTCGCTGCGTCGATCAGGAGGGTCGGCTTCTCGAGAACGGCCATGCCCAGGGCGTCAGCCAGGATGAGGCGACCCTCGGCGTCGGTGTTCAGGACTTCGACGGTGGTGCCGTCGAACATGGTGATGACATCGCCGGGACGCATGGCCTCGCCGCTGGGCATGTTCTCTGCGGTGGGCACCCAGCCAGTGACCTTGACCTTCAGGCCCAACTCGGCGATGGCCTTCACAGCGGCGATGACCGCGGCTGCGCCGCCCATGTCACCCTTCATCTCATCCATCTGGGCTGCGGGCTTGATCGAGATGCCGCCGGTATCAAAGGTGATGCCCTTACCGACGAGGGAGAGGTGCTTGGTCGCGCCTGCGGGTGCGTACTCGAGCTTCACCAGGCGCGGGGGATTGGTCGACCCCTGGCCGACACCGAGGATGCCGCCGCAGCCATCGCGCTTGAGAGCTGCGACGTCCCAGGTGGTGACCTTGACCGGAAGTCCGGCCACGGCGTCCTTGGCCGCCTTGGCGAGCTCGACCGGAGGCAGGGCATTCGGAGGAGTGTTCACGAGATCGCGGGCGAGGAACACGCTGGACGTGATGACGTTGAGCTCGGAAATGAGCTCCTTCTGCTCAGGAGTGGCTGCTCCCGGGACGAGAAGCACGATGCTCGGCACCGGCGTAGCGCCCTTCGACTTGCCCTTGTGAGCCGTGAAGGAATACGCCGCGAGCTGTGCACCAAGTGCAAGCGGGCGTAAGTGGGGAATGTCCGGAGTCGCGATGATCGCAATTTTCTTCATGCCGGCCACCGAGCGCACGGCATTGCCGATGCTGCGACGGAAGGACTCGAACCCCTTCATCGTGCGGAACTCGCCGAGTCCGACGCCGACGATCGTCTTGGCCTTGATCCCGGTCTGCGCGGGGATGCGGGTGACCTCGCCGGCCTTGCCGGTGGCCCCGGCCGAGGCGAGCGCCTCGGCGAGCTTGCGCGACTGCGCAGCGGTCAGGCCGTGCGCGTAGACATCGACGGTCTTGCCCTTGGCTGGGGCGATCCCGACGAGAAGGGCATCGCAGACGGTGGCGGCAGGTGAGGTGGCGGCAAGTGTCAAGGTCATGGATTCAGCCTATTGCTAGCGTTCGCACGTGACCGAGAATGCGCTGAAGAAGACGCCCCTGTTCGACCGCCACGTGGCCCTCGGGGCCAAGACCGCCGACTTCGGCGGCTGGGACATGCCCATCGAGTACTCCGGCGTAGTCGCCGAGCACACCGCGGTGCGCACCGCCGTTGGTGTCTTCGATGTTTCGCACATGGGCAAGGTGGCCGTGCACGGTGAAGGCGCTGTCGATTTCCTCAACACGGTTCTCGCCAACGATCTGAATCGAATTCCTGCCGGCAAGGCGCAGTACTCGATGCTCTGCAACGAGTCAGGAGGTGTCATCGACGATCTCATCGTCTACCGCTGGTCGGATGACGGCGTCTTCATCATTCCCAACGCCTCGAATGCGGCAACCGTCATCGCCGCACTTCGCGCCGCGGCACCGGACGGAATCTCCATCGATGACCAGCACCTCACACACGGCATCATCGCTGTGCAGGGGCCCAAGAGCGATGGAGTCATGCATGCCCTCGGCTTTCCCCATGGGCACGACTACATGTCGATGGAGATGGCACGCTGGAATGATGCGCCGGTCGTGGTCTGCCGCACCGGGTACACGGGCGAGCACGGCTTCGAGCTCGTCGCGCCGAATGACGTCCTGGTCAGTCTCTGGGATGCCGCTGTTGCCGCGGCCGAGAACGTGGGCGGTCTTCCGGCGGGCCTGGGTGCGCGCGACACCCTGCGCACCGAGATGGGATACCCGCTGCACGGCCAGGACATCAGTCCGTCCATCTCACCGGTCACTGCCGGCCTCGGCTGGGCAATCGGCTGGGACAAGCCGGCCTTTGCGGGCCGCGATGCGCTGATCGCGGAGAAGGCGGCAGGCCCGGCTCGTCGGCTGCGCGGCATCCTCGCCAACGATCGCGGCATTCCGCGCGCTCACATGAGCGTGCACGCCGAGTCACTCGACGGCGCCGTGATCGGCGAGGTCGTCAGCGGCACGTTCTCGCCGACCCTCAAGCAGGGCATCGGCCTGGCGCTGATCGACTCGTCGGTGCAGATCGGCGCCACGGTCATCGTCGACGTGCGCGGTCGCGCCTCGTCATTCACGGTGGCCAAGCCGCCGTTCGTGCAGCCGTCGACTCGCTGACCCCTACCTCCGCAGGATCAGCGCACTCGCATCGAGCTCGCTGACACTGCGTCGATCGAGCAGGGCCATCGTTCCCGAGATGCCCTTGCGGAAGAGCGCGAGCATCTCGTCGACACCCTGCTCGCCGCCGGCCGCGAGTGCCCAGATGTACGGGCGACCGATCAGCACGGCGCGCGCTCCGAGTGACACCGCTTTCACGACATCGCCGCCACGGCGTACGCCGCCGTCCATCAGCACCTCGATGCGATCGCCGACTGCCGCGACGACCTCGGGCAGGGCGCGGATCGTGGCCGGTGCGCCGTCGAGGCCATTGCCTCCGTGATTCGAGACCGACACCGCGTCGACGCCGAGGTCAGCCGCACGACGAGCGTCATCACCGGTGACGATGCCCTTCACGACGAGCGGGCCATCCCAGAGCCCGCGGATGAAGGCGATGTCGTCCCACGTCGGCGGATGCTCGCGCAGTGCGGCGCTGCCCTCGGCAATTGTCATGGAGCGGCCGTCGACCCCGGGCACGTTCGGAGCGGTCAGCTCGAGACCGCCGCGCAAGAAGCTCAGCGCCCAGCGCGGATGAGTCACCATCTCGGGCGAGTGGCGCACGGCGCTGGCGAGATTGACGCGACCGGGAGGCATCGCTGCCTTGCGGGTGTCGCTGCCGCCGGTTCCGGCAGCCAGGTCGACGGTGACGATCAGCACGCGGACGCCTGCCTGGCGCGCTCGCTCGATCGCGGCAGCGGTGCCCTCGCGACCGCCGATCATGTAGAGCTGGAACCAGGTATCGGGATTGACCGCGGTGATCTCCTCGATGGCGGTGCTCGCAAGGATGCTCACGCCGGTCGGGATGCCGGCGCGTGCTGCTGCCCGCGCGACCGCGAGCTCACCGGCCGGATTCGCGATGCGGATGAAGCCTGCAGGAGTCGTGATGAGCGGCATGGCGATCTCGCGTCCGAGCACCGTGGTGCGCGGATCCGGCGCCGACTGAGTGCTCGAGACGCGCGGGCGGAACCCGATCTCCTCGAAGGCCTCGACATTCGCGCGCACGGTGATGCGTGCCTCATTGCCGCCCTCGATGAAGGAGTAGACGGAGCCGGGCAGGCGGCGCTTCGCGAGTCGGTGCGCATGCGCGACGGACTCGAGTGGCCTACTCATCGTTTGTCCCTTCGTAGGTCTCGCATCGTACGCAGCGATTAGGCAAGGAGCGCGAGTGCCAGCAAGGCGGCGGTCAGGCTGATCTCGATCGTTGCGCCCAGGACGTCACCGGTGACTCCGCCCAGTCGGCGACGCGCGATCACGAGCACGAGGATTCCTGCCAGGAGCCCGAGCGCTGCCGCGAGAACGGCTGCTGCGCCGAGGAGCCACCAGGCGAGCGCGAGACCGAGGATCGTCCACGCAGCGGCGATGGCGACAGGTACCGACCCGGCCACCACGGCGCCGAGGCCATCAGTGCGGGCAGCGGGCCAGATTCGCGTGCAGGCGAGGGTGAGCGCGACTCTGCTGATGACGATCGCGAGCACGAAGGCGAGATAGGCATCGCGGCCCTCGGGTAGTGAGGCCACCGCGGCGATGTCGATCAGGAGGGCGAGCATCAGCACGATGACGCCGAAGGGGCCGATATCCGACTTGCGCGCGATCTCGAGCGCCGTCGCCGCCGGCCTGCCGCTGCCGAGTGCGTCCGCGGTGTCGGCGAGCCCGTCGAGGTGGAGTGCGCGCGTGGCCCAGGCGAGCAGGGCGAAGGCGCAGATGCTGAGCACCAGTGCGAGCAGCGGTCGATCGGGCGTGATGAGCAGCGGGAGTCCGCAGACGACAGCGAGCACGAGCGCGACCAAGGGCGACTGGCTCATCGCGATGCCCGCGGTGCGGCGATCGACCTGCCGCGGCGCGGGAACCGGTAGTCGGGTCAGCGTGCCGATCGCCAGGCGCAGGGCATCAGGCATCGCGATCGCTCACGCCGGCCTCGCCGAAGGTCGCCATCTCGCGCAGTGTCGCGGTGGCCGACTGCACGATCTGCAGGGCGAGCAGCGCGCCCGTGCCCTCGCCCAGCCGCATGCCGTAGTCGACGACGGGCACGAGATCGAGGCGATCGAGCGCAATGGACTGCGCGGGCTCGGTGGAGCGATGCCCGGCCAGCCACCAGGCCTTCGCGCGGTAGCTGATGCGATCGGCGACGAGTGCGCATGCAGAGCTGATCGTGCCGTCGAGGATCACGGGTACGCCGCGTGCTGCGGACTGCAGCAGGAAGCCGGTGGCCGCAGCGAAGTCGGGGGAGCCGATGGCAGTGAGAAGCGCGAGCGGATCGCCCTTGTGCTCGGAGCCGCGGCGCATCGCATCGCGCACGGCTGCGCACTTGCGCATCCAGGTCGTGTCATCGATGCCGGTGCCCTTGCCGGTGACCGTTGCCGCATCGGCATTCGCGAGCAAACCGATGAGGGCAGCGGCGGGGGTGGTGTTGCCGATGCCCATGTCCCCAGGAATGAGCAGGTCGGCACCCGAGTCGATCTCCTCGTCGGCAATGCGACGACCGAGTGCGAAGGCCGCCTCGGTCTCGGCACGTGTCATCGCGTCCTCCCGATCGATCGAGCCCGAGCCGCGACGGATGCGATCGGCGACGACCTCGGGCGCGATGGAGAGCGCGTAGTCGGGATCGGCATCGACGCTCACGTCGACAACGCGCACGCTCGCACCGGCCTGTCGTGCCAGCACGTTGACGGCGGCTCCGCCATGCACGAAGTTCAGGACCATCTGCGCCGTGACCTCGGGGGGATAAGCGGAGGTCTGCGCCGTTCGAGCGACACCGTGATCTCCGGCGAAGATCACCACGCGCGGTCGCGCGAAGACCCGCGGCGGGCAGGCACCTTGCACAGAGCACACCCAAATCGATAGCTCCTCGAGCCGGCCGAGTGCGCCGGTCGGCTTGGTGAGGATTCCCTGTCGTGCGCGCGCCTCGTCGGCGGCAACGGCGCTCGGGGCACCGATCAGGTCGATGAGAGAGGCGAGATCGGTCATGGTGAGCTCCTGGGCAGGTCGAGGGCGCGGCCCGCGACGACGAGGGTGACACGGTCGCAGGCGTCGGCCAGTCGTGAGTTGGTGATGCCGAGCAGGTCGCGGAAGAGCCGGCCGCCCGCGTGCGGGGGCACGAGATCCATGCCGACCTCATTCGTGACGAGGATGACCGAGGCGGGGCAATCACGCACGGCCTCGATCAAGGCAGTGATCGCGGACTCGACCTGCGCACGCATGTCGGAATCAGTCTCGCGACCCCAGGCGTCGGCCGAGTCGAGCTGTGCCGTGAGCCAGAGCCCGATGCAGTCGACGAGGACCACGGCATCGGCGGGTGCGGTGGCCAGGGTCGTCTCGAGGTCGGCTGTCTCGATGGTCGTCCAGTGGGACGGCCGGCGCTCGCGGTGAGCGGCGATGCGCTGTGCCCATTCGAGATCGTTAGGGCGCTCTCCGCCGGTGGCGACATAGACGACCTTCGGGTGCCGGTCGGCCAGTCGCTCGGCGTGCGAGGACTTGCCCGAGCGCGCTCCGCCGGTGATGAGGTGACGGCTGCGCGATGCAGCGGTGTCGATCACTGCGAGATCGTCCATGAGCTCGGCTCCCATTCCGTGCAGTCGCGCGCGCAGCTCGTCGGTCGGCGGATTGTGATGGCTCAAGTGCACGGCGATCACACGTGTGTGATCAGAGGTAGCAGCGCACTCGCGTGCAGCGTGCAGTGTCACAGGCAGGCTATCGAGATCGAAGTGACCGGTGCCATGGTCCGTCTTGTCGCCGAAGCTCTCGTCAATCAACACGACGTCGTATTGACGCCCTCTCATCGATTCGAGCATTGCCGGGGTGAACGGCCCGGTGTCGGTGGCGTAGAGAAGTCGCTCGCCCCTGGGTGACTGAAGGTCGTAGAGCAGTGCTTCGCCCGCGATCGAGTCAATCCGGCGTGGATCATGATTGGCTTCGAGAGCTCGAAGCTCGTAACTGTCGTGGGCAGTCGCGAGAGTGACGCAATCGCCGGCTGCAATCACATGGAATTCGACCGGAGAATCGGGGCCAACCCAGTCACGGCAGAGATCGATCGCCATCGACGGGCCCCACACGTGGAGCACTGTGAGGCCGGAGACCCATTCGCGCCACAGCAGGATGGACGGGGCCAGGTGATCGGGGTGCCCGTGAGTGAGAACGAGATGCTCGACTCGGCGAAGGGAGATACCGCCGAGCGATGCGCTGTACGGCGCGGTCGGTCCGCTGTCGATGAGCAGGATGTCGTCGACGAGCGCAGCTGTCGGCATCCGTAGCCGGCCGACTGTGCGCTCTTCCTCGCATGAACGGCACTCGCAGAAAGGATTCGGCCAGCCATCGGCCGAGCCGGTACCGAGCAGGCGGACTCTCATGCGCTCGTAGTCCCGGGGACGAAGGTGATCGCGGGTTCGAAGGCCGCCTTGCGCGAGACCCTGCGCAAGGCGAGGAGCACGGGCTTTCCCGCGATGAGGATCAGCACAACTGTGAGAATCGCTCGCGGGATGTCGTAACCGAGGCTGGTGACAATCGTGAACCTGAACCAGTGCAGGAAGTTCTCGCCCAGCGGAGCGCCGGCAGCGAACGCAATCTGATCGGGCAGGCCGGAGACGAAGGGCCAGAACCAGAGGTTGAGCAGCATCCCGTACAGGAGGCTGACGACAGCCCCGTAACCGGCGAGAAGTGCGAGCTCGCGCTTGCCCGTGGCGCGCGGAAGGAGACCGGCACCCAGCCCGACCCATGCCGCACCGAGCATCTGGAAGGGCAGCCATGGCCCGACTCCGCCGGTCAGAAGTGCGGACGCGAACAGGGAGATCGCGCCGAGGGAGAAGCCGAATCCCGGACCGAGGGCGCGACCGCCGAGGATCAACACCATCCAGATCGGTTCTAGTCCGGCGATCCCGCCGCCCAGCGGGCGCAGGGCCGCGATCACGGCAGCCATCACGCCGAGAAGTGCGATCGACTTCGCGTCCATGCCGCCGTCGGAGAGCTCGGCGAGCAGCACGAGCATGAGCAGCGGCACGATGATCGCGAAGAGCCACGGCGCGTCATTCGAATGCGCGACCACTGCGGACTCCGGGGAGGCGAGCAAAGGCCACGCGAAGGCGATGATCCCGATGAGCGAGGTCAACGCGATGGCGATGCGTGATCTCGTGCCGAGTCTCATCGCGTGCACCTGTGGCCCGCTCATGTCAGACGGCCTCGCCGTCGAGGGCAGACGCCACGTCGGTGACGGTGAGCCACGGCTCCGGGGCGAGCACCTTGGCCACCTGCGGCGCGAACATCGGTGACGAGACGAGCACTGCAGACGTGGGTCCGTCGGCGACGATCTCCCCGTCAGCGATGACCATTACCCGGGTGGCAACCTCTGCGGCCAACTCGACATCATGCGTGGCGAGCACGACACCGTGGCCGGCGTCGGCAAGATCGCTGAGAACCGTGACGAGCCGTGACTTCGTCGGGTAGTCGAGCCCGCGCGTCGGCTCATCAAGAAGAAGCAGCGGTGGTCGCGCAGCGAGCACCACCGCGAGTGCCAGAAGCAGCCGCTGCCCCTCGGAGAGATCGCGCGGGTGAGTGCCGTCATGCACGTCGGGTGCGAGCAGGGCGAGTAGCGCTCGGGTAGTGCCGGGCTCCGCCTCGGCGTCGTGGTCGGCGGCGCGGCATTCATCGGCCACGCTCGTGGCCTCGAGGAGATCGCCTGGATCCTGCGGCACCAGGCCCACCGAGTGCACGAGTTCGCGTGGCTTCAGGGTGCGCGGGTCGTGGCCGCTGGTCGACACCGCCCCTGTCGTGGTGCTGCGCAGGCCTACGAGGGAGGAGAGCAGGGTCGACTTGCCTGCACCATTTCGGCCCATGAGTGCCACGATCTCGCCGCGGCGAATCGACGTAGTGACGCCGCGCAGTGCAGTGAAGGTGCCGTAGCGCACGACGAGGTTCTCGGTGACTGCGAGTTCCTCGCGCGACTGGCCGCCATCAACCACGCGCAGGGGAGGCGTGCGCCCGATCAGCAGATCGCGCAGCGGTCCCGCGGCGCGTCGTGCATCCCTCACCGACAGCGGGAGCGGGCTCCAGCCGGCCAGTCGTCCGAGTTCCACGACGGGCGGCGCAATGGGAGCAAGTCGCATGACATCGGCCGGAGTGCCGTACACGAGTGGCTCGCCGGCGCCCGGGATCACGATCATGCGATCGGCGTACTGCACCACTCGTTCGAGCCGATGCTCGGCAAGCACGACCGTGATGCCGAGATCGTGCACGAGTCGTTGCAGTGCTGCGAGAACCTCCTCGGCGGCACCCGGGTCTAGTGCGGAGGTGGGTTCGTCGAGAACGAGAACCTTCGGATGCGAGGTGAGTACCGCACCGATGGCAACCCGCTGTCGCTGGCCGCCCGACAGTGAGAGAAGTGCGCGATGGCGAAGCTCGGCGAGGCCGAGAAGGTCAAGGGTCTCCTCCACGCGGCGTCGCATGACCTCGGGTGCGATCCCCAGGCATTCCATTCCGTACGCGAGTTCATCCTCGACGGTGTCGGTGACGAAACCGCTCATCGGATCCTGCGGCACGATGCCGACCAGATCGGCAAGCTCGCGCGGCGGGTGCGTGGCCGTATCGCGACCGTCAATGGTGACCCGACCTGAGAGCGTTCCCCCGGTGAAGTGAGGCACGAGTCCGTTGATCGCCCGAAGGAATGTCGTTTTGCCGCTGCCCGTGCGTCCGACTACGAGAACGAGTTCGCCCTCGGGAATGGACACCGAGGCATTCACGAGCACCGGTGAGTCGGCGCCCGCGTAGGTGATGGAGACGTTCTCGAACTCGATCATGCGACCGCCGCTTCCTCGCGCACGTGCACGGGTCGAAGTGCCTGCGGAAGTCGCGGCGCGATGATGGCCGGCGAGGCTGCGAGCACGAGTGCAAGAACCGGGATCAGCGGAAGCAGCGGCCATCGGGCCGGGTCGGTGGGGGTGTCGATGCCCGCCAGATGGGACCAGGTAGCCCACGTAAATACGGCGGCGGTGCACAGGCCGGCCGCGGCCACCAGCCACTCGGCCAGCCACCAGGGATCAGGGCGGTAACGGGTGCGGACCGATCGACGTGCGGCCATCGTGATGCCGAGGATGCTCACCGCGATGCCGACGGCCAGCAAGGGCAGGCCGAGAAGCGCAGGGGAACCCGCGGACACCATCGCGTACGTGCCGATGCACGCGGCAACGAGGCCGAGCAGAAGAAAGCCCGAAGCGACTCGACGCACCGAAGAGCTGATGCCGGCCGTGCGACCGTAGCCGCGGGAGTCCATGGCGGCCGCCAGCAGCACGGAGCGCTCGAGTGCGCCCTCGAAGACGGGAACGGTCGACCCGGCGATCGCGCGGATGCCATGAGTGGTCCGGCCGCGAAGTCGACGTGCGGTGCTGACTCGCGAGACGTCACTCACGAGTTGCGGAGCGAATGTGAGTGCGACAACGACGCTGACTCCCACTTCGTACAACGCTGCCGGAACCGACTTGAGAAGTCGACTTGGCGACGCGAGGGAATTCGCCGCGCCCACGCAGGCGATGATCGCCGCAAGCCGCAGGCCGTCGAAGAGCGCGAAGAGCAGGCTCTCCAGGGTGATCTCACCGCCGAGGCGGACGCCTGCGAACCAGTCGGGAAGTGCGATACCGGGTGCATTGACGATGACGGTCGTGCCGAGCGAGGCGCCGAAAATAATCTGCGCGAGCACGCGCACGATGATGATCACGACGCCGAGGCGCAGGAAGAAGCCGAATGAGCGCGCCCACGGCGCATCGGGCTTGCGTGCTGACACGACGATGGCCGCACAGCACACGATGAGAATCAGGAGCAGGGGATTCGTGGTGCGACTTGCCGCAGCGGCCAGGCCCAGCGCCCATGCCCACCACGCACCCGGGTGAAGCCACCGCGGAATCGCGGCGGCACCCAGGGCGAATCGCTGATCGGTCACTTGCGCCTCCACCACAGGGCAATGGAGAGTCCGATGCCGAAGAGCACGACAAGAACGGTCAGCGAGATGGAGCCGAAGGAAGTGAGGGAATCCTTGCTGGGTCTCTGGTTCACGGCCTGGCTGGCTGGCTTCGCAGACTCCTCGCTGACCTCGATCACGGGCGCGCACTCGTGTGCCGGGAAGCCGCCGATGCCACACACCAGGCCGCCTTCGACTCGCACGGTGAGCTGGGATCGCAGGATGTCGTAACCGCTCGCATCCTCATCGGCGACGACGCAGGTGCTCACCGCCCCGATGGGGTCCTCGCCGTCCGGTGCCTCCGATGCGTAGCCCGGATCGACCACGAGTGCGATTCGCTTCTTGCCCGAGAGTGGAGGAGTCGAGCCGCAGAGGTCTGCGAAGGCTGTGGCGGGGCTCATCGATGGCTGGCTTTGCGTGCTGCCGGCTGCCCCGGAGACGGCGAAGCGCCAGCCTTCGACGGCGCCGTCGGCTGGGTTACTCGTGGCGGGACCTTGGGTTCCGAATTGCCACGACGCGGCATTGCCCTGCCAGTAGGTCCAATAGCGATAGGCGGACTCGGCTCGCGCGGCAGGCGCGATCGCCGTCAGCGCGAGAATCGCGATGCCGATGAGCGCTGCTGCCGCGCGAGCCGTGCGCATTACTTGTGCTCGCTGTTGACGAGTGCCGAGACCAGATCGACTCCGCCGAAGGCCTTCGGATTCGAGCCGGTGGCCTTCGCGGCGCTCAGTAGGAGTCCGAGCGCAGCGGGATTGGCGCCTGCGGCCGGAGTCGCGTAGCTCGCGGCATTCGACTTCAGTGCGGCAAGTGCCTTCGCGACCGCGGCCTTGGCAACGCCTGCGGCAGAGAGATCCACGACAGCCGTTGCGGTTGCGGTGTAGTCAGGGCCATCGCCGAATGCCGAAGCAAGGGTGCCGTTGCTCAGCAACTTCGAAGACAGGTGGCTGGCAATCTTGTTGGCCGGATTGCCCGCGCACTTCGGTGTCGGGCCCAGCTTGCCTGCGGCTCTGACCGGAACACTGCCGACGAGCCCGTACAACCCCTGTGCGCTTGAGAGCCCGTCTGCCTTGCTGCCCTTCTGGTACACGAGTGCGCCGCCGTCGGTGGAGCCGCACGCGATGATGAGCGAGGCGAGGAACTTGCTGCCCTTGACGATATTCGGCTGCTGGCGATTGGGTGCCTGGGTGCTGAGCGCTGCCAGGGCCAGCCCGGTCGAACTTGAATCGGAGGGCGATCCGGCGTAGTACGCCCAGCCGCCGTCGGAGTGCTGGTTCTTTCGGAGCCACAGGCCCGCCGAGCTCGCTGCCTTCACGACGGCATTCATCACGGTATTCGAGGCGAGATTGGTGTTGTCGATGGACATCAGTGCGAGCACGGCAAGCGACGTGGCATTGGAGTCCGGACCCTTGCCGTTGACTGCATCGACCGTGTCGCATGGCTTCGTGGTGTCGGCGCGGAACTCCTGGAAGCTGCCGTCCTTGCACTGCTGGCTGATGAGCCACCCGATCGCGGCCGGAGACGGCTTCACGCCGTTGGACGTGAGCCCAATGATCGCGAGCGACTGACGGTAGACGCCGTCGTAGCCGGGATCGGCGGTGCCGTAGAGGCCGGTGGTGCCCGGTGCGTGGTTCGCGTGAGCAGGCGAGGCGAGGCCGAATGCGGCGATCGCGAGTGCCGCACTGGCGGCGATGGTGCGAGTGGTGCGTGACATGTGTTCCTGCGTTTCTCATGGAGCGGTCGTGAACATGCAGGAATCCTGAAAAGCAGAATCCCCCCGGCACGAATGCACGGAGGGACAATTCAGGAATGACCTGACTCGTCCCGTTACCTCGACGGATAGAGCCGCTCGTACTCGCCAGGTGCTCCGACTCGCCCTCAGTGAGGGATCACGGTTGCGGGACAGCGCCGGATTCACACCGGACTTCCCCTGGATCTCGAATACGTCGATTCAGTTGTTCCTGAACCCTACAGTGGGCCGGGGCCTGTCAGGGGACAGGACGGAAGGAAGTGATGGGTTTCACCTGGATCTGCCACGCACTCGATGGCACCGACCTGAATATTGCCGAGGCTCATACCGAATTCCCGACCCAGGCAGACGCCGAGGCATGGATGGGCGAAAGCTGGTCGAGCCTGATTACCTCAGGTGCTGACTCGGTGAGCCTTCTCGAGGGGGATCGGGTCGTTTACGGCCCGATGGGCTTGTCCCCTCAGTAACTACTTCTTCGAGCCCTTGGGCAGTACTGGCTTGCCGCCGCGACGCACGCGGGGCGGAGGCAGGCGAAGGCGGCGAAGCTGCAGCGTGCGCAGGAGCGCGTAGAGCGTGATGCCCTTGCGATCGGCTTCGTTCGGGAAGGCTTCCTTCGCGCGCTTATTGAGCTGGATCACCAAGATGATCGAGTCGAGGGCGATGAGCGCCGTGATGGCGAAGAAGCCGGTCGAGATGAAGGTCGACAGTGCCTGGTTCTTGACGAAGCCGAGCAGCAGCACGGCCACCGCAATGAAGATGAAGTACTCGGCGAGAGTGAAGCGTGCGTCGACGAAGTCACGGGTGAAGGCCTTGGCCGGGCCGCGGTCACGCGCGGGCAGGTACTTCTCATCGCCGGCGGCCATGCCCTCGCGCGCGCGTAGCTTCGCGGTGCGATCGGCTTCGCGCTGGGCAGCCTTCGCGGCCTTGGGGTCATTGGGGGTCTTGAGGAACTGCTTACGCGCACGCTGGGCGTCCTTGCGCGAAGGGGTGGGTCGGCCCTTGCTGCCTGCGTGAGTTTCCTCGGTCGCAGGGATAGGTGCCGGCGACTCATCGCTCTTGCCTCGTCCGAACATGAGGGAAGCCTAGTCGGCGGTCGGGGAGACTAGGCGGTGAGGGAGAGCATGCGATCGAGGGCGATGCGGGCCCACTCCTGGGTGTCGGCATCAACCTCGATGCGGTTGATGACAGTGCCTGCTACGAGGTTCTCGAGAGTCCAGACGAGGTGCGGGAGATCGATGCGATTCATGGTCGAGCAGAAGCAGACCGTGCGATCGAGGTAGACGATCTCCTTGTCGGGGTGACGCACGGCCAGGCGCTTGACGAGATTGAGTTCAGTGCCGACGGCCCACTTGCTGCCCGCCGGGGCCGCATCGATCATCGCGATGATGCGCTCAGTAGAGCCGACGAAGTCAGCCTTCTCGACGACCTCGTACGAGCACTCGGGATGCACGATGACGCTGACCCCGGGCACGCGCTCGCGCACTTCGTCGACGCACTCGGCGGTGAAGCGACCGTGCACGGAGCAATGGCCGAGCCACAGGATCATGCGCGCATCGCGAAGTTGCTCGACGGTGAGGCCGCCGTTCGGGCGACGAGGGTTATAGACGACGCAGTCATCGAGTGACATGCCGAGATCGCGCACCGCGGTATTGCGCCCGAGGTGCTGATCGGGCATGAAGAGCACTTTCTCGCCACGTGCGAATGCCCACTCCAGCGATACCTTCGCGTTGCTCGAGGTGCAGATCGAGCCACCATGTCGACCGGTGAAGGCCTTGATGGCCGCGGTGGAGTTCATGTACGTGATCGGGATCGTGACATCGGCGACCCCGGCTGCCTCGAGATCACGCCAGCACTGCTCGACCTGCTCAATGGCCGCCATGTCGGCCATTGAGCACCCGGCAGCGAGGTCGGGAAGGATGACGGCCTGCGCGTCGCCGGTGAGGATGTCGGCGCTCTCGGCCATGAAGTGCACACCGCAGAAGACGATGTACTCGGCTTCGGGATGCGCGGCGGCCTGCTGGGCCAGCTTGAAGGAGTCGCCGGTCACGTCGGCGAAGGCGATGACTTCGTCGCGCTGGTAGTGGTGACCGAGAATGTAGACACGATCTCCGAGGGCGGCCTTGGCTCGTTCGGCTCGCTCGACGAGATCGGGGTCGGAGGCGGGTGGCAGGGCTCCGGGGCACTCGACGCCGAGCTCGCTGGACGCATCGGCTCCGCGTCCGAGCAGCAGCAGTGCCAGGGGGGTCGGCTGCGGGTCCACCTGTGAGGTCACTGGCTCATTCTTGCCTATCGCGCGAAACCGCGCTCCGACCCGCGTGCCGACTCGGGGAATACGCCGCTGGGCGCAGGCGTTGGACCTGGCATACACTCCGACTAAGGCTTACCTCACCTGAAAGGCCACTACATGTCGACTGAAACCGCTGTGCCCGTCGAGATCGTCACCGCTGACGGCATCGTCCTCACCGAGACCGCGGCCTCCAAGGTCAAGGCACTGCTCGAGGCCGAGGGTCGCGATGACCTGGCCCTGCGCGTTGCCGTGCAGCCGGGTGGCTGCTCAGGTCTTCGCTACCAGCTCTTCTTCGACGACCGCAGCCTCGATGGTGATGTGTCGAAGGACTTCGGCGGGGTCTCCGTCGTCACCGATCGCATGAGCGCCCCGTACCTCAATGGCGCAACTGTCGACTTCGTTGACACGATCGAGAAGCAGGGCTTCACGATCGACAACCCCAACGCAGGCGGCTCGTGCGCATGCGGTGATTCGTTCAGCTAGTCCACGACTGATGCGAACGGCCCGCCGGACTCCGGCGGGCCGTTCGCATGCTCGGGGGATTTAGTTGCCTCGGGTGACCGTGACGACGAAGGCCGTGGGCGGATCCTCGGTGCGCACGAAGCGAAGGCGCATCGAGTTATCGCCGACATTGCCGGAGAAGAATCCGCCTACGGAGGAGAGGATCACCGAGCTGTTGTCACTCGAGAGTGACCCGAGGACATCTGCCGTCTGCGACTGACCGTTGTTTGTCCAGCTCTCGGTTCCCCAGAGAAGTGAGCCCTCCTGCTTGGTGATCTCGATCCGGAGCGGTGACTTCTCGATCGTCTTACCGGGGGTGGGGTACTCGTAGGTTCCGCTCCAGGTGCCCTTGAGATTCGGCACGGCTGAGTCGCTGCTGCCGCATGCGGCGATCGTGAGCGGCGCGGCGCACAGAACGGCTGCAGCGATGATGCGTCGTGTCTTCATGAGGGTGAGTATGGCTTACCGACCGCTAAGGTCTTGGCCCATGGCCGTCCTCATCACTGGGTCCGTTGCGACCGATCACCTCATGACCTTTCCGGGCAAGTTCGCGGACTCGATTGTCGCGGACAAGCTCGACAAAATCTCTCTCTCGTTCCTTGTCGAGGAGCTCGACGTGCGTCGCGGTGGTGTGGCGCCGAATATTGCCTTCGGCATGGGATGCCTCGGGCTCAAGCCCGTTCTCGTCGGAGCAGTCGGTCCTGACTTCGCCGATTACGAGTCGTGGTTGAACCGTCATGGCGTTGACACCCGCGGAGTGCATGTGTCGCAATCACGTCATACGGCGCGCTTCATCTGCACGACCGATCAGGAGCAGAACCAGATCGCGTCGTTCTATCCCGGTGCGATGAGCGAGGCTCGAAATATCGAGCTCAAGCCGATCGTCGATGTTGTCGGGCCTGCCGACCTGGTGCTCATCGGCGCGAACGACCCGGGTGCAATGTCCCGTCACACGGATGAATGCCGATTCCGCGGCTACCCGTTCGCGGCGGATCCGTCGCAGCAGCTCGCCTACATGGAGGGCGACGACATCAAGCCCCTCATCGAAGGCGCCACCTACCTGTTCACCAATGAGTACGAGGCTGCCCTCATTCATCAGAAGACCGGATGGTCGGCCGCTGACATCGCGTCGATCGTCGAGACTCGCGTTACCACTCTGGGCGCTGAGGGTGCGCGCATCGAGCGCCGCGGTGAGGCACCTGTCGTCGTGTCGGTTCCCGAAGAGGAGCGCAAGGCAGATCCCACGGGCGTCGGCGACGCCTTCCGTGCGGGCTTCTTGTCAGCGAAGTCGTGGGGTCTGTCTGACGAACGTGCCGCGCAGACCGGTGCGCTGCTGGCCACGTACGTGATCGAGACCGTCGGTACTCAGGAGTACGAGCTCGCTCAGCGTCACTTCCTCGAGCGCATGGCCAAGACCTACGGCGATGCCGCGGCGGCCGAGGTCTCGGCACACATCAGCTGCCCGCGCCCGTAGCTCATGTCGCCTCGCGAGCCCGGGCCCTCGGTCTGGGACTTGCCTGATCCGCGCGAGGCTGAGCCCTTCGAGGACGTCGTGTGCGTCGGTGCAGACCTGTCACCGTCGACTCTGCTGCAGGCCTATCGACGTGGGCTCTTCCCGATGCACCTGGACGAAGGGCTGCTCGGCTGGTGGAGCCCGGATCCGCGCGGGATTCTTCCGCTCGGGTCATTGCGCGTGTCGAAGTCGCTGCGTTCGTCCATGCGTCGATTCGAGATCACGATCGATCGTGACTTCGCGGGCGTCATGCGCGCCTGCGCCGAGACTCCGCGTGACCACGGCTGGATCACCGAGGAGTTCATCGACTCTTACTGCGCACTACATGAGATGGGCTGGACTCATTCGGTCGAGGCCTGGGATCACGATGGTCGACTCGTCGGCGGGCTGTACGGCATCGAGATCGGGGGCCTCTTCGCCGGTGAGTCGATGTTCCACCTCGAGCGTGATGCGTCAAAGGCCGCCCTCGTCGGCCTCGTCGATGCGCTCGGAGTCGGCGGCACCCGATTGCTGGACGTGCAATGGGCTACCGATCACCTCGTATCGATGGGCGCTATCGAGATACGCCGAGATACGTACCTCGACTTGCTCGCGAGTGCGCTGGAAAGGCCGCCCGTGCTCAGCGCGCGTTGATGCGCACCAGGTAGGCGGTGCCCGGTTGATTCGCCTGGCTGTCGACTAGCGCATTGCCGGTCATCCGGCACCACGCGGGAATGTCGAACTCCGCTGCAGGGTCATCGGCCAGAACCACGATGAGCGTCTCCTCCGAAGCCGCTCGCGCAGCACGTCCGAGGGCGATCACCGGCGCCGGGCATCGGTGACCACGCTCATCGATCCAGAGCTCCGCGGGGGGCCACGACGTGCCCGAGTCCGCCCGTGCGGCGGGAGAATTCACCTCAGAGTCCGACATCGGCACGCACGCTCGCCACGACCTCGGGAATTTCACGCAGGAATCGGTCGACGGTGTCATCGGTGAATCCGAAGGGCAGCGAGATGCGAACGTTTCCTCCAGTCAGTGCGCCCATCGCGGCGAGCACATGGCTGGGGCGCTCGGTGTCGCTCGAGCAGGCGGAGCCGCTCGCCACCGAGATCCCTCGGCGATCGAGTTCGGACACGAGCGCCTCG
This sequence comes from Actinomycetes bacterium, assembly GCA_024639145.1. Classification (GTDB taxonomy): domain Bacteria; phylum Actinomycetota; class Actinomycetes; order S36-B12; family S36-B12; genus CAIKZY01. The sequence goes on along the minus strand of JAHEIZ010000008.1, from coordinate 43,379 downwards.
CCGGAGCAGTAGAGCGCCGAGAAGGTGAGCACATGCGGCAGTCGATCCACGGGGTCACCGACGATCTCGACCTCGGGGATGCCGGCGGCGATCGAATCGCGGATGCGGGCGATGGCCGCGTGAGCGCGCACGGCTTCCGCTCGCCACTCCGCGGCGAGTGTCTCGGCTGCGATCCCTGCCGCGGCGGCGGCCGGGATGTTGGGGAATCCGCCGAGCCAGCCTCGCTGGCTGCCGCGAGGGGGAGTCCAGGCCACTGCCTCGCCGATCACGAGGATGCCGAGTCCTGCCGGCCCACCCCAGTCCCGGGCAGATCCGGCGAGTGCACTCGCGCCCGGCTGCAACGACATGCGACCCAGGCACCCGGTGGCGTCCATGAGAATCGGGGTACCCGAGCCCGAGAGAAGTGCAGCGAGCTCCGCCACCGGCTGCACGGTGCCCACCTCCGCATTGGCCGCCTGCAGGCAGGCCACCGCCCAGTCGGGCTCAGCCGGCACGGCGTCAAGGAGAAGGCGGCCCTGTGGGTCGACCGGCAGAATCTCCACATCCCGGCCGCTGGCATCTGCCGCCTCGAGCAGGCTCAAGGATTCGACCGCGGAGAGGGCGATAGCGCCCTGCGGACGTGAGGCCAGCAATCCGTCCAGGCCGAAGTGCAAGGCGGCCTGAACGCTCGAGGCCAGGTGCACCTGGGCCGGGCGCACTCCCAGCCAGCTGGCGATTGATTCGCGTGAGGCATCGAGCACCAGCCCGGCCGTCCGACCGAGATGGTGCAGTCGGGCGGGGTCAGCCCAAGCGGTCTCCGCCGCTGCGGCCAGGGCACGGGCGGCCGAGGGGAGCAATGGTGAGCCGCCGAGGGCATCGAGGTACCCCTCCGGGGGATGGGGCAGGGCGGTCGGGCTCACGGTCACACGCTAACTGTGACATGCCCGACATGCCCCGAATTCCCCGTGGCCCGGGAGCGCATCCTTAGGGGAGGTGCGCTAGTCTCCCGAACGTCCGTAGAAGGGAAAGGCGATCCGTGGCCCTCAGTAATTCCCGTCACCGAGGTGACGTGTCCGGCAAGCGCCGCGCTGTGCGCGCAGGTGCCCTGGCGCTCGGGGCAACCACCATCGCCCTCGTGGCCTCCGGCTGCACCGCAAATGAAGCCTTCTTCTTCGATCAGCCTGAACCTGCCACGGTCGAAGGTCCGATCATGGCCAACCTGTGGCGGGGCTCCTGGATCGCCGCATGGGCCGTCGGTGCCGTCACCTTGATCCTGATCCTGTGGGCCTGCTTCGCCTACCGCCGTCGCAAGAACAGTGAAGTTCCCGAGCAGACCAAGTACAACGTTCCGATCGAGGTTCTCTACACGATCGTGCCGCTCATCATGATCCTCGGCTTGTTCTGGTTCACCGCCAAGGATCAGGCGGAGGTGCTGACCGTTAAGAACGATCAGCAACTGACCGTCAACGTCGTGGGCTTCAAGTGGAGTTGGGGCTTTAACTACATCGACCAGGACGTCTTCGAGTCGGGCTCTCCTGACTACATCCCGACTCTCGTTCTCCCGGTGAACGAGAAGGTGCGCTTCGAGCTCACCTCGCCTGACGTCATCCACTCCTTCTGGGTGCCGGCTTTCCTCTTCAAGATGGACGTCATCCCGGGCAAGACCAACGTCTTCGAGCTCACTCCCAACAAGCTCGGCACATTCGCCGGCAAGTGCGCAGAGCTCTGCGGCACGTATCACTCGGGAATGCTCTTCAATGTCAAGGTCGTCGAGAAGCCTGAGTTCGACGCTTATGTCGCGTCGCTCAAGGCTCGCGGCAACACCGGACTACTCGATACCGATCGCACCAACAATGACGGCGCCATCCCAGGGGAGCGGACACTGTGACACTTCTAAACGACCCTGTCACCACCTCGGCGCCCACGCAGGCGCCGGTCAAGAAGCGCACCCCCGGTGCCGCAGTGGTCTCCTGGATCACCTCGACCGATCACAAGACCATCGGCTACATGTACCTGGTCACCTCGACCGTCTGGTTCTTCATCGCCGGTGCGATGGCACTGGCGATTCGCGCGGAGCTCGCTGCCCCGGGCATGCAGTTCCTCTCGCTTGAGCAGTACAACCAGATGTTCACCATGCACGGCACGATCATGCTGTTCCTCTTCGCGACCCCGCTGTTCGTCGGCTTCACCAACGTGATCATGCCCCTGCAGATCGGCGCGCCTGACGTGGCCTTCCCGCGTCTGAACATGCTCGGCTACTGGCTCTTCCTCTTCGGCGGCATCGTTGTGGCCGCAGGCTTCTTCACCCCCGGTGGCGCAGCCTCATTCGGCTGGTTCGCCTACGAGCCACTCAGCAACGCCATCAACTCCCCGCAGGTAGGTGCTGACCTGTGGTTCCTGGGCCTGGCCATGGGCGGCCTCGGCACCATTCTCGGCTCGGTCAACTTCATCACCACTGTGTTCTGCATGCGTGCACCCGGCATGACCATGTTCCGCATGCCGATCTTTACCTGGACGGCATTCGTCACCAGCATCCTCGTGCTGATCGCCTTCCCGGTTCTTGCCGCGGCCCTGGTGGTGGCCTTCATCGACCGTCACTACGGAGCCGTCGTCTTCGATCCGGCCAATGGCGGCGCCATCCTCTGGCAGCACCTTTTCTGGTTCTTCGGGCATCCCGAGGTGTACATCCTCGCCCTGCCGTTCTTCGGCATTGCGAGCGAGATCATCCCGGTGTTCTCGCGTAAGCCCATCTTCGGCTACAAGGGCCTGATCTTCGCGACCATGGCTATCGCGGCACTCTCGGTTGCCGTGTGGGCTCACCACATGTATGTCACCGGCTCGGTGTACCTGCCGTTCTTCGCCCTGATGACGATGCTCATCGCGGTGCCCACCGGCGTGAAGTTCTTCAACTGGATCGGCACCATGTGGAAGGGCTCTGTCTCCTTCGACACCCCGATGCTCTGGACTATGGGCTTCCTCGTCACATTCCTCTTCGGTGGCCTGACCGGCATCATCTTGTCGGCACCGCCGCTGGACTTCCATGTCTCCGACAGCTACTTCGTCGTGGCTCACTTCCACTACACGGTGTTCGGCACTGTGGTGTTCATGTTCTTCGCGGGCCTGTACTTCTGGTGGCCGAAGATGACGGGCAAGATGCTTGATGAGCGCCTGGGCAAGATCCACTTCTGGCTGCTCTTCGTCGGCTTCCAGGTGACCTTCTTGATCCAGCACTGGCTGGGCGTTCAGGGCATGGCGCGTCGTTACGGCGATTACCTGCCGGAGGATGGTTTCCAGGCCTACAACATCGTCTCGACCGTGGGTGCCGGCATCCTGGCCGTTTCCACGATCTTCTTCATCTGGAATGTCATCAAGACCACCCGCTCCGCGCCCATGGTCAACTGCGATGACCCGTGGGGCTGGGGCGCCTCCCTCGAGTGGGCCACGAGCTGCCCGCCGCCGCGCCACAACTTCATCTCCCTGCCGCGCATTCGCTCAGAGCGCCCGGCATTCGACCTGCATCATCCGGAGCTAGCGGCACCCGGTGCGCACGCTGCCGTCACCACGGGAGGCACCCAGTGAAGATCGAAGGACTCCTCTTCGCCCTCGGCTCGGCGTTCTACCTGGCCATAGCCGGTATCTACTGGTACTTCAGTCGTGACCAGATCGGTACCACTGCTCTTGCCCTGACAGGTGCGCTCGCCTTCCTGGTGGCCTTCTACACGCTGTACACGTCCAAGCGCGTGTACCCCCGCCCCGAAGACCGCATGAATGCCGAGGTCGACGAGGCTGACCCGGAGTACGGCTTCTTCAGCCCGCACTCGTGGTGGCCCCTGATGGTGGGCATCGGTGCCACCGTGATCGGTGCCGGCCTGGTTTTTGCCGTCTGGATCATCGTCTTCGGCGTCTTCCTGCTCGTGATTGCCCTCGTGGGATGGATGTTCGAGTACTACCGCGGTGAATTCGCCCACTAGTACCGAGTTCCCCCCGCGCGGGGGAACGTCCCATGCGTCACACGCGTCGTACCCTTAAGACGACCTGATCGACGCTTCCGTGGAGAACTCATGCCTGCCCCCGCCTTTCGTACTGCACTGATTGCCGGTGCCGTGGTGGCGCTCGTGAGCGGCTGCAGTGCAGTGCAGGGACTCGCCCCGACACTCGACCTGACCACGGCGACCAAGCCGACCACGTCGTCGGCAACGATCAACGCCGAGATCACCCAGCCGGTCCAGCTGGGGCAGCCACTTCAGATCACCGCTGACGGCGGCCGATTGGCCGAGGTCAGCATCACCGGGCCCAAGGGCGAGGTGGCCGGCGAACTCTCCGCAGATGGCCGCACCTGGGTAGCACAGACCACCGGGCTGAAGTATGCGACCGAGTATCAGGTGCACGCTCGTGCCGTCGACACCCGAGGTGTGCCGGTCGAGACCACGAGCAGCTTTCGGACAATTGATCCGCATGCACTCTTCACCGGTCACGTCACTCCGGAGAACGGCGCGGTTGTCGGCGTAGGCACGCCCATCACCGTGACCTTCGATCAGTCGATCAAGGACCGCGCCGCCGTCGAGAACGCCCTGGTTGTGCGCACTCCCATCTCTCTTGAAGGTGCATGGTCCTGGAAGTCGTCGACCACGGTGGTCTTTCGTCCGGCGAAGTACTGGCCGAGCAATACGCCCGTGCAGGTAGACCTCAACCTGATGGGCGTGCGCGCGAAGCGCGGAGTATTCGGCGAGAGCAACCTTTCCACGTCATTCACCACCGGTGTATCAATGGTCACCAAGGTCGATGCCATGAAGCACACCGCAACGGTCTTCCGTGACGGACAACGAATACGCACGATTCCGATCACGACGGGCAAGCCGGGCTTCGAGACTCGCTCGGGGATCCTGGTCATCACCACCAAGGAACCCACGCGCATCATGGATGCGGCCACGGGTGGCACCGATACGAATGACCCCGAGTACTACAGGCTCGAGGTGCGCCACGCGATGCGCATTACGTCATCAGGCGAGTTCTTGCACGCGGCTCCATGGTCCGTCGGATCCCAGGGTCGCGCGAACGTCAGCCATGGGTGCGTGGGCATGAGCACGGCCAACGCACAGTGGCTCTTTGACCTTTCGAGCCTGGGCGATGTCGTGGAGATCACTGGTACCGGCGTACCGCAGAATCTCGGCAATGGCATCACCGTCTGGACTGAGAGCTGGAGTCAGTGGCTCGCGCACTCGGCCACGGGCCCGGTCTGGACAACCGCTGATTCATCCCTCGCAGGTTCGTCGACGACCCCTGAGCCGAGCGACAGTGCCTCGGCTAGTGCTGAGCCGAGCGCGTCGCCCAGTGCGAGCGCGTCGGCTTCCGCAGCCTAGGAGATCGTGACCAGGTGCAGGCGATGTGTCGCCCGCGTCGCTGCCACGTAGAGATCTGAACCGCGCACCGTCTGGCGGCCGATGGCATCGGGATCAATAACGAACACGATGTCGAACTCGAGGCCCTTGGTCTCGCGGGCGGTGAGCACCGCAACCGTCGCGTCGAGGGCATCCTCGCCCGCGCTGAACTCCGGGCCGTCGAGCAGAGCCGCATACGCATCTCGCTCGGCGTCGGGGACGATCACTGCGTAGCGGCCCTCCGCGTCGCCGATCGATGTGAGCACGTACGACGTGAGTTCCGAGGCCCCGCAGTCGGCCTTGATCGGCTCCTCGCCATCGCGCACGGCGTGCAGTACCGGGGGAGTTCCGCCGAATCGCGCGAGCAACTCAGCTGCCTTGGCCGCCGTCTGACGGGTGATGCGGTAGGTGATGGTCAGGGTGTGCAGGTCGGTACGGCCAGTGGCCCAGGTGAACACGTCATCCCACGAGGTGACTCCGGCAGCATGAGTGGTCTGCTGGAGATCACCGACGACTGTCATCGAGATGCGGTTCGTGCGGCGCGAGAGGCAATGCCAGGCCATTGGCGAGAGTTCCTGAGCCTCATCGACGATGACGTGCCCGTAGGTCCACGTGCGGTCGTTCAGGGCCCGCTCGGCAACGCTGAGACGCGTGGTCGAGCTCAGGCTGCGGTCGGCCAGTCGATCGGCTGAGATCCATGCACCCATGCCCAGGGAGCTCAGGGACTGCGAGGCGTGCTCCACCTCAGCGGCACGCTCGCGCTTCGCCTGCGCCTCCACCATGCGAGCTTCCGGATCCCACGGACCCAACTGTTCGGCCGCCTCATCGAGAAGTGCAGCATCGTCGACAGTCCAGTTCGGCCGCTCGAGACGAGCGGCCAGGAGGGTGCGCTGCTCATCGCGGCTGAGAATCCCCTTCGCGGCGACGGCGAGAAAGGCAGGATCCTCGAGCAGGCGCGAGATCAGTCGCTCGGGGCCACTGGGCATCCACATCAGGTTCAGTACTCGGCGCACGTGGCGATCGCCGGTGAGATCGGCGAGCACATCGGCACGGATATCCGCATCACGCTCGTCCCAGCCGCGCTGGCGTGCCCTGAAGCGGCAGAGGTGCTGCAGAGCCTTCTCCAGGAAGGGCTCACGGCCCTCGTGGAAGGAGGCATCCTTCGGAACCTGCCTGCGGGCCTCGGCCAGCTGCTTAGCCGTGATGCGCACGCTGCTGCCGTCCTCGAGGTCGATCGTGACATCGGTCGACGGGATGCGGATCATCGAGTCGAGGGCTGCGGCGATCACCTGGATCATCCGAGTGCTGCCCTTGATGGCTGAGGCAGCTGCATCGTCGTATTGGGTGGCGTTGACGGCCGGGTAAAGCTGGCCCGGGGTCAAGAGCACGACATCGGTCTCGCCCAGGCTGGGCAGTACTTGGTCGATGTAGTGGAGAAAGGCCCCCGAGGGGCCGACGATGAGCACGCCATCACGGGCGAGCTGATCGCGATAGGTATACAGCAGCCAGGCCGCCCGGTGAAGGGCGACGACCGTCTTGCCGGTGCCGGGCCCGCCCTCGACGATGGTGATCTGCGACAAGGGGCTGCGCACGATGGAGTCCTGATCGGCGGCGATGGTTGCCACGATGTCGCCCATGCGACCTTCGCGCGGTGCCTCGACAGAGGCGGCTGCCGCATCAGTGACATCGTGCACCGGATCGAGGAGGTCCTCGTCGTCGATGTGGGTCACGGTGCGGCCGCGCGTGATGATGCGACGGCGGAGCGAAACGCCCATCGGCTGAAGTGCGGTGGCCTGGTAGAAACCTGCCGCGGTCGGCGCGCGCCAGTCGAGAAGCACCGGATTTCCCTCGGAGTCGCGAAGCCCCATCCGGCCGATGTGGCGGATCTCGGTGTGACCGTTGACGTCGAGATCAACGCGACCGAAGGCGAGGCGATCGGCTGCGGCACGTGCGGAGCGCAGTTGGGTGCTCCAGTGGTCGATCTCGGCCTGGCGTTCGACGGTGTCCTGGCCAGTACCCGTGGACGGTGCCGAGGCGGTCTTGTCGATGCGCTCGATCACGTGCTCGGTATAGGAATCGAGCAGCTCGTAGAACGCGGTGACATTCCGCTGCTCGGATTCAAGGGCGTCGCTCATGGGGCCTCCACTCTGCCAGACCTGTCAAGTCCGGGACGTGTCGGCTCCCGATCCCTAGGATCGTTTCGGAGGTAAACGAATGTCCCTCGAAGCCACGATCACCGTCGAGCAGCTCGACGCTGACCCTTACCCGTTCTACGCCTACCTGCGTCGCGAGCGGCCGGTGGCCTACGTGCCCGCGGTGAACATGTGGATGGTCACCCGAGCGGCTGATGTCGAGTACGTGACCACCCATCCTGAGCATTTCACGGCGACGGTCGAGGACGGCCCTATCGATCGCTCGTTCGGCGGGCCGACCCTGATGACCCTCGATGGTGAGCCCCACCTCGACCTGCGCCGCAGTCTCGACGCGAAATACAGGCCGCGCGTGGTCGCGGGTTACATCGATGATCTCGTGACCCCCATCGCCGAGGTTGCCCTCGCAGCGCTTCTGGGACGTGAGGATCGCCGAGCCGATCTCATGCACGACTACTTCGAGCCGATCTCCGTGCTGAGCCTCGGTGCCGTCCTCGGAGTCGGGCACCTCAGCGCCGACACCCTCCAGGAGTGGTTCCATGGCCTGGCCATGGGCGCGATCAACTTCGAGCGTGATCCCGAGAAGCAGCGGATCAACGACGAGACCGCCGCGCTGATCGACGCGGAGCTCCGTCCCTATATGACCGAGCTGCAGCGCGAGCCCGATGACTCGACGATCGCGTCGATGCTCACCAGCGGCTGCCCGGTCGGTCAGCCGCGCACGATCGACCACGTGATGCCGTCGCTCAAGGTGATCCTGCTCGGAGGCATGCAGGAGCCCGGCCATAGTGCCGGCAGCACGCTGTACGGACTCCTGTGTCACCCGGACCAGCTGGCCTGGGTGCGGGCGGATCCACGTCGCTGGGATGACGCGGTGCATGAGGGCCTGCGCTGGGTCGCTCCGATCGGCACGCAGACTCGTCAGGCCGTGCACGACATCGAGATCGGGGGAGCGCTGATCCCGGCAGGTGCCATGGTCGGCGCCTTGGTCTCGAGTGCGTGCCGCGATGAGAGTGTCTTTGAGAATGCCGAGGAGTTCGACGTGCGTCGCCCCCGGGTACCCAATGCTGCCTTCGGTTATGGCCCGCACTTCTGCGCGGGCCATGCCTTCGCGAGAGGCCAGGAGGCCATTGCCCTGCGCCTGTTGGTCGAGGCAATGCCCGAACTTCGGCTCGATGACGACTACGAGGTCGAGTTCAGGGGCTGGGAGTTCCGGGCTCCTGCCTCACTGCATGTGCGCTGGTAGGCCCCGGACATGCGAAAGGCCCGGCATTGCCGGGCCTTTCGCAATGGTCGAGCGTTACAGGTGACCGCCGTCGTTGGCGAGCTGCTCTGCGTTCGTCTCGGGCATGCCCGGGTGATGCAGGACGCCGCCATGGGCGCGGTTGATCTGGTCGGCGTCTTCGTAGGCGTGAAGAGGAGCCTCGATCGCTGCGTCGTGAGCCGCGTGATGCTGGCCTTCCTCGATCTCGGCGGCGGTCGGCAGGGCGACGTTCTCCGAGTAGAAGAAACCGCTGAGCTTGGCACGGAGCTTCTTGACGTGGAAGTGCTTGTTGCGCACTCCATCGGCATCGGTGGCCGGCGGAAGCGCCAGGGGAGCGATGTCGGTCTTGCCGGTGATCACTGCCAATTCCTTGGCATTGATCGGCTGGTGGACCTCGATGAACTCGCCATGCGGCAGGCGCAGAATGCGACCTGACTCGTAGCCGTGGAGCAGCTTGTCGCGGTCACGACGCTGCAGGCCGAGGCAGATGCGTCGGGTGACCACGAACATGATCGGCGGCACCACGAACAATGCGATGCGAAGGAACCAGGTGATCGAGTTGATCGACATGCCGAACGTCAGCGCGATGATGTCGTTGCCGCCGCCGATCCAAAGGAGCAGGTAGAACGACAGGGCCATGACGCCGATGCCCGTACGAGTCGGGGCATTGCGCGGACGATCGAGGAGGTGGTGCTCCTTCTTGTCGCCGGTGACCCAGGCCTCGAGGAATGGGTACAGGGCGAGCGCCGTGAAGATGATGCCGGGGATGATCACTGCCGGAACGAAGATGTTCCAGGAGATCGTGAATCCGAAGAGCGTGGACTCCCAGTTCGGCATCGTGCGCAGGGCGCCATCGAGCCAGCCGATATACCAGTCAGGCTGAGAACCTGCGCTGACTTGATCCGGCATGAAAGGCCCGAAGATCCAGATGGGGTTGATCGTCACGAGGCCGCCGATCAGGGCGATCACGCCGAACACCACGAAGAAGAAGCCGCCGGCCTTCGCCATGTAGACCGGGAGCAGCGGGTAGCCGACGACGTTGTCGTTGGTGCGGCCCGGGCCGGGGAACTGCGTGTGCTTCTGAGTCCAGACCAGCATGAGGTGGATCGTGACCATCGCCAGGATCAGGCCCGGGATGAGCAGGATGTGTACGGCGTACAGGCGCGAGATGAACTCGGTGCCGGGGAATTCTCCGTCGAAGAGAAGGAAGGCCATCCAGGTGCCGATGACCGGGATCGACTGCATGATTCCGCGGGCGATCTGCAGGCCGGTGCCTGACAGCAGATCGTCAGGAAGGGAGTAACCCGAGAATCCGGCGCCGAGGCCCAAGGTCACCAGTACGACGCCGATGATCCAGTTGAACTCGCGCGGCTTGCGGAAGGCTCCCGTGAAGAACACGCGGAACATGTGGACGCTCATCGCGGCGATGAAGATCAGTGCTGCCCAGTGGTGCATCTGGCGAAGGAGGAGGCCGCCGCGCACGTCGAAGGAGATATCGAGGGTCGAGGCGTAGGCCTGCGACATCTTGATTCCCTTGAGCGGCACGTAGGAGCCGTCATAGAGAACCTCGACCATGGAGGGCTTGAAGAACAGCGTCAGGAACGTGCCGGTGAGCAGCACGACGATGAAGCTGTACAGGGCGATCTCGCCCAGCATGAAGGACCAGTGGTCGGGGAAGACTTTGCCGAGGTTGCGAGCGAGGAACTTGTTGCTGCCCACGCGCTGGTCGACATATGTGGCGACGCCGCCGCCTACCTGCTCAACCGGACTTGTCGCGGTCATCCACGCTCCCAGAAACTCGGGCCGATGGGCTCGGCGAAGTCAGACATTGCTACGAGATAGCCTTCCGCATCCACGCCAATCGGCAACTGCGGCATGCGACGTGCGGCCGGGCCGAACACGACATTGCCGGAGTCGGCAAGGTCAAAGGTCGACTGATGGCACGGGCACAGCAGATGATGCGTGCGCTGCTCGTACAGAGCAATCGGGCAGCCCACGTGGGTGCAGATCTTGGAGAACGCCAGGATGCCCTGGTAATCCCAGCCATCGCCCTGCTGCGAGCGAATGTCGCTGGGATCCATGCGGATCACGATGATCGCTGCCTTGCCGCGGGCGTTGAGGTTGCCCTCGGCCTCCTCGACCTCGAGCAGATCGGCAGGAACGGCGGAGATGAGGCCACCGACGGGGAGATCCTCGGCCTTGACGGGCACGTAGGTGCCGTCGACGACAATGCGCTCGCCCTTCTTCCACAGCGTCTTCGAGAGGATCGCATCCGGGCTCGGGCTACCGGCCGGCGTCGACCACAGATCGCGCAGCATGATCACGAGCGGGATCGGGAAGAGCGCCAGCGCGCCGATCAGCGTGCGACGGATGATCTTGTACTGGGCGAAGCCCGACTCGGTCTTGCCACGCTGGTAGTTCGCCTCCGCCTCTTCGGTGGCGGCTTCGGGAGATGCCATTTCGTGACGCTGGGCGACAACCTCGGTATCGGGCATGAGCTTCTTGGCCCACTGGATCGCGCCGGCGCCGATCAGGAAGACGCCCAGGCCCATGCATAGGCCGAGGGCGAAGTTCAGAGCGCCGACCTCGCCGAAGAGCGGGATGTAGACGATGGTCGACTTATCGATGCCGATGTAGGCCACCACGAAAGCGATGACCAGCAGGATCGACAGGACGAACATGGTCGCGACCTGGCGCTCGGCACGACGCGCTGCCTTGGGATCGGTATCGGTCAAGCGGGGCTTGTGCTCGATATCGGCCACGGGGGAGTAGCCGAGCTTCGCCGGAACATTCTCATGGGACTCGGGGCTGCTGTGGTCGCTCATCGTGCCTTGATTCCGATCCAGATGGCCACTCCGATGAGAGCGGCGAAGACGGCGGTCCAGAGGAAGACGGTCTCAGGCACCGGGCCCAGGCGACCGAGGGCGAGTCCGCCCGGGTCGGGGAGGGTCTGCAGCGTATCGATGTACTTGATGATCGCCTGCTTGTCCTTGGTGGGGATCGTGGCGTTGCTGAACACCGGCATGCTCTGCGGCCCGGTGATCATGGCCTCGTAAATTTCCTTGGGCTCGACCTGCATCAGGCTGGGGGCGTACTTGCCCTGGGTCAGGGCGCCGCCCTGGCCGGCTGCCTGATGGCACTGCGAGCAGTTGGTGCGGAAGAGCACGCCGCCCTGTGCCGCATCGGCATTCTCGAAGTTGACGTCTTCCTCGGTCGGGATTGCCGGACCAGGTGCGAGCGAGGCGACGTAGGCGGCCATCGCGGCGATCTGCTCATCGGTGTATTGCGCGGGGTCGCGTGCCACGGCCTGGGCGCCGGGCATCGCCATCGGCATGCGACCACTGCTCACCTGGAAGTCCACCGATGCGGCGCCGACGCCAACGAGGGTCGGGCCCTGCGACGTGCCCTGCGACTGCATGCCGTGGCAAGAGGAGCAGCCCTCGAGGTAGAGACGCTTGCCCTGCTCGACCTGGGTTTCGCTGCTCGCGACTGCCGCGGCCTCTGCAGGGCGGGCATTCGCGATGACCGCGTAGCCGGCACCGATGCCGATGAGCGCGATCAGCAGCATGGCAACGGCAGCCAGGGGGCTGCGCCGTCTTGCGGCCAGGAACTTCACCGTGGTCGTACCTTCCGTTTTGTCGAGCAATGGCAACGCTTTTCGCGATGCGCCGAGGGTGCTGCAGGAGTTACTTGAGGATGTAGATCATGAAGAACAGGGCGATCCAGACCACGTCGACGAAGTGCCAGTAGTAGGACACGACGATCGCACGGGTGGCCTCGTCATGGGTGAAGCGCTTCGACACGTAGGTGGTGGCGAGGACGAAGAGGAAGGCGATGAGGCCGCCGGTCACGTGCAGGCCGTGGAAGCCGGTGGTCAGATAGAAGGCCGAGCCGTAGGCGTTCGACGAGAGAGTGAGGCCTTCGCGCACGAGTGCCGTGTACTCGGTGACCTGGCCGCCGATGAAGAAGGAACCCATGAGGAAGGTGATGACGAACCAGCGGCGAAGCATCTTGACGTCGCCACGCTCGGCCGCGAACACGCCCAGCTGGCAGGTGACGGAGGAGAGAACCAGCACAGTGGTGTTGATGCTCGCGAACGGGATGTTCAGCAGCTTGGTCTCTTCTGCCCAGAGCTCGGGGTTCACCGCCCGCAGGGTGAAGTACATCGCGAAGAGCGCGGCGAAGAACATGAGCTCACTCGACAGCCACACGATGGTGCCGATCGAGACCATGTTGGGTCGGTTTGCAGGTGCGTGCGCGTACGCCGCTGGTGCTGAGGTTGCTGTCGCCACGGGGGGAGTCTGGCAGATCGCCGCTCAGGTTGCCTCCTGACCCCCCGTGAAATGGCCAGGAGAAAATGTCGCCTTTGTCACCTCAGGTCCTCGGGGTCGTCGTCACGAGGTGGCTCCTCACGGATAGAGTTCGGCCCGTGAGCCAGAATTCCGCCCCCGCCCGTCCGCTCAAGGTGCTCGTCTACAGCGATGACCGCACCGTGCGCCAGCAGGTCTACCTGGCGTTGGGCCCGCGCCCGAGCGCTGACCTGCCGGTCATCGAGTACACCGAGTGCGCCACCGAGCCGGCCGTGATCTCAGCCGTCGACAAGGGCGGATTCGACCTGCTCATTCTCGATGGCGAGGCAGCCCCTGCCGGTGGGCTCGGCATTGCGCGCCAGCTCAAGGACGAGATCTACAAGTGCCCGCCGATCCTCGTGCTGGTCGGGCGCCCTCAGGATGCCTGGCTGGCCACCTGGTCGCGTGCTGATGCGGCCGTGGCCCACCCCATCAATGGCATTGCCCTCGCGGGCGAGGTCGTTCGACTCCTGGCCGCGCGCCAGGCTGTCGCCACCGTCTAGCTCACGGTCCTGATCACCGTGACCCCCGCACCCACGTCACCTACTTGGGCTTCGGTGCTGCGCACGCTCAGTTCGCGCACCGATCTCGACCAGGCGAGTGTCACCTGGGCAATGGAGCAGATCCTCGACGGCGTGGCTACCCCCGCGCAGATCGGTGCTTTCGCGATGGGGCTGCGCGCCAAGGGTGAGACACCTGACGAGATCAGCGCCCTCGTGGGCGTCATGCTCGAGCACTGCGACTGGGTTCCACTCCCCGCCGAACTCATCCGACTTGATGTCGTCGGCACCGGTGGCGATCTCTCGCACTCGGTCAATATCTCGACGATGGCCGCCCTGGTCGCAGCCTCGGTAGGCGCACCCATCGCCAAGCACGGAAACCGCGCGGCTTCGTCATCCACCGGCACAGCTGATGTGCTCGCCGAGCTTGGCGTCGTGATCGACCTCAGCCCCGAGCAGGTCGCGGCCTGCGTCAACGGCGTAGGTATCGGATTCTGCTTCGCCCCACGTCACCATCCGGCCCTGCGTCACGCGGCACCGGTGCGCAAGGAGGTCGCCTTCCCGACCTTCTTCAACATCCTCGGCCCGCTCGCGAATCCGGCCGGTGCACAGGCCGCGCTCATCGGCTGCGCCGATCCGACCCTCGCACCCGCACTCGCAAAGACCCTCGCCCTGCGCGGGGTGCGCGGTGTGGTCGTGCGCGGTGATGACGGACTCGACGAAATCTCGACGGCGACCACCACCACGGTGTGGGATGCGCGCACCTCAGAGGTGAAGATCCTGAGCATCGATCCGGCTGACTGGGGGATAGCTCGCGTCGATCAGCAGTTGCTCTCCGGCGGTATGCCTGAGCGCAACGCAGAACTGCTGCTCAAGACCTTCCGTGGAGTCGAGCCGAATGATCCTGACGCCGATCGCGTGAGTGCGATTCGGGACTCGGTGACTTTGAATGCCGCGGCAGCACTGACCGCGTACGACGCTGCAATGGGAAAGCCTGTCGATGATCTCGTCGCGGCAATCGCCGCACGCATTCCGATTGCGCGCGAGGCACTGGAGTCGGGTGCCGCACTCGGCGTGCTCGAGCGCTGGATTGCTCTGACCCAGCAGCTCACAGCGGCTTAGCCGACAGCGCTGATCCGACTCACTGATGAAGTCGGAACCGGGCCCGAGGGCCTCGAGTAACGCGACATCCAGGCGAAGTCGGCGTCATGTAATGAACTGCGCTGCATGCGCTTTTGCAAGTTCAGTAGATGCGCCGCAGCGTCGCCGCCGCAGTTCATCGGGATCGATAGTGCGTCACTGACGCGCACCAGACGAGTGCCCTCGGACTCGAGCCAGCTCAGCAATTCCGTCGCCTCCTCGACCAGACCGACAGGCACGGGTGTTGCGGGACGCTCGAAGACAGATGATGCATCAGAAAGGATTTCCACCGAAGGTCGCGGATCCACACCAGGCTCAACCGTGATCGCGCCGGCGAGCGAGCCGTAGCGAATGCAGTGGATTTCCCAGCCACGCTCGTCAGTCGGACGAGCGGCAATGATCTCGGCGTTGGTGGACAGCATGCGAAGTGCATGAGTGCGCATGCTGATGCGGCTGAAAGTCGCGAGGTAATCGCGCCAGGTCGCGGCATCCTCGAAGCGAGTCTCGGCTGAGAGTTCACGCATGCGATTCTCGACAGCGCTCACCACCACGCGCGCATCACCGTTGAACACCTTGCGCACCTGCTCGATTGTGCGTGCGTAATCGCCGTGATCGCCGTCCTTCATGCACGGGGCCGCGCAGCTGCCGAGTTCGTGACGAATACACCCGGCATGAAGTGCTCGTGGTGCGCGTGCCAGCTTCGGGGTGCATGTGCGGATCGGAAAGGCGCACATGATCGCCTCAATCGCCGACTGCGCGCTAGAGCGTGAGCTGAATGGGCCGAGATACATCGCTCCGTCGCTCATGTCGTCGGTGAGAGTGCTGACGATCGACAGGCGTGGTGCCGCCTCGGCGGTGAGCTTCACCCACGGCTTCGCATCAGCCCGACGAGATGCGCGGTTGTAGCGCGGCTGCTGCTCATTGATCAAGCGAAGTTCTCGAATGCGTGCCTCAAGCGGCGTGGCGCAGACGATGGGAGTGACCGACACTGCGATGCCGATCATCTCGCTCATGCGCCGGCGTTGCTCGGAGGCAGTGAAGTAACTGCGCACGCGCGTGCGGATATTGCGCGAGGTGCCGACGTAGAGCGCCTTGCCTTCGGGATCATTGAAGACATAGACACCGGGCTTGGCGGGCAGGCCATCGGCGAGATGACGCTTGGTGCGCTGCGCGGTGCTGACGCGGCCGGAAAGCGCCTGGAGATCCTCCACCGAGTACACGCCGAGGTTGCCGACGCGCTCGATGAGCCGATGCAGGACATCGGCCGTGGCTCGTGCATCGTCGAAGGCGCGGTGCGTGGGCGAGACGGTGGTGCGGAAGTACGCGGCCAAGGTGGAGAGCTTGCAGTTGCGCACTTCATCGCGGTGCAGGATCACGCGGGCAAGGCGGGCGGTATCGAGTACTCGATTGCCGCGCCATGGCTGCTCGTGGATTGTGCAGGCGCCCTTGAGGAAACCGATGTCATAGGGCGCGTTGTGGGCGACGAGGATCGCATCACCGGCGAACTCCAGGAATGCGGGCAGTGCCGTTCCCAGGCGGGGCGCGGATGCAACTGTTGCGTTGGTGATGCCGGTCAGCGAGGCAATGAACGGGGGAATCGGCACGCCGGGATTCACCAGGGTCGTGAACTCGCCGATGACCTCGCCGCCCTGCACCTTCACAGCGCCGATCTCGGTAATGCCCGCCTCGGCAGGGGATCCGCCGGTGGTCTCGAGGTCAACGACGACGAACACGGCCTCGGCCAGTGAGGTGCCCGCATCAGCAATGCTGAGCTGCAGGGGCGTGTCGTCGATCACGCGGTGCACGCTACGTCACGGGGCGGACATCGGCCCACGGCACGACCGATAGGCTTGCGGGGTGTCCGTGACCCTGCCTGATGCCAAGAGTCGCCTGCGCTGCGCGCATTGCGGCAACCTCACTCGATTCGACATCGTGCGGTCATCGCGCGTACGCGAGTTCTGGCACCTCGACATGGCAGGTGAGCCCTCGGTCGACGAGACCGAGATCCTCAGCGAGACCATCGAGTCGGTCACCTGCCGCTGGTGCGGCTCGGCTGATCGCATCGAGATCGTGGCCCGTCCGGAGTTCGGCGGGCCGACCCAGGAATCCGCGGGAGACGGCGGTCCCTGACCGTCGTCGGAGCACAACCCGAGGCTGCGGGAGACGGCGGTCCCTGACCGTTGTCAGACCCTGTTCCTAGCCTGACGGCATGAACATTGACTGCGGTACCTGCCAGGCTCCGGCCCCCGCGTGCTCTGACTGCGTGGTGTCCGTCCTCCTCGGCCCCGTCAGCCCGGCGGCCTTCGTCCCCGATGAGCACGCCGGCGCCCTGGGCGTGTTGGCCGATTCCGGCCTGATTCCACCCCTGCGCCTGGTGCCGCCTGCCCCTGAGGTGCCCTCACGAGCCCCTCGACGGCGGCGCCCCGCTTAGAGGGAAATATGTGATTTTCCCCCTGGGGAGACCCGCGGGTGGCCCCCGAAATCCCGTGTTACCGTGGAACCGAACAAGCCCCATCCGGCGACGAAAGGGACGACAGGCGTGAGCCCTGCCTCCTCGAAACTGCGTGCACTGCGTGCAGGTGTCGTGGCCCTGGCCGCGTCCGCTCTCATGGTGACCCTGCTTCCGGGCACCGCCCAGGCGGCGCCGAGCCTCGACCAGGTGCGCACCCAGGTCCAAGATCTCCAGGCCAAGGCCGAGACAGCGACCGAGCGCTACAACGAGGCCCAGGGCACCCTCAACGACCTCACCAATAATCTGCGCGTTCTCAACGACCGTCGTGATCGCCAGAAGAAGGCGCTGGCCGCAGTCGTAGGCCAGGTCAACGCACTTGCCCGCGCCACCTACGCCAGCGGCGGTGTCGATACCTCGCTGCAGGTTCTGCTTGCAGACAACCCGACCCAGTTCCTCGCGCAGGCCTCCGCACTCGATCAGGTGGCTCAGTCACAGGGCGCCTCCTTGCGCCGAACTCAGACCGCTCGGTTGCGCCTGGCACAGACCGAGGCGGCCGTGGCTCAGAAGCAGGCAGCGGCGCAGAAGGTGCGCAATCAGATGGCCGGCGACAAGCGCGATGCCGATGCCGCACTCGCTGCAGCCGAGAAGGTGCTGAACGGGCTTGAATCCGCGCAGCGCCGCCGCCTCGAGGCAATCCAGGCCGCCGAGCGCAAGGCTGCCCAATCGCAGGCGAAGAAAACCCTCAGTCAGATCAAGCGTCCACACAGTGCCGGCGGCGGCTTCAGTGGCGGCACGCGCGCTGCACTTGCCGTGCGCTACGCCCTCCAGCAGGTCGGCGACCGCTACGTCGCTGCCCAGGCAGGCCCGAGCTCATTTGACTGCTCGGGGCTGACCCTCGCTGCCTGGCGCCAGGCCGGTGTGTCGCTGCCTCACCTGAGCTACTCGCAGTACTCGCGCACGAAGCACATCCCAATGAGCCAGCTGCAGCCCGGTGATCTGCTCTTCTTCTTCGGCGGCAGCGTGCACCACGTGTCGATGTATATCGGTGGGGGCCGGATGGTGCATGCGGCCAACCCGCGTGCAGGCGTGATCATCACGTCGATCAACGATGCCTGGTACCGCCGCTACTTCACCGGCGCCGGCCGCGTTCTCTAAGCCGCGTTGACCTTGTGGCGCGTGAACACGACGGACTTCACTGCGACCACGGTGCATCCGACCAGGAGCACGATACGAATCACTTGCAGTGCTACGGCGTACGGCGCTGTCTCCATGAGCGAGCCGTAGGCCCACGGGAAGATGATCGAAGTCACCGCTGACATCACGATCACGGCAATGACGACCTTGCGCAGTCGCGTGCGGGGATCAGCAATGCAGGCCGCACCGAGGCCGACGATCCAGATGTCGTACTGCGGGGAGAACACCCGGCTGGTTGCTACGGCAATGAGGATCAGTGCGAGTGCGATATCGCCCGGGGGAGTCTGCTCGAGGCGCCCGGCCAGGCGCAGTACGGCAATCGTGGCGAAGAGGGCGAGGCCGATCACTGTGATGGCTAGGCCGATGAGTCCGACGCCAGGCATGACGAACTCATAGGCGCCATAGCGCAGCACTACGTTCTGCTCGAAGCCCAAGGCCCCGGCGATCATGTAGGGCAGGGAGCCGACTGACTCGATCTGCAGGCCGCGCGAGCTCTGCTCGCCCAGGAAGCTGATACCGCCGCTTGCCCAGGCATTAATGGCGAGCACGCCGACGACGCCGGTGGCGAGCGCCGCGATCACGGCCTTGGGTAGCTGGCGCCGCGAGATCACGGCGAGCATGAGGATCGGCCACACCTTCAGCAGTGCGCCGACCGCAGCCATCACGCCTGAGCGCACTGGCTTGGTGGCGAGCAGGACAGCGGCCACGGCGAATACGGTCGGGAAGATGTCGAAGCGGGCCACGAGGACCGGGCCGACAGCCAGTCCGCCGATCACCCACGCCCAGGCGCCGTTAAAACGGCCCACTCCGGATTCCCTGCGGCCGGCATTCATCAGCAGCAGGACCAAAGCGAAGTCGGCGAGGAAGGCCAGCACGACGAAGCCGAAGACGGGATCGGGGCCGGTGAATCTCGAGAGCCAGAACAGAACCCCGGCACCAGGCGGGTACTGCCAGTAGGCGTCGCCGACGGGGAACTGGCGATTGGAGAGAAGAATCGTCCAGGTCGAGTACAGGCGTACGTCGGGCAGGAAGTTATCGGCCCAGATGAGTACCTGAAGAAGGATCAGAAGGCGTGTGGCACACCACCCGATCAGGACGGCGGGCGCATTGGGCCGCCATCGATTGATCATGGAGTCAGACTATCGAGGCGCGTGCTCAGTCCTTCGAGTAGAGCGCAGCCACCTCGTCGGCGCATTCCTTCATCACGACACCGCGCTTGAGGCTGAGCTTCGCGGTGAGTTGACCGCCGGACTCTGTCCAGTCGACGGGAAGGATCGCGAACTTCTTGATGGCCTCGGCCTGAGACACGGCCTTATTCGCGTCGTCGATGGCCTCCTGCACGCTGGCGCGGAGCTCGTCATCGTTCACGAGGGACTCGAGGGTCGTGTCGGCGGGCTTGTTGTGCATGCTCAGCCATGCGGGAAGCATGTCGCGGTCAATAGTGACGAGCGCGGCGATGAACGGCTGGGCATCGCCGACGACCATGCACTGCGAGACGATCCAGTTCGCGCGAATGCGATCCTCGAGCACCGCAGGGGCCACGTTCTTGCCGCCGGCGGTTACCAGGATCTCCTTCTTGCGGCCGGTGATGCGCACGAAGCCGTCGTCATCGATCTCGCCGAGGTCGCCGGAGTGGAACCAGCCATCGGAGTCGATGACCTCCATCGTGGCGCCCGGGTTGTTCCAATAGCCGACGAACACCTGTGCGCCCTTCCACAGGAGTTCGCCGTCATCACCGACGCGGGCGATGGTGCCCGGGATCGGCTGACCGACGCTGCCGATGCGCAGGGCGTCGGGGCGGTTGACTGTGACGGCGGCGGTGGTCTCGGTGAGGCCGTAGCCCTCGAGGATCGTGATGCCGATTCCGCGGTAGAAGTGGCCCAGTCGTGCACCCAGGGGAGCGCCGCCGGAGATCGCCCACTCGACCTTTCCGCCGAGTGCGGTGCGCAGCTTCGAGTAGACGAGCTTGTCGAACACCTTGTGCTTGAACGACAAGAGAATGCCGGGGCGCCCGTTCTCCTGGGCGGTGCTGTAGTCAATGGCCACCTGCGCGGCCGTGTCGAAGATGTGGCCCTTGCCTGCGGCCACGGCCTTCTGCTGCGAGGAGTTGTAGACCTTCTCGAAGACACGCGGCACGGCGAGAAGGAAGGTCGGCTTGAAGGCGGCCAGGGCGGGAAGCAAGTTCGTGATGTCAGGGGAGTGGCCCATGCGCACGCGAGCAAGGACGCAGCCATGCTGGATCGCTCGACCGAACACGTGGGCGATCGGCAGGAACAGCAGGGTCGAGGAGTCCTTCTGCAAGAACACGTCGGGCAGGCCATGTACGACGTTCTGCACCTCGAACATGAAGTTCTTGTGCGTGAGCACGCATCCCTTCGGGCGGCCGGTGGTGCCCGACGTGTAGATCAAGGTCGCGACCGAGTCGGGGTTCAGCGTGGCGCGGCGGTCTTCCAGGGTTTCGTCGCTGATGGCCATGCCGGACTCGTTCAGGCGAGAGAGATCGTCGCTCTCGATGACCCAGCAGTTGCGCACCTCGGGAGTGCGCGAGGCGACCTCGTCGAACAGTCGCTTGTTCTTCAGGCTCTCGACGACCAGTGCGGTTGCGCCCGAATCGGTGAGGATCCATTCGAGCTGCTCGGCCGACGAGGTTTCGTACACGGGCACGCTGATAGCTCCGGCGTACCAGACGGCATAGTCGAGGAGGGTCCACTCGTAGCGGGTGCGCGACATGATGCCGATGCGCTGACCGGCCTCGAGGCCGCTGGCGATGAGCCCCTTGGCCAGGGCCCGCACCTCGTCGAGGAACTGCGCGGAGGTGACGTCGTGCCAGGCGCCATCGCGCTCGACGCTCATGGTGGCCATCTGCGGGTGCAGCCGGGCATTGTCGAGGATGTAGTCGACGACGCAGCCGTTCACGGGCGGGTGCACCCGGGCCGGAACCGTGAATTCGCGCAGCACTGCAATCTCCTCCGATTGGGCGTTCTTGCCGATCACGTTACGCGATTCCCCGCCCTCCTCAGGGAGGTTCGGGCAAGTCGCCCTGCGAGTCATGACATTGTGGGCACATGCGGATCCATGTCGTCAGCGATGTGCACGGCGCCGCCGATGATCTGGCCCGTGCGGCCGACGGGGCCGACCTGTTCGTCTGCCTTGGCGATCTCATCCTCTTCTTGGATTACGACAACCCGGAGCGGGGAATTCATTCCGATCTCTTCGGAGCTGACCACACCCGGGCCTACATCGCCGCTCGCACCGCAGGCCGCTTCGAGGATGCCCGTGAGCTCAGTGCCGCAGCATGGGCCGGCCGGGGGATCGTCGATCCCCGCGATCGCTGGGCTGTGCTCGAGGGAATGGTCGCGGCGCAGTACACCGAGCTCTTCGCCGCCATGCCTGCCCCTGCCCTGATGACCTACGGCAATGTCGATGTGCCGGCCCTGTGGCCGCAGCACCTGCGCGATGGCCACCGCGTTCTTGATGGCGAGAGCATCGTGGTGGAGGGGCATCATCTGGGTTTCGTGGGTGGCGGGCTCGTCAGCCCGATGCGCACCCCGTACGAGCTCGATCCGGAGGAATACGCAGGCAAGCTGGCGGGGCTCGGTGAAGTCGACATTCTCTTCACGCACATTCCGCCGAAGGTGCCCGAACTCAACTATGACGTCGTCGCCCGACGATTCGAGATCGGCAGTGCCGCGGTGCGCGAGTACATCGAGCGCGTTCAGCCGGACTACGCCCTCTTCGGCCACGTGCATCAGCCCCTGCAGCCGCGTTTTCGCATCGGCCGCACCGAGTGCCTCAACGTGGGTCATTTCCACGGAACGGGCACCCCCTTCGTGCTTGAGCTCTGATTCGCGAGCACTCGTGAGGAGGTAGCCTTCCCCTATGGCCGAGCAGACGCAGTCCAGCATCGTGATCGATGCATCTCCCGCACAGGTCATGGCGGTGATTGCCGACCTGACGGCTTACCCCGACTGGAGCGACGGCATCACCTCGGTGAAGATCCTCAGCATCTACGAGGAGGACCGTCGACCCGCCGACGCGCGATTCCAGCTGGCGTCCGGTCCGATCAAGGACACCTATGAGCTCGAGTACGACTGGGAAGGCGACCACAAGGTCACCTGGAAGCTCACCAAGGCCGATGTCCTCACCGCGATGGACGGCGCGTACGTGCTGACGGATAACGGCAACGGCACGACCACCGTGGAGTACCGCCTTGCGGTCGACGTGAAGATCCCGATGATCGGCATGCTCAAGCGCAAGGCCGAGAAGGTCATCGTCGAAACCGCCCTCAAGGGCCTGAAGAAGCGCGTGGAGTCCGGTGCGACTTCTGCTTCTTAGCGGCACCGGGGGTGCTGGCACCAGCACGATCGCTCGCGCGACGGCGATGCAGGCGGTCGCCGATGGCGCACGTGTGCAGTTGATCGATCTCGCAGATGCGCAGGAGACTTCTGCCGCTCGCTCAGCGGCATCGCAGTGGCTGGGCGCTCTCGCCTCCGATGTCCTGGTGCTGCGCGCTGCCGAGCAGGTGCTGCCCGAGGAGCTCGCCATGCTGCCGGGCGTCGATGAGTTCCTGGCCCTGGCCGCGATTGCCGAGTCGGCGACACTCGACGACATTGACTTCGTGATTGTCGACGTCGGACCGATCGATGCGCTCGCACGGCTCCTGATGACCGCCGACACGCTTGACTTACTCGCCTCATCGCTGATGACGCCGGCGATGGCGATCGCGCGCGCGGATCTCGATACGCCGCTCAGCGAGCTGCGAACCGAGCTGCAGCGGATTCGCGAATGCCTGAGCAGTGCGGACACGGCTGTTCGACTGGTGTGCCTTCCGGATGAGCGAGGCATCGCATCACTTGAACGCGCACTTCTCGTGACATCCCTGTACGAGGCGCACGTCGATCTCGTCTATGTCAATCAAGTACCTCGCGGCAAGGACTCCTGGCCCAAGCGCTGGTCGGCCACGCGCAGGCGCATGTCTCAGCGCATTGTTGAGCACTTCAGTGACCTGCCGGTGCGCGTGCTGCCACTGCGTGACGGTGACGGCGCACCGGTGGTGGAGCGCATTCGCGTGGTCGAGAAGGGCAGTCAGGCCTGGGCCGCGCATGCGACGCGCTCGATCGAAAGTATCGACTCACTCGGGAGCGGCTTCGCCTGGACACTAGCCGCGCGAATCCCCGCGTCGGCCGCGCTGCGGCTCGGTCGCACGGATGATCGCGTGATCATCGCGATTGATGCCGTCACGCGAGTGCGCAGCCTGCCATCGGTACTCCGACGATGCGAAATCACGCGCGCAGTGGCGTCGCCCACTGGCCTGCGCATCGAATTGGCCCCCGACCCCAGCGTCTGGAGGAGCAATGGCTGACCGCTCGACTCCGTGGTGGTTCTCCGGTGATTCCTCGGCAGGGGACTCGGCGCCTGATGACTCGTCGAGATCCTCCGGCTCCGCTGAGTCCGGCATGAGCATTGGCTCCTTGATCGCAGGTGCCCAGCAGCTCTTCGACTGGGCCTCCGAACTCGTGCTGGCTCCGCATGCCGATCATGCGGATCCGCGCGAACACCCCGACTGCCTGGTGTGCAAGGGCACCGCCCTCGTGCAGGGTGTGAGAAGTGAGCCGTCGGCCCCTCGTGCCGAGCGCGGGATCTCCTGGATTCCCGTGGAGCGTCAGGGGTTCTAGGCTGTGCCGGTGAGCAACTCCATCGGTGTCGATGTCGGCGGGACGAAGATCCTGGCCGGCCTCGTCGATGATTCCGGACACGTGCTCACCACTGCCCGACGGCCGACACCTGCCCAGGATCCTGCGGCGGTGCTGGCCGTGGTCTCCGAGGTTGTCCGTGAGCTGATGGCGCAGTCAGCCGAGCCCGTGGTCGGCGTCGGCCTCGGCATCGCCGGTCAGGTCGAGAACACCCGCTCGACAGTGCTGTGGGCTCCCAATCTCCGGTGGTCGCGCGTCGAAGTACGCGCCATCCTCGAGTCCGATCTGGGCGTCACCGTCATTGCCGAGAACGATGCGAATGCGGCCGCCTGGGGTGAGTTCGTCTACGGGGCGGGTGCCGATGTCGATGACCTGACCGTGGTGACTGTCGGCACCGGGATCGGCGGCGGCGTGATCGTCGGCGGCACCATGCTGCGCGGTGCGACCGGTGGTGCGGCGGAGATCGGTCACATCACGGTTGTGCCCGGCGGTCGTCCGTGCGGGTGCGGTCGACTCGGTTGCTGGGAGCAGTACGGTAGCGGAACGGCGCTGGTGCGCCAAGCTCGCGAGCTCGCGTCCGAGCGGCGTGCGGAGGCATCGCTCCTGCTCTCCTTGGGCAATGGCACGCCCGAGGGGATCCAGGGTGTGCACGTGACCCAGGCTGCGCTCTCCGGAGACCCGGTGGCCATCGAGGCCTTCCGTATCTGCGGCGAGTGGATCGGCACGGGTCTGGCCGATCTCACGGCAGTGCTCGACCCGGCCGCGTTCGTCATCAGCGGTGGTGTCTCCGAGGCCGGTGAACTCCTGCTCGCCCCGGCCCGCGCGCGGCTGGCGGAGCAGATGCCGGGTGGCGACCTGCGCCCCATCCCCGAGATTCGTGTTGCCTCGCTCGGCACCGATGCCGGCCTGATCGGCGCTGCCGACATCGCTCGACTGGCTGCGGTCTAGACCACTGCTCCATCATCATCATCGTCGCGCTCGTGCGGTAGTCGTGCGACGAGCGTTCCGAAGCCGGCGATGCTTGCCATGACCCCGACAGCGCCGAGCCAACGGGGCAGGTCGATGGCATAAGCAATGAATACGAAGACCGGGCCGCCGAGTGCGCCGGCCCAGGCGAAGCGCGCGACGACGTCGTGCGGCACCTTGAGCGGCGGGGGATGGGGAGGCTCGTAGTCGCGTTCATCCTCGAGAAGTTCATCGATGACCGGATCAGGGGTGGGAAGCACGTCTGCGATGTCGAGCGTGCCCGAGAGGTCAGCGACGATTGCATCCCATGCGCGCTTCTCCTGCTGTGCGGTGAGATCAGGCTTCTCGCTCTCCGGCGGCCCCGGCTCCGATGCCATGTCAGCTGCTCAGCCGACGGACGAAGTCGATGCTGCGCTCATGGATGAATTCGGCGTCGTAGTCGAGGGTGGCCACG
This sequence comes from Actinomycetes bacterium, assembly GCA_024639145.1. Classification (GTDB taxonomy): domain Bacteria; phylum Actinomycetota; class Actinomycetes; order S36-B12; family S36-B12; genus CAIKZY01. The sequence continues at coordinate 17,860 of JAHEIZ010000008.1, read as the reverse complement.
TGATACGAGTTGATGAGCTCGATCGACGTGACATCACCCGAGCTGACGTTGTCGAGAATCCACTGCGCATTGCTCGCCTCGACCACGTGATCGACCGAACTGCGGAAGAGAAGCACCGGCTGGGTCACGCGACCGATATCGGACTTGATCGCTGACCAGAGCTGGGTAAGTGAATGCGCGGCCTTCAGCGGGATCTTCGCGTACGCGCCCTCGTCGACACCTGGCTTGCGAATGTCGTTGGAGATGCCGGGGAACGCGGGGATGAATCGCTGGAGGAACGGCAGCAAGTAGCGGTCTGGGCGCTCGGAATGTACTGCGGCATTGACCAGCACGATGCCGCTGATGCGATCGCCGTGCTGCTCGGCCAGGCGGAGGGTGAGTGAGCCGCCCATTGAGAGCCCCATCACGAACACCCGGTCGCAGCTCGCGGTGAGCTCGGCAAGGGCGCGATCGGCCTCGGCGTACCAGTCCTGCCAGGTGGTCAGGTTCATGTCCTGCCAGCGGGTGCCATGGCCGGGCAGGCGCGGCACGCGCACACTCCAGCCCTGGGCAGCAAGCTCGCGACCCCACGGCTTCATCGACTTGGGCGAGCCGGTGAACCCGTGCAGGACGAGAATCCCGACCTTCGCCTCGGGGGAGTCGTGGCTGAACGGCTCCGCATCAGGCAGCAGGTTCATGGCTCCTCCGAAGTGGCCGCCGGTGCGGCCTTACCCGATAGTCTGCCACCGTGATCGGGCAGCAGTGGTGCGAGTCGAGGCCTGGGTCTCCTCGTGCGAGACACGGGTGGGCCGCCTGATGCTGTACCTCTTCCTCAAGCACGTGCTCATCGGCCCCTGGCTGAAGATCCTCTGGCGACCATGGGTCGAGGGCCTGGAGAACTTCCCGACGGAGGGTGCCGCCATCATCGCGAGCAATCACCTGTCGTTCTCGGACTCCTTCTTCTGTCCCCTCGTAGTGCCTCGGCACATCACCTTCCTGGCCAAGAGCGACTACTTCACCGGTCGTGGCCTCAAGGGTCGGCTGACCAAGTGGTTCTTCAACGGCGTGGGCCAGGTTCCTGTCGATCGCTCCGGCGGCCGCGCGTCGGAGGCGGCGCTTCGTACCGGTCTGCGCGTGCTGGGCGAGGGTCATCTGCTGGGCATCTACCCCGAGGGCACGCGCTCGCCGAACGGCAATCTCTACCGAGGCAAGACAGGCATTGCTCGCATGGCACTCGAGGCAGAGGTCAACGTCATTCCTGTCGCAATGATCAACACTTTCGAGATTCAGCCGCCTGGCACGATTCGTCCGCGTCTTCATCGCGTGGGCATCCGCTTCGGCACGCCTCTCGATTTCTCGCGGTACGAGGGCATGGAAGACGATCGCTTCGTGCTGCGCTCGGTCACCGATGAAGTGATGTACGAGCTGATGAGCCTGTCGGGCCAGGAGTACGTCGACATGTACGCCACTCGTGCCAAGGAACTGATCGCCGAGGGCGGCATGGCCGATTCCCAGGCCTCTGTCGACATGGGGCGCGGCTAGTTCGTCATCTGCACCGGTCGTAGCAGGTGGTTACGCCCAGCGCTTGCTGCGCTCGACCGCATCGCGCCACCGTGCGTGCTCAGTGTCGTAGTGATTGCTCACATCAGGAATGAATCTGCCTGAACTGCGCCGAGAGTCAATCAGTTCGGCGACGCTCGACCAGATACCGACGCCCAGCCCTGCCAGGTATGCGGCGCCGAGTCCGGTCGTCTGGGTGTGAAGGGAGCGATCGACGATCGTGCCGAGTGCGTCGGCCTGGATCTGCATCAGCAGGTCATCATCGGTTGCGCCACCATCGACATGAAGTGCCGGAAGTCGCGAACCTGACTCGCTCTCCATCAGCGTGACGATGTCGCGTACCTCGAATGCGATGGCCTCGAGGGTGGCGCGCGCTATGTGCGCCGACGTCGTGCCGCGCGTGATACCGATGATGAGCCCGCGTGCCTGCGGATCCCAGTCGGGTGCGCCGAGTCCAGTGAGGGCAGGCACGAACACGATGCCCGCGGAATCGGGCACGGATGCCGCGAGTGGCTCGACCTGCGCGGACTGATCGATGATGCCCAGGCCATCGCGCAGCCACTGCACGGCGGAGCCCGTCACGAAGATCGCGCCCTCGAGAGCGAAGTCACGCGCTCCGCCCGGATGCTGGAGGGCAACCGTGGTGAGCAAACCATGCTGCGAGCGCACGATCTGATCACCGGTGTGCTGCAGGAGGAAGGAGCCCGTGCCATAGGTGCACTTGGTCGCACCGGCAGTGAAACCGGCCTGACCGACGAGTGCGGCCTGCTGATCTCCGGCGATGCCGGCAATGGGTGCATCGATGCCGAGGAAGGCTGATGGCTCGGTGCGCGCGACGACGCCGTAACTGTCGACGATGCGCGGTAGAGCGTCGATCGGTACCTCGAACAGGGCGCAGAGCTCAGGGCTCCAGGCACCGCTGCGGATGTCGTACAGGAGCGTGCGCGAGGCATTCGTTGCATCGGTGACGTGCTCGAGGCCGCGGGTCATACGCGCGATGAGATACGAGTCGACCGTGCCGATGGCGACGTCGCCATCGACTACGCGTTGCCAGATCGCGGGCTCGTGCTCGCGCACCCAGGCCAGCTTGGTGGCGGAGAAGTACGGATCAAGGCGCAGGCCGGTGGCCTCGGTGATGAAGGGCTCATGCCCGCCTTCGCGCAGGCGGGAGCACAGTGCCGATGAGCGTCGGTCCTGCCAGACAATCGCTCGGCGGGCTGCCCCCAGGGTGTCGCGATCCCAGAAGCAGATGGTCTCGCGCTGGTTGGTGATGCCAAGAGCGGAGATCGTGACGTCGCCCCAGGTAAGTGCATGCCGAGTGGCGGCCAGTGTTGCTGCCCAGATCTCGCCCAGCTCGTGCTCGACGAAGCCATCGGCGGGGAAGTGCTGGGGAAATTCGGCGTAGCCGGTCGAGAGCACCTCGCCGGCGGGGGAGACGAGCAGGGCGGTGACGCCGGTCGTGCCCGCGTCGATGGCCAGGATCGTCATGGGGCGACTCTAGGCAGGTAACCGGCACGGCCGGCCTGGGGATCCGCTAGATTTCTCCATGACAGCGATTACATGCCCACGAGGCGATCAATCGAGGAGAGCGAAACATGCGCGTTGGAGTCCTGACCGGTGGCGGCGACTGCCCCGGCCTGAATGCAGTGATCCGTGGCGTCGTCCGCCGTGGGGTCCAGGAGTACGGCTACGAGTTCGTCGGCTTCCGTGATGGCTGGAAGGGCCCGCTCGAAGGCCTGACCATGGAACTCGGCATCGAGCAGGTACGCGGCATTCTTCCCCGAGGTGGAACCATCCTCGGCTCCTCGCGCACGAACCTCGTCAAGATCGATGGCGGTATCGAGCGCACCGAAGAGAACCTCCGCAAGATGGGCATCGACGCACTCGTCGCCATCGGCGGCGAGGACACCCTCGGCGTTGCCACCACGCTCACCGAGCATGGCTTCCACGTGATCGGCGTCCCGAAGACCATCGACAACGATCTCAGCGCGACTGACTACACCTTCGGCTTCGACACCGCGGTGCAGATCGCTACCGAGGCCATCGACCGACTGCACACCACGGCCGAGTCACACCACCGCATCCTGATCTGCGAGGTCATGGGCCGTCACGCCGGCTGGATCGCTCTGCACTCGGGTATGGCAGGCGGCGCCAACGCGATTCTCATCCCGGAGGTCGAGTTCGATCTCGACGAGGTCGTCGGTTGGGTCGAGTCACGCTTCAAGGCTTCCTATGCACCGATCATCGTCGTCGCCGAGGGCGCACTGCCCAAGGGCGGCACTCTGGTCACCAAGGACGCCACCCTCGACTCCTTCGGACACGTCAAGCTCTCGGGCATCGGCGAGTGGCTCGCACAGCAGGTCGAGGAGCGCACGGGCTACGAGGCCCGCACCACGGTGCTCGGCCACATCCAGCGCGGTGGCACCCCCACCTCCTTCGATCGCGTGCTCGCGACCCGCTTCGGCCTGAACGCCATCACGGCGGTCAAGGACGAGGCCTGGGGCACCATGGTCGCCCTGCAGGGCACCGACATCGTGCGCGTGCCGCTCCAGGCCGCGACCGAGAAGCTCAAGACCGTGCCGATCGAGCGCTACAACGAGGCGAAGTCGTTCTTCGGCTAAGTCACCTCGAGTCATCTAGAGGGGTCGTCCGAGCATTCGGACGGCCCCTCTAGGATTTATGACATGTCGACGACTTCCCGCAATGGCCTCGTGTGGCCTGATCTGGTCGCTGCGCAGCAGCCGCCGTGGCCTGATGCTGCCGAGCTGCAGGCCGCCGTCGACGAACTCAGCGTGCTGCCGCCCCTGGTCTTTGCGGGCGAGTGCGACAAGCTCCTGCACCAGCTCGCTGCCGCCTCACGCGGCGAGGCGTTCGTGCTCATGGGTGGCGACTGCGCCGAGACCTTCGAGGCCAACAACGCCGAGAGCATCCGCGCCCGCCTGAAGACAGTCCTCCAGATGTCGGTGGTGCTGCAGTACGCAGCCTCGTTGCCCGTCATCAAGGTCGGCCGCCTGGCCGGTCAGTACTTCAAGCCCCGCAGCAAGTCGCACGAGACTCGCGAGGGTGTCGAGCTCAACTCCTACTTCGGCGACGCCGTCAACGCGATCGATTTCGAGCCGGCCTCGCGCCGCCCCGATGCCCAGCGACTCGTGCGTGCCTACAACGCCTCGAGTGCCGCACTGAATCTCGTGCGCGCCTTCACCCAGGGTGGCTACGCCGACCTGCGCCAGGTGCATTCCTGGAACCAGGATTTCGTGCGCGACTCACCGGCAGGCGAGCGGTACGAGGCCATGGCCGGAGACATCGATCGCGCCCTGTCGTTCATGACGGCCTGCGGTGCTGATCCGGAGGAGTTCCAGCGCGTCGACTTCTACGCCGCACATGAGGCACTCTCCATCGACTACGAGCGTGCCCTCACCCGTATCGACTCGCGCACCGGCAACGCCTACGACGTGTCGGGTCACTTCCTGTGGATCGGCGAACGCACTCGACAGGTCGACGGCGCTCATGTGCACTTCGCCTCAGTCATTCATAATCCGATCGGCGTGAAGGTCGGCCCGACCGCCGACCCCGCCGACATCGTGCAGATGTGCGAGCTGCTCAACCCCGAGCGCGTGCCCGGTCGTCTCACGCTCATCACTCGCATGGGTGCAGGCAAGGTCCGCGAAGCGCTGCCGCCGATCGTCGCTGCTGTGCGAGACTCAGGCATTCCTGTCGTATGGGTGTGCGACCCGATGCACGGCAACACCCGTGAGGCCACCACAGGCCACAAGACTCGCGTATTCGACGATGTCGTCGATGAGGTCAAGGGCTTCTTCGAGGTGCACCACTCACTCGGCACTGTTCCCGGTGGCATTCACATCGAGCTCACCGGTGACGATGTCACCGAATGCGTCGGTGGCACAGGCGGAGTTCTCGAGAGCGATCTCGGCGATCGCTACGAAACAGCGTGCGATCCGCGACTGAACCGGGAGCAGAGCCTCGAGCTCTCCTTCCTCGTCGCTGACATGCTGCTCGCGAAGTAGTCATGGCGCACACCGCGCGGTATCGCATTCCGCACGGTGTCATGGAAGTCGTCGTCGAGAACGACTCGATCATCTCTGCTCGTATGAGCGATGAGCGTCTGGGCGGAAGTCGCATCCCGTGGCTCGCGCAGATCATGCAGCGTTACAACGATGGCGATATCTCTGCGCTCGACGACGCACCTATCCTGCAGCACGGCCCTGACTTCCGGATGCGTGCGTGGAATGCCATGCGCACCATCCCCGCTGGCGAAGTGCTCACCTACGGTGATCTCGCCTCGCGTGCGGGCAATCCAGGTGCCGCTCGTGCTGCGGGCACGGCGTGTGCGCTCAACACGGTGATGCTGTTCGTGCCGTGTCACCGCATCGTGGCGAGCAACGGTATCGGCGGCTATGCCTACGGCCTTGAACTCAAGCTCGCGCTACTCGAGCACGAGGGCTTCGAGCTCGACTAGTTAGACGATCCTGATGGTGACGACACTGCCCTTGGGAATCTCGGTGCCGGCCGGCGGATCCTGGCTGAACACGCGATTGAGCGGCGTGAAACCGGCGGCAATGACCTTCGGCACGAGACCCAGCTTCTTCAAGGTGGCAATCGCCTGAGACTTGCGCATGTCGATCAGGCGGGGCACCTCGACCGGCGGCGGGCCCTTCGACACCAGGAGTTCCACTGTGCTGCCGGAGTTCACGACAGTGCCGGGCTTCGGGGTCACCTTGATGACCTCTCCCTCGGGCACCTTCTCGGAGTACTTCTCTGTCACCGAGGGCACGAGGCCGAGGTCGGTGAGGGCCTTCTGGGCACCCGCCGACTTCTTTCCGTCGATCTCGGGAATGGGAACGGGCTTGGGGCCCTTGGAGATCAGGATGCTGACCGACGTGCCGGGCTTGACCGACGTGCCGATCTTCGGGTCGGTACCGGCCACGGAGCCGACCGCGACAGTGTCATCGAATGCCTCGGTCTGAGCGCCGGCGACGAGCTTGGCTCCCGTGATCGCGGCAGCAGCGGCATCGGGGGACATGCCCGTGACATCAGGCACGGCGTAGCGCTCGGGGCCCTTGGAGATCACGGCGTCGACCGTGCCGCCCTCGGCGACCTGGCCGCCTGGCTCGGGATCAGAGCTGATGACGGTGTCCTTCGGCGCGCTTTCGCTGAACTGCTGCTCGCTCACGGTGAGGGTGAGGCCCGCAGTGGTGAGGGTGGCGGTGGCTTCAGTCTGGGTTTGCCCGACGATCGAGGGAACCGGAACCTTGGGCGCCAGGATGCTGCCGGCCACGAGCCAGCCGCCGAGAGCGGCCAGCACGACGGCGATCGCGATGATCAAGGTGATCCAGCGACCCTTATGTGAACGGCGCGGCTCGGCGGCCTCGGCGGAGGTCTGCGGCGGCCGTGCGCCTGCGGCAATGCGCTGGGTCATCGAGGCGTCGACGATGAGCGTGTCTCGCGCATCGGTGAACGGGCGCGGGCGCGGCAGCGAGGTGCGCACCCGTCGCACGTCAGCGAGGAAATCGGCGGCGTCCTGGTAGCGCTGCTCGGGGTCGCGGCGGGTGGCGGTGATGACGAGGGCATCGACATCTGCAGGAATCGAGGTATTGATCGTCGATGGCGCGGGCACGTCGGAATTCACGTGCTTGTAGGCGACGGAGAGCGGGCTATCTCCGGCGTGGGGCACCTGCCCGGTGACCATCTCGAAGAGCAGGATTCCGGCGGCATAGACATCGGAGCGGCCGTCGGCATCCCCGCGCTCGACCTGCTCGGGGGAGAGATAGGCGACAGTGCCGATGATCATGCCCTGCGTCGCGCTGGCATTACTCGTCTCGACGGCGCGAGCCAGACCGAAGTCGGCGACCTTGACCCGACCATCGTCGGAGATGAGCACGTTCTCGGGCTTGATATCGCGATGGACGAAGCCGGCGCCGTGCGCGGCCTCGAGGGCCTCGAGGATCGGGTCGAGCAGCACGAGTGCCTGCTCGGGCGTGAGCGGGCCGAACTGCTTCATGACGTCGCGCAGGGTGCGCCCGGGCACGTATTCCATTGCGAGGTAGACGTGGCCATCGGCCTTGCCCTGGTCGTAGACGCCGACCACATGCGGGTGGGTCAGGCGCGCTGCGGCCTTGGCTTCGCGCTCGAAGCGACTGACGAAGTCGGGGTCATCGGCCAGATGGGCGTGCATGACCTTGAGGGCCACGACGCGGTCGAGACGCAGGTCGACAGCCTCGTAGACGGTGGCCATTCCGCCACGGGCGAGCATGGCGCGGACCTCGTAGCGACCGTCGACAACGGTGCCGACCAGGCTTCCGCGTGCAGGGGTCTCCACCTGAGCGAGTCTAGGTGTGGGGAACACGCCTACTCGGGAGTCACACGCCCCTGCAGGCTGTTGATCGCCTCACGTGAGCGACTTTCGATCGAGCCGTGAAGTTCGATGACGGAAAGCCCGGATTCGCTCACCACCCCTGCAATCAGTTCATCGACCTGAGTGCGCCGGTCCTCGCCATCGCGCTGCTCGCCGTCGGGAATCCAGGGCAGGTCAGGTCGGCACCAGAAGATGCGGTCGTACTCCTGCGCATCGGCCAGGGCATCTGCCAGCAGGCTCGAGTCGTCGAAGTAGGCCATCGAATAGATCGCGGTCATCAATGGGAGCGGATCACAGATGAGGAGTGCCTCCGGATGATCCAGCCGGGCCATCAGCATGCTCGCTCGCTGCTCGGTCATGATGCCGGCCTGGTCAGCCGCCTCCGGCACGCGTCCGCGGGTGTCGACGAAGGTGCGAAGCGCCTCAGGTACGTGGATGGCTCCGAGATGATCGGCCAGGGCCGCAGCGACCGAGCTCTTCCCCGTGCACTCGGCACCGAGCAGCCCTGCCTTGCGCATCCCGTTCCTCCCTGCGGCTACCTGTGCGTGAAACGACCATACTTGTCGTGTGCCGAGCCGCCTGTCGTATGTCGCCGTCCTGGGCTTCGTGCTCATCGGCTCCGGCTGGCTCGAGATCATGCTGCGCACTCGGGTACTTCGTCGCTGGAAGCGCCTGGTGCTCTCCATCGCCCCGGTGGTCATCGTCTTCTTCCTCTGGGATGCCTACGCGGTCGCGGCCGATCACTGGTCCTTCGACCAGAGCAGGATTCTCGGCATCTTCATTCCGCCGGCCGTGCCCCTCGACGAAGTGCTGTTCTTCATCGTCATTCCCTTCGCCTCGATCCTGACTCTCGAGGCCGTGCGCTCAGCGAAGGGCTGGCAGGCCGGCGATGAGGAGCCGCGATGACCTACACGCAAGTGGGCATCATGGCCGTCATCGTGATGCTGATCGTCGATATGTGGCTGCTGCGCACGCGATTGATCACGCGGAAGGTCTTCTGGGTCTCCTACGCCATCATCGTGTTCTTCCAACTGATCACGAATGGAATGTTCACCGGCTTCGGAATCGTGAAGTACGACGATGCCGCGATCATCGGCAGCAGCTCGCCGGTTGAGGGCCCGCCGCCGTTCATCGGCGACGGTCGTCTCGCATTCGCGCCGGTCGAAGATCTGCTGTTCGGCTTCGCGATTGTGCTGCTGTCTTTGTCGCTGTGGATCTTCTGGGGGCGCAGGGGAGTGCAGCGCACGCCTACGGCCGGGCCTCCGCGGTGGTATCGCCGGGGCTGATGCCCTGCACGTGACCGGGGCCGAACTCACTGCGGGCCTTGCGGGCGCGACGCCAAGCCGGAAACGCGACCGCGAGTCTGCGGCGCAGCGGAACGGTAGCCCGAGTGCGGAACACCTCGAAATCCTGATTGACGACCTCGTCGACGATGCCGCAATAGAGGATTCGAGCCGCCTCGATGCAATCGCGCGATGACGGATGCAGGAGGTCGATGCCCGAGCGAGAGCGCTCCTCGAGCTCCTTCACGCGGGCGATCTGCGCGGCGAGTGCGGCCTTGACTGCGGGAGTGGCCACGCGCTTCTCGAGGTCGGCGCGAGTCACCCCGAACTCGGCGAGCTCATCGAGCGGAAGGTAGACGCGGCCGCGATCGAGATCCTCATTCACGTCGCGGATGAAGTTGGCGAGCTGGAAGGCGATGCCGAGATCGCGTGCACGATCGAAAGCCTCGGGGGCTTCGGGTTCGAGAATCGGAACCATCTGAAGGCCGATCACGGCGGCTGATCCGTAGACGTACTCGTAGAGATCATCGAAGGTGCGGTACTCGGTGACGGTGAGATCCATGGTCATCGAGCGAAGAAATGCGGTGAAGTACTCGAGGGGGATGTCCCAGCGGAGCACGGTATCGACGACCGCACGGCACACCGGGTCATCGGAGTGACCGCGGGCTACGTCGGCCAGGAAGCCCTCACCCCACCCGCGCAGCCACTCGGCCTTCGCCTCATCGGTGAGCGTCGAATTCAAGTCATCGACAATCTCGTCGGCGTAACGTGCGAAACCGTAGAGCGCGTGCACGTACGGGCGCTTGCCGGGCGGCAGCAGCAAGGTCGCGAGGTAGTAGGTGCGCCCATATTCTTTATTGAGCTCGCGGCACAGCTCATAGGACTCGCGCATCTGATCACCGGTGATGCCTGCGGCATCGAGATCGCGGGCGCTCATGCGGGATCACCGCCGAGTACGAGTCGGCGCTCGCGCGGGCTCGCGAGCAAGATCACCGCGGTGATCGCCACGGCGACCAGGAAGGTGATGCCATCAGTCACGTCGAGGAAGTTATCGGATGTCGCACTGCTCTCGACCATGCCATGCACCGTGAAGGCGGCCGTGGCGAGCACGGCGATCTGCGTCTCGCGACCGGTGAGGCCGGCGGCGGCGAACAACGGCAGGAACCACAGCAGGTACCAGGGCTGGATCACTGGTCCGAGCACGACCACTGTCCCGAGGGCCAGAGCTGCTCCGCGCACCGGATTGCGCGTGCCCGGGCGCAGGATCAACCAGGCGATGATGACCAGGGCGATGAGACTCGCAATCGCGCGTGCGACTGCCACGGCAGTCATGCCGTCTGAGGTAATGCCCAGCCAGGTTGTGGCGTATCCGATGATCTGGCCGATCGCGGTCGAGGGGGAGAGCCAGGTGAGCACGCCGGAGGGAGTGCTGAAGGCAGCTGAGATCACGCCGTACCCGGTATCGGCGACGAGGTAGACGCACACGATGGTGATGCCCGCGACGAGCGCGGTGATCAGCCACGCCTTGATGCGTGCCCACCAGTTCGGGTTCAGGCCCGCCCACAGCAAGCCGACGAACGGCAGGGCGATGAGCGCGATCGGCTTCACGCAGGCCGCGCCGGCGACGAGTACGCCTCCCCACACGCAGCGATTGCAGGCAGCCAAGCTCAGGCCGGCGACGAGCAGTCCGACCATCAGCGCATCGTTATGAGCGCCGGAGATGAAGTGCATGAGGATCAGCGGGTTCAGCACGCCAAGCCACAGAGCACGACCTTCATTGACTCCGAGACTTCGGGCAAGTCGCGGCACGTAGATGGCCAGCAGCACGACGCCGATGATCGCGACCAGGCGGAACATGATGCTCGCGAGGTAGGCATTCGGATGCGCAAAGGTCGCGACACCACGCTCGATCATCAAGAACAGCGGGCCATACGGAGTCGGCGCTTCCGCCCACATTGGGTCGGCACCATCTTGGAACCAGCCTGAGACGCTGCCCACTCCATTGCTCGTCGGATCAAGACCAGAGTCGAGTAACCGGCCCTGCACGTAGTACGAGTAGACGTCACGGCTGAACAGAGGGGGAGCGAGCAATAGGGGGATAGACCACAGGGCGAGAACCCCGAGGATGTCGCGGGTGCGGTGAACGACCCGAAGCTCGGCGCCGAGCACCAGCCACGACTGCAGGAGCACGGCCAGGCCGATGAAGACGAAGGCCCGCGCAATGAGCGATCCGGTGAGGGAACCGTGCAGTGAGCTGACGAGAGGGTTTGCCAGCAGGTTCGTCTCGAGGGGAAGCCACCCGATTCCGAGTGCGCCGATGGCAACAAGGCCGGTTCCGGCCAGGCCCGGCAGGCCGTGGCGCAGCACGAAAGCCCGGCCGTTCGACACGGTTAGACCCTACGGGCGCGCGAGGAATACGAACGATCGACACCGGTGATGCGCTCGGCCGCCAGTCGGCCGGAAATCAGCACCATCGGCACGCCCACGCCGGGTTGGGTGCCCGAACCGGTGAACACGACGTTCTCGCCCCACAGATTGCTGGGCCGGAACGGTCCTGTCTGAAGGAAAGAATGCGCTGCGGCAAACGGAGCGCCTCGCTCCATGCCGCGTGCCTGCCAGTCGAGCGGCGAGGTGGTGCTCTCGACCTCGATCGCATCGCCGAAACCGATGTAGCCGCGCTTCTCGAGCATCTCGACCATGTGATCGCGGTAGCGCGGTGCTTCCACGCGCCAGTCGATGTCGGCATCGAGATTGGGGGTGGGGAACAGCACGTAGTAGATCTCCTTGCCCGCGGGTGCGAGCGAGGGATCGGAATACGTGGGGTTGGTGACGAGAATGCTGGGGTCACTCATCAGGCGGCGCTGGTCGATGAGCTCGTCGAAGACACCGCTCCACGACTTGCCGAAGTGGATGTTGTGATGAGCTGTCTTCGTGTACTTGGCACTCGAGCCGGCGAGGAGCAGGAAGCAGGACGGCGAGTAGTTCAGTCGCCGCACCGACCAGGGCTCCTGGCCGAGCAGGTCGCGGTACGCGACGGGCAGGTCGGGGTTCAGCACAACAGTGTCGGCCTCGATGCGCTCGCCAGTGGAGGTATGCACCGCGACCGCGCGATTGCCGGAGGTCTCTACCGAGGTCACCGTGGTGTCGTACATGAAGGTGACCCCGTGCTTCTCGGCCGCCTTGGCCATGGCCTCCGGCAACGCGTGCATGCCGCCCTTGGGGAAGAACACGCCGGCGACGGAGTCCATGTAGGCGATCACGGCGTAGATCGCCAGTGCGTCATACGGCGAAAGGCCGGCGTACATCGCCTGGAAGGAGAAGATGCGCTCGGTGCGCGGATCCTTCATGTACTCGCGCACCTTCGGTGCAAGCTTGCGAAAGCCGCCGATCGCGACCAGCTTGGCGAGGTCGGGCGTAAGCAGATCGAGCGGTGAGTCGATATTGCGATCGATGAAATCCTTCATCTCGTACTTGTAGAGCTTCGAGACGAAGTCGACGTAGCGGCGGTAGCCGGCCGCTTCGCCCGGGCCGATCACCTTCTCGATCTCGGCGGCCATCTCGTCGACATTCGAGTGCACGTCGAGTACGGAGCCGTCGGGATAGAACGATCGGTAGAGCGGGGCAACCGGCTCGAGCGTGAGCCAGTCGCTCATCTCCTCGCCGAGGCAGTCGAAGCAGTCGGCGATGAGGTCGGGCATCGTGAGCACTGTCGGGCCGGTGTCGATGCGGAAGACGCCTTCGGGCGAGGTGAGGTTCAGTCGGCCCGCGCGACCGCCGGGCACCGACTCGCGCTCGATAACAGTGACCGTGCGGCCTGCGCCCGCGAGTCGCATCGCGGCGGAGAGCCCTGCCAGGCCCGCGCCGACGATCACGACATTGTCGGTCGCACCGGTCACCGTGCGAGGGGTGCCGGAGGGAATCCAGCGGGAGAGCGCGTTCATGTCAGACCGATCGCTTGGTGGCGGCATACGCGAGCTGGGTGAGGATTTCCTGACCTTCGGCGGAGATTCCCGGATTCGCGACCGCAGCGAGCGAGGTCTCGAGCAATTCGGTGATGAGGTTCTCGGTGTATTCGAGTGCACCGGTGTCGGCGATGATCGCGCGCAATTCGGTGACGCCTGCGGAGTCGAGGCCCGGATCGCCGACCAGCTCGCGCAGGGTGCGTTCCTGGTGGGCATTGGCACGCTCGTGGGCAATGGCGATGAGTACGGTGCGCTTGCCCTCACGGAGGTCGTCGCCAGCGGGCTTGCCGGTCTCGGCCGGGTCGCCGAAGACACCGAGGATGTCATCGCGCAGTTGGAAGGCCTCGCCGAGCGGCAGGCCATAACCGGAGAGTGCCTCGAAGATCTCGGGGGCAGCACCGGCCAGGGCCGCGCCGACATGCAGCGGGCGTTCGATCGTGTACTTCGCTGACTTGTAGCGCACCACGCGCAGCGCGCGCTCGACGGAGCCGCCACCACGAGCCTGCTCGAGTAGGTCGAGGTACTGGCCGGCCATCAGCTCGGTGCGCATGAGGTCATAGACCGCCTTGGCTCGCCCGACGGCATCAGCTGGCATGCCGCTGCCGAGCAGCATCTCGTCAGCCCACGACAGGCACAGATCGCCGAGCAGGATCGCCGCGCCCAGGCCGAAATTCTCGGGGGAGCCCGACCAGCCCTCACCTCGATGCAGGTGCGCGAAGCGTCGGTGCGCGGCGGGCATGCCGCGGCGAGTGTCGGAGCCGTCCATGACGTCGTCGTGAATGAGGGCGCAGGCCTGCAGGAATTCCAGTGAGGCGGCAGCCTTCATCGCCTGGTCGTCGAGAGCCGGGTCGAAGCCCGTACTGCGCCAGCCCCAGTAGCAAAAGGCCGGGCGCAGGCGCTTGCCGCCGGCCAGCAGTCCCTGGAGGGACTCGATCATGGGGGTGAGGTCATCGCCCACGGAGGTGAGGATCGCGCCTTGCTCGATCAGCGCCGTGTCTATCAGCGGCTGAACCCGAGCACGAAGGTCGGCAGCGTCGAGGGGCGAGGTCACGAGGCGAGCCTACGGGAGCCCCCCTCACCCTGCATGCTCGAAGGAGCACGGCCCCGTAGGCTTGCCCCCGTGCCTGAGACCTCTGCCCACCGCGTGCCCCTCGGGCAGGCCCTGGCTGAGGGAGAACGCTCCTTCTCCTTTGAGTTGTTCCCGCCGAAGACGGACGAGGGCGAGATCGCCCTCTGGGAGACCGTGCGCGACCTCGAGTCGCTCAGTCCGAGCTTCGTCTCGGTCACTTACGGTGCCGGCGGCTCGACCCGCGACCGCACGGTGCGCATCACCCAGCAGATCGCCGAGCAGACCACACTTCTTCCCGTCGCCCATCTGACCTGCGTCGGCGCAAGCCGCGATGAGGTGCGCGCAGTCATCGGCCAGTACGCCGATGCGGGCATCAACACCATCTTGGCCCTGCGCGGAGATCCCCCCGGCGGCCCGGAAGCCGAGTGGCACGCTCACCCCGACGGCCTGGCCAATGCGACTGAGCTCGTCGAGCTCATTGCGTCACTCGGAACCTTCAGCATCGGCGTGGCCGCCTTCCCCGAGGGGCACCCCGAGTCACCTGATCTCGAACAGGACGCCCGGGTGCTCGCGATGAAGCAGGATGCCGGCGCCGAGTTCGCGATCACCCAGTTCTTCTTCCGTGCCGATGACTATGCGCGCCTGCGCGATCGCAGTGCGGTGCACGGCTGCACCATGCCGATTGTCCCCGGCCTGATGCCCGTCACCAATGTGTCGCAGATCGAGCGCTTCGCTGCGCTCTCGGGTGCGGAGTTCCCGGAGGAGCTCGCCGCCCGCTTCCACGCGATCGCTGATGACTCCGATGCCGTGCGTGCCCTCGGGGTCGAGGTCGCGACCGAGATGGCGCAGGAGCTTCTCGACATGGGCGCCCCCGGCATTCACTTCTATACGCTCAATCGCTCGACCTCGACCCGTCAGGTCTACGAGGCGCTCGGCCTCGGCGCGCGAGCCAAGTAAATTCGCGTGCACGCCAAGTAGTTACGCCCGACCGATGATTTCGGCCACGATCTCCGCACCCATTCCGACCAGTGGCAAGCCGCCGCCCGGATGCGATGACCCGCCTACGAGGTACAACCCCGGAATCTCGGACTGATTCGCCGGCCGCTGGAAAGCGGCGCGCGAGCCATTGCTCGACGTGCCGTATATCGATCCGCCCGGCGCACGCGTGCTGCGCTCGAGATCAGCGGGCGTGCGAATCTCGCTCCAGCGAATGCGGTCGCGAACATCCATTCCGCGTGTGGCAAGGAGCTCGAGTACGTGAGTGGCGTACGAGTCAGCAAGCCCTGGGGCATCCCAGTCGATGGTGCCCTTGGCACCGGTCGAGGAATGTCGCGGGGCGTTGACCAGCACGAACCATGCCTCGGTGTCGTCACTCGGGCGCATCCTCGGATCATCTGGCGCGCAGACGTAGATAGCGGGGTCGCGCGGCGGACGGGGGCTTCGCCCGAAGATGTCGTCGAACTCCATGTCGTAGTCCGTCGGGAACCAGACGTTGTGGTGATGCAGCCCGGCAGTCCGACCGTCAACGGCGAGAAGCATGACGAAGCCTGCAAGTGACGGCGTCGCTTTCGCGAGTCGCTCATCTGCCTTGCGTGCGCGCGGATCGTCGACGAGCGTGCCGTACACCTGTGAGGCATCGGCATTCGCCACCACGATGTCGGCCTCGAGTGTGCTGCCGTCCGAGAGCTCTACTCCGCTGACCACGCCCTCGGTCAGCGTGATGTGCGATATCGAGGCGTTCAGGCGCACGGTGACATCTCGCTCGCCCAGTCGCTTCTCGAGTGCGCGTGCGAGGTCACTCACACCGCCGCCGAGATGCCAGGCACCGAAGGTCTGCTCGATATAGGGGATCGTCGCGAGGACAGCAGGAGCCTGGCGCGGATCGGAGCCCGTGTACGTCGCGTAACGATCGAGAAGCTGGCGCTGGCGCGGATCCTTCAGGTACTCGCGGCCGAGCTTGCGCAGGGTGGAGAACGGGGCGATGGTGCGCACGTCGCCGGGATTGCGCGCAAGTGACATCAGCGTGCGCCAGTCGGGAAGGGGTGACTGCAGGAAGGGCTCGCGGGTGATGCGCCACATCGCGCCCGCGCGCTCGATGAAGGAACGCCAGTCAGCACCGGCAGTGCCGCCGAAGGCGGCCTGCATCGCATCAGCTGCACGCGCAGGGTTCACGCCGGGAATAGCGACGCTCGTGCCGTCGGAGAAGTGGTAGCCGAAGGCAGGGTCAATCTCCTGGAGATCGACGGCTTCCTCGAGGGCGCCGCCGGTCTTCAGGAATAGGTCCCGATAGACCGCAGGCAGGGTGAACAACGAGGGGCCGGTGTCGAAGACGAAGCCATCACGCTCGTAGCGGCCGAGCTTGCCGCCGAGGCGATCCGATTGCTCGATGAGCGTGACGGAGTGGCCCTTCACTGACAATCGCGCGGCTGTTGCCATGCCGCCCACGCCGCCGCCGATGACGATCACGCGACTCATACTGCGCGACCCTTCCACGATGCCGTGCCCGTCAGATGCCGGCGCCAGGAGATCACATTGAGTGCGGTGAAGGCAGCGATCGACACGGGTTGCGCGGCAGCGGCAGCGAGTGACTCGCCGGTGCGTTGAGCAACCAGGGCGCGGCTCAGTACGCCGGCCGCGTAGCCGAGTGTGCCGATGCGCCTTGTCGTGCGATCACGTGCAGTGATCATGCCGACTGCCGGTACGACGAAGGCGCCGACGAGCAGTGCGTTGACGGCAAGTGAGCCTGCCGGGCCGTTGAACGCCGCCCACAGTGACTTCGAGTAGCCGTTGACGACAGAGTTCGTGCCCTCATACATCCGGCATTGCGCGATCTGAGAGCCGTCCATAGTCTCGGTGAGCCCGCCATCGGTCTTCACTGCGCGCATCAGGGCAACGTCTTCGATCACCTCGGCCTTGACTGCAGCATGACCGTCGATCCGGCGGTATGCGCTCGCTGTCATCGCGATGAACTGCCCGTTCGCGGCTGATAGTGACGTGCGCTGCGTGCGCCTAGCCCAGCCAAGCGGCATGGTGGCTGCCCACGACCACGTGACCAGCGGTTGCACGAGGTATTCGAGCCAGCTGCCTGCGAGTTGACGCGGGTAGGGGGAGACCAGGCTCATGCCCTCGCGGAGCAGGTGCTCGGCAGTGGAGGCCACGGCCTCGGGTTCGAGCAGTACATCGGCATCCACGAAGACGAGGATCTCGCCCGTGGCCATCGTGCTCGCGCGGTAGCACGCGTAGGGCTTGCCGAGCCAGCCTTGCGGAAGCTCGGCGTCAGGCATCGAGATGATCAGAAGGCGTGGATCATCGATCGACGCAAGCACATCGCCGGTGCCATCGGTCGAGCCGTCATCGAGCACGATCACCTGCAGGTGCGGCACGCGCTCCTGCGCGAGCACGCTGCGAACTGTGGCCTCGATATGCGCGATCTCATTGCGCGCGGGGATGATCACCGAGATCGGTTCGTCGAGATCTGCCGTGACAGGGGCAGGGCGACGCAGCTTGCGCAGGTTCACGGCTGTGTGCGCAGCGATCCCGACGGCCGCCAAAGAACCGACCGAGACAATCCGGCGCATCACCATTGCGGTTCACCCGAATTCCTACAGCTCACCATTGCGGTTCACTCGAATTC